>NZ_JCBAJY010000009.1:0-136846 GCF_059766615.1 Nocardioides sp. Z43_10 | reverse complement strand
CCAGCCCAAGCGCTGGCCGCGCTGCTGACAACAACGCCAGCAGCCTGACCCGTTGCTTCCACCGATAGACCCAGCCCGCTGTCCTAGTGGGCATAACCCCGCGTTACAAGCCCGCGGGGGTGGTGCGGGCGCGGCGCGGCGCGGCGCGGGCGGGGCGGGCGGGGGTCAGCGGAGCGGGACGAAGCGGTAGGAGCCGTGCTCGGTCACGCTCACCTCGTCGTGGTGGCGCTGCACGCGCAGCATCGTGCCCGCCACCGGGATCACCATCCGGCCCTGCTCGCCCAGCTGGTCGACGAGGGCGGTGGGCAGCGTGGGCGGTTCGGCGGAGACCAGGATCCGTTCGTACGGCGCGTGGTCGGGCAGGCCGAGCACGCCGGGCCGGGCGCGGCGGACGCTGGCCCAGGGGACCGCGGCCCGCCGCACGTTCTCGGCGCCGAAGGCCACCAGATCGTCGACGAGCTCCACGCCGAGCACCTCGCCGCCGGGCCCGACCAGGTGCGCCAGCAGGACGGTGGTCCAGCCCGAGCCGGCGCCGACGTCGAGCACCCGCTGGCCCGGGCGCACGTCCAGCAGCTTCAGCATCTGCTCGACGGTGCGCGGCTGGGAGTTGGTCTGACCGTGCCCGATCGCCAGCGGCCCGTCGTACGACGCGCGCCGGCGCTCGCGGCGGGGCAGGAAGCCGGCCCGCGGCGTGGCCTGGAACGCGGCCCGCACGGCGTCGGTCCCCCCAGGGTGGGGCGCGGAGCTCATCGCTCCACTGAAGACCGGCGCCGCGCCGGGCGTCAACCCGCTCAGGCCTCGTCGAAGGCGAACAGCGCGATCGGCTCCGAGGTGGGCTCCGGCGAGCCGCCCTCCGGCTCGACGGTGATCCCGGCTCCGGTGGCCTCGCTGGCGTCGCCCTCGAGCATCACCGTCTGGTCCTCCTTGACCGGCATCACGGCCGCGGACACCATGCCCTCGTCGGGCACGTCGTACCAGACCTGGTAGATCTTCCCCTCCGGCGGCGGCGGCATCTTCTCGGTCAGCAGCACCGACTTGCCGAGCTCGTCGGAGTACACCACCGTCGCCCGGGCGCCGCCGTCGAACTCCAGCGAGACCTTCTCCGCGTCGGGGGCCGTCATCACCTTCTCGGCGGCGGTCAGGGGCGTCGAGGAGTCGTCCTCCCAGGGCTGCCAGACGCCGCCGACGCCCACCGTCGCCACCACCGCGGCCGCGGCGGCCAGCAGCGCGACGCCGCGGCGGCGCCGCGAGGCGAGCGTGGTCACGCCTGCCTCCTGGTGCGGCGGCAGCGGGCGCACCGTGGCGATGTCGGCGAGCACCCGCTCGCGCAGCGCGGGAGGCGGTGCGACGGAGACCGCGTCGGCGAGCACCGCCGCGCCCTCGGAGAGGCTGGCGACCTCGGCGCGGCAGTCCGCGCAGCCGGCCAGGTGCTGCTCGAAGTCGGCGCGCTCGGCACCGTCCAGGGCGTCGACCACGTAGGCCCCGGCCAGGAAGTGGATGGACTCGGTCACTGCCCCACTCCCATCGTGTCGCGCAGCCGGATCAGTCCGTCCCGGATGCGGGTCTTGGCCGTCCCGACCGGCAGGTCGAGCATCGAGGCCACCTCGGTGTGTGTATACCCCCCCAGATAGGCCAGCTCCACCGCCTGCCGCTGGACCGCCGTCAGGGCGGCCAGCGCGTGGCGGACCCGCTTCGCCTCCAGGGAGGCCTGGGCGGCCTCCGCCGTGGTGTCGTGGGGGACCGGCCGGTTGTGCTGGTGGTACGTCGTGTCGCGGCGGGTGGACGCCTCGGCCGAGCGGACCCGGTCCACCGCCTTGCGGTGCACCAGCGTCATCAGCCACGCCGAGGCGCTGCCCTTCTCCGGGTCGAAGCGGCCGGCGTGACGCCAGGCCTCCAGGAACGCCTCCTGGGTCACCTCCTCGGCCTGGGCGGGGTCGCGTACGACGCGGACCGCGAGGCCGTAGGCGCGCGGAGCCGTCGCGTCGTACAGCTCGGCGAAGGCTCCCTCGTCGCCTCGCCCGGCCAGCTTGAGCAGGGCGGTGAGGTCGGGGGGAGCGGTGCCCCCCGGAACCGGTCCGAGGGGACCGGATCCGGGGGTGGCAGGGCGGGAGGGGTCCACGAGGGGATCTTTCCGTGTGGTCCGGGGATCAACAAGGGTGCGTCGAGGTCACGGCATCAGCACGGTGTCGACGACGTAGACGGTCGCGTTGGCCGTCGGCACGTTGCCGCACAGCACGGCCGCCATCTCGTCGCCGACGGTGAAGCTCTCGCCCGAGCCCTCGACGGTGACCATGTCGCCGTTCAGGGTCGTGTGCTCGCCGGCGATGTCCTCCGGGGCGAGCTCGCCCTCCACCACGTGGTGGGTGAGGATCTGGGTCAGCGTCTTCTTGTCGTTGAGCACGGCCTCGAGGTCCTTGGCCGGGATCTTGGCGAACGCCTCGTTGGTGGGCGCGAAGACGGTGATCGCCTCGGCCGAGTTCAGGGTGTCGACCAGGCCGGCCTTGTCCACCGCGGTGACCAGGGTCTCCAGCAGCGGGTTGCCCGAGGCCGCGGTGGCCACCGGCTCGGTGGCCATCACCTCGAGGGAGCCGGGCCCGCTCGTCGGGACCGCGCTGCAGGCCTCGCCGAAGGTCTGCGACGCGGCGTCGCCGGTCATCGCGCTCTCCGACTCCATGGACTCCGAGGGCGACTCGCTCTGCGAGGACTCCTCGCTCGAGGCGCTGTCGTCGGAGTCGTCCCCGCCGCAGGCCGCGAGGCCCAGCGAGACGGTGAGCGCGAGGGTGGCGAGTCCGCCGGTTCGGGTGATCGTCGTCAGCTTCATGTCAGTGCCTTCCATCGGTGGGGCCCCTGCCGGGCTTGCCTGATGGGAGGAGTTCGCCGCAGGTCGGAAGGCGGATTGGTCCGAGCGCCACCCGGCCCAGGCCCGGACTGCCGCTAGGTTGGTCGCCGTGGGTGTGGACGAGGCCGTCATCGATGCCGTGGGGCTGACCAAGCGCTATCCGGGCGTGGTCGCGCTCGACCACCTCGACGTACGGGTCGGGGTGGGCGTGACCGGGCTGGTCGGGGCCAACGGCGCCGGCAAGTCGACGCTGATCAAGATCCTGCTGGGGCTGGTCGACGCCAGCGAGGGGAGCGCGCGGGTCCTCGGCCACGACGTGGCCACGCAGGGCGCCCAGATCCGCTCCCTGGTCGGCTACATGCCCGAGCACGACTGCCTGCCCGCCGACGTCTCGGCCAGCGACCTGGTGGTGCACATGGGCCAGATGTCCGGGCTGCCCTACCCCGCGGCTCGCGAGCGGGCCTCGGACGTGCTGCGCCACGTGGGGCTGGCCGAGGAGCGCTACCGCGCCATCGGCGGCTACTCCACCGGCATGAAGCAGCGGGTGAAGCTGGCCCAGGCCCTGGTCCACGACCCGCGCCTGGTGCTGCTCGACGAGCCCACCAACGGGCTGGACCCCTCCTCGCGCGACGACATGCTCGCCCTGGTGCGCCGGATCGGCACCGAGTTCGGCATCGCGGTGCTGGTCACCTCGCACCTGCTCGGCGAGCTCGAGCGGATCAGCGACCACGTGGTGGTGCTCGACGCGGGCCGGCTGCTGCGCTCCTCGGCCACCACCGACTTCCTCGACGCCACCGGCAACCTGCTCGTCGAGGTGCAGGGCCGCCCCGACGCCGACCGGCTGCTCGGCGAGGCGCTGGTGGAGGCGGGCCTGCGGGCCTGGCCCGCCGAGGGCCGGATGATCGAGGTCGAGGTGCGCGACGAGACCACCCGCGACGTGGTCCGCGACCTCACCGTCGACCTCGGGCTCGGCCTGGTCCGGATGCAGGAGCGCCACCACCGCATCGAGGACGTCTTCCGCGAAGGAGGTGCCGGCAGTGTCCAGCCCGTCTGAGTCACACCCGGCCGAATCGAAGTCCGCCGAGGCGCAGCCGACCCTGGACCGCCCCGGCGCCCGCTCCGGGGCGGTCATCCACGACATCGGCTACCGCCCGTACGGCGGGCCGCGGCTCGGTGAGGGCGCGATCGCGTGGGGGTTCTTCGTCACCGGGCTGCGCAACTGCTTCGGCCTGGGCCGTTCCGGGCGCTCCAAGATCCTGCCGCTGGGCCTGTTCGCCCTGATGCTGCTGCCGGCGCTGATCCTGGTGGGGGTGCTGGTCCAGGTCGGCGACGTCCTCCAGCTCGACGAGCACCTGGTGGCCTACTCGATCTACCCGACCACCACCCAGCTGCTGATCTCGGTCTTCGTCGCCGCGCAGGCGCCGACGCTGTTCTCCCGCGACCTGCGCTTCCGCACGATCACCCTGTACCTGGCCCGGCCCGGCCGGCGCTCCACCTACGTCCTGGTCCGGCTGGCCTCGCTGATCGCCGCCACCTTCGCGTTGATCGCGGCGCCGCTGCTGCTGATGTACGTCGGGGGGCTGCTCGCCGACCTGCCGCTGGGCCGCGAGACCGAGCTGTTCGGGGCCTCGCTGGTGGGCGCGCTGCTGCTCGCCGCGTGCCTGTCCGGGCTCGCCGCTCTGGTCTCGGCGCTGACCCTGCGGCGCGGGCTGGCAGTGGCCTCGGTGATCGTGGTGCTGCTGGTCAGCTACACGGTGGTGACCACGATCCAGGCGATCGCCTGGGAGACCGGCGACGAGCGGGTCGGGCAGGTGGCCGGCATCCTCTCGCCGTACACGCTCGTGGACGGGGTGCAGGTCTTCCTCTTCGACTCGGCCAGCGCCACGCCGACCCCGCCGGAGGGCGGGGCGATGGGCGCCCTCTACCTCGTCGCGGCGGTGGTGACCGTGCTGGGCTCGGTCGCCGCCCTGCTGTGGCGCTATCGGAAGGTGAGCGGATGAGCACGCTGCGCCTCGAGCACGTCTCGCGGTGGTACCGCAACGTGGTCGCCGTCAACGACGTGTCGATGACCATCGGCCCCGGGGTGACCGGGCTGCTGGGGCCCAACGGCGCCGGGAAGTCGACGCTGATCGCGCTGATGGCGGGGTTCCTGGCGCCCTCGACGGGCTCCGTCACGCTCGACGGCGACCCGCTGTGGCGCAACAAGGAGGCCTACCGCAAGCTCGGGCTGGTGCCGGAGAGCGAGGCGCTCTTCGACTACCTCACCGGCCGGCAGTTCGTGGTCGCCAACGCCGAGCTGCACGGGCTGGCGGACCCGGGCGCCGCCGCCCAGCGGGCCCTGGCGCTGGTGGAGATGACCGATGCCCAGGACCGCACCATCTCGACGTACTCCAAGGGCATGCGGCAGCGGGTCAAGATGGCATCGGCGCTGGTCCACGACCCCGGCGTGCTGCTGCTCGACGAGCCCTTCAACGGCATGGACCCGCGCCAGCGGATGCACCTGATGGAGCTGCTGCGCTCGATGGGCGCCGAGGGGCGCACGGTGCTGTTCAGCTCCCACATCCTCGAGGAGGTCGAGCAGGTGGCACGTCAGGTCGAGGTCGTGGTGGCGGGCCGGCACGCCGCATCGGGCGACTTCGGCGCGATCCGCCGGCTGATGACCGACCGACCCAACCGCTTCGTGCTGCGCACCTCCTCCGACCGGCTGATGGCCTCGGTGCTGCTCGCCGACACCTCGGTGCGCGGGGTCCGGGTGCGGGCGGAGGGCGGGCTGGAGGTGGAGGCCTCGGACTTCGGCCGGTTCAGCGAGGTGCTGCCGCAGCTGGCCCGCGAGCACGACCTGCGCCTGCTCGAGGTGACGCCGACCGACGAGTCGCTGGAGAGCGTCTTCGCCTACCTGGTGTCGGCATGAGTGCGGCCGGGTCCTCCCCGCGCACCGGCGCGGGCCCGCGCGGCCCGATCTCGCCGACGATCGTGCGCCTCGGGTTCCGCAGCCTCTTCGGGCGCCGTCGCGGGGTGCTGATGTTCGTGCTGCCGCTGGTGCTCGTCGCGATCGCGGTGCTGGTCCGGGTCCTCGTCGGCGAGGACGCCGACGCCGCCGGCGACACCCTCAACGCCCTGGGCCTCGCGGTGATCGTGCCGCTGGTCGCGCTGATCGCCGCGACCGGTGTGCTGGCGCCGGAGATCGACGACGGCTCGATCACCTACCTGCTGGCCAAGCCGCTCTCGCGGCACACGATCGTGGCCAGCAAGCTGTTGGTCGCCGGTGCCTGCGTGCTGGTGTTCGGCGCGGTGCCGATGCTGCTCGCGGGCCTGGTGCTGGGGGAGCCGGACCTGGCGGTGAAGTTCGCGCTCGGCTCGCTGGTGGGCGGCCTGGCCTACTCCTCGCTGTTCGCCTGGGCCTCGGCGATGACGCGGCACGCGGTGGTGGTCGGCCTGCTCTACCTGCTGATCTGGGAGGGCCTGCTCGGCGGGCTGCTCGACGGGGTGCGCTGGCTGAGCATCCGGCGCTGGGCGGCGGCGATCGCCGGCGAGCCCGGGGTGGTGGAGGTCGGCCTCGGCTACGCGGTGGTGGCGTCGGTGGTCGTGATCGTCGGCGGCGCGTGGCTCACCGGCCACCGGCTGCGCGGCTTCAACCTCACCGGGGACGAGTGAGCCGGGAGCGGTACGGCGCGGCGCGGGTCCCGGGGGGTGTCGGTTTACCCGGTCGGCCGGGTATCGCTGATGTTGTCCGGCGAAATTTCGGCCGTCCAGTTCAGGGTTCCCCGGTCGACCGGGGAAACCGACAGGGAGCCGGGCTCAGACGAAGCCCGGCTCAGGAGACGCTGACCACCACCTCCTGGATCCCGCTGGACCCGTTCGGGTACGGCGCCGCGCGCGCGGCGGTCTGCACCTCGCCGTCGGTCGTGGTGGCGCGCACCGAGAGGTCGTGGCGTCCACTGGTCGCCTCCCAGGGCAGGAACCACTGGCGCCAGTAGTCGACGCCCGCGTCCGGGCCGAGCCGGGCCGGCTGCCAGTCGCCGCCGTCGATGCGGACCTCGACCGTGCCGATCCCGCGCCCCTGCGCCCAGGCGACGCCTCCGATGACCTGCCGGCCGGCGTCGAGGGTGGCCAGCGGGCGGGGTGTGTCGATCCGGCTGGCGACCTTGATCGGGCCGTCGATCGCCCAGCCCCGCTCGGTCCAGTAGGCCTGCTCGTCGTCGTAGGTGGTGAGGGTGAGCCGCTCGAGCCACTTGGTGGCGCCGACGTAGCCGTAGAGGCCGGGGGTGATCAGCCGGGCCGGGAAGCCGTGCTCGCGGGGCAGCGGCTCGCCGTTCATGCCGACCGCGACCATCGCGTCGCGCCCGTCGGTGGCGACGGCCAGCGGGGTGCTGATCGTGAAGCCGTCGACGGCGGTGGACAGGATCTGGTCGGCCGCCGATCCCACCCCCGCCAGGGCGAGCACGTCGACGAGCGGCACGCCCAGCCAGCGCGCCGCGCCGACGTAGTCGCCGCCGACCTCGTTGGAGACGCAGGTCATCGTGATGTCGCGCTCGATCATCGGCATCGCGAGCAGGTCCTGGTAGTCGATGGTGACCTCGCGCGCGACGTCGCCGTCGATGCGCAGGCTCCACCCGTCGTGGTCGACCACCGGGACGATCAGGTTGGTGTCGACGCGGTAGAAGTCGGAGCTCGGTGTCCGGAACGCGGTGATCTCGGGGTAGGACTCCTCCAGCCCGCTCGGCAGCGCGGCGATCGGGCGCCGGGGCCGGGGCAGCGTGATGTCGCCGATCCGCCGGCTGAGGTCGATCAACCACTGACCGGCGCCGCCCATCAGCACCGCGGCGCTGGCCAGCACGCCACCGGCCACCAGCACCCCGCGCCGCGACGCCCCGCTCCCGGCGACCTCTCCGGCGGACGCCTCCCCGGCGACCTCCCCGTCGGACGCCTCCCCGTCGGCTGACGGCGCGGGAGCCGCCGGACGGGAGCCGGCGAGCGCGCGGACCAGCCAGACCAGGGCGCCGACGCCGACCACGGCCGCCGTCAACGAGGGCAGTACGGCGCCGGCGCCGGCCGCGGGCCGGAGCAGGGCGGCGGTGCCGGCGGCGAGGACCAGGACCAGCAGCAGCCCGACGCCCAGGAGCAGCCGCCGCCGGGCCAGCACCCCGGCCAGGGCGGCGAGCAGCAGGGTCACCACGATCACGCTGCCGATGAGCACCGGCTTGTCGGCGTTGCCCATCTCGCGTACCGCCCACTCCTTGACCGGGGTCGGCGTGGCGTCGATGACGGTGGAGCCGACCGCGAGGACCGGCGAGGCCTCGGGCGCGACCAGGGCAGCGACGAGGTGGCCGGCCGCCATCGCGGTGAGCGTGGCCAGCACGCCTGCGCCGGCGTGGGCCAGGGCAGCTGGCGAGGGGCGGTTCATGCGAGGTGTTCGGAGCCGGGCGTCGCAGCGGATGGCCGGGCCCGGTTTCCGGCAGGATGGCGCGCATGACCGAACTCGTGCACCTCGACGTGGTCGACTCCGTCGCCACCGTGACCCTCGACTCGCCCGCCAACCGCAACGCGCTCTCGCGCCAGCTCGTCACCGAGCTCTTCGCACAGCTGCGCGCCGCCGAGGCGGATCCGCAGGCGAAGGTGGTCGTGCTCCGCTCCTCGGGGCGCGTCTTCTGCTCGGGCGCGGACCTGTCGGAGGCCGCGGACGGCAGCATGGAGGAGGGCACCCGCGCCCTGGTCGACCTGCAGCGGCTGATCGTGGCGCTCGACAAGCCGGTGGTCGCCGCGCTGCACGGCCCGGTGCGTGCCGGGGGCATCGGCATCATCGCCGCCAGCGACATCGTGGTCGCCGCCGAGGAGGCGACGTTCGCGCTCACCGAGGTCAAGCTCGGGCTGACGCCTGCGGTCATCTCGCTGACCGTGCTGCCGCGGATGACCAGCCGCGCCGCCGCGCTGGCCTGCCTGGGCGGCGAGGTGTTCTCCGGTCGCGAGGCCGTCGAGATGGGCCTGGCGACCAAGGCGGTGCCGGCGGCGGACGTCGACGAGACGGTGGCGGCCGTCTGCGCCTCGCTGGCCACCGGTCACCCGCAGGGACTGCGCGAGACCAAGGCCCTGCTCGCGCGCGACCTGCTCGCCCGCATCGACGCCCAGCGCGACGACGTGGCGGCGCTGAGCGCCCGGCTCTTCGGCTCTGAGGGCGCTCACGAGGCCATGATGGCGTTCCTGTCGCGCAAGCGATAGCGCGTCAGCCGGTACGCCGCCGCGCGCGACGGCGTACCGGTGCGCGCGTCAGCCGACGTGGACCCGGCGGGTGGCCCGGGGCATCGCGAAGGCCCGGCGGCCGTCGGAGCCGGCTTCATCCTCGCTGAAGCTGAACCCTGGGTCGCTGCGGCGGGGGTTCGTCACGACAAACCCAGTCCCGGTGGACCTGGAGACGCCCGCCGAGACCTGGACCCACCGCGGGTTACCCAGGCAGCGCCGCGGGATGGTGACGGCGATGGTGTCGTCCTGCGCGGAGACCGCGTGCTTGACCCCGCGGCACTTGCGCATGTTGCCGTCCTCGGTCAGGTCGATGGTCCTCGCGCGGTCGCGCTTCGGGGTGCGCCCCACGTCGACCAGCGCCAGCAGCATGCTCGGCCCGGAGGTGTCGATCCCGAAGTGCGCGTTGCGCCCCCGCTCGCCGCGGACCAGGTCGCGCACGTGCAGCGTCAGGGTGAGCTTGCGCGCAGCGTGCCGCACGACCAGGCGCCGTACGTCGGTGCCGGTGTCGGTGGTGTCGTAGACCGAGTCGTCGTCCCCGTCCTCGGTGATTGTGGTCCGCACCACGTCACCGGCCGGGTCGTGCAGGACCGCCCGCTCGGCCGCGACCGGCGCGGCGGTGGCCAGCACGGTGAGGGGGGCGAGCAGCGCCAGCGACGCCAGGGCTCCGGCCAGGCGCGCGCGCTCAGCCACGGGACACCTTCGGGCCCATCGTGAGGTACTCGCCGACCCGGCCGGCGCGGTGGCCGTCGTCGACGTACATGCGGTAGCGGTCGTCGGGGTCCTCCAGCACGCCGGACGCAGTGCTGATCGCGCCGACGCCGATCTTCACCCAGCGCGGCGAGCCGAGGCAGGTGGTCGGCACCGAGGCCGTCACCCGGTCGGCGTCGCGGTCGATCGACCAGCGCAGGCCCGTGCACTTCACCGTGCGTCCGTTCGGGCGGCTCACCTCGGCCAGACCCTTGGCGCCGCCGCCCATCCCCCGGGTGACCGAGACCCCGAACGCACGCTTCGGCGTGCGCACCCGGAACTCGGTGAAGTGCATGGGCGTGCTGCGCAGGTCGCGGAAGCGCACCGTCAGGTTCAACCGGTGACGGCGGTGGTCGACGACGGTGCGGACGATGTCGACCGAGGTGAAGTCCGGTGCGGGCACGAGGTCTTCGGTGTCGAAGTTCTCGGCCATCATGACGTCCCCGGCGGCGTCGCGGGTCTCCACCCGGTCGGCGTGGGCGGCCGACGGCACCCCGAGGGCAGCGGTGGCGGTGAGGGCGACGGCCAGGAGACTCGCCGCCAGGCGGTGTGACATGAGCAGGTCCGATCGGACGCGGCCCCGAGGGGCGGAAGGAATTGTGGCGAGGCCAATCATCGTCTGCAAGAACTCACGCCGGAGGAGATCGGCCCAACACGCTCTGCGCGCCCTTCGGGACGGGCTCAGGGAGCGCGACAGGGCTAGACAGGTGCCGATCCGTCGCTGCGGAGCACGGGCGAGTAATCTTGTTCCCTTCCGAGTCGCCGCAGGCGACGTGTTCGACTGGTGTGGTGGGGATCCCTTGACCGAGGACGTCGCAGCGCGCGAGGTCGCGCGTGAGCAGCAGTTCGTCGATCGCGTCTACCTCCAGATGGAGAGGTCCGCGAAGGCGGCGCGCGAGCTGGCCCGTGAGGGGCACGAGCGCGGGAAGCTGGGCCACGAGGGTGGCCTGGTCGAGCGCGACGCGATGGTCTTCCAGGCCGCGCGCCGCATCGCCCAGCTCGACGCCGCCCACGAGGGTCTGGTCTTCGGGCGCCTGGACCTGCAGCCCGAGCTGGACCCGGAGCCGCGCTACATCGGCCGGATCGGCCTGCGCGACGACCAGCGCGACTCGCTGCTCGTCGACTGGCGCGCCCCCGCGGCCGCCGTGTTCTACCAGGCCACCGCCGCCGAGCCGAGCGGCGTGGTCCGCCGGCGGGTGCTGCGCAACGACGGTCCGAAGGTCGTCGGCGTCGAGGACGAGCTGCTCGACGCCGAGGCGCTGGAGCGGATGGACGCCGATCTGCCGATCGTCGGCGAGGGCGCGCTGATGGCGCAGCTCTCCCGCGCCCGCGACCGGTCCATGCACTCGATCGTCGCCACCATCCAGGCCGAGCAGGACAAGGCGATCCGCGCCCCCTCGAAGGGCGTCGTGACCATCTCCGGCGGCCCCGGCACCGGCAAGACCGTCGTCGCGCTGCACCGCGCGGCGTACCTGCTCTACAACGACCGGCGCCGCTTCGAGGGCGGCGGCGTGCTCATCGTCGGCCCCAGCGGCGTGTTCATGCGCTACATCGAGCGGGTGCTGCCGAGCCTCGGCGAGACCGCGGTAGCGCTGCGCTCGCTCGGCGAGGTCGTGGACGGGATGCGCGCGACCCGCCACGACGAGCCGGCGGTCGCCGACGTCAAGGGCTCGGCGCGGATGGCCGAGGTGCTGCGGCGTACGGCGCGCCAGCAGGCCCCGGGCAGCCCGCAGGAGTACCGGATCTTCTGGCGCGACAACTCCCTCGTGCTCGACCGGCAGACGCTGAGCAGGCTGCGCAAGCAGCTGATGAGCCAGGGCCGCCGCAACCGGCAGCTGCCGCGGGTGGCGCACACGCTGCTGGACGCGATGTGGCGCCAGGTGCGCAGCGAGCGCGGCCGGGAGCGTGGCCGCGAGGAGTTCAACGAGGACATGCTCACCACGCGCTCGTTCGTGGAGTTCGCGGTGGCCTGGTGGCCGCCGCTCGACGCGGTGACGGTGCTGGGCTGGCTGCGCGAGCCGGACCTGCTCGCGCGGGTGTCCGACGGCATTCTCAGCCCCGAGGAGCAGATCCTGCTCGTCAAGGCGTGGGCCGACCACGCCGGCGACACCCCCGCCGCTGGCCTGACCATCGAGGACATCGCGCTGGTCGACGAGCTGCGCTACGCCCTCGGCGACGTCCCCCAGCAGACCGACGCCGACCAGCAGCTCGACGACGTGCTGACCGCCGAGGAGGGCGGGGTCGACCTCAAGGAGCTGACCACAGCCTCAGACCGCGAGTACGCCCCCAACAGCCGGCCCTGGTCTCCGCCGACCCACCGCATCGAGGACGACCCGTTCGCCCACGTGCTGATCGACGAGGCCCAGGACCTCACCCCGATGCAGTGGCGGATGGTCGCGCGCCGCGGTCGCACCGCCTCCTGGACGATCGTCGGCGACCCGGCGCAGTCGTCGTGGCCGGTGCCCGAGGAGTCCGCCGCTGCGCGGGCCGCCGCCCTCGAGGGCAAGGTCATCCACGCCTTCCACCTCTCCACGAACTACCGCAACTCCTCGGAGATCTACGCCCACGCCGAGGCCTACGCCCGCCGGGTCGGCCTGGACGCCGACCTGCCGACGGCCGTGCGCTCGACCGGCGTCGACCCGAAGGTGCTCGAGGGCGTGCCCGACCTGGAGGAGGCCACCCGCGCGGCGGTCCTCGAGATCGCCGGCGAGGTCGCCGGCACCGTCGGCATCGTCGTACCCGCGGCCCGGCGCTCGCAGGTCAACGCCTGGCTGGCCTCCTGGCCCGAGCTCGCCGCGGACGCACCCAGCGCCGCCGCCGCGGTCGACTCCGACGCGACGCCCTCGGGGGAGGACCGCGTCGTCGTGCTGACCGGTCTGGACACCAAGGGCCTGGAGTTCGACGGCATCGTGGTGGTGCGCCCCCAGGAGATCGAGGACGAGTCCGCCACCGGACGCGCCACGCTGTACGTCGTGCTCACCCGCGCCACGCAGCTGCTCACCACGATCTCGTGAGCGCCGCCCTGCCGCCGGGCTACCGCCTGGTCGAGGAGGCGCCCAGCGTCGACGACTACCTGCGTCTGCGCGCCGAGTCGGGGCTGTCGCCCAAGACGCGCGAGCAGGCCGAGCGCGCCCTGGCGGGGCACTGGGCGGCGGTCACGGTCCTCGTCGAGTCGACGGGGGAGCCGGTGGCGATGGGACGCGTGCTCGGCGACGGCGGGTGGTACTTCCACATCGTCGACATGGCCGTGCTCCCCGCCCACCAGCGCCGCGGCCTCGGCGCCCGGGTGCTCGAGGCGCTGCTCGCCCGGATCGACGCGGACGCGCCGCCGGACCCCTACGTCACGTTGATGGGCGACGAGCCCGGGCGGCGCCTGTACGCGTCGTACGGCTTCGCCGATCCCTCGCCGCACACCGTCGGCATGGTCCGCACCATCTGACGGCCCCCCTACCGCCAGGTAACTGGAGGATCCCAAGCACCAGGTGCGTGGGAATCTCCAGTTACCCGTGAGTCGCGGCGGAGCCGCGGCGGAGGCGGGGCCGGTGGGGAGGGTGGGGCGGGGTGAGACCGGGGGTGGGGTCGGGTGGGGGCCACGTAGGGTTTGGCCATGCTTGAGACCGCCGCCGCCGAGGAAGCACGAGCCGCGCTCGACGAGCTTCAGGGGCACGATGCCTGGGCGGTCATCCGGCGCAGCCCGACGCCGGGGGTGGACGGGGCGACGGTGACGCTGGTGGGCGGCACCCGCACGGAGGTCGCCAGCCTCCTCGACGTACCGCTCGAGCAGGGCCCGCCGCCGCCGGGGCGCCACTTCGACCGGCTGCTCGCGATCCCGTTCCGCCAGGTCGCCGAGCGCGGCTTCGAGGCCCACGACGACGGCACCCCGCTGGTGGTCGTCGACATCGAGACCGAGCGCGAACTACCGGTCGCCGACGTATTGGCCGCGCTGCCCGACGCCGAGGTCGACTTCACCGACCGTGGCGGCTTCGAGACCTCCGACGAGGACTACGCGAAGGTCGTCGAGACGATCATCCGCGACGAGATCGGTCAGGGCGAGGGCGCCAACCTGGTCGTGGGGCGCCACTACCGCGCGGTGGTGGCCGACTGGGGCCCCGACAAGGCGCTCACCGTCTTCCGGCGGCTGCTGGCCCGCGAGCGCGGCGCCTACTGGACGTTCTGCTTCTTCACCGGCGACCGCTTCCTGGTCGGTGCCAGCCCCGAGCGGCACGTCAGCGTGCACGGCGGCGACGTCCGGATGAACCCGATCAGCGGCACCTTCCGGGTCGACTCCGGCTCCTCGGCACCCGACGACGTCAAGGCGCGCCTGCTCGACTTCCTCGACGACGAGAAGGAGATCTACGAGCTCTTCATGGTCGTCGACGAAGAGCTCAAGATGATGTGCGAGATCTGCAACGAGGGCGGCCAGGTGCTCGGCCCGTTCCTCAAGCCGATGACCCACCTGGTGCACACCGAGTATCTGCTGGCCGGGCGCACCAGCCGCGACGTGCGCGAGGTGCTGCGCGACACCATGTACGCCGCCACCGTCACCGGCAGCCCGGTGGAGAACGCGTGCCGGCTGATCAAGGCCTACGAGGCCGAGGGGCGCGGCTACTACGGCGCGGCGCTGGCGCTGATCGGGCGCGACGCCCAGGGGCAGCCCACCGCGGACAGCCCGATCGTGATCCGCACCGCCGACGTCGACCCGGCCGGCAACCTCACGGTGACCGCCGGCGCCACCCTGGTCCGCGACTCCGACCCGGCCTACGAGGTCGCCGAGACCCACGCCAAGGCCGGCGGCATCCTGAGCGCCTTGGGTCTCGTCCCCGCCGCCGGCACCGCGGCCGAGGGCATCGCCGAGTTGACCCGCGACGAGGACGTGCTGATCGCCCTCAACGCGCGCAACCGCCGGCTCTCCGGCTTCTGGCTCACCGACCAGGGCGGCTCCGAGCCGGACCCGGCGCTGGCCGGCAAGTCCGTGGTGATCCTCGACGGCGAGGACGACTTCGTGAACATGCTGCGCCACGCGCTGAGCGTGCTCGGCATGACCAGCGAGGTGCTGCGCCACGAGGAGTACGCCGCGGGCGCGCTGGACGGCTACGACCTGGTCATCGTCGGCCCCGGCCCCGGCGACCCCCGCGACGGCGACGACCCGAAGATGGGCCGGCTGCGCGCCGCCGTCGCCGAGCTGCTCGAGCAGCGGCGTCCGTTCCTGGCGGTCTGCCTGGGCCACCAGGCGCTGTGCCACCAGCTCGGGCTGTCGCTGGCCTACAAGGACATCGTCTTCCAGGGCACGCAGTCCTCGGTCACCATCGGCGGTCGCACCGAGCGGGTCGGGTTCTACAACACCTTCGTCGCCCGCGCGGACGGTCCGCTGCCCGCCGGGGTCGAGGTCGAGGCCGACGAGGCCACCGGCGACATCCACCTGGTGCGCGGCCCGCACTACCGCGGCATCCAGTTCCACGCCGAGTCCATCCTGACCCAGCGCGGCTTCGAGCTCATCCACGAGACGGTGGGCGCGCTGCTGCGCGACGCGCCGGCCTAGCGCCCGCCAGCGCCGGCCCAGGGCCGGCCCAGCGCCGGCCGCACGGCGTCTCGGCCGCCGACAAACCGCCCGTCCGATTGTTGCGTCTGTCACCCTGGAGACTGGTCACGCGAGAGTCGGGGGACTGATGACTCGGATGCTGCGGTGGGTCGCCGTACTGGTCTCGATGGTGCTCGCGCTCGCCGCGTGCAGCGGGGGACCCGGCGACGAGCCCGAGTCCACGCCCCTGCCGAAGAGGGTCGCGCCGGCGACGCCGGTGGCCTCCGCCGACGCCGGCGACCCCAACATCGTGTTGGTGCTGATGGACGACTTCTCCATGGACCTGCTGCGGACCATGCCGAACGCCGCCGCGATGCGCGCGGCCGGCGCGTCCTACCCGCACGCCTACGTCGTCGACTCGCTGTGCTGCGTCTCGCGCGCCAGCATCGCCACCGGGCAGTACCCCCACCAGACCGGCGTCCTGACCAACACCGCGAACACGCCCAACGACTACGGACCGGTCGGAGGCTGGGAGGCGTTCGAGACCTACGGCAACGACGAGCGGGCCTTCAACGTGCGCCTGCAGCAGGCCGGCTACACGACCGGGTTCGTCGGCAAGTACCTCAACCAGTACGAGTGGAGACCCGGCGGCGAGATCCCCCCACCGCCGCCGGGCTGGGACGACTGGCGGGTGGTGTTCGGCTCGGCCTACGACGGCTGGGGCTTCGAGAGCACCTACGTCGAGGACGGCCGGGTGCACCTGCGCGAGCACCCGGCGCCGCCCGCGGACGCGTCGGCGGCCGAGAAGGACCGGGAGTACGCCGGCTCGGTGATCGGGCGCGGCGCCCTGGACTTCATCCGGGCGCGCCGCGACGACGACGCGCCGTACTTCCTGCAGGTCTCGCCGTACGCGACCCACTCCCGGGTCCAGCCGACCGGGGCCTACCCCGGCGACCCGCTCTTCCCGCCCGCCTTCAGTGACCGGGCCCGGCCGGGTCGGCCGCAGGGCGACTGCGGCGCCGTCCGCTGCCGCGACCTGACGCTGGCCGACCTGCCGGGTTACGGCGACGACCAGCAGGACAACGCGCCCCGGCTCACCGACGGCACCGTGGCGGAGTCCTGGAAGGGCGTCGCGCCCGAGATCACCCCGCAGGTGGCCGTGCGGACGCTGCGCGACCGGGCCCGGATGGCGCAGTCCGTCGACCGAATGCTGGGCAGGATCCTCGAGGCGGTCCCGGAGAACACCTACGTCGTGCTGACCTCCGACAACGGCTTCCACATCGGCCAGCACGGGCTCGGGCGCGGCAAGGGCACGCCGTACGTCTCCGACGCGCAGGTGCCGCTGCTGGTCACCGGCCCCGGCGTCGAGCAGGGCGAGCGCGACGCGGTGGTGAGCTCGCTGGACCTGGCGCCGACGTTCGAGGAGCTGGCCGGGCTCAGGCCCGAGCGCTACCGCGCCGGACGCTCCCTGGCCGCGACGCTGCGCGGTGGCGAGCAGCTGACGGCGCCCACCGGCCGGGACGCGCGCGACTTCGTCTTCTTCGAGCACACCTGGGCGCCCTCGCTCGGCGACGACCCGGACCGGTCCTACGCCGGCGGCACCCTGGACCTGATCCCCTCCTACGTCGCGGTGCGCTCGCGCGAGGCGCTGCTGGTCCGCCTCGACCTCGACCCGGACTGGGAGGAGACCTCCTACGCCTGGGAGTTCTACGACTACACCGACGTCGGCTGGGAGCAGACCAACAGCTACGGCGCCCCCGAGCACCGCGCCACGATCGCGGCCCTGACCCGCCGCCTCGAGCGCTTCGACGCCTGCGCCTCCGCGACGCGCGACGAGGCCGTCTCGCCCGGCTGCCGCCGGCTCACCGCGGGCCCCTGACCGCTCAGCCGGAGGCCTCGACCAGCCGGGTCAGCACGGCGCGCATCGTCGCCCGCACCACGGCCGGGCTCTCGGGGGACAGGTCGACGAGGTTGGCGGTGTCCACCTGGTCGCCGTGCTGGACGAACCCGGTGACCAGCAGCGCCTTGCGCTGCGGCTGTACGACGAGGCGCGCGGCGTCGGCGCCGGGCACGTCGACGCGGACGGCCTTGCCCTGCACCCGGTCGGCCATCTTCGCCCAGGCCTCCTCGAAGTCGCCGTCGAAGTACAGCGACGTCACGTCCAGGGAGACCCCGGCGTCCTTGTCCTCGGGGGCGTAGCTGCACGACTTCTGCACCCCCACGTCGCGCTCGTCGGGGGCCGCGGTGACGGCCGTCCCCAGCAGTCGCCCGGCCTCGGCGGCGGGCAGCGCCTCGCACGGGCTGGCCACGCTCGGCCCCGCCGGCGACCCGGCCGCGTGCGGGTTCTCCACCGCGGCCGGGTCGGCGCCCCCCTCCTGATCGTCACCACACGCGGTGAGCGCGGTGGCCAGGATCGCCACCGCCACCGCAAGCCGCCCCCGAAGGGCTGGGGTCACTCCTCATCACTCCCGAAGGTGACGTCCACCGTCTGCTCCTTGCCGTCGCGCGTCAGCTTGATCTCGGCCTGGTCCCCGGGCCGGTGCGCGTACAGATTAGCGATCAGCGCATCGGAGCTGGCGGTGTGCAGGTCCCCGATGTCGGTGATCACGTCGCCCACCTCGATGCCGGCCTCGTCGGCGGGCCCGCCGGGCTCCACCTCGGTGATCAGCGCGCCGCTGGGGACGCCCTCGGTGATCTCGGCGTCCTCGGTGGCCACCCCGAGCCGCGGGTGGGTGGGCGTGTCGCCGGCGCGCATCTGCTCGATGATCGGCAGCACGTCGCTGATCGGGATGGCGTAGCCGATGCCGATGGAGCCCAGGTCGCCGCCCGTGCCCGCGGAGTTGCGGGCCAGCTCGATGGAGGCGTTGATCCCGATCACCTCGCCGGCCATGTTCACCAGGGCGCCACCGGAGTTGCCCGGGTTGATCGCGGCGTCGGTCTGGATCGCGCCGTAGACGACGCGCTTGGCCTGGTCGCCGGCCTGGGGCATCACGATCGGGCGGCGCAGGGCGCTGATGATGCCGGCGGTGACCGTGGCCTGCAGCCCGTAGGGGGAGCCGACCGCGACGACCGCCTGCCCGACCTCGGCGGCGTCGGAGGAGCCGAGCACGGCGACCTCGAGGTCCGAGACGTCCTGGGCCTGGAGCAGCGCGGTGTCGGTGGCCGGGTCGGTCCCGACGATCTCGGCCTCGGCGACGGAGCCGTCGTCGAAGGAGATGGTGACGCTGCCGCCGTCGAGGGCGGACTCCACCACGTGGTTGTTGGTGACGATCTCGCCGTCCTCGCTGAGCACGATCCCCGACCCGCTGCCGCCCCCTCCGCTGGCGTCGCGCGCGTCGATCTTCACCACGACCGGCAGCACCTCGCGGGCCACCACGTTGACCGAGACCAGGTCGAGGGGGTCGAGCTCGCTGGTGTCGACGTCGCCGGAGCCGACCTCGACGCTGGAGTCCTCGTCGTCGAAGGCGTCGAAGGCCCAGGCGCCGCCCAGGCCGGCCAGCAGGCCGAGCACCAGGCTCCCGGCGAGGACACCGGCCAACAGGCCCTTGCCGCCGCCGCCACCGCCGCGGCGGCGGTCGACGCGCTCACGCCCGCGTCCGCCGCGCTGGTCGGGCGGTGGCGGGTAGGCACCCCACTGCTGGCCCGGCGGGTACTGGCCGGGCTGTGGCTGCTGCTGTGGCTGCTGGGGACCCCGATAGGGCTGCTGGGGACCCTGCTGCGGCTGCTGCGGGCCCTGGTAGGGCTGCTGGGGTGGGGTGGGCGGCTGGCTCATGGGCACCAGCCTGCCCCACCGGACCCCGCCGTGAACCCGATATCACTCAGCATCCGCGCGTCCCGGCAGCCACAGCCGCATCCGCGCACCGCCGTACGGCGAGCGGGTGGCCTCCACGGTGCCGGAGTGGCGCAGCGCGACCTGCCGCACGATCGAGAGCCCCAGCCCCGACCCGGGCAGCGAGCGCGACTCCGAGGAGCGCCAGAACCGGTCGAAGACGTGGGGCAGGTCCTCCTCGGCGATGCCGGGGCCCTCGTCGTCGATGCTCAGCCAGCCGTCCTCGAGGTGCACCCGGACGGTGCCGCCCTCGGGGCTCCATTTGGCGGCGTTGTCGAGCAGGTTGAGCACGCTGCGCTCCAGGGCGGGCGGCTCACCGGTGACCCACCACGGCGTCAGCGAGACCTCGAAGGCCAGGTCGGGCGCGCGGCGGCGGACCCGCGCGACCGCGCGCTCGACGGTCTCGGCGAGGTCGACGCCCTCGACGACGTGCTCCATCGGCTCGTCGCGGGCCAGCTCGACCAGGTCGCCGATCAGCGTGGTGAACTCCTGGATCTGGGCGCGCACGTCGGCCAGCAGTTCGGCGCGCGCCTCGGGCGGCAGGCCGCCGCGTCCGTCGGCCTGGGCGAGCAGGTCGAGGTTGGTGCGCAGCGAGGTGAGCGGGGTCCGCAGCTCGTGGCCGGCGTCGGCGATCAGCTGGCGCTGCCGGTCGCGGGAGGCGGCCAGCGCGGTCAGCATGGTGTTGAAGGAGGTGGCCAGCCGGGCGATCTCGTCGTCGCCCTCCACGGTCAGCGGCGTCAGGTCCTCGGTGCGCGCGATCTCCTCCACCTCGGCGGTCAGCCGCCGCACCGGGCGCAGGCCGTTGCGGGCCACCGCCCAGCCGGCGAGGGCGGCGACGACGACGCCGATGCCGCCGATCACCAGCATCACCGTGCCCATCTTGCGCAGCGTGCTGTCCTGCGGCTCCAGGGACTGGGCCAGCACCAGCGCCTGCCCGTCCTCGGTCGGCCAGGTGACCACCCGGTAGCGGACCCCGTCGCTGGCGGTGAGCGTGCGGATCGAGTGCGGCCGGGTGCCCGAGGCGACCGCGATCTCGGGCTCGCCGAGGTTCAGCTCGGAGACGTCGCCGAGCGCGCGCCAGCGGCGGTCCTCGGTGATGAAGAGGATCTGCACGTCCGCGGCGCCCAGCGCCCACGACGGGACCTGGGTGCCGCTCAGCACGTCGGCCTCCGCGGCCCGCTCCGCGCGCTCGAGCAGCGACTCGTCGAGCGCCTCCATGCTCTGCATGCGCACCGTCGCGTAGGCGCCCAGGGCGACGAAGGCGACGGCGAAGGCGACGGCCATCGTGCTCAGCAGCGTGACCCGGCTGGCCAGCGAGCGGCGGTAGTGCCAGCGGCGCCCCTCCCACCGGTTGCCGGGGTCGGTGCGGTCGGGGCCGAGCAGGGTGCTCATGTCTCCTTCAGCACGTAGCCGACACCGCGCACCGTGTGCAGCAGGCGCGGCTCGCCCTCGGCCTCGGTCTTGCGCCGCAGGTAGCCCACGTAGACCTCCAGCGAGTTGGCCGTGGTGGGGAAGTCGTAGCCCCACACCTCCTCGAGGATGAAGGCCCGCTCCAGCACCCGGCGGGGGCGGCGCAGGAACATCTCCAGCAGGGTGAACTCGGTGCGGGTGAGCTCGATCAGCCGCTCGCCGCGGCGTACCTCGCGGGTGGCCAGGTCCATGCTCAGGTCGGCGAAGGAGAGCACCTCGTCCGGGGCGTCGCGCGGGACGACGCGGCGCAGCAGGGCGCGCAGCCGGGCCAGGAGCTCCTCGAGCGCGAACGGCTTGGTGAGGTAGTCGTCGGCGCCGGCGTCGAGCCCGTCCACCCGGTCGCCCACGGCGTCGCGCGCGGTGAGCACCAGGATCGGTACGTCGTGGCCGGCGGCCCGCAGCGCGCGGGTCGCCTCCAGGCCGTTGAGGCGCGGCATCATCACGTCCATCACCACGACGTCCGGTGCGGCGGCGGCGAAGCCCGCGAGCGCCTCGGCGCCGTCGGCGGCCAGCGCCACGTCGTACCCGTTGAACTCCAGGGAGCGGCGCAGCGACTCGCGCACCGCCTTGTCGTCGTCGACGACGAGCACGCGGGGCTTCGAGTCGGGCTTGGGTCCGTGCTTGAGACCCCCGACGGATGCGGCACTCACGCCGACCACTGTGCCAGCCCAGCCTGAGCCACGTCTGAGAGCGCGGCGGGTCGCGGCGACTGCTCAGGAGGAGGTGAGGCGCTGCAGGCGCAGCTCGTCGCGGATCGCGTAGGGGATCGGGCGTCGCGCCCGCTCCAGGTGCTGCACGTACGCCTCCAGCGCCGCGAGCAGCGCCGCGCGCGCCTGCGTCGCCGACGAGCTGCGGGGCTGGGTGCGCTCGTAGGCGAGCACCTCGCGAGCACGCAGGACCGCCTCCCACAACTCGGCCGCCGACGCCTCGGCGCCTGCACCGGATTGGTTTCGCGGGGTGGAACCGTCACCTTGCTTACGCATCTGCAACGACCTCTCTGCCGGCCGGGCCGCACCCAAGCAGCACTCGCGGACACCGCCCAATGTACGCCGCGTCACATCACGATGCCCGTTCCTTGCCCGCGCCGCCGGCGACCGTGGCGGTTGCTTGGTTGGAGCAAGTTCGTACGGTGGGGGGTATGGCTCTCCCGCTCTCGATCCTGGACCTCGCTCCCATCGCCCCCACCGAGACCGCCGCCGAGAGTCTCGCCGCCAGCGTCAGCCTGGCGCAGGCCGCGGAGACGCACGGCTATCGCCGGGTCTGGTACGCCGAGCACCACAACATGCCCGGCATCGCGTCCTCGGCGACCGCCGTGGTGATCGCGCACGTGGCCGCGCACACCCGCACCATCCGGCTCGGCGCCGGCGGGGTGATGCTGCCCAACCACTCCCCGTTGACCATCGCCGAGCAGTTCGGCACGCTCGAGACCCTGCACCCCGGACGCATCGACCTCGGCCTGGGGCGGGCGCCCGGCAGTGACCAGAACACCATGCGCGCGCTGCGGCGCTCGCCCGCCTCCGCCCAGGGGTTCCCCCAGGACGTCCAGGAGCTCCAGGGGTTCCTGCGCGGCGAGTCGCTGATCCCGGGCGTGCAGGCCGTGCCGGGGGCCGGCACCGACGTGCCGCTCTACATCCTCGGCTCGTCGCTGTTCGGCGCCCAGCTGGCCGCCGCGCTGGGTCTGCCCTACGCCTTCGCCTCGCACTTCGCCCCGGCCGCCCTGCACGACGCAGTGGCCACCTACCGCCGTGACTTCAAGCCCTCGCGCCAGCTCGCCGAGCCGTACGTGATCGCCGGGGTCAACGTCGTCGCCGCCGACGACGAGGCACACGCGCGTGAGCAGTTGGACCGGCGGCGCCGCGACTTCGTCCGCGGGATGGTGAGCCGTCCGGCCGCCCCCGGGGCCGAGGCGCCCGAGTACAGCGACGAGCAGATCGACGCCTTCCTGACCACCCCCGATGGTCGCCAGCTCGCGGACATGCTGCGCTACAGCGCGGTGGGCACCCCGGAGCAGGTGCGCGACTACCTCACCACGTTCGCCGCCGAGGCCGCCGCGGACGAGCTGATCGTCGCCCACCAGTCCACCGTGCTCGCCGACCGCCTCCGCTCCGTAGAGCTCACCGCCGCCGCCCTAGCCTGACCCCCGCAGATGCGCGAGTCGGCGTGAACTCGCGCGCGGAGATGCGCGAGTCGGCGTGAACTCGCGACTGGGTGGGCGCGAGTCGGCGTGAACTCGCGACTGGCGGAGGTGTAGGCGGGCTGGGTGGGCCTCTCCACGGGCGTACGACGACCCGCGCCCCGTCCGCTTACCCGCAGGTAATTGGTGGATCGCACGCACCAGGTGCACGGGAATCTCCAGTTACTTGTCGGTCACCTGGGGGCGCCCCCGGGGGCAGGTGGGCGATGGCGCGCGGGCGTCCGGAGTGGCTTGGCCCGCGGCGATGGTCCGCTGAGCCGCCAGCGGTGCCCCGAGTTCCGCGGGCCCACTCGGATCCCCCTCGAGTCGGCCCGCTACCCGCCCTCCGAAGGCTTACCCGCAGGTAACTGGTGGATCGCACGCCAGGTGCACGGGAACCTCCAGTTGCCTGTGGGTCACCGGGGGGCCGACGTGGGCGGGCGGGCGGGCCCTGGTCGCGGGTGTCCGGAGTGGCCCGGCGCGGCGGGCTAGAGAGCGCTAGAACGCGTCGGCGACCGCGGCGGCCCGCGCGCCGTACCCGCCGCCGAACATGCAGGCGTGCACCAGCAGCGGGTGGAGCTGGTGCAGCCCTTGGCGCTCGAGCCAGCCGTCCTGGAGGGGGCGTCCGCGCGCGTCGGCCTCGTCGACGTACGCCTCGAGCACCCGCTGCAGGTGCGGCAGCCCGAACAGCGCCAGCATCGCCAGGTCGCTCTCCCGGTGCCCGCCGTGGGCCGCGGGGTCGATCAGGTACGGCGTGGCGTCGCTGCCCCACAGCACGTTGCCGCTCCACAGGTCGCCGTGCAGCCGGGCCGGGGGCTCCTCGGGCACGAGCTCGCCGAGGCGGTGCGCCAGCCGGTCGATCTTCGCGGCCTGCTCGTCGCTCACCGCCCCGCGGCCGTAGGCGAGCTTGAGGTAGGGCAGCACCCGCCGGGTGGCGAAGAACTCCGCCCAGGTCGGGGCCGGGCGGTTCGGCAGCGGGAGCAGGCCGATGTAGCCGTCGTGCTCCATGCCGTACGTCGGGTGCCCGGCGAGGTGGGTGATCGCCAGCGCCCGGCCGAACGCCGCGGCGGTGTCGGTGGTGACCTTGCCCGGCTCGATCCAGCGCAGGATCACGCAGTCGTCGGCGGCGGCGAGCAGCTCGGGCACGGCGACGCCGCCGTCACCGGTGGCGGCGCTGAGCCAGCGCAGCCCTCGCGCCTCCGCGGCGAACATGCCCGCGGGCGGATGGGGGTGGGTCTTCATCAGGGCGTTGCGACCGTCGCTGAGCCGCAGCCGGGTGGCCGTCGCGACGTCACCGCCGGCGACCGGAGCCGTAGCCGCGACCGCACAGCCGAGGAGCTCCTCGGCGCGACGGGCGACCAACGGCTGGCGGGTCATCGAGGCAGGTCCCGCTCCAAGGCGGTGACGAGGGCGGCGCACGTCCGCTCGACCATCCTCAGCACCTCCTCGAACCCGTCGTCCCCACCGTAGTACGGGTCCGGAACCTCCCCACCCGGCTCACGCGGATCGAAGTCCCGGAAGAGCCGGACCCGGTCCACGTCGCTGGACACCGCGAGGTCCAGCACGTCGGACAGGTTCTGCGCGTCCATCGCCAGCACCAGGTCGTGCTCCTCGAGCCAGACCGACTCGAACTGCTGCGCGCGGTGCCGGGTCGCGTCGTACCCGGCGGCGGTCAGGGTGGCCGCCGCGCGCCGGTCCATCGGCTTGCCGACGTGCCAGTCGGCGGTGCCGGCGCTGATCACCTCCACCCGGTCCGCAAGCCCGGCCTCGGCGACGCGCTGACTCAGCACCACGTCGGCCATCGGGGAGCGGCAGATGTTGCCCAGGCAGACCAGCACGATCCGGTACGGCGGCCCGTCGAGCGGCGTGGGCAGCGCGGGCGGCGTCGCCCCGGCCCGTTCGGGCGCGGGCTCAGTCATCGTCCACGGCCACGTCGATGAAGCCCGTCACCAGCGTGATCACCACCGCGCCGAGCACCGCGGTCCAGAAGCCGTCGACGTGGAAGCCGATGCCGACCTGGCCGGCGATCCAGGAGGTCAGCTCGAGCATGGCGGCGTTGATCACCAGCAGGAACAGCCCCACGGTGAGCACGATGAACGGCAGTGAGAGGACCTTCACCACCGGCTCCACGAAGGCCGTGACCAACCCCAGGATCAGGGCGACCAGCAGCAGCGGGCCGATCTTCTCGGTGACCTCGTCCTGGCCCGAGGAGGGCCCGTCGAACCAGATCCCGTCCAGGAGCCAGGCGGCCACGGCCAGAGCGATCGCATTGGTCACCAGCCACAGGAGGGTCTTCTTCACGTGGCCGATCCTAGGCTGAGTCCCAGCGCCCAGAGGATGTCCCGCTCGGCGTCGGCGAGATGCTGATCGAGGTACGCGGCGGCGCCGTCCACGTCGTCGGCCTCGAGCAGCAGCACCAGCTGGGTGTGCGAGTCGGCCTGGTCGTGGGCGTTGCGGCGGATCCGGTCGATCTGGGCCAGCGCGAGCTTGAGCTCGGTGACCAGGGTGTCGGCCATGTGCACCAGCCGCGGCGAGCCGAGCAGGCCCACCAGCGAGACGTGGAAGGCCAGGTGGCGCTCGTTGAGCTGCTGGTACGACGCGCCGTCGCGGACCGCGCCGGTGTAGGCCTCCAGCGTGGTGCGGACCGCGCGGCGGTGCTCGGGGTCGGCCTCGCGCCAGTGCCGTACGCCGGCCCCCTCGAGCACCGCACGGGCGCGGATCACGTCGCGCACGGAGTCGGGGTGGGTCGTCGCGACCGACACTCCGCGGTGCGGCTCGCGGGTGGCGATGCCCTCGGCGACCAGGATCGCCAGCGCCTCGCGCACGGTGGAGCGCGCCACGCCCAGCGACTCGGCCAGCGCCACCTCGCGCAGCGGCGTGCCGGAGGCCAGCTCGCCGTCGAAGACCGCGCGGCGCAGCTCGCCGACGGCCCGGTCGACCGTGGAGGAGTGGTCCAGGCGAAGCGTGCCGAACTGCTCGGTCATGGCTCTCTTCCCCGGGGACGGCGAATGGGCTGGGCCCACATTGTCCGACACCGGCTTGCCACATGCACGCGGGACCAGCACACTGAGCCTTCCTGTCTGATTGTCAGACAATCCGACACTCGGACCCGAGGGGGACGCATGACCGCACGCGCACACGACCGGGGCGCCCTGGCCTGGGGCCGCCATTACGCCATGGTGCGGCCCGACTACTTCCGGGTGGACTACGTGATCAACCCGTTCATGGACGTGCGTGACCAGCCCGACCCCGCGCTGGCGCGCCGGCAGTGGGACGCGCTGGTGGCGACGCTGCGCGCGCTGGGCGCCGAGGTCGACGTGATCGCCCAGCGCGCCGACGCCCCGGACATGGTCTACGCGATGAACCTGGGCCTCGGCGTGGTCCGGGCGGACGGCGGGCGCCACGTGGTGATGTCGCACATGCGCTTCCCCGAGCGCCGGATGGAGGGCGCCAGCGCTCAGCCGTGGTTCGCCGAGCGTGGCTGGAGCACGTCGTACGTCGGTCGCGACGGGGTCGGCGCGCACTTCGAGGCCGGCGACGCGTTCGCGTTCGGCGACGCGCTGGTCGTCGGCCACGGCCCCCGCACCGACGAGCTCGGCCTCGAGCACCTGGCCGCCGACCTCGGCGTCCGGGTCCGCGGCGTGCGGATCACCCACCCCGGGATGTACCACCTCGACCTCGCCTTCCACCCGCTCGACCAGCGCCGGGCGATGGTCTGCCCCTCGGCGTTCGACGCGGAGAGCGCGCAGGCCCTGCTGGACCTGGTGCCCGAGCCGCTGGTGCTCACCGAGGAGGAGGCGCTGACGTTCTGTGCCAACTCCGTGGTGGTCGGGCGCACGGTGGTGATGCCGGCCTGCCCCGACCGGGTCCGCGCCCAGCTGGAGGAGTGGGGCTTCGAGATCGTCGTGCTGGACCTGTCCGAGTTCCACAAGGGCGGCGGCTCCATCCGCTGCCTGACCAACCCCCTCGACGTCACCCTCGGCCGGGACCTGCCGCTGGTGCCCGGCGGCCAGGTCGTGCTGCCCGGCCCGATCGCCGCCGCGGTGCTGGACGACGAGGCGGAGGTCGCCGCCTGAGTGGTCTGGGCCATCACGCTAGCCTCGCCGCCATGACGCCAGGCGCCATGACAGTGACCGCGGCCAGCGGCGTGCCGGTGGGTGGGGTCGAGTTCATGGTGCTCGCCGCCGCCGTGTCCGGGCTCTTCTTCGCGCTCCTCGCCCTGCTGCTCAAGCGCTGGGTCGGCTGGGTCACCGGGTGGGCGTTGCCGGGCCTGCTGTGGTCGCTGGTGGTGATCGCCCTGGTCACGCTGGTCCCGGCGGAGTCGGCCACGGACGTGGTCTCGCCCGAGGGCCGCCTGCCGGGCTGCTCGTGGGACATCGGCGGACCCGCCCCGGAAGGCTTCTGGATCTTCGACGGCGGGCAGCGCACGCTCAACACCGCGCTCTTCGTCCCCTCCGGTGCCCTGCTGGTGCTGACCGCGGCGCGCTGGCGCAGCGGCTGGGTGCTGGTCCCGCTCGGGCTGGTCCTGCTCGCCCTGTACTCGGCCGGCATCGAGTACACCCAGCTCGAGCTGGCCCGTCTCGACCGGGCCTGCGACGTCACCGACGTGATCGACAACGTCACCGGCGCCGTCCTCGGTGTCGGGATCGGACTGGTGCTCGCGCTGGTGCTCAGGCCCTGGGAGTTCCGCCGCACCTGGCGGCCCCGCAGGTGAGCCGGGTACTAGCCTGAGGCGCATGTCCGCCCCGACGTCGCCCGAGCAGCAGCCCGCGCAGGAGGCCCCCCGGACCCGCGCCAACGTGCAGCGGATCCCGGCCTACGTGCCGGGGCGTCCGCCCACCGTGCGGCCCGGTCTCACGTCGTACAAGCTCTCCTCGAACGAGAACCCCTACCCGCCCCTGCCGGGGGTGGTCGAGGCGGCACACCGGGCCGTCGCGGAGATGAACCGCTACCCCGACATGGGCAACGCCGCGCTGTACGCCGCGCTCGCCGAGCGGCTCGAGGTCCCCGTCGAGGACCTCTCGGTGGCGACCGGCTCGGTGGCGCTGATCTACCAGCTGCTGAGCGCCTTCTGCGACCCCGGCGACGAGGTGGTCTACGCCTGGCGCTCCTTCGAGGCCTACCCGATCGCGGTCGCCGCCTCGGCCGCGACGTCGGTGCAGGTGCCGGTCACCGCGGAGGGCCGCCACGACCTCGACGCGATGGCCGCGGCGATCACCGAGCGCACCCGGGTGGTCCTGGTCTGCACCCCCAACAACCCCACCGGGCCCTCGCTCACCCAGGCCGAGCTCGACGCCTTCCTGGCGCGGGTGCCGGCGCGGGTGCTGGTCGTGGTCGACGAGGCCTACACCGAGTTCGTCCGGATGGACGACCCCGTCGACGGCCTGGCCACCTACCGCGCCCACCCCAACGTGGTGCTCACCCGCACCTTCTCCAAGGCCTACGGGCTGGCCGGGTTCCGGGTCGGGTACGCCGTGGCGCAGGCGCCGCTCGCGGCGGCCCTGCGCGCGGTCTCGCTGCCGTTCGGCGTCTCCGGGGTCGCCCAGGCGGCGGCGATCGCCTCGCTCGAGGCGGAGCCGGAGCTGCTCGCCCGGGTCGAGGCGCTGGTGGTCGAGCGGGCCCGGGTCGTCGAGGCCCTGGCGGCCGCCGGGTGGGACGTGCCCGAGGCGCAGGGCAACTTCGTGTGGCTGGAGCTGGGCGAGCGCACCGGCGAGTTCGCCGCGGCCGCCGAGGAGGCCGGGATCACGGTCCGCCCCTTCGTCGGGGAGGGCGTCCGGGCGAGCATCGGCGAGACCGAGGGCAACGACCGGCTGGTCGAGGTCGCGCGGCGCTTCGCCCGCTGAGCCGGGCACGACCTCAGCGCGCCGCCGACTCCTCGCTGCGGAGCGCCGCCGGACGCCGGTCCATGCCCTGGAAGGCCGGGTCGACCGTGGGCGCCATCGTGGCCAGGAAGTAGGCGGCACCGCAGGCGACCAGCGCCCAGCCCAACCCGAGCCAGCTGACCAGGACGCCGGCGACCAGTGCGCCGAACGGCATCCCGACGTAGCACAGCGCGGTGGTCAGCGAGGTCACCCGGCCGACCAGGTGCGAGGGGATCCGCTCGAAGATGACCGCACCGAGCACCGGGTTGATGAAGCCGGCGGCCGCACCGCCGACGACGCTGACCGCCAGCACCGCCCACAGCGGAGCCTCCAGGGCGAGCACCACGAACCGGGGTGCCCCGCAGAGCAGGAACGCGAACAGGTAGGTGCGGAAGCGAGGCAGCCGCGCGCCCCAGGCCGCCGCGGCCAGCGAGCCGGCGATCGAGGCGCCGCTGAAGACCGCGAAGACCAGGCCGACCATCTCCACGCCGGCCCCCGACTCCTTCGCCCACACCGGCACCAGCAGCCCGGAGTAGGCCATGTCCAGCAGGTTGGTGAGCGCCACCATGGCCGAGATCGCCACCAGCACCCGGTCGTGGCGCAGGAAGTCCCAGCCCAGGCGCAGGTCGGTCCAGTAGCCGCCTGCCTCGGCACTCGCACTCGCGCCTGCGTCGGCACCCGCGCCGGGCTCCGGCGTACGGCGCGGCGGGGCGACGCGCCGGGTGGACCACGCCAGCACCAGCGCGGCGACCCCGAACGACAGCGCGTCGACGATCAGCGCGTTGGCGGCCCCGACCCAGGCCACCAGCCCGCCGGCGAGGGCGGCGCCGAGCATCCCGGCGGTCCGCTCGACGGTCGAGGAGAGCCCGGTGGCGCGCTCCATCGGCACCGCGCAGTGCTCCACCAGCACCGGCACGTAGGCGTGCTTGGCGGCGTCGCCGGGTCCGCGGAAGGCGCCCGCGAGCGCGACCAGCACCAGCAGCAGCGGGAACGAGAGCGCGCCCAGGGAGTGCAGCAGCGGGATCGACCCGACCACCAGCACGCTGGCCAGGTCGCAGCCGATGCTCACCCGGCGCGGCCCCAGCCGGTCGATGATCGGTCCGCCGAGCGCCTTGAGCAGCACCAGCGGAGCCATCTCGGCGAACACGACGAGGCCGGTCTGGGTGGCGCTGCCGGTGGTGGTGAGCACGAACCAGGGGAGCGCGACCATCGAGACCCGGGTGCCGGTCAGCGAGATCGCCTCGGAGGTGAGCCATCCGTAGAGCGGCACGTGGTGGCGCGCCACCCGGGCCGTCATGGCGCGTCCGTGCTCTCGTCCGTGCTCGCGACCGGCCCCGACGCGGCGATGCGTCCGGGCCGGGGGAACGCGTGCAGGACCACGGTGTAGTCGGCGGCGCCCTCCTCCTCGGGCTCCTCCTCGACGTCCTCGATCACCGCGTCCAGCGCCTCGAGCAGCGCCTTCGCCCGGCGCGGGGTGAGTCGGATGCTCCAGTCGCTCAGCGTGGAGACGTCCTGCCACTCCGCCGGCACCAGCGGCCGCTCCTCGACGGCGCGCTGCAGCGTCTCGGTGTGCACGACGGCGACCGCCTGGGCGAAGGCGTCGTGGGCCTCGCGCTCCTCGGGCGCGGCGGGCAGGCTGGTCCGGGTGTACTGGTGGGCGGCCTTCCACCAGCGGTCCCGGCCGTTGCCGCGCTCGGTGTCCTCGGCCACGAAGCCGTGCTGGGCGAGCTGGCGCAGGTGGTAGGAGGTCGCGCCCGAGTTCAGGCCGAGCCGGGCCGCGAGCGTGGTGGCGGTGGCCGGCCCGTCGGAGCGCAGCAGGCCCAGCATCCGCAGCCGGACCGGGTGGCTGAGCGCCTTGAGGGCGGTGGCGTCGGGGGTGATCGAGGAGAGCTGCATGGCACCACCGTAGATCGCAAAGATTCGTTTGCAAATACTTCTTTGCAAACGAATCTTTGTGAATGACGAGGTGGTGGGGGCTGGCACGATGGGGCCATGAGCGAGTACACCCCGACGTACGTCGAGAAGGGCAAGGCCTTCGACCGGGACATGAACTACATCCCGGACCGGATCACCCGCGACGGGCGCGACGGCTGGCCGGTCGAGCCGGGCCGCTACCGGCTGATCGCGGCGCGCGCATGTCCGTGGGCCAACCGGGCGATCATCGTGCGCCACCTGCTCGGGCTCGAGGACGTGATCTCGCTGGGCACGCCGGGGCCCACCCACGACGCGCGCAGCTGGACCTTCGACCTCGACCCCGGCGGCGTCGACCCGGTGCTCGGCATCCAACGGCTGCAGGAGGCCTACTTCGCCCGCTACCCCGACTACCCGCGCGGGATCACCGTGCCGGCGATGGTCGAGGTGAGCAGCGGCAAGGTCGTCACCAACGACTTCCCGTGGATCACCCACGACCTCTTCTTCGAGTGGCGCGACTTCCACAAGCCCGGCGCGCCCGACCTGTGGCCCGAGGACTGCCGCGAGGAGATGGAGGAGGTGATGCAGCGGATCTTCACCGAGGTCAACAACGGCGTCTACCGGTGTGGGTTCGCCGGCTCCCAGGAGGCCTACGACGCCGCCTACGACCGGCTGTGGACCGCGCTGGACTGGCTCGAGGAGCGGCTCACCACCCGCCGCTACCTGATGGGCGAGGCGATCACGGAGGCCGACGTCCGGCTGTTCACCACGCTGGTCCGCTTCGACCCCGTCTACCACGGCCACTTCAAGTGCAACCGCCAGAAGCTGAGCGAGATGCCGGCGCTGTGGGGCTACGCCCGCGACCTCTTCCAGACCCCCGGGTTCGGGGAGACCGTGGACTTCGAGCAGATCAAGGCGCACTACTACGTGGTGCACACCGACATCAACCCGTCCGGGATCGTCCCGAAGGGTCCCGATCTGTCGGGCTGGACCAGCGAGCACGGGCGCGCGTCCCTAGGCTGAGCCCATGGGAGCTGGGCACGGGCACGGCGGGCACGGGCACGGGAGCCACGCGCGCGGCCGTGCCGAGGACCGGGCCCGGCTGCGGCTGGTGCTGCTGGTCACCGGCGTCGTCATGGTCGTGGAGCTGGTGGGCGCCTGGGTCACCGGGTCGCTGGCCCTGCTGGCCGACGCCGGGCACATGGCCACCGACGCCGGCGCGGTCGTGCTCGCGCTCGGGGCGTCGTACGTCGCGGCGCTGCGGCCCGGCCCGCGCTCGACGTTCGGCTACCACCGCGCCGAGATCCTGGCGGCGCTGCTCAACGCGCTCGTGCTGCTGGGGGTCTGCGGCTACGTCGCCTGGGCCGGCATCTCGCGGCTGGCCGAGCCGCAGCCGGTGGACGCCGGGCCGATGGTCGCCTTCGCCGCCGTCGGCCTGGTCGCCAACGCGGTGTCGCTGCTGGTGCTGAGCCGCTCCGAGACCGGCTCGCTGAACCTGCGCGGCGCGGCGGCGGAGGTGCTGGCGGACCTGTGGGGCTCGGTGCTGGCGATCGTGGCCGGGATCGTCATCCTCACCACCGGCTTCGAGCGCGCCGACGCGATCGCCTCGCTGCTGATCGCGGTGCTGGTCCTGCCGCGGGCCTGGCGGCTGGCGAAGGAGGCGGGCACGGTGCTGCTCGAGATCGCCCCGGCGGACCTACCGCTGGAGGAGGTGCGGTCCCACCTGCTGGCGATGCCGGGCGTCACCGACGTCCACGACCTGCACGCCTGGACGATCACCAGCGGGCTGCCCAGCCTGTCCGCGCACGTCACGGTCACCGACCAGGCGCTGGCCGAGCACGGCCTGGGCGGCATCCTCGACCGGCTGTGCGCGTGCCTGGCCAGCGACTTCGACGTGCGGCACGCGACGTTCCAGGTCGAGCCCGAGAGCCACCTCGAGCACGAGGACCTCGGCGAGACCCACTGAGCGGGTCGGCTCAGCGGGCGTCCTGCTCGGCGGCCTCGGCGAGCCGCTCCAGGGTCTTCTCGATGCCGCGCCGGTTGCCCCGCACGACGCCGAGCAGCTCGTAGAGCTTGGCCTGCGCGCCCGGCACGCCGGAGTAGTCGAAGCTCTCGGTGACGCGGGTGCCCGCGCCGGCCGGCTCCAGCTCGTAGCGCCACACGTGGCCGCCGGGGTGGCGCCAGGCGATGCGGCGGCCCTCCTCGAACTCCACGACCTCGCTGGTGATCTTGTAGGGCGCGACCCGCTTCATGTCCATCCCGAAGCGGGCGCCCTGGGTGAGCCGGTCGGGACCGGTGTGGACCTTGCGGACGGTGCCCGACCCGTCGATGCGGGGGTGCTGGCGCGGGTCGGCCAGGATCTCGAAGACCGTCGCGGGCGGCGCGGTGACGGTGGCGGACGAGGAGACGATGCGTGTGGTCATCCTCCGACTGTAGGGGGCCGGGCGCCGGGAGGGATTCGCGCGCGCGGGCACGGAGCGCTACGTTCTCCCTGAGCGCACGGTGTGGCCCCGCTCACACGCTGACGGGGTCACGCCGTGGGCTTCACCCGCAGGAGCAGTCAGGTCCGGGTGCGACGGCACACCACCCCCGTGTCGGCCACTCCGGCTTCCCGCCCGGCGACGGGAACCCCGTCGGCGGTGACCCGAAGGAGTGCATCGTGAGCCACACCCGTCCGTTCGGCCCGGACCTGGTCGAGGCCTTCGGTCCCTCGCAGCACGACGGTGGACCGGAGCTGGTGCAGCTCCTGACGCCCGAGGGCGAGCGCGTCGAGCACGCCGACTTCGCCTTCGGCGCCGGGCTGGGCGCGGAGGAGGAGGCGGCCACCATCCGCGGGCTCTACCGCGACATGGTGCTGACCCGCCGCATCGACACCGAGGCCACCGCCCTGCAGCGCCACGGCGAGCTCGGGATCTGGGCCCAGCTGCTCGGCCAGGAGGCGGCCCAGATCGGCGCGGGACGCGCGCTGCGACCCCAGGACTTCGTCTTCCCGACCTACCGCGAGCACGGCGTGGCCTGGTGCCGCGGGGTCGACCCGCTCGACCTGCTGGGCCTGTTCCGCGGGGTCGACCAGGGGCGCTGGGACCCCGCCGAGCACAACTTCGGCCTCTACACGATCGTGATCGGCGCGCAGACCCTGCACGCCACCGGCTACGCGATGGGGGTGCAGCGAGACGGCGCGGTCGGCACCGGCGACCCCGAGCGCGACACCGCGGTGGTGGCCCACTTCGGCGACGGCGCCTCCTCGCAGGGCGACGTGAACGAGGCGTTCATCTTCGCGGCCTCCTACAACGCGCCGGTGGTGTTCTTCTGCCAGAACAACCAGTGGGCGATCTCGGAGCCCATCGAGCGCCAGAGCCGGATCCCGCTCTACCAGCGGGCGCTCGGCTTCGGCTTCCCCGGGGTCCGTGTCGACGGCAACGACGTGCTCGCGACGTACGCCGTGACGCAGGCGGCGCTGCAGCGCGCCCGCGACGGCCAGGGCCCGACGCTGGTCGAGGCCTACACCTACCGGATGGGCGCGCACACCACCACCGACGACCCGACCCGCTACCGGGTCAGCGACGACGTGGAGCGCTGGAAGCTCAAGGACCCGATCGCGCGGGTCAAGGTCTACCTGACCCGCAACGGGCTGGCCGACGACGCGTTCTTCGACGCCGTCGGCGACGAGGCCGACGACCTGGGCGCCCGGCTGCGCGACGGGTGCAAGGCGCTGCCGGATCCGGGACCGCTGAGCATCTTCGACCACGTCTTCGCCGAGCAGACCGCCGAGCTGGCCGAGCAGCGGGCCGGGTACGCGGCGTACCTGGACGGCTTCGAGGGCGACGGCACCGAGGAGGCGCTGCGATGAGCACGCAGCGGATCACGCTGGCCAGGGGGCTCAACCTGGGCCTGCGCCGCGCCATGGAGGACAGCCCCAAGGTGCTGCTGATGGGCGAGGACGTCGGCAAGCTCGGCGGCGTCTTCCGGATCACCGACGGGCTGCAGAAGGACTTCGGCGAGGACCGGGTGATCGACTCGCCGCTCGCCGAGTCCGGCATCGTCGGCACCGCGGTGGGCCTGGCGATGCGCGGCTACCGCCCGGTGGTGGAGATCCAGTTCGACGGGTTCGTCTACCCCGCCTACGACCAGATCGTCTGCCAGGTCGCCAAGCTGTGCTTCCGCAGCCAGGGCAAGGTCCCGATGCCGATCGTGATCCGGATCCCGTTCGGCGGCGGCATCGGCGCGGTCGAGCACCACTCCGAGTCGCCGGAGGCGCAGTTCGCGCACACCCCGGGGCTCAAGGTGGTGGCCTGCTCGAACCCGGTCGACGGCTACTGGATGATCCAGCAGGCCATCGCCTGCGACGACCCGGTGATCTTCCTGGAGCCCAAGCGGCAGTACCACGCCGACAAGGCCGACCTGGACGAGACGCAGAGCCTCAGCAGCGCCGCCCCGCTGTTCACCTCGCGGGTGGTGCGCCGCGGCTCCGACCTGACCCTGCTGTCCTACGGTCCGATGGTGAAGACGTGCCTCAAGGCCGCCGAGGTCGCCGCCGGCGAGGGCCGCTCGGTCGAGGTGATCGACCTGCGCACGCTCTCGCCGCTGGACATGGAGCCGGTGCTGGAGTCGGTGACCCGGACCGGGCGGGCCGTGGTCGCCCACGAGGCGCACGTGAACCTGGGGCTGGGCGCCGAGCTCTCGGCGCGGATCACCGAGCAGTGCTTCTACTCCCTGGAGGCCCCGGTGCTGCGCGTCGGCGGCTTCGACACCCCCTACCCGCCGTCCCGGATCGAGGAGTCGTTCCTCCCCGACGTGGACCGGGTGCTCGACGCCGTCGATCGTTCCCTCGAGTTCTGAGCAGGAGAGCCTGAATGCCCGAGTACCTGCTGCCCGACGTCGGCGAGGGCCTGATCGAGGCCGAGATCGTCTCCTGGAAGGTCAAGATCGGCGACGTCGTGGCGATCAACGACGTCGTCGTCGAGATCGAGACCGCCAAGTCGCTGGTCGAGCTGCCCTCGCCGTACGCCGGACGGGTCACCGCCCTGCTCGTCGAGGAGGGCCAGACCGTCGACGTGGGCGCCCCGATCATCGCGATCGGCGAGCCCGCCGCGCGGCCCTCGACCGACCCGATCGACACCAACGTCCCCCCGGAGGGCAACCCCACCCTGGTCGGCTACGGCCCCCGCGAGGTCGTCGCCCGCCGCCGCGCCCGCAAGGGCTCCGCCTCGCCCTCCAGCCCGGCCGCCGCCGCCACCCAGATGCAGGTCCAGGGCGCCTTCGCCGCCGGCGGCGCCCAGTCCGACGCCGTCGTCGAGGGCGACGAGCCCGCCGTCCCCGCCACCCCAGCCCCACCCCCCACCCCAGCCCCAACCCCCACCCCAGCCCCACCCCCCACCCCCGCGCGACCCGTCACTCCCTCGACCAACACGCCGGGGGCTGGCGGCGTCAGTGACGGGTCGGTCCGGATGCTGGCCAAGCCGCCGGTGCGGAAGCTGGCCAAGGACCTGGGCATCGACCTCGCCACGCTGACCCCGACCGGACCGCACGGCACGGTCAGCCGCGCCGACGTGGAGCAGGCCGCCGCGACCGCTTCTGCTCCCGGGGCCGCGCCGGCGACGTCGTACGACGTGGGTGAGCGGCGCGAGTGGCGCGAGCCGGTGAAGGGCGTGCGGAAGATGATGGCGTCCGCGATGGTCGGCTCGGCCTTCACCGCCCCGCACGTCACCGAGTGGGTGACCGTCGACATCACCCGCACGATGGAGCTGGTCGAACGGCTGCGCGAGCGCCGTGAGCTGCGCGAACTGAAGGTGTCGCCGCTGCTGGTGCTGGCGCGCGCGGCGATGCTCGCGATGCGCCGTACGCCGGAGATCAACTCCTGGTGGGACGAGGCCGCCCAGGAGGTCGTCTATCGCAGCTACGTCAACCTCGGCATCGCCGCCGCCACGCCGCGCGGGCTCGTCGTACCGAACGTCAAGGAGGCGCAGGACCTCTCGCTGTCCGACCTGGCCGCAGCGCTCGGCGAGCTCACGTCGACCGCCCGCGAGGGCCGCACCCAGCCGGGCGAGATGAGTGGCGGGACGTTCACGATCACCAACGTGGGCGTCTTCGGCGTCGACGCGGGCACCCCGATCATCAACCCTGGCGAGTCGGCGATCCTCTGCTTCGGAGCCGTGCGCAAGCAGCCCTGGGTGGTCGAGCGCGACGGCGTCGACGAGATCGCGGTACGGCAGGTGACGACGCTGGCGCTGGCCTTCGACCACCGCCACATCGACGGGGAGAAGGGCTCGCGGTTCCTCACCGACGTGGCCGGGATCCTGGACGACCCGGGGACTGCGCTGTTGTTCTGAGGTGGGTGGGGGCGGTGGGGCCTCGGGGCTGCCGGAGGTCGGGCTGCGGTCGGGGGCATCGTCGATTGGTCAGAGGCGGCGGGTGATTCGCCGGATTTCCCTCCGTTGGGGACCAAACGGCGCCTGCTTCGCGGGGTTCAGCGACGTGAGGTCCTGCCGGCGTCGGAGCGGGCGCCGATTGGTCAGAAACGGAGGGTTCTCGCGCCGATTTCTCTCCGTTGGGGACCAAACGGCAGAGGGGTGGGCGGCGGGGGTTCGTCAGCCGGACGCCCGCCGCTCTGGTAGATCAGTCAGATGCCCTCCACCACCGCAGAGCGTGAGATCACCGAGCCCGTCGACCTGTGCCTGCCGTCGGGGCGCCTGAACCCGGCGGCCGTCGGCTGGACCCGTACGCCGCTGCATCGGGCCAACCTGCGTGGGTGGGGGCGCACCAAGCGCTGGGAGTACTGGGGCGTGATCACGCCGACCCACGTGCTCGGGTTGGTGGTCTCCTCCCTGGACTACGCGGGGGTGCACAGCCTCTACCTGCTCGAGCGCGCCACCGGGCGTGAGCGCACGGCCGAGGCGACGGTGCCGCTGGCCCGGGGCGTGGTGCTGGCCGACCGCTGCGGGGAGGGTACGGCGCGCGGCGGCGGCGCGGGGCTGGACATCGAGCTCCGGCAGACGCCCACCGGCGTCAGGATCCTGGCCGTGGCGCCGGGTCTGCAGGTCGACCTGGTGGCGCCGAGCGTGCCCGGCCACGAGGCGCTGGGGGTGGTGGTGCCCTGGAGCGATCGGCTGTTCCAGTACACCGTCAAGGACGTCGCCCGCCCGGTCACCGGCCGGATCGTCGTCGACGGCCAGGCGCACGACGTCGACGCGCAGGACTCCTTCGCCGTACTCGACCACGGCCGGGGGCGCTGGCCCTACGTGATCACCTGGAACTGGGCGGCGGGCAGCGGCCTGGTCGCGGGGCGCCGGCTCGGCATCCAGCTCGGCGGCCGGTGGACCGACGGCACCGGCTCGACGGAGAACGCGCTGCTGGTCGACGGCCGGCTGCACAAGATCGGCGACGACCTCGCGTGGGACTACGACCGCGAGGACTGGACCCGCCCGTGGCGCATCCGCGGGCCGCGCGTCGAGGCCACGCTCACGCCGTTCCACGAGCGGGTCTCGCGCACCAACCTCGGCGTCGTCGGTGCGGAGACCCACCAGCTGTTCGGGCACTTCAGCGGGTGGGCCGCCACCGACGACGGCGCCACCGTGGCCCTCGACGGGCTGGTCGGGTGGGCCGAGGAGGCCCGCAACCGCTGGTGACGGCTCGGGTGACGACTCGGGTGATCGCTCAGGTGTAGCGCTGGCTGCGCTGCTCGGCGGTGCCCGCGCCGCGCTCGAGCAGCCCGGCGAGCTCGTACTCGAGCACCAGACCGAGGCGCCGGCAGAACGCCTCCGGCTCGTCGGCCGCGTCCGGCTGCTCGGCGACGATCCGGTCGACGATCCCGCGTGCGTGCAGATCGATCGCGCGGACCTTCTGCGCGCGGGCCATCTCCGGGGCGTGGTCGAGGTCGCGGTGCACGATCGCGCTGGCCCCCTCGGGCGGCAGCGGGGAGAGCCAGGCGTGCTGCGCCGCGATCACCCGGTCGGCGGGGAGGAACGCGAGCGCGCCCCCGCCGTTGCCCTCGCCGAGCATCAGGCACAGCGTGGGTGCGTCGAGGGTGACCAGGTCGGACAGGCACCGGGCGATCTCGCCGGCCAGCCCGCCGTTCTCGGCGTCGACCGACAGCGCCGCGCCCTGGGTGTCGATGACCGTGACCAGCGGCAGCCCGAGCTCCGAGGCAAGCCGCATCCCGCGCCGTGCCTCGCGCAGCGCCTCCGGGCCCATCGGGTGGTCCTTGGTCTGGCCGCGACGGTCCTGGCCCAGGAACACACACGGCGCGTCACCGAAGCGGGCCAGCGCGATGAGCAGGCCAGGGTCGGCCTCGCCCTGGCCGGTGCCGTTGAGCGGTACGACGTCGGTGGCGGCGTGGCGCAGCAGGCGTCGTACGCCGGGGCGCTCCTGACGCCGGGACCGGGTGACGGCGTCCCACGTCTCGACGTCGGGGACCGCCTCGTCGGCGGGGGCCGGGACGGCGGCGATGCCGGTGCGCGGGGCCATCAGGATGCGCAGCGCCCGGTCGAGGATGTCGCCGATCTCCTCCGGCGGCACCACCGCGTCGATGATGCCGTGCGCGTAGAGGTTCTCCGAGGTTTGCACGCCGGCGGGGAACGGCTTGCCGTACAGCGCCTCGTAGACCCGCGGCCCGAGGAAGCCGACCAGCGCGCCGGGCTCGGCGACCGTGACGTGGCCCAGCGATCCCCACGAGGCCATCACCCCGCCGGTCGTGGGGTGGCGCAGGTAGACGAGGTAGGGCAGAGCCGCCTCCTTGTGCGCGGCCACGGCGGCGGTGATCCGGACCATCTGCACGAACGCCGGGGTGCCCTCCTGCATCCGGGTCCCCCCGCTCACCGGGGCGGCCAGCAGCGGCAGCCCCTCGGCGGTGGCGCGCTCGATCGAGGCGACCAGCCGGTCGGCGGCGGCGCGACCGATCGAGCCGGCCAGGAACCCGAACTCGCCCAGCACGACGGCCACCCGCCGACCGCGCAGCAGGCCCTCGCCGGTCAGCACCGACTCGTCGGCGCCGCTCTTCTGCGCCGCGCGGGCCAGCTCCGCGGCGTACTCCTCGGAGAGCTCGCCCCGTACCGGCGCGACGTCCCAGGAGGTCCAGGACCCGTCGTCGAGGACGAGATCGATCAGGTCGCGAGCGGTGAGCCGGGTGCGGGGCTGGGCGGTCATGCCCGCAGGCTAGGGCACCGCGCCGGTCGCTGACGCTGGCGACAACAGGTGAAAAGTGGGGGTGCCGATTGGCAGACCTGTGCCTGTGGGGTCGGCGGGTGCGCGGTGCGGGTTTCACGAGTTACCTCGTGAAACCCGTACTTCCCACATGAAGGAACACGTGGGAAGTACGGGTTTCGTGTGGTCAGTTCCCGGCCTCGCGCATCTAGGGCCACGCAGGTCCCAGGGGTCCCGTGGAGCGCAGATTTCACGAGTTAACGTGTGAAAGCCTCACGCACGCCTCACCACCTCGCCCACGCCGCCAGCAGCTCGGCCTCCTCGCTCCGGGTCAGCCCGGCGACGGGCGCGTCGGGGGTACGGCGCAGCCAGGCGAGGGTGTCGCGGGCGACCTCGGCCACCGGTCGGGAGACCAGGCCGGACTCCGCGGCCGGGGCCGGGTCGTGGGCGAGCATCCCGGCGTACTCCGGCAACGGCAGCCACAGCGGCAGCGAGCGCGGCCCCGCCCACGGCTCCACGTGCTGGGCGAGCAGGAACTCCTGGGACGCCCAGGTCGGGGTGGCCTCGACCCCGACGCCGGCGGCGACCTGCGCGAGCAGCTCGGCGCGGGTCAGCTGCGGGCCGACGGCGTCGACGAGCCCGGTGGTATGACGCGCGGCGGCGTCGACGATCCAGCCGGCGAGGTCGTGCACGTCGACGATCTGGACCACGTCGTCGGGCGAGCCGGGAGCGAGCACCTCCGGGTGCGCCCCGACGTCGGCCAGCCGGGCCGGCCAGTAGCTGAACCGGCCCGAGGGATCGCCGGGGCCGCTGACCAGGCCCGGGCGGACGATCAACGACGAGGCGGCGCCGGCGAGCACCGCGCGCTCGCAGGCGACCTTGGCCGCGCCGTACCGCTCGGGGGAGGTCATCGCGTCCTCGTCGGCGGCCAGGTCGATCGGGTCCAGCAGCGGGGTGAGGCCGGGTCGTCCGTTCGGGGTCGCGTGGTCGGCGTAGGCGCTGATCGAGGAGACGAACACCCAGTGCGCCCGCGGCAGCGCGGCCACCGCCGCACGCACCCAGGCCGGGTTGCGGGCGACGTCGACGACCGCGTCGACCTCGCCGATTGCCGCGAGCGCCGACGCGTCGTCGCGGACCCGGTCGAGGGCGACGTGCCGCACCCCCTCCGGCAGCGCGCCGGAGCTGCCCCGGCAGGCCGCGACCACGTCGTGACCGCGCTGTACGGCGGCGGCCGCGACGGCGCGGGAGAGGAAGACGGTGCCGCCCAGGACCAGGAGTCGCATGGCTCCAGACAACCGCGCCCCGGCGCCCCCGGCAAGCTGGACGGGCCGCTGCCCGACGACATCCGTCCCGCCGACGCCATCGAGGGCAACAAGACCCGCTACGAGCTGGCCGTCAGGCTCGCCCGCCGGGAGAACCTCACCGTGCGCGAGCTGCTGCTGCGCCTGGGCGGCGGCCGCGGCCACCGCAGCTTCGTGGGCACCCCCGAGCAGGTGGCCGACACCATCGAGCAGTGGTTCACCGGCGGTGCGGCCGACGGGTTCAACGTGATGCCGCCGGCGCTGCCGGTCGGCCTCGAGGTGTTCGTCGACCACGTCGTGCCGATCCTGCAGCAGCGCGGGCTGTTCCGCCGCGAGTACGCCGGGCGCACGCTGCGCGAGCACTACGGCCTGCCGGTGCCGGCCAGCGGGGCCCGCTCGTCGAGCAGCCAGGCGTCGAAGAACGAGGTGAGCTCCTCGCCGGTCTCCTCCTCGATCCAGGCCAGGTAGTCCGCGCGGGTGGCCTGGGCGTTGTCCCGCTCACGCGGCCAGGCCCGCACCATCGCCCAGAACACCTCGTCGTCGAGCCGGCCGCGCAGCTCGTGCCACATCAGGGCGGGGGAGTAGTAGACGTTGCTGGCCCCGAACGCGTCACGGTCGAAGTCGCCCGGCGGCCCGGCCTCCTCGCGCAGCCCAGGCTCCAGCGCCGCCCACTCGTCCATCACCGCGTCCACCGGGCGGCCCTCCTCCTCGGCCTCCCAGAGGCCCTGCAGGTAGGTCGCCATGCCCTCGTTCATCCACAGGTCGCGCCAGTCGGCGGGGGTGACCTGGTTGCCGTACCACTGGTGCACCACCTCGTGGACGAGCACCGCGGTGGACAGCGCGTAGTCGGTGTTGCCCAGCGTGATCAGCGTCTGCGTCTCCATCGCGCTCGCGGCGTCCACCACGACCGCGCCGAGCGAGGAGAACGGGTAGGGCCCGAGCCGCTCCTCGACCCAGTCCAGCACCCGGGCGGTGTGCTGGACCGCCGCGCGGGCCGCGACGTCGTCGCGCGGGGTCCAGTAGGTCAGCGGCACCCCGCCCGCGGAGGTGGCCGAGGTCGCCGCCAGGTCGCCGATGGCCAGCGTCACCACGTACGACGCGGCCGGCTCGTCGAGCTGCCAGCCGGTCCTGGTGCGCCCCGCGGACTCCTCCCAGCCGGTCAGCAGCCCGTTGCTGACGCCCACCCACGGCGCGTCGACGGTGACCTCGACGTCGTAGAACGCCTCGTCGGAGGGGTGGTCGTTGACCGGGTACCAGGTGTAGGCCCCGAAGGGCTCCTGCATCGTCCACACCTCGCCGGCGGGCGTGGTCCGCCAGCCCACCTGGGCGGAGTCGGTGCGGCGGGTCGGGGCGCGCACCGGGCGCGGGGAGCCGGAGTAGGACACCTGCACCAGGTAGCGCCGGTCGCGCGAGACCGGGGCCAGCACCCGCAGGTCCTTGCCGTCGTGGCGGTGCGCGACAGCCACGCCGTCGACCTCGACCGAGGCCACCTCCAGCGCCTCGCCGAGGTCGAGGCGGAACGACGCGGCGTCCGTGGTGGCCCGGAACCGCACCCGCGCCACCGCGTCGAGGGTGCGTGTGGCGCGGGTCCAGTCGAGGCTCAGGTCGTAGTGCAGGGCGTCCACGACAGGGTCGCCGACCTCGGGGTAGAGGCTGTCCTCGCGCGGCTCGTCCTCGGCCAGCGCGAGGTCGGGGGCGCGGGCGGGGTGCAGGGCCGGGCCCGCGTCGCTGCGCGGCTCGTCCCCGGCGCGCTGGTCCCCGCGGCTGAGCACGACGCCGCTCACGCCGAGCAGCACGACGACGCTCAGGGCGAGCCCGGACGCCGCGACGACGCTCCGTGCCCGCCTGGTCATCCCCGCGCCCTCGCCGTCATGGCGACACGGTAGCGGCCGGGCCGGGGTGGGGCAGGGACGGCGACGCGCCTAGCGTTAGCCCCATGACGAGCTTCCTGCTGCGCCAGGCCCGGCTGGTGCCGATCGGCGCCGTGGCTGTCCCCGACGCCCCCGTCGACGTGCTCGTCGAGGACGGCACGGTGCGCGCGGTCGGCCCGCAGCTGCCGCGTCCGGCGGGCCTGGAGGAGGTCGACGCCGGCGGGCGCTGGCTGATCCCGGGCCTGTGGGACGCCCACGTCCACCTCGGCCAGTGGACGCTGGCCTCGCAGCGCCTCGACCTCGCCCGGACCCGCTCGCCCGAGGACGCCACCCGGATGGTGGCGCGCCGGGTCGCGGAGTACCCCGGCCAGCCGGTGATCGGCTGGGGGCATCGCTCCGGGGGCTGGGAGCGGGAGGTGACCGTCTCCGAGCTCGACGCCGTCTCCGGCGACAGTGCGGTGGTGCTGATCAGCGGCGACGGGCACCACGCCTGGCTCAACACGACCGCGCTGATGCACCTCGCGCTGCCGGTGCGGGACTCGGTGGTGCGCGAGGCGGAGTGGTTCGCGGTCTATCCCCGGCTGGCCACGCTGGTCGGCAACGACGGCACCTCGCCGCAGGCCTACCGCCGTACCCTCGACGCGGCGGCAGCGATCGGGGTGACCGGCCTGGTGGACTTCGAGTTCAGCGGGGGGCCGCTGGAGTGGGCCGAGCGCTGGGGGCAGGACTGCGACCCGCTGCGGGTCCGGGTGGCCGCCTACGCCGACACCCTGGACGCGGTCATCGCGGCCGGGTTGCGCACCGGCGACACCCTCCCCGGCTGCGACGACCGGGCGACGATGGGCCCGCTGAAGATCATCTCCGACGGCTCGCTGAACACCCGGACCGCGTGGTGCTGCCAGCCCTACGCCGACGCGCACCGCCTGGAGTACCCCTGCGGGCAGCCCAACGTCTCGCCCGAGGAGCTGCGCGGGCTGCTGTCCCGGGCGCACGCAGCCGGCATCGAGGTCGCCACCCACGCGATCGGGGACGCCGCCGTCGCCGAGGCGCTGGCGGCGTACGGCGACACCGGCGCGCGCGGCTCGATCGAGCACGCCCAGATGGTGGGCCGCGACGACGTACGGCGGATGGCCGAGCTGGGCGTGCGCGCCAGCATCCAGCCCGCGCACCTGCTCGACGACCGCGACCTGACCGAGAAGATCTGGCAGGAGCGCTCCGCGCGGTGCTTCGCGTTCCGCTGGATGCTCGACGACGGCGTCACGCTGGCGATGGGCTCCGACGCGCCGGTCTCGCCGCTGGACCCGTGGCTGGCGATGGCGGCCGCGGTGCACCGTAGCGCCGACGAGCGCGACGCCTGGCACCCCGAGCACGCGCTCAGCGCCGCCGAGGCGCTCGCCGCCTCGGTCGACGGTCAGCCCACCGTCCAGCCCGGCTCGCGCGGCGACCTGGCGCTGCTCGACGCCGACCCGCTCGAGGCCGGGGACGACGGGGGCCCCGAGGGCGCCGAGCGCGCCGCCGCCCGGCTGCGGCACATGTCGGTCGCCGCCACCTGGGTCGCCGGGATCAACGTGCACAGCACCCTGTGACCCGCCGCCTCTCGGCGGCAGCGGCCGGGGTGGGCGGGAGCCTCAGAGCAGGTCGAGGATGAGGCCGGCCACGGCCTGCTGCTGCACGGCGTAGGGGTGGAACGCCAGCGCGCGGGTGGGGTCGCTCTCGACCCCGGCGACCCACGGCGTCTCGGCGCAGACGTCGTGGCCCTCGCTGGCCTCCCAGACGTCGACGTGGTCGACGCCGGCGTCCTGCGCGGCGTCCGCGACCGTCTCGGCGAGGCGCTCGTTGACCCGGCGGGCGTAGGCATAGTCGCCGTCGGCGAGCGGCAGCAGCCGCGGACAGGTGCCCGACTCCGGGACGATCTGGGGGTAGCCCACCAGCAGCACCCGGGCCTCGGGCGCCCGCCGCCGGATCTCCTGGACGCCCGCCGCGAGCCGGCCGCGGATCTCGGCCATCGCGCTCAGCAGCGGGTCCCGGCCACCGGCTTCCCGGGTGAGCGTCTGCGCGCACGGCGTGCCGTCCGGGTCGACGTCGCGCAGCGAGGTGCACCGGCCGACCAGCGTCGTGAAGACGGCGAAGTCGTTGCCGCCCATCCCGAGCGTGACCAGGTCGGTTCCCGCGTCGACGGCGTCGAGCTGAGCGGGCGCCGCGCCGCCGAGCAGCGGCTGCGGGGCCAGCAGGTGGGTGGTGTCGGCGCCGCTGCAGCTGCGGTCCTCGAACGAGGGCACCTCGAGCTCGGCCGCCACCAACTGGGGGTAGTTCCCGGTGGAGCGCAGGCATCCGCTGAGCTCGGTGGTCGGCACGAACGGCGCGGCGGTGTAGGAGTCGCCCAGCGCGACGTACGCGGCGTACTCGGGGGCGGCCTCGGCGGGCGACGCCTCGGCGCCGGCGGCCGGGCTCGGCTCCGCCTGTGGGCCGTCCCCGCCCTGGCCGCAGGCGCCCAGCGCCGCCGCCAGGACGAGGGCAGCCAGCAGCCGGCTCGTGCGCTCCATGCCCCGACCGTACGACGCACCCCCTCAGGCCAGGGCGAGGGTCAGCTCCAGCAGCGTGCGCGGATCCTCGAGCCGCTCGCCGTACAGCTCGCGCAGCTGCCCGACCCGGTAGCGGACGGTCTGGGGGTGGACGAACAGCTCGGCGGCGATCTCCTCGCGGCGGCCCTGGTGCAGCAGCCACGAGCGCAGCGTGTCGGCGAGCTTCTCCGCGGTCGCCGGCCGCAGCCCCTCCAGCGGCGCCAGGGCGCGGGCGCGCAGGTCGGCGCGCAGCGCGGGATCGGCGGCCAGCAGCAGCTCGGGCAGGTGGTCGTCGGTGTCGACGGCGTCGGGACCGGTGATGCCGAGCTCGACCGTGCCCACGGCCCGGGTGTAGGAGGCCCGCACCGACGTCCAGGGGCGCGCCGGGCCGACCACCGCCCGGCTCCCGGCCAGGGCGCGCAGCAGGGCGCCGCGACGCCGGCCGTGGGCGTCGGGGACCAGCAGCAGGATCCGGTCGCCGAGCCCCGGCAGGTCCTCGCCGGTCTGCAGCGTCGCCGGGTCCAGCGCGGGCAGGGTGGCGCGCAGCTGGTCCTCGGGCACCAGCACCACGGTCAGCGTCTCCGGCGGCACCCACTCGGTCCGCTCGGCGGCGGCGTGCAGGGCGTCGGCGGGGGCCTCGTCGACCAGCAGCCGGACCAGCCGGTCGACCATCCGCTGGCGCAGCCGGCCCGAGGAGGCCAGCTCGTCGGTGTGGCCGGCGGCGCTCGCGGCGGAGAGCTCGTCGATGTAGGCGAAGACGAGCTCGGCGAAGTCGGCCACGGTCTCCGCGCCGATCCCCGCGCGCACCGCCGTCCCCGACATCTCGCGCCACGACACCCGGGCGCCGATCCGGTAGGCGGCCAGCAGCGCCTCCATCGAGCGCCCGGAGCGGGCCTCGCCCCGGCCGAGCTGGTAGGCGCCCTCGACGGCCGGGGCGGCCGGGGTCCGGGGGTCGGCTCCGTGACGCCCCGAGGCCAGGGAGATGAAGCCGCCCAGTGCCAGCTGGACCGCGTTGCGGATGGTGGAGCCCATGTCCCCGCTCAACGCGCCGGCGTAGCTGGGCACCTCGGAGATGATGGCCTCGACGGCGCGGTCGGCGACCGCGGGCAGGCTCGCGCGCATCTCCTCGATGGCCGCGACGCCGAACCGGGAGACCCGGCCGACGGCAGGGCCGGAAGTGTGACGGGCACCATGCTCGGTCAAGGTTAGGACTCCCCGCGACCTGGAAACTCTCGGAAGATTGTTCGGATCGAACAAGGCAGTCCGATCGGTTCACGCGAATTGGTCAGGACTTTACACCCGGCGATGCAGGAGAGTGAACCCATGAGTCTTGCCGTCCCCCTCCGTCGCGCCCCGCTGGGGCTGCCGCGCGGCCTGCGCGACGGGTTGCGCCGCGTCGCCGATGCCGCGGTCACGCCGCTGGAGCTCGACGACGTCCTCGACGTCTTCCACCCGCTGCGCGCGGGCGCCCCGCTGCGCGGGCGGATCGTCGAGGTCCGCCCGGAGACGTCCTCGTCGGCGACCCTGGTGATCAAGCCGGGCAAGGACTGGGCCGGCCACGTGCCCGGCCAGTACGTCCGCGTCGGCGCCGAGGTGGACGGGATCCGGCTGTGGCGCACCTACTCGCTGACCCACGGCCCGCGCCCCGACGGCTGCATCAGCATCACCGTCAAGGCGATCCCCGACGGCGTGGTCTCCACCTACCTCGTGCACCGCGCCCGGGCCGGGCAGATGCTGCAGCTGGACCAGGCGCAGGGCGACTTCGTGCTGGCCGACCCGCTGCCCGCGAAGCTGCTGCTCGTCACCGCCGGCTCGGGCATCACCCCGGTGATCGGGATGCTGCGCAACCTCTTCTCCCGGGCCGTGCCCGCCGCGGGAGGCGCCGCGCACCCCGACCAGATCGTCCTGCTGCACTCCGCGCTGACGCGTGCGGAGGTGATCTTCGGTGACGAGCTGCGCCGCTACGCCGCCGAGGGGCGCCTGCGCCTGGTCGAGCTGCACACCGACATGGACGGGATGCTCGACGTCGCCGACCTCGACACCATCGTGCCCGACCTCGCCGAGCGCACGACGTACGCCTGCGGGCCGGTCGGCCTGCTCGACGCGCTCGAGGCCCACCACGGCGAGCGCGGCCTGCCGCTGCACCTGGAGCGCTTCCGCCCGGTGGTCGTCACCCCCACCGACGGCGAGGGCGGAGGCACGCTCACCTTCGCCGACGGCACCACCCTCGAGGCCGACGCCACCACGCCGATCCTCGACGCCGCCGAGAGCGCCGGCGTGCTGATGCCCAGCGGCTGCCGGATGGGCATCTGCATGGGCTGCGTGCTGCCGATGAAGGAGGGCGCCGTGCGCGACCTGCGCAACGGCGCGCTGACCGTCGCCGTCCCCGGCGAGACCGACCCCGGGGGCGTGCCCATCCAGACCTGCATCAGCGCCGCCGCCGGCGACTGCCAGATCAACCACTGACCCCCCTGACCCCTCTGCCCCCCGCCCCACCGCCCGCTCCCGCGAACGGAAAGGACATCCGATGACCGTGATGACCAAGAAGCCCGAGAACCCCACCGCCCACCTCAGCGAGGCGGACATCGAGGAGATCGGCCGCCGGCTCGACGCGATCCGCCAGGAGATCCTCGACGCCCGCGGCGAGAGCGACGCGGCGTACATCCGCAAGGTCGTCGACGTGCAGCGCAAGCTCGAGCTCGGCAGCCGTGCGGTGCTGCTCGCCTCGTCCTTCCCGCCCGCGCTGATCGCCGGCACGATCGGGCTCAGCGTCGCCAAGATCCTCGAGAACATGGAGATCGGGCACAACGTCATGCACGGCCAGTGGGACTGGATGCGTGACCCGAAGATCCACTCCACGACCTGGGAGTGGGACAACGCCTCCACCGCCGAGGGCTGGAAGCACTCGCACAACGAGATCCACCACACCTACACCAACATCGTCGGCAAGGACAACGACCTCGGCTACGGCATCATGCGCGTCGACGAGGACCAGCGCTGGCACCCGATGTACCTCGGCCAGCCGCTGTGGAACTTCATCAACGCCTGCTTCTTCGAGTACGGCATCGCCGCCTACGACCTCGAGCTCGGCAAGAACCTGAGCATCCCCAAGGAGAAGCGCAGCGAGACGTTCAAGCGCAACGCCAAGAACACGCTGCGCAAGATCCGCCAGCAGGCCACCAAGGACTACGTGGTGCACCCGGCGCTGTCGATCCCGACCGGCTCGTTCCTGCCGACGCTGGCCGCGAACTTCACCGCCAACCTGGTGCGCAACCTGTGGTCGCACTCGGTGATCATGTGCGGGCACTTCCCCGAGGGCGTGGAGACCTTCGAGAAGAAGTCGATCCCCGCCGACGAGACCCGCGGCCAGTGGTACCTGCGTCAGATGCTCGGCTCGGCCAACATCTCCGGGTCCAAGGCCATGCACCTGATGACCGGCAACCTCTCCCACCAGATCGAGCACCACCTCTTCCCCGACCTGCCCAGCAACCGCTACGCCGAGGTGGCGCCGAAGGTGCGCGCGATCTTCGACGAGTACGGCCTGAACTACCACGAGGCGCCGCTGGTCAACCAGGTCGCGTCGGCCTGGCACAAGGTGGTCCGGCTCTCGCTGCCCAACGGCTGGCTCGCGGAGACCAAGCCGGCCAACGCCACCAAGCAGCTCGCCAAGCTCTACAAGATGACCACCGGCGGGCCCAAGGTCCGTCGTGCCCTGGACGCGCGCTCGCGCCAGGAGGCGCGTCGCGCGGAGCAGCAGACCGCCGCCTGACCTCGCTCGGCTGACCGGCTCCGCGGCCCCTCACGGGGGCGCGGAGCCGGTCCTGCGTGGCCGAGCGGGGGCAGGATGGTCGATGTGGAGATCGCCTTCGTCCTCGTCGCCCTGGCCCTGGGCGTGCTCCTGGGCGCGGGTCTCGCCCGGCGCCTGGACGTGCCGGCGCCGCTGCTGCTGATCGCCGGTGGCATCGCCGCGTCGTACGTCCCGGGCGTGCCGGAGCTGCACCTGAGCCACGACGTGGTGCTGCTCGGCCTGCTGCCGCCGCTGCTCTACGCGGCCGCGCTGCAGACGTCCCTGGTGGACTTCAAGGCCAACCGCCGCCCGATCCTGCTGCTCTCGGTCGGCCTGGTCGTCTTCACCACGTTCGGCGTCGGCGTCGTGGTGCACGCGCTGCTGCCGGGGGTCTCGTGGCCGGTGGCGCTGGCGCTGGGCGCCGTGGTCGCGCCGCCGGACGCCGTGGCGGCGACCGCCATCGGGCGCCGGATCGGGCTGCCCCGGCGCGTGGTGACCATCCTGGAGGGCGAGTCGCTGCTCAACGACGCCACCGCCCTGGTCGCGCTGCGTACCGCGATCGCCGTCGCCGCCGGGGGCGTGGAGCTGTGGGAGGTCGGCTTCGAGTTCCTCATCGCCGCCGGCGGTGGGCTGCTGATCGGCGTGCTGGTCTACCTCCTCGTCGCGCGGGTACGCCGCGGGCTCGAGGACGCGCTGCTGGACGGGGCGATCTCGCTGGTGACCCCGTTCGCGGCGTACCTCGTCGCGGAACGGGTGGAGGCCTCCGGGGTGATCGCCGTGGTGATCGCCGGGTTGCTGCTGGGGCACAACGCCCCGGTGCTGCAGACGGCGCAGTCCCGGATCATCGAGCGGGTCACCTGGCGCACGATCGCCTTCGTGCTGGAGAACACCGTGTTCCTGCTGATCGGGCTGCAGGCGAGGTGGATCCTCGAGGACGTCGGCGCCAGCGACCTCGGCGCCGGGCGGATCGCGCTGCTGTGCGCGGCCACCCTCGCCGCCGTGGTGGTGCTGCGGATGGTGTGGGTCTGTGCGGCCCGCTACGCCCTCGAGCGTGGCGACGGCGCCCACCCGCCGTGGGCCCAGACCTTCCTGCTCGGCTGGGCCGGGATGCGCGGAGTGGTGACGCTGGCCGCGGCGTTCGTGATCCCCGGCGACACCGAGCACCGCGAGATCCTGCTGCTGGTCGCCTTCACCGTGGTGGCCGGCACGCTGTTCGGCCAGGGCAGCACCCTGGCCTGGCTGGCCCGCCGGCTGCGGGTGCCCGCGCCCGACCCGATGGAGGACGCACTGGCCCGGGCGACGGTGCTGCAGCAGGCCGGCCAGGCGGGACTGGCCCGCCTCGAAGAGCTGGCCGTCGAGGACCCCCACGGCGTCGGCGAGCTGATCCGGCAGCGCGTCGACCAGCGCAACTTCGCGGCCTGGGAGCGGCTGTCCACGAAGCCGGGGGAGGAGAGCCCCAGTGCGCTCTACGCGCGGGTGCGCCTGGAGATGATCCAGGCCGAGCGGCGACGGGTGCTGGAGGTGCGCGACGTCGGGCAGACCCCGGCCGAGGTGATCGACGACGTGCTGGCGATGCTCGACGTCGAGGAGTCCACCCTCGACTCCACCCAGCCCGAGGACGAGGACCTGCGGCTCGCCGGCAGGGACAGCGGCCGCCTGGTCCCCTCCGTCGCGGGGGAGACCTGCGCGGACCTGCGGGCGCACCCGGCGATCGAGACCGTGGCGGAGCCCTTCTGCCAGCGCTGCCTGGACGAGGGGACGGTGTGGGTCGCGCTGCGCCAGTGCCTGACCTGCGCTCACGTCGGGTGCTGCGACTCCTCCTCGGGACAGCACGCCACCGCCCACTTCCACGAGAGCGGACACCCGGTGGTGCAGTCGGCCGAGCCCGACGAGGACTGGCGCTGGTGCTACGTCCACCACCTCACCGCCTGACCCCGGCCGCGCGCCGCCGTACGCCGTACGCCCCGCGCCGCCCGCCCCGCGCCGTACGACCAGCTGTAACGCGGGGTTATGCCATCCACCACAGCGCTCTAACGCTGTGGTGGTGGTGATAACCCCGCGTTACAGCCGGAGGGGTACGGCGCGGGCGGCGCGGCGCGCGCGGCGCGGCGCGTACGGCGGGCGCGGGCGCGGGCCCGTGGGGATGTTGGGCGCTGCGCCCATGGTGGCCGGGGAGCGGTGCGGCCTAGGGTCGCGCCAGGTGGCGGCGCGGCGCCGCTTCGCGAGGAGGGTGTGGCCATGGCCGAGGTGCACGGCAGGACCGACGCCCGGTTCGAGCCGGTGCGCGACGAGTTCGCCCGCCAGCTGGACTCGGGCAACGAGCTGGGCGCGAGCCTGGTCGTGGACATCGACGGCCACACGGTCCTCGACCTCTGGGGAGGCTTCCGCGACGTCGCCCGGAGCGTCCCCTGGGACGAGCACACGATCACCAACGTCTGGTCGACCACCAAGACCCTGACCGCGCTGGCCGCGCTGATGCTGGTCGACCGCGGCCAGCTGGACCCCTACGCGCCGGTGGCGAAGTACTGGCCGGAGTTCGCCGAGAACGGCAAGGACCTGATCGAGGTCCGCCACCTGCTCAGCCACACCTCCGGGGTCTCCGGCTGGCAGGCGCCGTTCACGGTCGAGGAGATGTACGACTGGGAGGCCTCGACGCGTCGCCTGGCCGGTCAGGCACCGTGGTGGGAGCCGGGCACGGCGTCGGGATACCACGCGCTGAGCCAGGGTCACCTGGTCGGCGAGGTGCTCCGCCGGGTGGACGGTCGACCGCTCAAGACGTTCGTCGCCGAGGAGATCGCCGGCCCGTTGGGGGCCGACTTCCAGATCGGTGCCGCGGAGTCGGACTGGGACCGCATCGCCGCCGTGGTGCCGCCCCCGCCGCTGGAGATCGACTTCTCGGCGATCGACTTGGACGGCCCCGCCTTCAAGACGCTCACCGGCCCGGTCGCCGAGGCGGGCGTGGCCAACACCCCCGGGTGGCGCCGCGCCGACATCGGGGCGGCCAACGGCCACGGCAACGCCCGCTCGGTGGCGCGGATCCTGCGGGCGGTCTCGCTCGGCGGCACCGTGGACGGCGTACGGCTGCTCTCGCCCGACACCCTCGAGCTGATCTTCGACGAGCAGAGCCACGGGCCCGACCTGGTCCTCGGCGTGAACCTGCGCTTCGGCATCGGCTTCGCGCTGCCCGAGACCCAGACCGTGCCCTACGTCTCCCAGGGACGGTCCTGCTACTGGGGCGGCTGGGGCGGCTCGCTGATCGCGATGGATCTCGACGCGCGCACGACCGTGGCGTACGCGATGAACAAGATGGCGCCCGGCATCATCGGCTCGGACCGCTCCGAGGCCTACCTGCGCGCGATCCAGGCCTGCCTGGGCTGAGCCTCACGGCCAGCGCAGCCCGACCGCGTCCTCGCTGAGCTCCCAGAGCCGGCGGGCGGCGTCGGGATCGCGCGAGAGGCGGTTCCCCTCGACGACGCGGGGCCGGCCGCGGCCCTGCTGGAACCCGTCCGGGCCGCAGTAGGTGCCGCCGGGGAGGTCTGCGGTCGCCGCCATCAAGGTGGGCAGCGCGCCGTCGGCCGCCGGCTGGGCGACCGCGCCGATGGTGGCGTTGAGGATCGAGGCGCGGCCTCCGGCGGGGCGGCCGTAGCGGCCGTTGGCGGCCAGGTGGGTGGCCGCGAACCCGGGGTGGGCGGCCAGCGCCCGCACCGGGACGGCGGCCTCGCGGGCGCGCCGATCGAGCTCGGCGGTGAAGAGCAGGTTCGCGAGCTTGCTCTCGGCGTAGGAGACCCAGCGGTGGTAGCGCGGGCGGGGCGTGCGCGGGTCGTCGAGGGGCGCCTGGCGGGCGAGGCGGTGCATCTGCGAGGAGACCGTGACGACGCGGCCGGCGCCGCTGGCCACCAGCTGGGGCAGCAGCAGCCCGGTGAGCAGGAACGGCCCGAAGTGGTTGGTCCCCATCTGCAGCTCGAACCCGTCCCGGGTGCGCTGGTAGTCGGTGCCCATCACGCCGGCGTTGTTGACCAGGACGTCGATCGGCCCGAACGCCTCCGCCCGGGCGGCGGCGCCGCGCACCGCGGACAGGTCGGCGAGGTCCACGACCAGCTGCTCGAGGGCGGCGCCCGGGTGCTCACGCTCGAGCCGGCTCGCGGTCTCGGCCAGGCGCCTCTCGTCGCGGGCGGCGAGCACCACCCGGGCGCCGCGGCGCGCCAGCTCCAGCGCCGTGTGGTGCCCGAGCCCGCTGGTGACCCCGGTGACCAGGATGGTCCGCCCGGCCTGGTCGGGCATGTCCGCGAGCTCCCAGGGCTCGGGTCGCACGCTCACGGGGTCACCGTGAGGGCCGCGACGATGCGCCTGCCGAGGTCGTGGTCCCCCTCGATGGTGACCCGCTCGTCGGCGCCGGCCTGCTCGGGGGTCCGGCGGCCACCGGCGAGCACGATGAACGTCTCGCGGTCCATCTTCAGGCGCACGGTCGGCTCGGCCGGAGCGGAGGCGAGCCGCTCCCCGCGGCCCTGCTCGGTGACCGTGGCGGCGACCGGCTCGCTGCCCTCGACGGCGAGGAGCACCGTCGTACCGGCCGGCGCACGCACCTTCTTGGCCAGTACGAAGCCGATGCTCTCGGCCAGGTAGTCGGCCGTGTGCCGCGCCGCGGACGAGTCGAGGTTGCCCGGCAGCCCGACCGCGCGGCGGATGTCCTGCTCGTGCATCCACAGGTCGAGGGGGCGGTTGCGCAGCAGCGTGTCCACGCTCCAGCCGAGGTCGCCGAACGGCGACTGCGCGGGCGCCGCGGGGTCGGTCGGGGGGTTCGCCAGCAGCTCGGTGCGCCGACGGGTCGCCATCTCCCGGATCTCGTTGATCAGGTCGTCGGGGGTCCGGCCCCGGCGGGCGACGACGCCCTGCTCGGTGAAGGTCCCCATCGCGCTGGTCACGTGGGCGGGCCGCCCCACGTCGACCGGCTCACCGGCGACGCCGTTGAGCAGTGACTCCAGATGGGCGATGTGCGCGGCGACGGCGTGCACGTCCCAGCCGGCCAGGTCGGTCGGCGCGCGCCACTGCTCGGGCGAGAGCTGCTCGAGCAGTCCAGTGAAGTCGTCCACGGCGTCCCACCACACGTCGACGAGGCCGGCCAGGCGCTGGGACTCAGGGGTCGTCTCGCTCATGCGCGACACCCTAGTGGCGGGCACGGACAGCTGGGGAGGCCCGCACGGCGGGTGGCGGCCGCCGTACCCGTCACGGACGCGGGTTGGTGCGCCGCCAGGGCCGGGAGTCGCGGCGGCGACCCATGCCCGCGGCGCAGCGGGGGCACACCACCGCGACCTGGTCCGCGTCACGGCCCGTCTCGGGCTGTGCGTCGCCCCAGTCGACGTGGGAGAAGCGGGCCAGCTGCGAACGATGCAGGGAGAGCCCGCACAGTGTCTGGTTGGTGCCGGGGATCCAGGCGTGGACCTCGCCGGCGGGGGTGCGGAAGCCGTCCGGGTCCGTCCAGGAGCCGGTCGCGGCCACACTTGCTCGAACCGGTGGCGCCATGCGCCCTGGTACCCCGCCGTCCGGGCGCCATGCTCGGCGAGCTGCGCGCGATCCGGGAGCGCCTGGACGCCCTCGAGGAGGGGTCCGCCGCGGGCCGGGGAGAATGACCCCATGAGCACCCGCCCCCGCGTCCGCGCCCCCGAGCTGAGCGGCCGCGGCTGGCTGAACACCGACGGCCCGCTCGCCCTGAGCGACCTGCGCGGGCGGTTCGTGCTGTTGGACTTCTGGACGTTCTGCTGCGTCAACTGCCTGCACGTGATCGACGAGCTGCGCCCGCTGGAGGAGAAGTACGCCGAGGAGCTGGTCGTGGTCGGCGTGCACTCGCCGAAGTTCGCCCACGAGGCCGACCCGGTGGCGCTGGCCCAGGCCGTCGAGCGGTACGGCGTGCACCACCCGGTGCTCGACGACCCCGAGCTCGTCACCTGGCAGGCCTACACCGCGCGGGCGTGGCCGACGCTGGTGCTCGTCGACCCGACCGGCTACGTGGTGGCGCACTACGCCGGCGAGGGTCACGTGCACGCGATCGACCGGCTGCTCGGCGAGTTGGTCGCGGAGCACCGCGAGCGCGGCACGCTGCAGCCGGGCGACTCGCCGTACGTCGCGCCGGTGGTGGAGCCGACCGAGCTGCGCTTCCCGGCCAAGGCGGTGCGGCTGCCCGGCGGGCACACGCTGGTCGCCGACGCCGGCCACGACCAGGTGGTCGAGCTGGACGCCGAGGACCGCGTGGTGCGCCGCATCGGCGGTTTCGCGGAGCCCAACGGGCTGTGCCTGCTGCCCGAGGACGTCGCCGCCGAGGTCGGCTACGACGTCGTGGTCGCGGACACCGTGCACCACCAGCTGCGTGGCCTCACCCTCGCCACCGGCGCCGTACGGGTGCTCGCCGGGGACGGGCGGCAGTGGTTCGAGGGCGACGCGACCACGCGCCTGTCGAGCCCCTGGGACGTCGCGTGGTGGCAGGAGCGGGTCTGGGTGGCGATGGCCGGCATCCACCAGCTGTGGACGTTCGACCCGCGCACCGGCTGCGTCGAGGTCGCCGGCGGCACCGCCAACGAGGGGCTGCTCGACGGGCCGCTGCCCGAGGCGTGGTTCGCGCAGACCTCCGGGCTGGCCGCCGACGAGGACCGGCTGTGGCTGGCCGACAGCGAGACGTCCTCGCTGCGCTGGGTCGAGGGGGACCCGGGGACCGGTGGTGTGCCGCGGGTGCACACCGCGGTCGGCTCGGGCCTGTTCGACTTCGGCTTCCGTGACGGCCCGGCCGCGCAGGCGCTGCTGCAGCATCCGCTCGGGGTGAGCGTGCTGCCCGATCGCACCGTGGCGCTGTGCGACACCTACAACGGCGCGGTGCGCCGCTTCGACCCGGCCACCGGGGAGGTCACGACCCTGGCCACCGGACTGGTCGAGCCGAGCGGCGCGTTCGTGGACGGCGAGCACCTGGTGGTCGTGGAGTCCGGCGCCCACGCGCTGACCCGGGTGCCGCTGGGCGCGGCCGCGGTGGCGGTGGACGGGTTCGCGCACTCGACGCAGCGGCCGGTCACCGAGGTCGGGGCACGCCTGGAGCTCGCGGTCGTGTTCACGCCTCCGCCCGGGCAGAAGGTCGACGACCGGTTCGGGCCGCCCTCGCAGCTGCTGGTGACGGCGACCCCGCCGGCGCTGATCCGCGAGGGCGACGGGCGCGGCACCGACCTGACCCGCACCCTGGTCCTGGACCCGGCCGTCGGCGACGGCGTACTGCACGTCGCGGCGCGGGCCGCCTCCTGCGACGTCGTGGCCGACGGAGCCGCCGCCGACGGCGCGGCCTGCCACATGCACCAGCAGGACTGGGGCGTCCCGGTCCGCCTCACTCCCGACGGCGCCGCCACGCTCGCCCTCCCGCTGGGCGGGCGCACCCCCGAGCTGTAACGCGGGGTTATGCGCTCCACCACAGCGAAATGACGCTGTGGCAGTGGACATAACCCCGCGTTACAAGGGGTTGCGGGGCGGGCGGGGATTCGTCGGGCAGGGGGTGGGGTCCGTAGGGTAGGGAGAAGCCAGTGGCCCCTCGATCGAGGAGTGGCCGCTCATTCTCTTTGTTCCCGGTGTGGTGCGCAGCTCTCGATCGCGCGAAGACCAGTCGAGTCGGGTGCCCAGAGACAACGCGTCTCGCAAGGCTCACCGGACCACGCCGTGGCTCCGTCGCGCAGGCGCTTCTCCACGCGAAAGTTCTCCCACGCATGTCTGCGTCCGTAGTTGCTGCACCCTCTTCCTCCCCCGCGCCGGACACCACGGCCGCCAGCACCGCCAGCACCGCCTTCTCCGACCTGCCCGACGCGCTGATCGCCGCGCTCGCCGTGCAGGGCATCACCGCGCCGACCTCGGTCCAGGCCGCGGTGATCCCCGACGCCCGCGCCGGCCACGACCTGCTGGGTCGCGCGCAGACCGGATCGGGCAAGACCCTCGCCTTCGGCCTGCCCGTCCTCGCCCGCCTCGAGGGTGAGCGCAGCCGCCCGAACTTCCCCCGCGCGATCATCGTGGTCCCGACCCGCGAGCTGGCCCAGCAGGTCAGCCGGGCGCTCAACCCGCTGGCCAACTCGCTGAGCCTGAAGATGACCACGGTCTACGGCGGCACGCCCTACGACCGCCAGGTCCGGGCGCTGCGCAACCGCGCCGACATCGTCGTGGCCACCCCGGGCCGTCTCGACGACCTGATCAAGCAGGGCCACTGCAAGCTCGACGACATCCAGATGACCGTCCTCGACGAGGCCGACCACCTGTGCGACCTGGGCTTCTACCCCGCCATCGACAAGCTGGTCTCGATGACGCCGGCCGGCAGCCAGCGGATGCTGCTCTCCGCCACGCTCGACGGCGACGTCGACCGCCTGGTCCGCAAGCACCTGCGCGACCCGAAGGTGCACCAGCTCGACCCCAACTCCGGCGCGGTCACCACGATGACCCACCACACGATGGTCGTCGGCGGCTTCCGCGACAAGGTCGACGCCGCGGTCAAGCTGGTCACGGCCAACGGCCGCACGATCCTCTTCACCCGGACCCGCGACGGTGCCGTCGAGCTGGCCGAGGCGCTCACCGCCGCGGGCGTCGACGCGGTCGACCTGCACGGCAACCTCTCGCAGCGCGTGCGTGAGCGCAACCTGCACAAGTTCTCCTCGGGCAAGGTGCAGGCCGTCGTCGCCACCGACGTCGCCGCGCGCGGCATCCACGTGGACGGCATCGACCTGGTCATCCACTTCGACCAGGCCAACGACCCGAAGGCCTACCTGCACCGTTCGGGCCGTACGGCGCGCGCCGGCAGCAGCGGGTGCGTCATCACGATCTCGACGCCGAAGTTCGTCGACCAGCTGGTGCGCCTGCAGCGCAGCGCCGGCGTCCAGGTGCGTCACCACGACATCCGGACCGCCCCGCAGCCGATGACCGCCGAGGCGCTGGCCGTCTCCGGCGACACCAACGCGCCGCGGCCCTCGTCCTCGTCCTCCTCGCGCCGCCCGGCCCCGGGCGGTCGCCCGCCGTACGCCGGCGGCGCGCGGCGCCCCGAAGGCCGCTCCGGCGGCCGCAACGACTCACGCGGACATGAGCGTCGCCGCTCCTTCTGAGCAGCGAGCTGACGTTGCCCCCCACCAGGGGCCGCCCGGACACGCTCCGGTGACGCGTTGACACCACGAGCCTCCGCCCCTCACGGGGCGGGGGCTCGTTCTCGTTCGGGCCGCAGACCGGTCCATGCCGCACCCGGCGCGCCTCCTACCCGCAGGTAACTGGTGGATCGCACGCACCAGGTGCACGGGAACCTCCAGTTACCTGTCGGTCACCTGGGCGCCAACGACAGCAGGGCCGCCCCGACGGGACGGCCCTGCTCGCGGGTTCGGCGCCCGCACGCTCACACGAGCGTTCTCTCAGTCGATCAGAACGCAGCCTCGTCGAGGTCCATCACCGACAGGTCGGTGGCGGCGGCGATGGCGCGCTCGGCGCTGATCTTCGGCAGCAGGCTCTGCGCGAAGAACTGCGCAGCGGCGACCTTGCCCTCGTAGAAGGCCTTGTCCTTGCCGGGGTCACCGGCCAGCTTGGCCAGCGCGACCTCGGCCTGGCGCAGCAGCAGCCAGGCGCAGACCACGTCGCCCAGGGCCATCAGCAGGCGGCTGGTGTTCAGGCCGACCTTGTAGATGTTGCGCGGGTCGCCGCCCTCGGCGCGGGCGTCGGAGGACATCAGGTCGTTGATCATCGCGCCGACGATCGCGTTGGTGTCCTCCAGCGCGGTGGCGAGCAGCGCGCGCTCGGCCTTGAGGCGACCGTTGCCCGCCTCGGAGGCGAGGAACTTCTCGATCTCGCCCGCGATGTGGCCCAGCGCGCGGCCCTGGTCCTTGACGATCTTGCGGAAGAACAGGTCCTGGCCCTGGATCGCGGTGGTGCCCTCGTAGAGGGTGTCGATCTTGGCGTCGCGGACGTACTGCTCGATCGGGTACTCCTGCAGGAAGCCCGACCCGCCGAAGGTCTGCAGCGACTCCGTGCCGAGCAGCACCCACGAGCGCTCCGAGCCGTAGCCCTTGACGATCGGGAGCAGCAGGTCGTTGATCGCCTCGGCGAGCTCGTTGCGCTCGCCCTTGTGCGCGGCGATCTGGACGTCGTCCTGCCAGGTGGCGGTGTAGAGGACCAGCGCCCGCATCGCCTCCGCGAAGGACTTCTGGGTCATCAGCGAACGGCGCACGTCGGGGTGGTGGGTGATCGTGACGCGCGGCGCGGTCTTGTCGGCCGACTGGGTGAGGTCGGCACCCTGGACGCGCTCCTTGGCGTACTCCAGCGCGTTGAGGTAGCCGGTCGACAGGGTCGCGATGGCCTTGGTGCCGACCATCATCCGGGCGTTCTCGATCACGTCGAACATCTGGGCGATGCCGTTGTGGACCTCGCCGAGCAGCCAGCCCTTCGCGGGCTCGCCGCCGCCGACCTGCGGGTCGCCGAAGGTGACCTCGCAGGTGTTGGAGACCTTGATCCCCATCTTGTGCTCCACGTTGGTCACGTAGACGCCGTTGCGCTCGCCGGTCAGCTCGCCGGTCTCCAGGTCGAAGTGGTGCGTGGGCATCCAGAACAGCGAGAGGCCCTTGGTGCCCGGGCCGCCGACGCCCTCGACGCCCTCGGGGCGGGCGAGCACCAGGTGCATGATGTTCTCGCTCATGTCGTGCTCGGCGGAGGTGATGAAGCGCTTCACGCCGGTGATGTTCCAGGTGCCGTCCTCGTTGGGGACGGCCTTGGCGCGGCCCGCGCCGACGTCGGAGCCGGCGTCCGGCTCGGTGAGGACCATCGTGCAGCCCCACTGGCGCTCGACCATGAACTGCGCGACGCGCTTGTCGCGCTCGTTGCCGTTGTCGTACATGACGCCCGCGAACGGCGCGCCGGCGGCGTACATCCACACCGGCGCGTTCGAGCCCAGGATCATCTCGCCCATCGCCCAGTTCAGCGACGAGGGGGCCGGGGTCCCGCCGAGCTCCTCACGGATCTGCAGGCGCCAGAACTCGGCGTCCATCCAGGCGCGGTAGCTCTTCTTGAACGACGCCGGGACCGGAGCCGTGTGGGTCTTGGGGTCGAACACCGGAGGGTTGCGGTCGCTGTCCTCGTAGGAGGCGGCGAGATCCTCGCGGGAGAGCCGCTCGACCTCGGCGAGAACCTCGCGCGCGGTCTCGGCGTCCACCTCCGCGAAGGGACCCTGGCCGAGGATCTCCTCGCGGCCGAACACCTCGAAGAGGTTGAACTCGATGTCGCGCAGGTTGCTCTTGTAGTGGCTCACTGACCCACCTTTTCGCGTCGGGGTACCGGTCACGGGAATCCGGTCCTGGGTGTTTCGGTGCGGCCGGGAGCCGCAGCTGGAGACGGCACAGAGCAGTTCTGCTACTCGCCAGTAACCTAATGGTGCCTCGTGTGGCCGGGTTCGCGCAACAGATCACCCCCGAACGTGACGCAGGCCCCGCCGCGGGGCGAGGTCTCAGGGGGCCCCGCGGGGCTCCTCGGGGCGGTCCAGGGCCTCGGTGAGCTCGTCGACCACGAGCAGGTCGTGGCGCACCTGGCCGGCCCGGAACGACGCGCGCCCGACCATGTGGCTGGCCACCGGGGTGGTGATCATCTGCATCAGCGCCACCAGCGCCAGGAAGGCGATCACCTCGGGCTCGCGCAGCCTCAGGGCCAGGCCGGTCAGGACCAGCAGCAGGCCGAGGACCTGCGGCTTCGTGGCGGCGTGCATCCGGCTGAGCAGGTCGGGCAGCCGCAGCACGCCGATCGCCGCGGTCAGCGCCAGCAGGGCGCCGGTGAGCAGGCAGACGGCGGCCGCGACGTCCGCGACGGTGCTCCAGTCGATCTGGCTCATGGGTTCTCCCGGTCCCGCTGCTCGGCCTCGATGTCGTCGCTGCCCTTGGTGAAGCGGGCGATGCTCACCGAGCTGACGAAGCCGAGCAGGCTCAGCGTCAGCAGGATCGGCAGCGTGTAGGTGTGCCGGTTGTACGCCGCCTCCAGGGCGACCGAGCAGATCAGCACCGCCACCAGCACGTCGAGGGCGACCGTGCGGTCCAGCAGCGTCGGCCCGATCGTCGTACGCATCACCAGCAGGAACCCGGCGACCGCCAGCATCGCGGCGCAGAGGATCAGCACGAGGGTCACGAGGCGTTCTCCTTCGTGGGGGGGAGCGGCACCCGGTCCGCGCCGAGGGCGTGCACGACGCGGGCCTCCAGGTCCAGGACGCTGGCCCGGAACCGCTCGACGCCCTCGAGGTCGGCCACGTCGAGCACGTGCAGGAACAGGGTGTGGGTGGAGCGTCGGGCCTCGACCACGATGCTGCCGGGGACCAGCGAGACCATCTCGGCGACCACCGTGAGCACGAAGTCCGACGGGGTGCGCAGCGAGACCGCGATGACGGCGTTGCTCAGGACCTGGTCGCGCCGCAGCGTCACGCCGGCGACCTGGACGCTGGCCACGACGACGTCGCGCAGGAACCGCGCCACCAGGACGGCCAGCGGCCAGGGACGCGGACGCACCCCCATCCGCACCGGCGGCAGCGGGAAGAGCAGGCAGACGCCGACCGCGACGAGCATCCCGCCGACGACCAGCAGCAGGGTCACGTCGCCCCACAGGACCAGCCACACCAAGGTCAGCCAGGCCACCACCGGGAGTTGGACGGCGCGGTAGCGGGCCGGCCTGACGCTGCCGTCGCGGCGCGTGCGCATCACCGGGCTCATCGGCCGTCTCCCAGCACAGCGCCGATGTAGATGTCGCGCTGCAGCAGGTCCTCGGCCGCCCGGTCGGTGAACCCGAAGAGCGGGCCGGCGACGACGGTGAGCAGCAGGCTGAAGGCCACCAGGCCGGCCGTCGGCAGCACCATCGCCAGCGGCAGCCGGTCGGGCTGGTCGCCGTCGCGGATCAGCTGGTAGAGGTCGCGGTCGGGCTCGTCGTCGTCGCGCAGGCGGCGGGCCGCCTCGAGGTCGGAGTGGTTGAAGGTGCCGCCGCCGGTGTGGATGTGGCTGCGGTGCCGCACCATCGGCCCGCTGCTCTGGTCGAGCACCGAGAGCACGGTGGCCTCCAGGGCGGTGGCCGGGCGGGGACGATCGCCCGCGTCGAAGCCGGGGTCGGGCAGCGCCTGCGCCATCGCGTGCGCCTGCTCCGGGGTGCGCCAGAAGGCGAGGCCCCAGGTCTTGGCGATGGCGTACAGGGTCAGCAGGCTGGTCACCGTGCCCGCCGCGACCAGGGTCAGCGCCAGCGGGGTCCCGGTGTCGAGGCCGGCCTGGAGCAGGCCCACCTTGCCCAGGAAGCCCGACAGCGGCGGGATCCCGGCCAGGTTCATCGCCGGGACGAAGAACAGCAGCCCGAGCAGCGGTGAGAGCGCCGCCAGGCCGCCGAGCCGGACCAGCGAGGTGCTGCCGGCGCGGCGCTCGATCAGGCCCACCACCAGGAAGAGCGAGGTCTGGATGGTGATGTGGTGGGCGACGTAGAAGATGGCGCCCGAGAGGCCCGCCTCGGTGGCCAGCGCGATCCCGAAGATCATGTAGCCGATGTGGCTGACCAGCGTGAAGGACAGCATCCGCTTGATGTCGGACTGGGCGACCGCGCCCAGGATCCCGACCACCATGGTGAGCAGTGCGGCCCACATCAGCAGGTCGGTGAGCGGGCTCTCGGGGAACAGCAGGGTCTGCACCCGCAGGATCGCGTAGACGCCCACCTTGGTGAGCAGGCCGGCGAACACCGCGGTCACCGGAGCCGGGGCGGTCGGGTAGCTGTCGGGCAGCCAGAACGACAGCGGGAAGATGGCGGCCTTGATCGAGAACGTGACCAGCAGCAGCAGCTGGAGCATCAGGCTGACGTGGCCGGGGAGGTCGCTGATGCGCTCGGCGAGCTGGGCCAGGTTCATGCTGCCGGTGGCCGCGTAGATGGTGGCCAGCGAGATCAGGAACAGCGTGGAGGACAGCAGGTTCACGACCACGTAGATCGTGCCGGCCCGGATCCGGGCCCCGGTGCCGCCGAGGGTCAGCAGCACGTAGCTGGCGAACAGCAGCATCTCGAAGCTGACGAAGAGGTTGAACAGGTCGCCGGCCAGGAACGCGTTCGAGACGCCGGCGACGAGCACCAGGAACGTCGGGTGGTAGACCGACAGCGGCGCCTCGCGCTCGTCGTCGCCGGTCATGCCCTGGCCCAGGGAGTAGGCGAGCACGGCCAGCGTCACCACGGCCGAGACCAGCAGCATCAGCGCCGAGAGCCGATCGGCGACCAGGGAGATGCCCAGGGGCTCGGGCCAGCCGCCGACCCAGATCACCTGCGGCCCGTGCCGGTCGGCCTGGACCAGCAGCACCGCGGCGATGCCGGCGACCGCGGTCAGGGTGGCGAAGCTGACCGCGCGCTGGCCTTGCGGGTGGCGCGAGAGCACCAGCGTCGCGCCGGCGCCCAGCAGGGGCAGGATCACCGGGAGCGGGACGATCTCGTTCATGCGCCCTCCTCCAGCGGCTGCTCGTCGGTCTCTCCGGCCGAGCTGAGGTCGTAGCTGTCGGACGCGTCGTCGGCGGCGGCGAGCCGGCGGATGGCGGCGTCCTCGACGTCGTCCTGGACGTCGTCGTGGGCGTTGAGCTGCCAGCTGCGGTAGGCCATCGCCAGCAGGAAGGCGGTGGTCGCCAGCGTGATCACGATGGCGGTGAGCACCATCGCCTGGGGGAGCGGGTCGGCCAGGTCGCCCGGGTCGCCCGCCCCGACGATCGGGGCGTCCCCGGCCGGTCCGGCGGAGACCAGGAACGCGATGCTCACGCCGTTGCTCATCAGGATCAGTCCCACCAGCACGCGGCTCAGGCTGCGCTCGAGCAGCAGGTACACCCCGCAGCCGATCAATGCCGCCGAGGTGATCACCAGGGTCAGGTTGGCCTCCATCAGCTGCTCACCTCCTGGGTGTGTGCGCGGTCCTGCTCCTCGCGCAGGATCTGGCGGTCGATGCGGGAGCCGAGGGCTCGCAGCAGGTCGAGGATCAGGCCGACGACGACGAGGTAGACCCCGACGTCGAAGAAGGTCGAGGTCACCAGGTGCACGTCACCGAGCACCGGGATGTGCAGGTCGACCAGCGCGCTCTGCAGGACCGCGCCGCCGAAGGCGAGTGGGGCCAGCCCGGCCAGCGCGGACACGGCGAGCCCGACCCCCATCAGTCGGCCGGCGTCGATCGGCGCTGCCTCGTCCAGCTCGTAGCGCCCACCGGCGAGGTAGCGCACGATCAGGGCGAGGCCGGTCACCATGCCGGCGGCGAAGCCGCCGCCGGGGAGGTTGTGCCCGGCGAGCAGCAGGTAGATCGAGAACACGATGATCGTGTGGAAGACGAGCCGGGTGACGACCTCGAAGATGATCGAGCGGCGGTCCGGGCGCATCGTGCGCGGCCCCGGCAGCCAGACCCGGCGTCCGGGCGCGGTGGGGACCTTCTCCACGGTCGGCGGCTGCGGGATCTCGTGCACCCGGCGGATGCCCGAGGTGCGGCTGTCGAGGAAGATCAGGCTGGCCACGCCGGTGGCGGCCGCGAGCAGCACCGAGATCTCGCCGAGGGTGTCCCAGGCGCGGACGTCGACGAGGATGACGTTGACGATGTTCTTGCCGCCGCCGTAGTCGACCGCCTCCTTGGGGAACTCGGCGGAGACGGGGATCGCGGTGCGGGCTCCGGTGGCGACCAGCAGGAACCCGGCCACCGCGATCCCGGTCGCGGCGCCCAGCGCCATCCGCCAGAAGCGGTTCCGGCTCAGCGGGCGGTCGGTGAAGTACTCGGGCAGCCGGCGCAGCACCAGCACGAAGACCACCACCGAGACGGTCTCCACCAGCACCTGGGTGAGCGCCAGGTCGGGGGCGCCGTGCAGCGCGAACAGCATCGCGGTGCCGTAGCCGGTCACGCCCACCAGCAGGACGGCGCGCAGTCGGCGGCGAGAGCGGGTCGCCATCAGGGCGGATGCGGCCATCACGATCGCGACCAGGGCCTGTGCGGGGGTGTCCCAGGCCACCACGTCGATCTCTCCGGACAGCCCCGCCACCAGCGTCCAGCCGGGGAAGACGAGCACCGCGACCAGGATGATCGCCAGGTACGCCGCCACCGAGCCGCGCTGCGTCGTACCGGTGACCTCGACCGCGAGCCGGTCGACGCTGCGCATGGTCCAGCGGTAGCCACGCTCGGCGCTCCAGGCGTGGGCCATCCGGGCCTGGAGCCGGGCGACCGAGCCGCGCCCGGCGAAGGCGGCCAGGCCCAGGGCCACGGCCAGCAGCGAGATCGCCAGCGGGATCCCGAAGCCGTGCCACAGGGCCAGCTCGGCGTCGTGGACGCCCATCGGGAAGGTGTCGGCGTACGGCGCCTCCTGCTCGGTGAGCGGGTGGCCGGCCAGGCCCAGCACGAGGGTGAGCCCGGCCAGCAGCACCGGGGCGGCGGCGAAGCCGGCGGGCACGGGCTGCGCCGGGGTCGGCTCGGGGTTCATCACCCGCGACTTGGTGGCGAACGTGCCCCACACGAAGCGGGCGGAGTAGGCGACGGTCAGCACGGAGCCGGCGAAGACGCCGGCCAGCAGCGCCCAGCCGGCCAGGCTGGACAGCCCGGTGCCGTCGCCGTTGCTCTGGGCGACGTCGAGGAGCGCCGCGAACACGCTCTCCTTGGCGACCCAGCCCAGCGCGGGTGGCAGACCGGCCATCGAGGCGGCCGCGATGCAGGCGGCGACGGCCACCACCGGCATCGTGCGCCCCACTCCGGAGAGCTCGCGCAGGTCGCGGGTGCCGGTGCTGCGGTCGACGATGCCGACGACGAGGAACAGCGTGGCCTTGAACAGGGCGTGGGCGAGCAGCAGCGCGACCCCGGCCAGCGCCGCGCTGCGGGTGCCGAGGCTGAGCACGACCAGCAGGAAGCCGAGCTGGCTGACGGTCCCGTAGGCGAGCAGCAGCTTGACGTCGATCTGGCGCAGCGCCCGCCAGCCGCCGACCAGCATGGTCAGCACGCCCAGGGTGAGTACGACGCCGCGCCAGCCCGGGCTGCCGGCGAAGGCGGGTGCGAGCAGCGCGACCAGGTAGACGCCGGCCTTCACCATCGAGGCGGCGTGCAGGTAGGCGCTCACCGGCGTCGGGGCCGCCATCGCGGCCGGGAGCCAGAAGTGGAACGGCACCAGCGCCGACTTGCTCAGGGCGCCGACCAGGACGAGCAGGACCCCGACCGTGATCGCGGTGCCGCTGGGCGGGTCGGCGAGGATCTCGCTGATCCGGTAGGTGTCGGCCGCGCTGCCGATCAGCAGCATCCCGACGAGCATCGCGAGCCCGCCGAGCGTCGTCACGATCAGCGCCTCCGTCGCGGCCTGACGGCTGGCGCGCTTCTCGGGGGAGTGGCCGATCAGCAGGTAGGAGAAGACGGTGGTCAGCTCCCAGAAGACGTAGACCAGGAGCAGATCGTCGGCCAGGACGAGGCCCAGCATCGCCCCGACGAACGCGGTGAGGACGCCGGCGAAGCGGCCCAGGCCGGGGTCGTCCTCGGCGAAGTACCAACGGCAGTAGGCGAGCACCAGGGCCCCGATCCCGACGACCACCAGCGCCAGCACCCACTGCAGGGCCCCGAGCCGGAAGGCGAGGTCCAGACCGAGGCTGGGCACCCAGCCCACCACCTCGTCGAGTGTGTCGCCCTCGCGCACCGCGCCGGCCTGGGCGAGCACCCAGGCGGTGGCCCCGGCGGGCACCAGGGCGAGGGCCAGGAAGGCGCGGCGTCCGAGGGCGCCGATGAGCGGTGGCGCGAGTGCGGCAACGAGGAAGTGGACGCCGACGATCGTGAGCAAGCGGGGGCCTTCGCGGTCCGTGGGGTTGTCAAGGGCGTGTGGACGGACGCACGGGAGCAGGGGTCGGGGCGCGCGACCGATGCCACCAGCCTAGTCGGGCGGCGGTGGGCGCGCTCATTTGACAACCCAGGCGGAAGTAACTCTACTAAGACAGTAAGGAAATGAACTCGATGTACTTAAGCGACGAAGTCGACGCCTCGTCAGACCGGATGGAACCGCAATGCGCAAGCTGATCGTCCTGGCCTTCGTGGGCCTGCTGGCTCAGTTGATCGACGGCTCGCTCGGGATGGCGTACGGAGTCACCTCGTCCACGCTGCTGCTCGCGGCCGGGGTCGCCCCCGCGGCCGCGTCCGCCGCCGTGCACTTCTCCGAGATCGGCACCTCGCTGGTCTCGGGGTTCTCCCACCACAAGCTCGGCAACGTCGACTGGCGCACCGTGTCGATCCTGGCCTTCCCCGGCTTCGTCGGGGCCTTCGCCGGGGCGACGTTCCTGTCCAACATCGACGGCGGGACGGCCAAGCCCTGGGTGGCCGGCATCCTGCTCGTGCTCGGCGTTTACGTGATCTGGCGCTTCCTGGCGCTGGGCGGGCGCCGGCCGCAGTTCAAGAGCCGCCCCTCCGCGGGCTTCCTGGCTCCGATGGGCCTGGTCGGCGGAGCGCTGGACGCCATCGGCGGCGGCGGCTGGGGTCCGGTGGGCACCACCACGCTGCTCTCCTCGGGCCGGCTCGAGCCCCGCAAGGTGGTCGGCTCGATCGACACCTCCGAGTTCGTGGTCGCCGTGGGCGGCTCGCTGGGCTTCATCCTGGCGCTGGGCTCCTCGGGGATCGACTGGACGATCGCCGGCGCGCTGCTCGCCGGTGGCGTGGTGGCGGCGCCCGTCGCGGCCTGGCTGGTGCGCAAGCTGGCGGCGCGCGTGCTCGGCGTCGCGGCTGGCGGCCTGATCATCCTCACCAACTCCAAGACGATCGCCGAGACGCTGGGTGCCTCCGGCCAGCAGGTCGTCGCCCTGGCCGTCGTCCTGTTCATGGCCTGGGTGGCCGGCATCGTGTGGGCGGTGCGTCAGGAGCGCCTGGCCCGCCAGGCCGAGCCGGTAGAGGAGGCGCTCGCCTCGGTGTGAGGCAGCGCCGCGGGGTCCCAGAGCCACTGAGTCGAGTGGACCTCTCGACAAATCTGACAGACTGGCCCCATGCGCGTCTCCGCCAAGTCCGACTACGCCTTGCGTGCCCTCATCGAGATGGCAGGGCGCACCGACGGGGTGCCGGTGAGCGCTGAGGAGATCGGCCGCCTCCAGGACATCCCGCACGGCTTCCTGCAGGCCATCCTGGCGGACCTGCGCCGCTCCGGGATCGTGGTGTCGCAGCGCGGCCAGTCCGGCGGCTGGCGGCTGGCCCGCCCCGCGCAGAGCGTGTCGGTCGCCGACGTGATCCGCGCCGTCGACGGTCCGCTGGTCTCGGTGTACGGGCTGCGCCCCGAGGCGGTCAGCTACAACGAGTCCGCCGAGGTCCTCCAGCACGTCTGGATCGCCGCCCGCCGCTCGCTGCGCGACGTCTTCGAGCAGGTCAGCATCCAGCACCTCGCCGACCGCGCGCTGCCCGACGCGGTGACCACCCGTACCGCCGACGAGGACGCCTGGCAGCCGCACTGACCGCGGCAGGGGTCGCGAGCGAGCGCCGGAACTAGAACACGTTTCAGCCGCCCTCTACGATGCCCCCATGATCACCTCCGACGACGTCATCTGGAACGCGCCCGACGGCGAGCACCCGGCCCGGCGCGCCTCACAGCGCTCGTACTCCGCGGCCTGCCACGGCGACCTGGAGGAGTGGCTGGCGGCGTACCGCGAGGACGCCGTGGTGGAGGACCCGGTCGGGCCGTCGTGGTTCGACCCCGAGGGCGCCGGACACCGGGGGCACGCGGGGATGCGCGCCTTCTGGGACAAGGCGATCGCCCCGGTCCAGCGGTTCACGTTCACCATCCACGACTCCCACGCCAACGGCGCCACCTGCGCGAACGTCGGCACGATCACCGCCCGGTTCGCCGACGGCACGGTCGTCGACACCGACCTGGTGATGGTCTACACCGTCGACGACGCGGGTCAGGTGGCGTCGATGCGGGCCTTCTGGGAGCCCGAGCGGTCGATGGCCACCGCCCGCAAGGAGTGAGCCGGCTCAGTCGCGCGCGGCCGCGGTGAGCCACTCGACCAGCGGGCGCAGCGCCTGCCAGTCCGCGCGGACCGCGTCGACGAGGTCGGGGGAGTGGATGACGTCGTCGAAGCCGTAGTGGTGCACCACTGCGAGGCTGCGGTGGCGCAGCAGCTCGATGCGCGGGTGGCTGGCGTCGTACCCGCGCGGGGACGTCTTGAGCCGGTCGCCGCCCACCTCGAATCCCTGGCCGCGCAGCTCGTCGAGCAGTCGGGCCAGCTCGCTGCCGGTGCGCTCGTCGGCCATCGCGGCGCGGATCGCGGCGAGCCGGTCGGGTGAGGCGCGGTAGAAGCCGGCCTCGCTGAAGACCCCGCGCGCCGAGAGCTGGACGTACCAGCCGGTGGCCTCGCCGACCGCGACGAAGGCGCCCTGATGCTCCTTGTAGGGCGTCTTGTCCTTGGCGAAGCGCACGTCGCGGTAGGGCCGGAACACCTTGGCCTCCCCGAACTCCGGGGCCAGCGCCGCGCACAGCGCGACCATCGGCGCGCGCACGCAGTCGAGGTAGACCTGCTTGTGCTTCTCCCAGAACGACCGGGTGTTGTCCATCTCCAGGTCGTCGAAGTAGTCGAGGGCGGCGACGGGGAAACCGGTGAACTCCACGCCCCAGAGCCTACGAGCGGCTCAACCGACGGGCGCGCTGACCTGCTCGTCGCCGCCCTCGCTGAGCGCGCTGAGCGTGAGCCGGTCGCCCCCGCAGCGGGGCTCGCCGACCAGGCCCGGCTCGCCGGGCGTCTCGTAGACGACGCTCAGCTCATCGCCGTCCCAGCGCATCAACCGCGCCGGGTCGCCGTCGCGCTGCGGGTCCTGGGCGAAGTACGCCGCGCCGGCGCACCAGGTCAGGCTGCCGGAGGTGCCCGCGCCGAGGTCGAAGTGGCCCCGCGCGTTGCTGGCGTAGAAGTGCGCCGACTCGATCTGGTTGGCCTTCGGAACCACCGACCAGGCGCGCCCGTCCTCGAGGAGCAGCCCGTCCCAGCCCTTGCAGTCGGTCACGTCGGGGAACGGCGTCGCCTCCTGGTCGCTCAGCTCGAGCACCGTGAAGCAGGAGGGCCGGGAGTCGTCGAAGGAGAGCAGGCTGGTGCCGGCCGGGGTGATCCGGGCGTTGGTGAAGCCGTGCCGCTTCGGGGCGCACCAGGCCGACTCCGAGTCGCCGGAGCCGAGGTCGACGCGGGCCAGGCAGTAGCTGCCGCCCTCGCCGTACGTCGCGTGCGCGAGCGTGCTGCCGCCGGTCGCGCCCGGACCCAGGGCCCAGGTGCCGCCGTTGACGGTCGGCGGGGTGGAGCGGTCGTCGAGGACGGTGCGCCGACCGGTGTCGAGCTCGATCACCGTGGCCACCGCCGCCCGCTCCTCGAGCTTGTCCTGGGCGACCACGACGGCGTACCGCTCGTCGAGCAGCGCCTCGCTGATCCGCCGGCCCTTGCCGGCGGGGATCGTGGTGGGCTTCGGGCCCTGCAGGCTCGCCTGGGTCCCGCCCCGGTTCACCCGTAGCGTCCAGTCGCCGCCCGTGGTCACCACGTCCTCCATCGATCCGCCGACCGGCTCCCAGTCGAGGAGGTCGGTGCTCGCTCGTGCGGTCGCCGGCTCCGCGGCGGTGCCGCCGCTGGGCCCGGAGGCGCTGGAGCCGACGGTGCCGCCGCTGGGCCCGGAGGCCGAGCCCGAGTCGGGGGCCGGGTCGGAGGTGGGGGCAGGGTCAGAGGCAGGGTCGGAGTCGCTGCCGCAGGCGCCGACGACCAGCAGTAGCGCGGCCAGCGCCGTGGCGCGACGAGCCCGCATCAGACGCCGATGTTCTGCTGGAAGTGCGCCTGGTTGGCCCGGTAGCTGCGGTAGGCGTGGCGCCACTGCACTCGGCGCAGGAAGGGCTCGGAGGGGTCGAAGCGCTGCTGGTTCCACGGCTCGAAGTAGCCCAGCTTGATCGGTCCGCTGCCCTTGCGGTAGCCGCGGCCCACCTGGAAGTGCCCCGAGGCGTCGTCGTCGAGGTAGGGGAAGTACTGCTTGCGCAGCACCGGGTGCAGGATCACCGGCGCGCGGTAGTCGGCGATGTGGCGCATCTGCAGCAGCGCCCACTGCTCGAAGGACCACCCGGCGATGCTGAGGGTCACGTAGGTGCCGGCGCGGTCGGCGCGGTCCCAGCCGGTCGCGGCGTTCGTGACGCGGACCATCTCGGTGATGGCCGTGCCGCTGCGGGTGGTGCCGAGCCGGCTCGCCCAAGCGCCCTGGCCGCGGTAGTTGCCCCAGCCCCAGGCGATCATCTGCATGCTGGCCGGGCCGCACCAGTACGTCGTGGTCTGCTCGGCGGTGTCTCGATTGCGCAGCACGACCGCCCGGTCGGGGTAGTCCGCGATGCCCTTGGCCCGGCCGGCGGCGGCCGTGGTCCGGGCCGAGACGCCGGGTGCGGTGCTGGGGGTCACCTCGGGGTGGCGGGCCAGGAAGCCGGCGGGCAGCGGGGCGCCCTGGACCTGGTGGCGCAGCAGCACGACCTTGGCGACCGAGCGTGCCGCCGCTACGAGCTCGCGGCGCTCGGCGCGGGCGCGGGCGGCGGGGCTCATCGAGGCGACGCGACGGGCGAGAGCGAGGGCGTCGAGGTCGCCGGTGCTCTCCGGCTTCCGGCCCCGCGCGGCGCGGCTGACGACGGTGCGCGCCGAGGCCGCGACGCGGGCCTGGACCTGGCGCTCGGTCTCGGTGGTCCAGCCGGTGTTCAGGCAGTAGCGCTGTCCCTCGAACTGCGCGCACCGCACCGCGTCGGCGGCGAGCTGCTCGGGTGCGAGCTTGCCGCTGCGGCGGGCGCTGGCCGTGCCTGCCGACACCACCCGATCGATCTCCGCCTGCATCTGCGGGGTCACCGTGCCCGACCCCGCGACCAGGGCGTCGGCCGCGGCCGGCGACGCGGGCGCTGCTGCGGCGGCGATCGCGCCTCGGTCGCCCTGGCCGTCGGGGAGGAGGGGGACCAGGGCGAGGGCGAGCGTCAGGGTGGAGGCGACGATGACGAGACCGCGGCGGGGACTGGCGAGGGAAGTGCGGCGGGACATGGGGGAAGGCCTAACGCAGGGGGAAGGTGGAACTTGTCCCACTGTCCCCAATGACCCCAAAAGTCGTCAAGTCTCCCACCAGTCACACGAGAAACACGAGAGCGACACGCCGAGAGAATGACAACCGTGTAATTCATGGGCCAGGGAAATGCAGTGAGCCGCCGGAGCCCGGTGTCCGGGCCGACCAGCGGCTCATGTGGTGCGTGGAGCGGACGACGAGACTCGAACTCGCGACATCGACCTTGGGAAGGTCGCGCTCTACCAACTGAGCTACGTCCGCACGACCGGATGACCGGCCGCGCACATGCTAACGGATCAAGCGGTGCCCTGGGGAACCCCGGGGTCGGCGTGGCGCTCGGCCATCGCCTCGAGCCGCTCGCCGAGGAAGTGCTCGGCGCGCGCCAGGTGCGGGTGGCGGGCGCTCACGGTGTCGCCCGAGGAGCGCCCGGTGATCCGCCGGTGGACCCACGGTGCGGCGAAGGTGCGCGCCCAGGTCAGGTCCTCGCGGACCTTCTCGCGACCGGTCGACTCCGGCACCTCGCTCAGCGGGAGCGGGACCAGGTCGTGCTCGACGCCGAGCGTGTCGAGGACGGCGATGGCCATCCGCTGGTGTCCGGCCGGGCCCATGTGCATCCGGTCGGCGTCCCAGTAGCGCCAGTCGCGGTACTCGCGCAGCCGCCAGTAGTCCAGCAGCGTCGCCCCGTGCCGGTCCGCGACCTCGCGCACGAGCTCGTTGTAGAGCGCGAACCGGCCGCGCACGGGGCGGTAGATCCCGGTGCCGCCGGGGTCGGTGGCGGTCCACACGACGAGTCGGGCACCGGTCGCGGCGAGGCGGCCCAGCGCCGCGTCGTAGCGCTCGATCAGCGCGTCCAGATCGACCTTGGGTCGCAGGATGTCGTTGGCGCCGGCGTAGATCGTGATCAGGTCCGGGCTCAGCGCGATCGCGGGCTCGATCTGCTCGGCGATGATGCCGTCGAGCTTGCGCCCGCGGATCGCGAGGTTCGCATAGCCGAAGTCGGGCGTCTGCGAGGCCAGCACCTCGGCCACCCGGTCGGCCCACCCGCGCAGGCCGTTGGGGCGCGTCGGGTCGGGGTCGCCGACCCCCTCGGTGAAGGAGTCGCCCAGGGCGACGTAGCGATGGAACGTCATGACATTAGTTTCCTTGGTGGACCCAACCGGTGCCGTCCGGGGGTGGCGCTGCACGGCACTGGCGGGCGCAGCTGGCTGCCCCGGACGGCGTACGCCGGTAAGGTGCGCTCGTGCTGCTCTCCGACCGTGACATCCTCAGTGAGATCGACTCCGGGCGGGTCGCGCTCGACCCCTTCGCACCCGAGATGGTGCAGCCCTCGTCGATCGACGTGCGGCTCGACCGGTTCTTCCGGGTCTTCGAGAACCACAAGTACCCCCACATCGACCCCGCCGAGGACCAGCCGGACCTCACCCGGGAGGTCGAGCCCGAGGGCGACGACCCGTTCATCCTGCACCCCGGCGAGTTCGTGCTCGGCTCGACCTACGAGCGGGTCGACCTGCCCGACGACATCGCCGCCCGCCTGGAGGGCAAGTCGTCGCTGGGGCGCCTGGGCCTGCTCACCCACTCGACGGCCGGGTTCATCGACCCCGGCTTCTCGGGTCACGTCACCCTCGAGCTCGCCAACGTCGCCAACCTGCCGATCAAGCTCTGGCCGGGCATGAAGATCGGGCAGCTGTGCTTCTTCCGGCTCACCTCCCCGGCGCAGCACCCCTACGGCTCGTCGGCGTACGGCTCGCGCTACCAGGGGCAGCGGGGACCGACGCCGTCGCGCTCGGCGCAGTCGTTCCACCGCACGCCCATCTGAGCGCTGCACGCCACCCGTCCCGCGTCCAGGGTGGGACGGCCATTGACGGGACCCTGGGTGCTGAGGTTAGGCTCGCCTTAGTCCCGTGAAAGGCGTCCCATGACCACCACCGCCGTGCACCGCCTGCCGATGATCCTCGACGAGGTCGAGGTGGTCGCGGTCGAGCGCCTTTCGCCCTCCTTCGTCCGCATCGAGCTGGGCGGCGCGGTCCTCGCCGACTTCGGCGTCGACGGGACGCCGCTCTACGACCAGCGGGTGAAGCTGGTCTTCCCCAACGCGCGCGGCGAGCTCGCCTCCTTCGAGGGCGCCGACGAGTCCTGGTGGAGCACCTGGCAGGCGATCCCGGCGGAGGACCGCGGCCACATGCGGACCTACACCGTGCGCGCCGTCCGCGGCTCCGGCGTGGACACCCGCCTGGTCATCGACTTCGTGCTGCACCTCGCCGAGGGGGCCACCGGGCCGGGCTCGTTGTGGGCCGCCGGCGCACGGGTGGGCGATCGCCTGGTGCTGATGGCGCCGCGCCGTGGCCAGATGTTCGGCGGCATCGAGTTCGCCCCGGGCGACGCCTCCTCGCTGCTGCTCGTCGCCGACGAGACCGCGGTCCCGGCCGTGGCCAGCATCCTCGACGACCTGCCCGACGGCACCCTGGGCACGGCCTTCCTCGAGGTTCCGCTGACCGGCGACGTGGTCCCGGTCCGTTGCCCCGAGGGGATGAACGTCGTGTGGCTGCCGCGCGAGGGCGCCCCGCAGGGCGAGCGTCTGCACCAGGCCGTGCTGGACCACCTCGGCGTGCCCGTGGACGGTCCCGTCGAGATCCCCGCCGACGCCGACCCGGACCTGTGGGAGACGCCGACCTACTCGTCCTCGGGCGACGTGGTGGCTGCCGCGGACGTACCGTGCTCGCGCTACGACGGGCTCTACGCCTGGATCGCCGGTGAGTCGGGCGTCGTCACCGGCCTGCGTCGCCACCTGGTCAAGGAGCTCGGGATGGACCGCTGCCAGGTGGCCTTCATGGGCTACTGGCGCCGCGGCGTCGCGATGCGCTCCTGACCCTCAGGCACGCGCCTGGGTGAGTACGACGTTGCCGCTGACCGTGCTGGCCCGCAGCTCTACGTGCTCGGAGTCGGGGTCGGGCTCACCGACGCCGGGCAGCTCCGAGCGGATCGATCCGCTGATCGTCGAGATGTCGGTCCAGACCGGTAGCCCGCCCGGGACCCCGACGCGGACGCTCCCGGACGCGCTCTTGACGGTGAGCCGCCCGCGCCGCAGTGTGGCCACGTCCAGGTCGCCGCTGCCGGTGCGCAGGGAGACGTCCGTGCCCGCGTCGTCGACGCGCAGGTCGCCCGAGCCGGTCTTCACCGCCGCGGGCCCGGTGCTGGTCTCGATGCTCACGTCGCCCGAGCCGGTCGAGACGGCCACCGGGGCCGCGGCGTAGCGGACCTGGACGCTCCCGGAGCCGCTCTTGACCCGCAGCTCCCCGTGCACCTCGTCGAGGCTGACGTCGCCCGAGCCGGTCTCCACCAGCGAGGTGGCACTCAGCACCTCGCAGCGGATCCGGCCGCTGCCCGAGCGCAGGTGTGCCGCGCCCAGCTCGCCGAGGGCGGTCAGGTCGGCGCTGCCGGTCCGGGTGATCAGCCGGCTGCCGGCGGGCACGGTGACGTGTACGTCGAAGGCGGCCTGGGTGCGCAGGAACCCCATCCGGGGATGCGGCGCCAGGACGTCGAGGCGGTCGTCCTCAAGGCTGACCAGGACGGCGTCGGCGTCTGGTCCGGTCACGGTGACGGTGCTGCGGGTGGCCGGCTCGGCCGGGTCCACGGCGGTGACGTGCAGGGAGCCGGCGTCGAGCTCGACGTTGACGGTGACGGGCTCGGGGGTGGCGAATTCGTGCGTGCTCATGGGGGTCTCCCGGGTGGGGTGGGGAGCGGTCAGAGCCAGCCGGTCATCCGGCGAGGCCCGCGACCGCCGGGCTTGAACGGGTCGCTGCCGAAGAACGGGATGCTGGACAGGTCGATCTCGACGTTGACGGCGCCCTCCTGGGTGGCGCTGCGCACGACGTTGACCAGCCAGGTGTTGAGCGAGTGGCCGGAGCGGGCGGCGAGCTCCTCGGCACGCGCCTTGACCGACTCGGGGATGCGCAGGGTGATCCGGGCGACCGCGTCGTCCTCGAGGCTCTCGGCGGCCGGCGCGGACGGCGGCGGAGGTGCCGGGCTGGGTGCGGCGGGCCCCTGCGGGTCGTCGGACTGGACGACGAAGTCGAGCTCGCGCCCGGCCAGCCGGACGTCGACGCTGCCGGCCGCCATCTCGGTGGTGATCTCCGCGGCCGCCTGGCTGATCGCCTCCATCAGCGCGAGTCGGGCCGCCGGGTCGAGGGCCAGCGTCAGCCGCTCGGCGGCCGCCCGGGTCTCCTCGCTGCCGGTCCCGGCGGCCGCGACGAGGTCGCGGCGCAGGCTCTCGACGTACGGGGTGATGTCCATGCGCACCACGCTGACATCAAAGTGACACCACGTCAAGCGTCACGGTGACATTGCTGTGACGCGTCCGGGATTGCGGCGTTGGGCGTTGGGGCCGGAGGGGCAGAGCTGTCCTCTGGTGCGGAGGGGGTGTGCGCGGGCGTCAACTACTGATGCTGTCGGGCGAAGTTTCGGCCGACATGTTCAGGCTTCCCCGGTCGGCCGGGGATTCCACCACCCGGGGGCGCTCGCGCCGTACGCCGCGGACGGTTGAGCGCAGGCTCTCGCCGGGGGCGGCATGCAGAACGGGCCGCCCCTCCAGGAGGGACGGCCCGTTGCGTGCGGTGCGGTGGTGCTCAGAGGTCGAAGAGTGAGCCCGTCTCGTGGATGTCCACGTCGGTCTTGGGCTGGTGCGCGGCGCCGTTGCTGGACGCAGCGGACTTCGGCTCCTCGGCCTCGGGGGACTCCTCGGCCTCGGGGGACTCCTCGGCCTGCTCGGTCTCCTCGGCCTGCTCGGACTCCTCGGCGGCGGCCGTGGGCGCGGGCTCCTCGGTCGCGGGTGCCCCCTCGGCGCTCGCCGTCTCCACGGCTGCCTCCGTCGCGCCGGCTGCCTGTGCCTGCTCCGGCTCGACCTGGCCGGTCTGAGCCGCGGACTCGGCCGCCTGGGTGGCGGCCTCGCTGATCGCGGCACCGTCCGGGGCCTGGGCCGGGGCGGCCTCGGCGGCCGGCTCGGGGCTCGGCTCCGGAGTCGGCTCGGGCTCGGCCTCGGCGGCCGGCTCGGGCTCGGAGGCAGGCTCCTGCTCCGGCGTCGCCGCCGGCTCGGCCACGGCCTCGGGCTCGGCCTTCGCCGCGGAGGCGGGGACCGGCTCGGCCACGGCCTCGGGCTCGGCCTTCGCCGCGGGGGCGGGGACCGGCTCGGGGGCGACCAGGTCGAAGAGCGAGCCGCCCTCGGGGATCTCCTGGGCCGGCGTGGAGGCAGCCGGTGCCGGCGCCGCTGCGGCCGGCTCGGGCTCGGGCTCAGCCTCGACAGGGGCCTCGACCTCCGTGGAGCTCGGCGCGGGGGTGGCCTCCGGGGCCGGGGTGGGCTCCGGGGCCGGGGTGGGCTCCGGGGTCGGGGTGGGCTCCGGAGCAGCCAGGTCGAACAGCGATCCGGTCGGGATCTCCTGCGCCGGCTGGGCAGCCGCCTGAGCGGCGGGCTTCGCCGCCGGCGCCGCCTCTGCCTCCGGCTCCGGAGCGGCCTCGGTCGCCTCGGCCGACTCAGCCGGAGCGGGGTCGGCCTTCGTGGCGGGCGCCTGGGGCTCGGCCTTCGCCGGCTCCTCGGCGGGAGCCGCCAGGTCGAACAGCGACCCGCCGGAGCCCAGGTCGGCGGCCGGCTCCGCCTTCGCGGCCGGCTCCGCCTTGGCCTCGGGCTCGGCCTTCGCCTCGGGCTCGGGCTCGGCCTGGGGTGCCGGCTCGGCCTTGGGGGCCGGCTCGGCGTTCGCCTCGGGCTCCGCCGGGCCCAGGTCGAACAGGGATCCGCCGGAGGCCGGCTTCGCCTTCTCCTCGGCCGCCTTCTCCTCGGCCGCCTCGGCGGGCTTCTCCGCGACCTGCTCCTCGGGGGCGGGCGTGTCGAAGAGCGACCCGCCGGACTTCTCGACCGAGCTGACCGGCTTCTTCTCCGCGGTGTCACCGGTCGGCTCCGCGTCGGAGGCCGGGGTGTCGAACAGCGACGACCCACCGGAGGCCTTGGCGGCCGGACCGGTGTCCTCGGTGGCGGTGACGGTGTTGGCGCTCTGCGTGACGTCGCCGGACTCCGGCTCGGCCTTCGTGGCCTCGTCGTCGGCCGCCTGCTTGGCCGCCGGGGCGGCCTTCGCCGGGGCGGCCTTCGCCGTACCGGGCTTGGCGCGGGTGGCGACCTCGCCCTTCACCGACGCGAGCAGCATCTGCGCGACGTCGAGGACCTCGACCTCCTCGCGGGCCTCGCCCTTGGCCTGCTGGGCGGTCAGGCCGTCGGAGAGCATCACCCGGCAGAAGGGGCAGCCGACGGCGATCTGGTCGGCGCCCGTGCCGACCGCCTCGACGGTGCGGTTCACGTTGATCCGCTCGCCGATGTTCTCCTCCATCCACATCCGGGCGCCGCCGGCGCCGCAGCAGAAGGACCGCTCGGAGTTGCGCTCCATCTCGACGTACTCGGCGCCGGGGAGCACCTGCAGCAGCTCGCGCGGCGGCGTGTAGACGCCGTTGTGCCGGCCGATGTAGCAGGGGTCGTGGTAGGTGATCGAGCGCTTGGCGGCGCCCTCGCCGGTCTTGACCGGGGTCAGCTTGCCCTCGCGCACCAGGCGGTTGAGCAGCTGGGTGTGGTGGACGACCTCGAGCTCGATGCCGAAGTCCTTGTACTCGTTCTTGAGCGTGTTGAAGCAGTGGGCGCAGGTCGAGACGACCTTCTTGACCTTGTACTCCTTGAACGTCTCCACGTTCTGCTGGGCCAGGCCCTGGAAGACGAACTCGTTGCCGGCGCGGCGCGCCGGGTCGCCGGTGCAGGTCTCGCCGTTGCCGAGCACGCCGAAGGAGACGCCGGCCATGTCGAGCAGCTCGGCCACCGCGCGGGTGGTCTTCTTCGCGCGGTCCTCGTAGGCGCCGGCGCAGCCGACCCAGAACAGCCAGTCGACCGACTCGAGGTCCTCGATGTCGTCACCGACGACCTTGACGTCGAAGGGCAGGTCCTTGGCCCAGTCCAGGCGGGCGTTGGGCGACATGTTCCACGGGTTGCCCTTGTTCTCCAGGCCCTTGAAGAGCCCGTTGAGCTCGGCCGGGAAGTTCGACTCCACCAGGATCTGGTGGCGCCGCATGTCCATGATGTGGTCGACGTGCTCGATGTCGACGGGGCACTGCTGGACGCAGGCGCCGCACGAGGTGCACGACCAGAGCACGTCGTTGTCGATGACCGCGCCGCCCTCGGGCATCCACGCCCAGCCCTCGGTCTCGCCGACCAGGGGGCGCTCGACCTCCTTGGTCAGGGTGTCGTTGCCCTCGAGCAGCGCGGCGCGCTCGCCCTCGGCGGCCTGGGAGTACGGCGCCTTGGCGTAGGCGTGGTCACGCAGCGCGGTGATCAGCAGCTTGGGCGACAGCGGCTTGTCGGTGTTCCAGGCGGGGCACTGCGACTGGCAGCGGCCGCACTCGGTGCAGGTGGCGAAGTCGAGGATGCCCTTCCAGGAGAAGTCCTCGATCCGGCCCACGCCGAGCGCGGAGTCCTCGTCGAGCTCCTCGATGTCGTCGAGGGTGACGACCTTGCCCTCGGAGGTGAGCGGCTTCATCGCGCCCAGCGCCGTACCGCCGGTGGCCTCGCGCTTGAACCAGATGTTGAAGAACACGGTGAACCGGTGCCAGGCGACGCCCATGTTGGTGTTCAGCGAGATCGTGATCATCCAGGCGAAGGAGATGACGATCTTGAGCATCGCGACCAGGTAGACGAGGTTCTCCAGGGTGCTGGTGGACAGACCCGAGAACAGCTCGCCCAGCCAGAACGTGAAGGGGAAGTGGAACGCCGAGGCGTGCTCGGGGTGCGCGCTGTTGCTGATCATCGCGTACTCGAGGCCGCGCAGGATCACGATGCACAGGCCGACGCCGAGGATGACCGACTCGACGAAGTAGCCCCACCACATGGTCGAGCCGTAGAACCGCCCGCTCTTGCCCCGGACGCGGTCCTTGGGTCGGGTGGCGCGGTAGACGATGAAGCCGATGATCGCGAACAGCATCACCACCGAGAAGAATTCGGTGAGCCACTCGAAGAGGAAGAAGTCCCCGATCAGCGGCAGCACGAAGTGCGCGTCGAAGAGCTGTCCGAACGCCGTGAGCAGGGTGAAGAAGAGCAGGCCGAACCCGACGAAGATGAACCAGTGGGCGATGCCCACCACCTTCCACTGCAGCATCCGGGTGTGACCCAGGGTCTCCTTGACCAGGGTCACCGTGCGAGCGAGCGGGTTGTCGGTGCGACTCGTCGGCTGACCGACCTTGAGCACTCCGATGATCTCGCGGACCGCCCTCACCAGGAGGGCGATTCCCACGGCGGCGATGGCCAGCGAGACCACGATGGCGAAGATCTGCATGTGCTACGGCTCCTCGGCTGTGCGTACGCTCGCACCACCGGTGGCGCGAGCGGCCTGAGCCTATGCGTCCAGTGGCGGCACGTCAGTGCCTGAGCTGTGTGAAGCAGATCCTACCGACAGGTAACTTGTCGGCTACCGTCGCGTGACCGCTTTCACCCTGCCCGCGGACGTGAACTGGACGCGCATCTTGGCGCCGGCGGCCTTGGCGCCCGCCGAGGACCGGCGCACGCAGTAGGTGAACGTGGTGCCCAGCCGCAGGTACGGCTGCCCCACCGCCGCGATCACCCGGTCGGTCGACATCCCCTTGCGCACGGCCCGGGTGAACGCCCGCGGGGTGCGCCGCAGCCCGGGGTTGCGGCAGGAGTCGGGGCGCGCGCCCTCGGCGCGCTCCCAGGTCTGCAGGTACGCCTCGGCGCCGCGGGCCATGTCCTCGGTGATCGCCGCGCCGTCCTTGCTGCCGCCGATCCGACGCAGGTCCTCGATCCAGTCGGGGTAGAGCCCGTAGTGCGCCACGCCGTCGGTGTTGACGTCGAAGACCCGGCTGCCCGAGCGCTGCTTGTCGATGCGGGTCCCGCCCAGGCCGCGGAAGGGGTAGGTCACCGGGTTCTTCGCCGCCTTGCCGCGCGGGTCGCCCTGCGCGCCGAGGCCGTTGATGTCCGCGCCGAAGCCGAAGCCGAAGTAGAAGCGCTTGTCGGCCCAGCCGAGGTGGCGCTTCCACTTGTCGTAGAAGCCCTGCGAGTCACCGGCGTACGGCGCGACGAAGCCGCCGAGCTTGTAGATCCGCGGGTAGGCGTCCGGGGTCGACCAGGAGTGGCTCGACAGCACCCCGGGGTACTTGCGCTTCTCCAGCTGGGTGAGCAGCGCCTTGCGCGCCTTGACGCTCATGTGGTCGGGGTCGATCAGCATCCCCTTGTCGGCCATCCGGTCGATCAGGTGGCTGCCGAGGTCGGTCAGGCCGCGCTGGTTGCAGTGCGACGCCGTCCCGTAGACCGGCAGCGCCGGGAGGTTGAGCACGCCGGAGACGTCGACGATCGCGCCGAAGAGCGCGTCCTGCTGGCCCGCGCTGATGTCGGGCAGCGCCAGCTGCGGCTTGTCGGCGGTCTCCCCGTCGGCCGGCTCGCAGTGCTTCATGTTCCAGAAGGTGCCGGTCTCCAGGAAGTTGGCCAGGTTCACCGCCAGCCCGGTCGCGCCGGCGTCGCCGGCCACCCCGGACAGCGCGTTGTCGAACTTGTTGACCAGCTCCATCTGCCGCACCCCCAGGCGCCACATCTCGTCGAGCTGGCGGTCGATCGCGGCCACGTTGCACTGCGGCACGTCGCCCACCACCGGGGTCGCCTTGAACGTGCAGCCGAACGGCACGCTGGTCTCGATGCCCATCACCACGGCGAGCTTGCCCTGGTTGGCCACCCGGCGCGCCTGCCGCGGGCTGGTCACGATGCGGTACCAGCCCTTGCCGGGCCCGCCGTACTGCGCGTCGACGTAGCGCTCGAGCTCGCGCATCCGCTTGGCCTGCAGGCGCACCGAGTCCATGTCGTCGCAGGAGTTCTTCTTCAGCGGGTAGATCTTGCACAGCTGGCCGTTCTCGGTCAGCAGGTTCACGAAGACCCGCAGTCCGCCGCGCCAGGAGCGCTCCAGCCACTTGTGGTAGGTGCCCTCGTGGGTCAGCGAGTCCGGCGCGGGCCAGTCCTTGAACGTCGGCCAGCCGGTGGTGTCGTGGGCCGGCTTGCCCGACAGGATCGTCTCGGTGAGGGTGCCGTAGCCGCCGGTGAGCTTGTGGTCGGGGCAGTCCACCAGCGCGTACGCCGCGCCGTAGCGGTCCCACGGCTTGCCGCAGTGCAGCTTGCCGCCGAGGAATTCGTAGGCCATGCCGTGGGTGTGGGCGTCGACGTAGCCGCGCACCTCCTGGAACGTCGAGGTGCCGGCGTGCGGCGCGCCGGTCACGTTCACCTGGGCCTCCGGGTACGCCGCGCAGCCCGAGGCCCGGGCCAGCCGGAAGGAGGTCGGCGCGCCCAGCCCGAGGGTGCCGTCGGCGCGCCGGGTCAGCGCCCCGCGGTCACCGGTCAGCGTGAACGCGCCCCCGCGCTTGCGCACCGTCCACTCGCCGGCGGGCGAGGGCTTGGCGGGCAGCCGGACGCTGTCGTCGTCGCGGGCCAGGAGCCCGGTGGCGCGCGAGACGAAGTCGCGCTTCGTGCCGTAGAGCAGGTAGATGCCGAGGTCGACGGCCTGGAAGGTGAACCGCTCGGCGCGGGCCGGGCCGGAGGCGGTCGCCGCCAGCGTCTCGCCGGACCGGGCGACGTAGCGCCCGTCCGGGGCGCGCAGGGTGTAGCAGCCGCCGGCCATCGCGTAGCGGCTCTCGGGCACCGCGCGGCGCGGTGCGCGCACCGCGGCGGTGGTGAGGGTGGGCTCGGGGGTACGGCGCCCGGCGGCGACCGAGTCGGCGTTGCGCCGCGCCTGGACCGCGGAGGTCGGGTCGGCGCTCTCGCGGGTCGCCTCACCCGCGCGGGAGACGGAGTTCTTGGTCGCCGGGTCGTTGTGGTCGTGCCCGTGCCCGTCATCGCGGGAGCCCTCCTCCCCGGCCGGGTGGTCGTGGGGACGGGACTCCCGGTCCACCGCCGCGGAGGTCTCCTCGGACAGGTCCGCCTCCGGGTCGAGGCTCACGGCGGCCTCGTAGCGGTCCACCAGCGAGCCGGCCCGCTCCTCCTCCTGCGGCGAGGGCAGCGTCATCGCGGTGGCGATCACCGCCACCGCCGTCACGGTCGACCAGACCAGACGCAGCCGAAGGCGGGGGCGGGGCTGGGTCATCCGGCGACCTCTTTCATCAGGGGTGTCACGGGCGCTCTGGAGACCACAACGACGCAACGGCCGATAGGCGACGCACCGATCGGTCGCTAGCGTGGCTGCGGTGAATCCGGTGACGACGTACGAGTTCTCCCAGGTCGATGTGTTCGCCCCGCGGGCGCTGAGCGGCAACCCGGTGGCGGTGGTGCACGCGGCGCTCGGGGTCAGCGACGAGCAGATGGCGGCGTTCGCGCGCTGGACCAACCTGTCCGAGACGACCTTCCTGCTGCCGCCCACCGAGCAGGGGGTCGCGGACGGCGCCGACTACCGGCTGCGGATCTTCACGCCCGGCGGCGAGCTGCCGTTCGCCGGGCACCCCACGCTGGGCAGCGCGCACGCCTGGCTGGAGCGCGGCGGCACGCCGGCGGCCACCGGTCGCGTCGTGCAGGAGTGCGGCATCGGCCTGGTCGAGCTGCGCCGCGACGGCGCGACGCTGGCCTTCGAGGCGCCCGAGCTGCTGCGCTCCGGCCCGCCGGAGCCGGCCACGCTGGCGCAGGCGGTCGCCGCCCTGGGCATCGACGCGTCCAAGGTGCGCGCCGCGAGCTGGGTCGACAACGGCCCCGGCTGGCTCGGGCTGGTGCTGGAGTCGGCCGCGGACGTGCTCGCGTTGCGCCCCGACCCGGTCGCGATGGGCGACCTGCGCCTCGGCGTCATCGGCGCGCACCCGGCCGGTGGCCCGGCCGACCACGAGGTGCGCGCGTTCGTGCCCGGCATCGGGGTCCCCGAGGACCCGGTCACCGGCTCGCTGAACGCCGGCTTCGCGGTGTGGCTGATCCGCGCCGGCATGCTGCCACCCGACTACGTCGTACGACAGGGCACGGCGCTGGGCCGCGACGGCCGGGTGCTCGTCAGCAGCGACCCCGGCGGCCGGATCTGGGTGGGGGGCGAGAGCCGCACGCTGGTCACCGGCACGCTGAGGTTGTGAGCGGCGCGGGTTTCCTGGGGGGTGTGGCGATCACGAGTTAACTCGTGAAACCCGCACTTCCCACGCGATGCAACACGTGGGAAGTGCGGGTTTCGTGTGGCCAGTACGCCGTGCGCCCCGAGGCCTCACACCAGCGGTCGCTCCTCGCGGACCGGTACCAGGGCGATCGCGGCGAGCGGGAAGAGCGCGGACAGCGCGAACGCCGCCGGGTAGCCCCAGTGGGTGACCGCGAGCCCGGCCACCGGCGGCACGGCGGAGGCGGTCAGGTACTGCGCGGTGTTCTGCAGGCCGAGCGCGCGCCCGCTCCAGCTCGGTCCCGAGCGCTCGGCGACGGCGGTGAAGGCCAGGCCGTTGTCGGCCACGGTGAGCACCGTGGCCAGCACCATCAACGCGACCGCCACCCCCCAGCCCAGCCCGGCGCTCAGCCCGAGCAGCGCCATCGCGAGCGCCGCGGCGACCGCGACCCAGCGCAGCGGACGCAGCCGGCTCGACACCATGTCGGAGAGCTGGCCCGCGGCGATCCGGCCCAGGGCGCCGAGCACCTGGGTGGCGGCCACCAGCGAGCCGGCGGCGGCCGCCGACCAGCCGCGGTCCTGCACCAGCCAGACCAGGGCGAAGGTCCACACCAGGAACTGCGGGACCACGAGCAGCACCGAGACGGCGTGGATGCGCGCCAGGTAGGAGTCCTGCCGGTACGGGTTCGCGGCCGCGGCGACCCGGTGGTCGGGGCGCGGCGGGTCGACCACCACCGCAGCCACCACGACCCCGGCCAGCACCGCGGCGGCGACGGGCACCCACAGCGCCGCGCCGACGCCGTACCGATCGGCGAGCACGGCGATGGTGACCGCGGCGATCCCGACGCCGACGGGCTGGGCCATCTGCCGGATGCCCATCGCCAGCCCGCGCCGGTGCGGCGGGAACCAGCCCACCACCACCCGGCCGCTGGCCGACCCGGTGCTGGCGGCCGCCGCGCCGGCCAGGAACAGGGCCGCCCCGAGCAACCAGGTGCTCTGCACGAGGGCGGCCAGCGCACCGGCCGCGGCCGTCGCGACCAGCCCGGCGAGCAGCACGAAGCGTTCCCCGCGGCGGTCGGTGACCAGCCCCCACAGCACCAGCGTCAGCATCACCCCGACCGTCGGTGCGGCGGCGACCACGCCGGCCTGCGCCAGGCTCATCGAGCGGGTGTCGTGCAGCACCGGGATCAGGAAGGCCGGCCCGTGGATCATCACCGCGGCGGCCGCCTGCGCCAGCGTGCTCGCCGCCAGCATCAGCCAGCGGCGCGGCCATGAGGCGGCCACCGCCGCCTGCGCAGCGCTCACCCCCGGCGCCTGGCTCCGACCGACTGTCACCCGACCAGTGAACGCGCTCGGAGAGGCTGGGCCGACCGCCGTCTTACGCAGCGGGCTGTGAGGTGTGCGCCAATCGTCCCGGGCCGCTCCGGCCGCCTGGGCCGACCGCTGCGACGCGAGCTCAGCTCTCGGGTCGGGTGACCGCGATCTTGCGCTGCTTCGACTGAGGCTCGGCGACCGGGATCCGGACCTGGAGCACCCCGTCGGTGTACGTCGCGGTGATCGCGTCCGCGTCGGTACCCGGAGGCATCGTGACGCTGCGGGAGAACGAGCCGTAGTGGAACTCGCTGTGCCCCTTGTCCCGCTTCTCCTCACGCCGTTCGCCGCGGATGCTCAGCACGTCGCCCTCGATGCTGATGTCGATGTCCTTGTCGGGGTCGACGCCCGGCAGCTCCGCGCGCACCACGTAGGTGTCGTCCTCGCGGTAGCTCTCGACCCGCACGAACCGGTCGTCCTTCGTGGAGAACGGCGTGGCCAGGCTGCTGCCACTCTCCAGCCAGTCGAACATGTCGGCCAGTCGGCTGCTGGGGCGGCTGCTCACGATGCTCATGGCGGTGCTCCTTCGGTTGGACCGGTGAGCCCCGAGCGGGCCCCTCCCATCTCTCAGGGTGCGCCCGTTCCGCGCCGAGCACCAGAGGTGACGACCGGGCGCGGGGCTGGCGGGACGGGGGTACGCGGAGTTGGATGACCGGATGACCTCACCACCCTCCGCCCCCGGTCCGGCCGACGCTGCGGCACCGGTCCACGCTCCGGCACCGGTGCAGGTCGGGGTGGGCCCGATCCGGGCCGAGGACGTCGTCGCGGTCGCGCGCCACGGCGCGCCGGTGGTGCTCACCGACGCGGCGCTCACGGCGATCCGGGACGCCCGGGAGGTGGTGGACCGGCTGGCCGCCGCCCCGACTCCGGCGTACGGCGTCTCGACCGGGTTCGGGGCACTGGCGACGCGGCACGTCCCGGTCGAGAGCCGCGCGCGCGTGCAGCGCTCCCTGGTCCGCTCGCACGCCGCGGGCACCGGCCCCGAGGTCGAGCGCGAGGTGGTGCGGGCGATGATGCTGCTGCGGCTCTCCACCCTGGCCACCGGCCGCACCGGCGTCCGGGTCGAGACCGCGCAGCTGCTGGCGGCCCTGCTGCGCGAGGGCATCACGCCGGTGGTGCGTGAGCACGGTTCGCTGGGCTGCTCCGGCGACCTGGCGCCGCTCGCACACTGCGCGCTGGCGCTGATCGGCGAGGGAGAGGTGCGCGCGGGCGACGGCACGCCGAGGCCGGCCGGGCAGGCCCTGGCCGGGGCGGGGCTGACCCCGGTCGAGCTTGCCGCCAAGGAGGGGCTGGCGCTGATCAACGGCACCGACGGGATGCTGGGGATGCTGGTGCTCGCCGTGGAGGACCTGACGGGCCTGCTGCGCACCGCCGACGTCGCCGCGGCCATGTCGGTGGAGGCCCAGCTCGGCACCGACCGGGTCTTCGCCGCCGAGCTCCAGGCGCTGCGGCCCCACCCCGGGCAGGCGGTCTCGGCCGCCAACCTGACCCGGCTGCTGCACGGCTCGGGCATCCTCGCCTCGCACCAGGGCCCGGACTGTCACCGGGTGCAGGACGCCTACTCGCTGCGCTGCTCGCCGCAGGTGCACGGCGCTGCCCGCGACGCCGTGGCGTACGCCGCGACGGTGGCCGAGCGCGAGCTGGCCAGCGCGATCGACAACCCCGTGGTCCTCGACGGGCGGGTCGAGTCCAACGGCAACTTCCACGGGGCGCCGCTGGCCCATGCCCTGGACTTCCTCGCGATCGTCGCCGCGGACGTCGCCTCGATCAGCGAGCGGCGTACCGACCGCTTCCTGGACCGGGCGCGCAACCACGGGCTGGCGCCGTTCCTGGCCGACGACCCCGGGGTGGACAGCGGGCTGATGATCGCGCAGTACACGCAGGCGGCGATCGTCTCGGAGCTCAAGCGGCTGGCGGTGCCCGCCTCGGTGGACTCGATCCCGTCCAGCGCGATGCAGGAGGACCACGTCTCGATGGGCTGGTCGTCGGCGCGCAAGCTGCGCCGGGCCGTGGACGGACTGACCCGGGTGGTGGCGCTCGAGGTGATGACCGCGGCGCGCGCCCTCGACCTGCGCCGGCCGCTGGAGCCGGCGGCGGGCACCGCCGCGGTGGTGGACCTGCTGCGCGGGGCGGGTGTGGCCGGCCCCGGGCCCGACCGGTGGCTCTCGCCGGAGATCGAGGCGTGTGTCGGCCTGGTCGGATCCGGGGCCGTGCTCGCTGCCGCGCGCGTGGCGGTGGGCCGCCTCGACTGAGCCGGGCGACCCGAAGAGACGGCAACGGCGGCCCGGCTGCGTGAGCCGGGCCGCCGTCGACGGTGTTGCTGGTGATGCGGTGTTGCTGGTCGTGCTGGGCCAGGTCGCCGCCCCTGATGCGGCTCGGCGCCTGGCCAGATCAGAAGACCCGGCGACGGGTGCCACCCAGGGGCACGAAGTTCAGGATGAGCCCGACCACGATCAGGATGAGTCCGATCGTCGTCAGGACCGAGATGCTGGCGACGAGGCCGATGATGAGCAGAATCAGGCCGAGTGCGACCACAGTGTCACGTTCCTTTCGTGCAGAGCGCTCCAGCCCCCGCCGGGTGGCAGGGCCCGCGGGGAGCGCCCTTGGGAGCAAGACCTGTGCCCCGGTCCGGACGGGGGCAAACCCTCCCAATTCCGACTAATTTCGAAGTCGGCCCGAATCGACCCGGATACCGGACGTCGTGGTCCTGTTCGCGGCTCAGCCCTGATCTGCCTCCAGCGCGGTGATCGCCTCGTGGATCGAGAGCGTGCGCTGGGCGGACTCGACGTGCAGGTTCTCCACCATCCGGCCGTTGTAGGTGACCACGCCGGACCCCTTGCCGTCCTCCCACGCCTGCAGGATGCCGCGGGCGTCCTCGACCGCCTTCGCCGACGGCGCGAAGGCCTCGTTGGCGCCGGCGACCTGGCCGGGGTGGATCAGCGTCTTGCCGTCGAAGCCCATCTCGCGGCCCTGCTGGCACTCGGCGAGGAAGCCCTCGGCGTCCTTCACGTCGTTGTAGACGCCGTCGACGATCGCCTTGCCGGTGGCGCGCGCGGCGAGCAGCGCCAGACCGAGCCCGGTGAGCAGCGGCTGGCGACCGGGGACGTGCTCGGCGTACAGCTCCTTGGCGAGGTCGTTGGTGCCCATCACCAGCACCGTCAGGCGCTCGGAGGCGCCGGCGATCTCCTCGGCGTGCAGCATCGCCACCGGGGTCTCGACCATCGCCCACAGCTTGGTGTGCGCGGGGGCGCCGGCCTGCTCCATCGCGGCGACCAGGGTGCGGACCTCGTCGGCGGAGTTGACCTTGGGGACCACGATCGAGTCGGGCCCGGCCGCGCACGCGGCAGCGAGGTCGTCGGCGTGCCACTCGGTGTCCATGCCGTTGACCCGGATGGTGAGCTCGCGCCGCCCGTACTCACCGGAGCGCACCGCGGCGCAGGCGGCCTCGCGGGCGGCCGGCTTGGCGTCGGGGGCGACGGCGTCCTCGAGGTCGAGGATCAGCGCGTCGACCGGCAGCGTCTTGGCCTTCTCCAGCGCGCGCTCGTTGGACGAGGGCATGTAGAGCACGGAGCGGCGGGGGCGGAAGGTCGCGTCGGTCATGGCTCAGGCCTCCTGCTTCTCGGCGGGGATCGCGTCGTACTGCTTCTTCAGCTCGGGGTCGATCGCGGCCAGCTCCTCGGCGAGGCGGACCATCACCAGGCACTGCTTGAGGGAGGCGTCGTCCTCCATCTTCCCGTCGATCATCACCGCGCCGGTGCCGTCGCCCATGGCCGCGACCACCCGGCGGGCGTGCTGGATGTCCTCCACGCTGGGGCTGAACACGCGGTTGGCGATCGCGATCTGCTTGGGGTGCAGCGACCAGGTGCCGACGCAGCCGAGCAGGAACGCGTTGCGGAACTGGTCCTCGCAGGCGACCACGTCGGCGATGTCACCGAACGGGCCGTAGTAGGGGTAGATGCCGTGCATCGCGCAGGCGTCGACCATCCGCGCGATCGTGTAGTGCCACAGGTCCTGCTGGTACGTCGTGCGCTCGGCCTGGATCTGGGCGGTGCCGTCGGCGTCGCGCGGGGGGTCCTGGCGGACCAGGTAGCCGGGGTGGCCGCCGCCGACGCGGGTGGTCTTCATCCGCCGGTCCGCGGCCAGGTCGGCCGGGCCGAGGGAGAGACCCTGCATCCGCGGGGAGGCGCCGCAGATCTCCTCGATGTTGGCCACGCCGCGCGCCGTCTCGAGGATCGCGTGGACCAGGATCGGCCGGGTCAGGCCGGCCTTGGCCTCGAGCTGGGCGAGGATCCGGTCGATGTAGTGGATGTCCTCGGCGCCCTGCACCTTCGGGACCATGATCACGTCGAGCTTGTCGCCGATGGCGGGCACGAGCGTGGTCAGGTCGTCGAGGACCCAGGGGGAGTCCAGGGCGTTGATCCGGGTCCACAGCTGGGTGGGGCCGAAGTCGGTGTCCTGGGCGATCTTGACCAGCCCCTCGCGGGCGGCGACCTTGTTGTCGGCCTTGACGGCGTCCTCGAGGTTGCCCAGCAGCACGTCGACGGTGCCGACCATGGCCGGGATCTTGGCCGCCATCTTGGCGTTGCTGGGGTCGAAGAAGTGGATCGCCCGGGACGGGCGGGCGGGAATCTCGCGGACCGGGGCCGGGGCTCCGACGGCGAGGGGGGCGAAGAAGTCCTTGGCGCTACGCATGGGTCCGGACGCTAGCAGCGCGCGGTTACCGACGGGTATGACGCACGTCTCGGGTGGACAGGCTTGCGGGCTCGCCGCGTCTGCCGCCCTGCCGGGTTGTGTGCCTGAGGACGCGGTGGGGCGCGTGCTCGGGCACACGACCCTGGGAGAGGCGGGGGCAGGGATGGCGGTCAGGGGGAGCGACGGCGCCAGCGGGGACGGCGGCGCTGGGCGGCGCGCTCGTCGCGGCGTTCCTGCTCGGCGCGGGCCAGCGCCTCGTGCTGCGCCGTACGTCGGGTCTCGCGGCGCGCGGCCCAGGCGTCGACCTCGGCTGCCACCTCGCGTTCCTTGGTGATCATCGGCGGCCCACCCAGCGGCTGGATGCGCGCCGAGCGGACCCGGGCGTTGAAGTCCTCGACCTCGCGGCGTACCTCTGCGGCGGTGGTGATCCGGTCCAACCGGGTCTCGAGCTCGGCGTCGTCCTTGCGGATCTGCAGGGCCGGCGGGAGCACGCTGATCTGCTCGCGCTCCACGAGCTTCTTGAGCCACCAGTCCGGGTCGTGCGGGCCCTCGAGGCCCTGGATCGGCTTGCCGTAGCCGGGAAGGTCGTCGAACTCGCCGCGCTCCATCGCCTGCTGGATCTGCAGCTCGACCCACCGCGACTGGTGCTGGACCCGAGCCGCCGCCGCGTCCCCGCCGGTGCGCTCGTCGCGGGCACGCTCGCGGGGGCCGGCCAGGTCCTCGGGCCGGTCGTCGCGCTCGTCAGGCTGCCGCTCCATCAGGGCGTCCACGCTACCCACCCACCCCAGCCCGTCCCACCCCTCCGCCCGCCCACGCCGGCTTGTAACGCGGGGTTATGTCCACTGCCACAGCGAAATATCGCTGAGGTGGTGCGCATAACCCCGCGTTACAAGCGGCTGTGGGGGCGCGACGGGCGCGCGGCGCGGGCGCGGCGGCGCGGGGCGGGGGTTACGGGGCGAGCGGCGGGGCCACCGGGAGCTCGGCGGGGTCGGAGAACGCCCGCCGGGGCACCAGCAGCAGCGCGAGGGCGGCGAGGAGCGCGGCGCCGGCGCACACCGACCAGACGGTGAGGTAGCCGCTCAGCGGGGCGTGGCCGGCCTCGGGGCCCTCCAGCGAGCCGGTGGCGGCCAGCGCGATCGCGAAGATCGACGAGGCGATCGCGCCGCCGACGGTCTTGGTCGCGTTGGTCATCCCGGTCACGAAGCCGGTCCGGTCGGCCGGGGCGGCAGCGGCGGCGGCGGCGGGCAGGGCGGCGACGAGGGCGCCGGAGCCGAAGCCGGCCACGCCCATGTTGAGCAGGGCCTGCGCGGTGGTGTCGTGGAACGGCAGCCACAGCGCATAGCCCGCCGCGACCATCAGCGAGGCGGCGACCAGCGCGTTGCGGGCCCCGCACAGCCGGGTGGTCAGTGGCAGGGACAGCGCGCCGAGGGCCATCGACAGGACGTAGACCCCGATCAGCGTGGAGACGAACCCCGCGTCCGCGCCGAGCCCGTAGCCGACCTCCGCGGGATCGGTGCGGGCGAACGTCGAGAGCGGGATCTGGGCGCCGAGCACCGACATGCCGAACAGGAACGCCGTCAGCTGCACCGGCCACTGCCCGGGGGCCGAGAAGACCCGGATGTCCACCAGCGGCTCGGGGACCGCCAGCGAGTAGCGCACGAACGGCACCATCGTGGCCAGGCCGAGCGCGATCAGCAGCCAGGGGAGCACGCTGCCCACGCCTTCGAGGCGCACCAGCACCAGCCCGCCCATCACCAGGGCGAGCACCAGCGTGATCAGCGCGAGCCCCGGCACGTCGATCCCGCCGGTCGCGGTGCCGGGGGCGTCCTCGATGCCGAACCAGATCATCACCAGGCACAGCGTGACCACGACCGCGGGCAGCGCCAGCAGCACGGTCATCGACGTCGCCTCGACCAGCGCCCCGCTGGTCAGCGCGGCGGCGATCACCGCGGCCTCCAGCGCGAAGACCAGGATCGCCGCGGAGCGCCGGGTCAGCCGCGCCTGGTGCCCGCTGCCGGCGGTACGGCGATAGATGATCGCCACCTCCAGCGGCAGCCACACGACGTACGCGCCCTGCAGCGCCCAGCCGATCAGGAACGTCGTGAACGACGGCGCGAACGCGGTCATCCACGAGCCGAGCGCGGTGACCGCGGTGGAGAGCAGCAGCACCTTCTTGTGCCCGACCAGGTCGCCCATCCGCGACAGCAGCGGCACGACCAGCGCCGAGACCATCAGCTGCGCGGCCTCGAACCAGTTGACGTCGGCGTCGGTGATGGACAGGTGGTCGGCGATGTCGGAGAAGATCGGCGTGTAGTAGCCCTGCAGCACCCCGCTGGCGACCTCCACGCAGACCAGCAGCCCGACGATCGCGGCGAGGCCGGGCACGACGGTGCCGCCAGCTCGGGGGGTTCCCTTGCCCAGGGGGACCTGGTCGACGCCGCTCATGCCGGGAGCCTCTCGATCAGTCGCTGGTACCAGCGCACGCCCTCGACGAACGCGTCGACGCCGACGTGCTCGTCGTAGGAGTGGATGGACTCGCGCTGCGCCTTCGACATCCGCAGCGGCGCGTAGCGGTAGACCCGCTCGCTGATCCGGGCGAAGTGGCGCGAGTCGGTGGCGGCCATCATCACGTACGGCGTGGGCACCGCGTCGGGGAAGACCTCGGCGACCGTCGACTCCAGCAGCGCGAACGCCTCGTCGTGGTACGGCGAGAGCGGGCTGGGCTCGCCGGACTCCAGGACGTCGATGGCGACCTTGTCGTCGCCGATCGCGCGGCGGACGTGCTCGACCGCGGAGGCGACGGACTCGCCGACCATGATCCGCAGGTTGACGCCGGCCTTGGCGGTGGCGGCGATGACGTTGATCGCCGGCGAGCCCGACAGCGTGGTGACCGCCATCGTGGTGCGCGTCATCGCGGCCGACTCCGGCCCGGCCGCGATCAGGGCTCGGGTCAGCGCGGGACGCAGCCGCTCGGCGTTGGCCAGCAGCGGGCGCAGCGGCAGCGGCGCGTGCGGGGCCAGCCGGCGCAGCAGCTCCAGTGTCGGGGCGGGCAGGGACGAGGCGAACGGCGCCTTCTCCAGGCGGAGGATCGCCCGGGCCAGCCGCGCGGTCGGCCCCATCCGGGCCGGGGTGGAGGCGTGCCCGCCGCGGCCCTCGACGCGCAGCTCCAGCGACGTGGTGCCCTTCTCGGTCACCCCGATCACCGCCAGCGGCGCCGTGATCCCCGGGAACGCCCCGGCGGCCACCGCGCCACCCTCGTCGAGCACGAACCACGGCCGCACCCCGCGGCGCGCCAGCTCGTCGACGGCCATCGGCGCGGCCACCCCGAACACCTCCTCGTCGCAGCCGAAGGAGAGCCACACGTCCTGGGCGGGGGTGAAGCCGCGCGCCAGCAGCCGCTCGACGGCCTCGCAGATCGCGACCAGGCTGCCCTTGTCGTCGAGGGTGCCGCGGCCCCACAGGATCCCGTCCTCGAGCACGCCGGCGAACGGGGGATGGGTCCACGGGTCGCTCTCCACGACCGGCACCACGTCCAGGTGGGCCATCAGCACCACCGGCCGCTCCGCGCCGGCGCCGGGCCAGCGGAACAGCAGCGCGTGGGTGTGGATCCGGGTCAGCTCGAGCCGCTGGTGCAGCAGCGGGAACTGCCGGGCCAGCTCTTCGAGGAACGCGTCGAAGGCGGCCGTGTCCACCTGCGCGGGATCGCTGTGCGAGACCGTCGGGATCCGCACCAGTGCCTGGAGCTTGGCGATCGCTGGGGCCGGCTCGGGCACGGGCGCCTCCTGGTGGGCTGGGCTGGGTCAGGCAGGACGGTACGGCGTGCGGGGCGCTCCCGTCTCGCACGATCAGCGGGCGGTCGCCGCGGATCGGTGCGCGGTCAGCGGGCGCCCCAGTGGCCGCGGTGCACGACGTCCTGCACCGGCCGGCGGGCGCGGCGCGCGGCCGAGCCGGGCGCGCCGGTGTCGGGCAGCCGGTGCCCGACCGTGATCGCGCCGACCGGGTGGTGGTCCGCCGGCACCCCGAACTCGGCGCGGAAGGCGTCGACGCGCTCGGGGGGCACCCCGAAGAAGCACGCGCCGAGCCCCTCGTCGACCGCGGTCAGCAGGATCAGCAGCGAGGCCATCCCGGTGTCGACGTCCCAGTAGGGCACCGGCCAGCGCTCCTGCACGGCGTCGGTCTCGGCGCCCGCGTCGGCGGTCCAGCCCTTGTCCGGCTCGGCGTAGCGGCGCAGGTAGGCCTCGCGGTGGGCCAGCGCCACGATCACCACCGGCGCGGTCCGCATCCCATCCAGCCAGGGGTTGCTCGCCGCCGGGTCCGGGCTGGTGGCGCGCCAGAAGCGGGCGAGGTCCTCGGCGGTTTCCAGGCGCAGGAACGCCCAGCCCTGGCTGAACCCCGCGCTGGGGGCGCGTCGGGCATGATCGAGCATCCGGTCCACGATCCGCGGGTCGACCGCACGGCTCGCGTCGTAGCGTCGCACCATCCGACGCCGGCGCACCACGTCACTGAACTCCATGGAGGCGATCTTGACGTTCGAGCAGATGTGGCGCGAGGTCGCCCCCGTGGGGCGGGGACCCGGCGGGGGCTACGTCCGCGAGTCGTTCCTCCCCGCCGAACGCGAGCTGCACGCCTGGTTCGTCGCGCAGGCGACCGCGCGCGGGCTGGAGGTGGAGACCGACCGGTGGGGCAACACGGTGGCCTGGTGGCGCCCGGCCGGCGACCCGGCGCAGCGGCGTGGCGTGCTGACCGGATCGCACCTGGACTCGGTGCCCGACGGCGGCGGCTACGACGGGGCGCTGGGGGTGGTCTCCGGGCTGGCTGCGATCGACCTGCTGCGCGAGCGCGGCGTCGCGGCGTCGCGCCCGATCGGGGTCGCGGTGTTCGTGGAGGAGGAGGGCTCGCGCTTCGGTGTGCCGTGCCTGGGGTCGCGGCTGGCCACCGGGGCGTTGGCCTGGAGCGAGGCCCGTGAGCTGAGCGACCGCGACGGGGTCGCACTGGCCGAGGTGCTCGCCGGCGCCGGGCTGGAGCCGGAGACCGGTTCATCGTGGCTCGGCGGCGTCGACTGCTTCGTCGAGCTGCACCTCGAGCAGGGCCGGGCGCTGGTCGACCTGGGCGCGCCGGTGGGCCTGGCCGAGGGGATCTGGCCGCACGGGCGGTGGCGCTTCGAGTTCACCGGCACCGGTGACCACGCCGGCACGACCCGGATGGCGGACCGCCACGACCCGATGCTGACCTACGCGATGACCGTGCTGGCCGCCAACAAGCAGGCCCGCCTCGGCGGGCACCGCGCCACCTTCGGCCGGGTCGAGGTCGAGCCCGGCGCCACCAACGCCATCGCCTCGCGGGTCACCGCCTGGCTCGACGCCCGCTGCCCCGACGAGGCGGCCCTGGCCGAGCTCGCCGCGGCGATCTCCCGGCAGGCCGGCGACCGGGCCGGCCGCGACGGCACCGCGGTCACCGTCACCGCCGAGTCGCGCTCCCCTGCGGTCACCTTCGACCCCGACCTCGCCGCCCGGATCGGCGCCGGGCACGAGCCGAGGCTGCCGGTGCTCGCCACCGCCGCCGGCCACGACGCCGGCGTGCTGTCGGCCGCCGGGATCCCGACCACGATGCTGTTCGTGCGCAACCCCACCGGCGTCTCGCACGCCCCGGCCGAGCACGCGAGCGCCGCCGACTGCCTGGCCGGCGTCTCGGTGCTGGCCGACGCGCTGGAACGGCTCGCCCGGTGAGCGGCGCCGGGGCGGGCGACGCGGCGTACCTGCTGGAGCGCGGCTGGGTGGACGGCGAGATGCGCGCGGAGGTGCTGGTCGAGATCGCCGCGGGCCGGTTCACCCGGGTGCTGCCCCAGGCGCCGCCGGGCACCGCCGCCGGCACGGGCGCACCGCCGGTCCGGCTGCCCGGCCTGACGCTGCCGGGGCTGGCCGATGCCCACTCCCACGCCTTCCACCGGGCGCTGCGCGGGCGCGCCGAGACGCCCGGCGCCGGGCCGGGCCGCGGGTCGTTCTGGACCTGGCGCACCCAGATGTACGACGCGGCGCGGCGCCTCGACCCCGACACCTGCTTCGCGCTCGCCCGGGCGACGTACCGGGAGATGGTGGCCGCCGGGATCACCGCGGTGGGCGAGTTCCACTACCTGCACCACCAGCGCGACGGCACGCCGTACGACGAGCCGAACGTGATGGGGCTGGCCCTGCTGGAGGCGGCCCGCGAGGCCGGGCTGCGGATCGCGCTGCTCGACACCTGCTACCTCGCCGCCGGGTTCGACCGGCCCGTCGAAGGCGTCCAGCTGCGCTTCAGCGACGGCGACGCCGCGGCCTGGGCGCAGCGGGTGGCCGACCTCCCGCGGGGCGACGACCACGTCGTGGGCGCCGCGATCCACTCGGTGCGCGCCGTCGCGCGCCCCCAGCTCGCCGAGGTCGCCGCGGCGGCCGGGGACGCTCCGCTGCACGTCCACCTCTCCGAGCAGCCCGACGAGAACGACGCCTGCCTGGCGGCGCACGCGATGACCCCGACCGCGCTGCTCGCCGAGACCGGCGTGCTCGGGCCGGGCACCACCGCCGTCCACGCCACCCACCTCAGCGACGCCGACGTGCGGCTGCTCGGCGAGAGCGGCACCGTGGTCTGTGCCTGCCCGACCACCGAGCGCGACCTGGGCGACGGCCTCGGCCCGGCGCGGCGACTGCACGAGGCCGGCAGCGCGCTGAGCCTGGGCTCCGACAGCCACGCGGTGATCGACCTGTGCGAGGAGATGCGCGCGCTGGAGCTGCACGAGCGGCTCGCCTCGGGCGTGCGGGGACACTTCCGGGCCGAGGAACTGCTCGGGTTCGCCACCGCGAACGGCCACCTCGCGCTGGGCTTCCCCGACGCGGGGCGGATCGCGGTGGGCGCGCGCGCCGACCTGGTCACCCTTGACGCGGCGTCGCCGCGCACCGCCGGGGCCGGGCGCGACGCGCAGACCGTCGTCTTCGCCGCCGGCGCCGCCGACGTGCGCCAGGTCCTCGCCGACGGGCGGGTGGTCTTCGCCGCCGGCGACGAGCCCGAGATCGGCCGCGAGCTGGCGGACGCGGTCGCCGCGGTGTGGGCGTGAGCACGGTGGTGGGCGTGGGTGGGGTGGGCGTGAGGAGGCCCCGGTGACGGCGACGGTTCTGACCGGCATCCGCGAGCTGGTCACCAACGACGTCGAGCGCGAGGGGCTGCTGGGGATCCTCCAGGACGCGGCGCTGGTCGTCGAGGGCGGCCGGGTGGTGTGGCTCGGGCCGACCGGGCGGGCGCCCGCCGCCGACGAGGCCTACGACGCGGGCGGACGCGCGGTGCTGCCCGGCTTCGTGGACAGCCACAGCCACCTGGTCTTCGCCGGCGACCGGGCGCCGGAGTTCGCGGCCCGGATGGCCGGTGAGCCGTACCGCGCCGGCGGGATCCGCGACACCGTCGCCGCCACCCGGGCGGCCAGCGACGAGCAGCTCGGCGCGCACACGGCGAGGCTGGTCCACGAGATGCGCCGCCAGGGGACCACGACGTTCGAGACCAAGAGCGGTTACGGGCTGAGCGTGCGCGACGAGGCGCGCAGCCTCGCGGTGGCGCGCCAGTTCACCGAGGAGACCACGTTCCTGGGCGCCCACGTGGTCCCCGAGGGCAGCGACCCGGCGGCCTACGTGGAGCTGGTGACCGGCCCGATGCTCGCGGCGTGCGCGCCGTACGCCCGCTGGATCGACGTCTTCTGCGAAGAGGGCGCCTTCGACGCCGACCAGGCCCGCACGGTGCTGCGCGCGGGGGAGGCCGCCGGGCTGCGCGGCCGGCTGCACGCCAACCAGCTCGGCCACGGCCCCGGCGTGCGGCTGGCCGCGGAGCTGGGGCTGACCGCGGTGGACCACTGCACGTTCCTCGACGACGCCGACGTCGACGCGCTGCGCGGGGCCGGCACGGTCGCGACGCTGCTGCCCGGTGCGGAGTTCTCCACCCGCCAGCCGTGGCCGGACGCCCGCCGGCTCCTCGATGCCGGCGTCCGCGTCGCGCTGGCCAGCGACTGCAACCCGGGCTCGTCGTACACGACGTCGATGCCGTTCTGCATCGCCCTGGCGGTGCGGGAGATGGGGATGACGTGCGCGGAGGCGGTGCACGCCGCCACCGCCGGCGGCGCGGCGGCGCTCGGGCGTGACGACGTGGGGGCGCTGCGGGTCGGGTCGCCGGCCGACCTGGTGCTGCTCGACGCGCCCAGCCACGTCCACCTCGCCTACCGGCCCGGGGTGCCGCTGGTGGTCGGGGTGTGGAGCCGGGGGCGCCCTGAGGTGGTCGGGCCCCGAGGCGGGGGCCTCTGAGGTAGCGCGGCGGCACCCGCGGCGCTCCGGCTAGGGCACTCGTCCGATGTGGGCGACTACCTCAGCGCGGGACTGTCTTCTCACGCCCCGAGGACGCGGGGCCGGAAGCAGGGAGAAGCAGATGTTCAACGGATCCGACCTCTTCATCAACGCCGAGATCGACTACCGCACCGAGCGGATCAGCGAGACCTGGAAGCCGGTGCGCCGTCGCCGCCGCGCGGGACGTGACCCGCAGCTGGACAGCAGGCGGGGCCGCCGCGCGGCGGGCCGCGACCACGACACCATCGGCTGACCGGCCGGTGTCGGTCGCCGACCGTCCAGCCCGGCGGGCCGCGGGTGCGCTCGTCGCGACCCGCGCTCAGCGGAAACCCGGAAGCGCGCACCCACCCGCGCACGACATCATGGACCCCGTGGCGATGCGGAGCTCGAAGCTGGTGGGACGAGATGCCGAGCTGGAGCTGTTGAGCTCCACGCTCGGCATCCGTGCGTCCGCGCAGGGCACCGCGCAGAGCACCGCGCAGGCGGTTCTGCTGGGAGGGGACGCCGGAGTCGGCAAGACCCGGCTGCTGACCGAGCTGCGCGACCGCGCCGTGACGCAGGGCTGGCAGGTCGTCGCCGGTCACTGCCTGGACTTCGCGGACTCCGCGGTGGCCTACCTGCCGTTCTCGGAGATCCTCGGCCGGCTGCACCGCGAGATCCCGGGCGTCGTCGAGCGCGTCGTCGCCGAGCACCCGACGCTGGCTCGGCTGCAGCCCGGCCGGCGGATGCTGAGCGGCTCCGACGGCGAGGACGGGGCGCTGCTCGAGCGCGGCGCGCTCTTCCCCGCGGTGCACGCCCTGCTGGAGGAGACCGCGCTGCAGGCGCCGCTGCTGCTGGTCGTCGAGGACACCCACTGGGCCGACCGGTCCACCCGCGACCTGCTGAGCTTCCTGCTCGCCCGCGGGGTCGGGCGCCCCGCCGGCCCGGTGGCCCTGGTCGCGTCGTACCGCTCCGACGACCTGCACCGGCGCCACCCGCTGCGCCGCCAGGTGGCCGAGTGGTCGCGGACCGCGGGAGTCGAGCGGATCCAGCTCGAGGCGCTGGCCGCGCCCGACGTACGGCTGCTGGTCCACGAGCTGCACCCCGACCCGATCCGCGAGGCCGACGTGGCCGACATCGTGACCCGCTCGGAGGGCAACGCCTTCTTCGTCGAGGAGCTCGTCGGCGCCACCTGGGCCAGCGGCGGCGGTGGACTGCCCGAGGACCTCGTCGACGTGCTGCTGGTGCGCCTGGACCGGCTCGAGGACGGGGCGCGCACGGTGGTCCGCACCGCCTCGGTCGCCGGTCGCCGGGTCTCCCACCAGCTGCTCGCGGCGGCGTCCGGGCTGGCTCCGGGGCCGCTGGAGGAGGCGCTGCGCGCGGGCGTGGAGACCAACGTGCTGGTACCGGTCTCCGGCGACGCCTACGCCTTCCGGCACGCGCTGTTGGGCGAGGCGGTCTACGACGACCTGCTGCCCGGGGAACGGGTGCGCCTGCACGCCGCGTACGCCGCCGCGCTGGGCGAGCAGCGGGCCGCGGGCAGCGCCGCCGAGCTCGCCCGGCATGCCCGCCTGGGCCAGGACCTGCGCACCGCGCTGACCGCGAGCATCCGCGCCGGCGAGGAGGCGATGAGTGTCGGCGGACCCGAGGAGGCCGCCCAGCACTTCGAGCAGGCACTGGTCCTGCTGACCGACCCCGGCGCCGGGGACGCCGGCGAGCGCGACGTCGCCGGGCTGGTGCGGCTGACCTCGGACGCGCTGATGGCCGCCGGCCACGTGGCGCGGGCGGTGAACGTGATCCGCGAGCAGCTGGACCGGCTGCCGCCCGACGCGCCGCCGGCACCACGCGCGGAGATGCTCGCCGCGCTGTCGGTGTGCCTGCTGATGCTCGACGGGGAGGAGGACCCGCTGGCGGTCTCGCGTGAGGCGGTGGGGTTGATCAGCGACGTGGCGGACAAGCCGCGGGCCCGGGTGCTGGCCAGCCACGCCCGGATCCTGGACGCGTGCGGGCACGGGGAGGAGGCCCGGCAGGTCGCCCTGGAGACGCTCGCGATGACCGAGCGGCTGGGGATGCCGCGGCTCGCCTCCGAGGTGCGCACCACGCTGATCGGCATCGACAAGGACGGCCCCGTCGACCAGGTCCGCGAGGGGGTGGAGGAGGTCATCGGCCGGGCCCACGCCGCCGGCGCGGTCAACGCGGAGCTGCGCGCGCTGTACCTGCTCGGGCGGCTCTACCAGGACCGCGGCGAGTTCGACGAGGCGCGACTGGCGTTCCAGCGGGCCGCCGAGCGGGGGGCGGCGGCGGGCATCCCGTGGGCGCCGTACGCGTTCGAGGCCCGCTTCATGCACGGCTCGGTGCTGCGCGCGGCCGGGCGGTGGGACGAGGTCCTCGCGCTCACCGGTGTCGCCGACCAGGCCCCGCCGCCGCTGTACGAGGCGATGCTCTCGACGATGCGGGCCACCGTGCTCGCGGCCCGCGGCGACGTGACGGCCCTCGAGCTGGCCCGGGTGGCGCGTCCCTTCTGGGCGGTGGAGGGGCTGGTCGCCGTCACCGGTGGCAGCGCCGAGCTGGAGATGCACGAGCAGCGTGGCGACCACGTGGCCGCGGTGGGCGTCTACGACGAGGTGTGCGCGGCGATCGCGCCGCTGTGGGGACAGAGCTTCCAGGCGCGCCTGCGGCTGTCCGCGACCACGTTGGCGGCGCTCTCGTCGGCGGCGGTGAGGCTGAGCGCCGCGCAGCGCAAGGTCCAGGCCAAGGACGCGGCCCGGCTGGTCGAGGACGGGCGCCGGGTCTTCGCCTACCAGCGCGAGTCCGGCATCGTGTTCGGACCCGAGACCTGGGCCTGGCACGCCCGGCTCAACGCGGAGGCGCTGCGCTGGCGCTGGCGGGCGCAGGTCGACCCGCCCGACGCGGCGGAGGTGCTGGCGAGCTGGCGTGAGACCGAGCGGCACTTCACCGAGTACGGCGACGTCCTCGAGCTCGCCAAGGTGCGCGCCCGGCTGGCCGAGATCCTGCGCGCCACCGGCGACGCCGCCACCGCTCGGGAGGCGGCGGACCTGGCCCGCGAGGCGGCCCAGGCGCTGGGCGCGCGGCCGCTGCTCGACGAGCTCGTCGCCAGCGGATCCACCCCCCGGCCCGCGGAGGCGGGCCCGGGGCACGAGCAGGGCACCGAGCCGCTGACCACCCGCGAGCGTGAGGTCCTCGCTCTGGTCGCGGAGGGCCGGACGAACGGCGAGATCGGCAAGCAGCTGTTCATCAGCACCAAGACCGTCTCGGTGCACGTCTCCCACATCCTGGCCAAGCTCGGCGCGTCGGGTCGCACCGAGGCGGCGGCGATCGCGCGTCGTACGGGGCTGCTGGCGTAGCCGGCGTCCGCCACGTGGCCACCGCGTCGCGCTCGCCGGTTGGCGGGCGCCGGCGTACGCGCTCGTTCGGCCGCGTCCGAGAAGCCGGTTGACCTCCGGTGCGGCGCCCCGTCAGAGTCGTCAGATGACCGACCAGGGCGCGAAGACCGACCTCCATCGCTACCTTCAGCAAGCGCGCGAGGCGCTGCTGTGGAAGCTCGACGGCCTGTCCGAGTACGACGTACGCCGCCCCCTCACGCCGACCGGGACCAACCTGCTCGGCCTGGTCAAGCACCTCGCCAGCGTCGAACTCGGGTACTTCGGCGACACCTTCGACCGGCCCTCCGGCGAGCCGCTGCCCTGGCTGGAGCCCGGCGCGGAGCCCAACGCCGACCTGTGGGCGACCCCGGAGGAGTCGCGCGAGCAGATCGTCGACCTCTACCACCGCGCCTGGGCGCACGCCGACGCGACCATCGAGGCGCTCGACCTCGACACGATCGGCCGGGTCCCCTGGTGGGGCGAGGGCCGCAACGAGGTCACGCTGCACCGGATCCTGCTGCACATGGTCGCCGAGACCCACCGCCACGCCGGCCACGCCGACATCGTCCGCGAGCTGATCGACGGGACCGCCGGGCTTCGCCTGGGCAACGACAACCTGTGGCTGGCCGACGGTGAGACCTGGGAGGACCAGCGTGCCCGGGTGGAGCGGGCGGCCCGAGCGGCTGGAGGGGCTGGAGGGAGCTGAGGCTGGGGTGGGGTCGGCGGTCGGCGTTGGGGGCGTCGATTGGGCAGAGACGGCATGTATTTCGCCCGGATTCCGTCCGTTGGGGACCAAACGGTGAGGGGTCGGCGTCGTTTCGGGCCGGGGTGGGCGGTGAGGTTGCCGATTGGGCAGAGACGGCATGTATTTCGCCCGGATTGCATCCGTTGGGGACCAAACGGCGAGGGGTTGACGCCCACCCGGGGCGGGTTCGGGCGGGCGTGGCTGCGGAGGGGTGGCGTTATTCGGCCGGGCTTGGGTAAATGGCTGGCGTCGGTCCTGACGGGCGGCCATCCGGTCGTTACCCGGGACTTGCCGTACGACGACTCGGCGGAACCTCCGCCGGGAGCAGAGGAGGACGCATGACCGGTTCACTGAGCGACGATGAGATGACCAGCGGCACCGTGGGCACCCCCCAGGCCACGTCGATGCCCGGGCCCGCCGACGCGGACGGGCGGGACACCGCCGACGCCGACGGGACGGACGGGGGCGACTCGGACGGCACGGACGGGGGCGACTCCGACGGCACCGACTCCGACGGCACCGACTCCGACGGCACCGACGGGGACGCGACCGACACCTCCGACGGCGACACCAAGGACTCCGACGGCACCGACTCCGACGGCACGGACTCCGACGGGACCGACTCCTGAGCGCGCTCGACCTGCTGAGCGGTGACGCCCAGACCTTCCTGACGAAGGTCTGGGCGTCACGGGTGCACCTGCACCGCACCGACCCCCAGCGGCTGGTCGAGCTGCTCTCCTTCGACGACGTCGACCACCTGCTCACCGAGACCGCGATCCGCACCCCCGCGGTACGCCTCGCCCGCGACGGCCGGGTGCTGCCCGAGGCCGACTTCACCCGCGCCGCCACCCTCGCCGGGAAGCCGCTGACCGGGCTGGTCGATCCGCGCAAGGTGCTGCGGCTCTTCGACGAGGGCGCCACCGTGGTGCTGCAGGGCCTGCACCGCTACTGGCCGCCGCTGACCCGGCTGGTGGCCGAGCTGGAGAACGAGCTGGGCCACCCGTGCCAGGCCAACGCCTACCTGACCCCGCCGGGATCGCAGGGCTTCGCGGTGCACTCCGACAGCCACGACGTGTTCGTCTTCCAGACCCACGGGGCCAAGCGCTGGGAGGTGCACACCGACGACGGCGTCGAGGACGTCCTCCTCGAGCCCGGGCTGAGCATGTACCTGCCCACCGGCACCCCGCACGCCGCGCGCGCCCAGGAGAGCGCCTCCCTGCACGTCACCCTCGGCATCAACCAGCTCACCTGGCGCGGCCTGGTCGGGCGCACCGTCCGGCCGCTGCTCGACGAGGTCCCCGACGAACACCTGCCCGCCGGTTACCTGGAGCACCCCGAGCAGCTGCGCGACCAGCTCGCCGCGCGCTTGGAGGAGCTCGCCGAGCGGGTACGGCGCGCCGACGCCTCCGCCGCCGTGGAGGCGGAGGTGCAGCGCTTCCTGACCGGGCGCAGCCCGCGCCTGCCGCACGGGCTGCGCGACGTCCTCGCCGTACGCGACCTGGACGACACCACGCTGCTGCGCCGCCGCGCCGCCCACCCCTGCGTGCTCCTCGACGCCCCGGACGACCGGGTCCGGCTGCTGCTCGGCGACCGCCACCTCGACCTGCCCGCCCGGATCCGCCCGGCCCTGGAGGAGATCGGCTCGCGCGCCGAGCTGCGCCCCGTCGACCTCGCCGCCCACCTCGACGAGCCCGGGCGGTCGGTGCTGTGTCGTCGTCTGGTCCGGGAGGGGCTGCTCGAGGTCGTCGGGTGAGCCCCGACCCGGCGTTCCGCTGCGCGGCCAGCAGCCTGCTGCGCGACGAGGACCTCGCCGGCACCGCCTCGACGGTGCGCGCCTTCCTGCTGGTGGAGGTCCCCGGCCCCTGGGGGGTCGACGCGCTGCGCGACTGCCGGCTGCCCGAGCAGGTGCGCACCGGCCTACAGCGCCGGGCCCGGAAGGCGGGCGTGCGCGTGCTGCTCGTACGACGCCCCGGGCGGGTCACCGCCGCCGCCGGGATCCGGGTCTTCGCCGCCCACGCGGACGCGGTGCGCCCGTGGCTGGAGACGGCCCTGCTCGACGCCCCCTCCGCGTTGCTCGAGCTCGACCTGGACGCGCTCGGCGCCGGCCGCTCGCCCGGCCTCACGCCGTACGACGCGAGCGTGCTGGCGGTCTGCGCGCACGGGCGCCACGACGTCTGCTGCGCCGAGCGGGGCCGCCCGGTGGCCGCGGCGCTGTCCCGCGCGCACCCCGAGGAGACCTGGGAGGTCTCCCACATCGGCGGCGACCGGTTCGCCGCCAACCTGCTGGTGCTGCCGCAGGGCCTCTACTACGGCAGGCTCGACGAGCGCTCGGCGCTCGCCGTCGCCGGCGGCCACCTGGTGGGCGAGCTCGACCTCGACCACCTGCGCGGCCGCTCCGGACTGCCGATGCCGGTGCAGGCGGCCGAGATCGCGCTGCGCCGCCGCCTCGGGCTCACCCGCACAGACGACGTCCGCAGGGTCCGCTCGCGCCGTGCCGACGCGGTGACCGAGGCGGTCTTCGCGGCCACCGGCGCCGAGTGGACGGTGCGGGTGCGCACCACCGACGACGGCCCGGCACACCGGCTGACCTGCGGCGCCACCCGAGACAACGTCGCCCCGCGCCACGAGGTGCTCAGCGTCGCGACCACCTCGCCGAGCCCCGACCCCGCCGCCCGAACATGAGCGGGGTCGGTCGGGGTACCGGCCAGGCGATGAGCGCCAGGCGGGCCTCGGCCGCACTCCTTCGTGCCGCCCACCCGGGGCCCGCTGCGGCGGTCACCCTGCTGGGCGGCCTGCTCGCGGCCGCGCTCGGCGGCTCCCCGGGGCGGGTGGCCCTCGTCGTCGTCGCCGTCGCGGCCGGGCAGCTCTCCATCGGCTGGTCCAACGACCTCCTCGACGCCGCCCGGGACCGCCGGGTCGGGCGCGCTGACAAGCCGATCGCCACCGGCGACGTGGGCGAGCGGCTGGTGCGCGCCGCCTGCGCCGTGGCCCTGCTCGCCTCGATCCCGCTCTCGCTGGCCTGCGGCCTGCTCGCCGGCTCGGTGCACCTGCTCGTCGTCGCCGCCGGCTGGGTCTACAACCTCGGGGCCAAGGCGACGGTGCTGTCCTGGCTGCCCTACGCCGTGGCGTTCGGGGCGCTGCCGGTCTTCGTCAGCCTCGCCGTGGACGACGCCGTCCCACCCGGCTGGATGCCGCTGGCCGGGGCGCTGCTGGGCGTGGGGGCGCACCTGGTCAACGTGCTGCCCGACCTCGACGACGACGCCGCGACCGGCGTCCGCGGGCTGCCGCACCGGATCGGGGCCCGCTGGACCGCGCCGATCGCGGTCGCCGTGCTGGCGCTCGCCTCGGTGGTGATCGTGGCCGGCGCCCCGGTGGACTCGCCGCCGGTCGCCGTCGGGGCGCTGGTCGTCGTCGCCGTCCTCGCGGTGCTGGCCCTGACCGGCGAGGGCCGGGCGCCGTTCCGGGCGGCGCTCGGCATCGCGCTGGTCGACGTGGTGATGTTCGGGTGGGCCCGATGAGCGCGGCACCGCCGGCGGCCTGGGACCTGATCGTGGTGGGCGCCGGCCCCGCCGGCAGCGCCACGGCGCTGGCCGCGCTGGCCGAGGACCCGGCGCTGCGGGTGCTGCTGCTGGACCGCGCCGACTTCCCGCGCGACAAGTGCTGCGGGGACGGCATCGCCCCCCACGTCGTCGACGCGCTGGCCCAGGTCGGCGCCGGCGACGTCGTCGAGGGCTGGTCGCCGCTGTGGAGCCTCGAGTTGGCCCGGCGCGAGGCGCGGGTGGCGCGCCCGATGGCCCGGCCGGTGTGGGTCATCCCGCGCGAGGTCTTCGACGCCCGACTGGTCCAGCGCGCGGTGGCCGCCGGGGCCGTGCTGCGCCGCCACCGCGTCGCCCACGTCCGCCAGCATCTGGACCGGGTGGAGGTGGACGGCTTCAGCGCCCCGGTGGTGGTCGGCGCCGACGGCGCGCACTCGGTGGTCCGCCGCGCCGCCGGGGTGTCCGTCGGCGGCCGCCGCGCGCTCGCCCTGCGCGGCTACGCCCCCACCGCGCCGGGGCGTCGCGGCACCCAGGTGATCCGCTACGGCGAGCGCCGCCAGCCGTCGTACGCCTGGGCCTTCGATCGTGGCGACGGCCTCTCCAACGTCGGGTACGGCGAGCTCCTGGGCCCCGGCGAGCCGCCCTCGCGGGCCCTGCTCCTCGGCGAGCTGGAACGGCTGCTGCCCGGCGCGGCGGCGGCCGGGACCCGCTGGCGGGGCCACCACCTCCCGCTGTCCGGCTGGCGCTGGCAGCAGCCCGCGGGCCGGCTGCTGCTGGCCGGCGACGCCGCGGGGCTGGTGAACCCGATGACCGGCGAAGGCATCTACTACGCCGTCGCCACCGGCATCGTCGCGGGCCGCACGGCGGCGCGCACCCTGGCGCAGGACCGGCCCCGGCAGGCCGGCGCCGAGCACCGCCGGGCGGTGCGGGCGCTGCTCGGCGGCCATCTGCGCCACACCTGGATCGCCTCCCGGCTGGCGACGCTCCCGGTGGTGATCGACGCAGGCATCCGTGCCGCCACCGGCAACGAACACGTCTTCGACGACCTCGTCGAGATCGGTCTCGGGGACGGCCGGATCACCCCTCGGCTCGCGGGCGGACTGCTCGCGGGCCTCATCCCCCGCACGCCCCTCCCGGGCGCCGCGGGAACCACCGGTTGAAGGAGCAGCAGATGGAGATCCTGTCGGTCCGCGGGGCCCTCCCGCAGCACCGCTACACCCAGCAGGAGATCACCGACGCCTTCGCCGGCGTGATCGCCCGGGGTGGTCTCGACGAGCGGCTGCTGCGCCGCTTCCACGCCAACGCCGGGGTCGAGCACCGCAGCCTGGTCCTGCCGCTGGAGAGCTACGCCGGGCTCGACGACTTCGGCCGGGCCAACGACCACTTCATCGAGGCGGCCGTCGAGCTCGGCTCGCGTGCGCTCAGCGACGCCCTCAAGGCCGCCGACCTGACGCCGACCGACGTGGACCTGGTGATCTCGGCGACCGTCACCGGGCTCGCGGTACCCAGCCTGGAGGCGCGCATCGCCGCCGGCATCGGCCTGCGCCCCGACGTGAAGCGGCTGCCCCTGGTGGGGCTGGGCTGCGTGGCGGGCGCGGCCGGCATCGCCCGGCTGCACGATTACCTGGTCGGCCACCCCGACCACGTGGCGGTGCTGGTCGCGGTCGAGCTGTGCTCGCTGACGGTGCAGCGCGACGACGTGTCGGTGCCGAACCTGGTGGCCAGCGGGCTCTTCGGCGACGGCGCCGCGGCGGTCGTCGCGCGCGGGGGGCGCGGGCGGGACTCTGCGGCGCGCGGCCCGGTCGAGGTGCTGGCCAGCCGCAGCCGGCTCTATCCCGACTCCGAGCGGACCATGGGCTTCGACGTGACCTCCGGCGGCCTGAGGATCGTGCTCGACGCCTCGGTGCCCGACGTGGTCGGCCACTACCTGCGCGAGGACGTCGACGGCTTCCTCGCCGAGCAGGGCCTGACCCGGGCCGACATCGGCTGGTGGGTCTGCCATCCCGGCGGGCCGAAGGTGATCGAGGCCCTCGAGCAGGCGCTCGAGGTGCCGCGCGAGGCGGTCCGGCTGACCTGGGAGTCGCTGGCCCGGATCGGCAACCTCTCCTCCGCCTCGGTGCTGCACGTCCTCGAGGACACCCTGCGCGATCGGCCACCGCGCCCAGACTCGTACGGCGTCCTGCTGGCGATGGGCCCCGGCTTCTGCTCCGAGCTGGTGCTGCTCCGCTCGCTCGGTGAGGCGGCGGCGTGACCGGGCTGGGCGCGTTCACGGTGCTGGTGGCGCTGGTCGGGTTGGAGCGGGTCGCCGAGCTGGTCGTCTCCAAGCGCAACGCCGCCTGGAGCCTGGCCCGGGGCGGGCGGGAGACCGGGCAGGGGCACTACCCGGTGATGGTGGTGCTGCACTCGGGGCTCCTCGTCGGCGCGCTCGCCGAGGCGTGGCTGCGGCGTCCCGAGGTGGCGCCGGTGCTGGCCTGGTCGATGCTCGCGCTGGTGCTCGCCTCGCAGGCGCTGCGCTGGTGGTGCATCGCGACCCTCGGGCGGCGCTGGAACACCCGGGTGATCGTGGTGCCCGGGCTCGCCCCGGTCGCTGGCGGGCCCTACCGGCTGTTCCGGCACCCCAACTACGTCGCGGTCGTCGTGGAGGGCGCGGCGCTGCCGCTGGTGCACGGCGCCTGGATCACCGCGCTGGTCTTCACCATCCTGAACGCGGCCCTGCTGCGGGTGCGGATCCGGGTGGAGGACGCCGCGCTCGCCACCCTGCCCCAGCCGGCCGCGCGTGCGTGACCTGATCGTGGCCGGCGGCGGACCGGTCGGCCTGGCCACTGCCCTGTACGCCGCGCGGGAGGGACTCGACGTGGTGGTCCGCGAGCCCCGCCCCGGCACGATCGACAAGGCGTGCGGGGAAGGGCTGATGCCCGGGGCGGTGGCGGCGCTGGCCGCGCTCGGCGTCGACCCGGCCGGGTGCGCCATCGACGGGATCCGCTACCTCGACGCGGACCACCGCGCCCAGGCGGCGTTCCGGCGCGGGCCGGGGCGCGGCGTGCGCCGTACCGTGCTGCACGCGGCGCTGCGCGAGGCGGTGCTGGACGCCGGGGTCGTGATCGAGCCGGTGGCGGTGCGGGAGGTGCGCGACGTCGGGGACCGGGTGCTGGTGGACGGAGACGCAGCCCGGCACCTGGTCGCCGCGGACGGGCTGCACTCGCCGGTGCGCCGGATGCTCGGCCTGGACGTGCCGGTCACCGGCGCCCGGCGCTACGGCCTGCGCTGCCACGTCGAGCGGGAGCCATGGACCTCGTTCGTCGAGGTGCACTGGGCGCCCACCGCCGAGGCGTACGTGACCCCGGTGGGGGAGCGGCTGGTGGGCATCGCGGTGCTGGGAGCCCGGGGCAGCCGTCTCGAGGACGTCCTGGTCGAGCTGCCGGCGCTGGCCCAGCGGCTCGCCGGCGCCGAGTCGACGCGCGCCCGCGGCGCCGGCCCGCTGCGCCAGCGGGCCCGGCGCAGGGTCGCCGGCCGGGTGCTGCTGGTCGGGGACGCCGCGGGGTACGTGGACGCGCTCACCGGGGAGGGGATCTCGCTGGGCCTGGCCCAGGCCCAGGCCGCCGTCGCCGCGCTCGTCACCGACCGTCCGGCGGGCTACGAGCGGGTGGCACGGCGCCTGGGACGGCGCCACGACCTGCTGACCCGCACCCTGCTGGGGGCCACCCGGCAGCCGGCGTTGCGCCGGCGGGTGGTGCCGCTGGCGGCGGCCTGGCCGGGGGTCTTCGCGGCCGCCGTCGACCAGCTGGCCCGCCCGGCCTGAGACGAGCGCGCGCTGCGCGCTTCCGCGGGTGCCGGGGCCCTCCTAGCATGTGACCCGGGCCACCGACGCGGCCCCTCAGGAGGGCGTCATGGCCATGACCCAGGAGCAGATGGACCGGCTCACCGACGCGCGCTTCCGCGCGGCCCGGCCCCCGACGCGACGGCGGCGGAAGGTGCCGCGCTCCGCGCTGCCGCCGGGACCGTCGTGGCCGCCGCTGCTGCAGACCATCGCGCTGGTGCGCTTCCGGCACCAGTTCGTGCCCGCGATGCACCGCAAGCACGGTGACGTCTTCGCGGTGAGGCTGCTGCCCGGCGGGCAGCCGCTGGTGCTGTTCACCGGGCCCGAGCACGCCAAGGAGATCTTCGCGGGCGACCCTGCGGTCTTCCACGCGGGCAAGGGCAACGCGGTGCTGGGCCCGGTGATGGGGCAGCACTCGCTGCTCCTGCAGGACGGCGCCGAGCACAAGCGGGCCCGCAAGCTGCTGATGCCGGCCTTCAACGGCCACGCGCTGCGCGGCTACCAGGCCCTGGTCAGCGAGCTGGCCCGAGCCGAGGTCGACACCTGGACGCCCGCGCGGGAGTTCCGCTCCCTCGACCGGATGAACGCGCTCACCCTGGAGGTGATCCTGCGGGTGGTCTTCGGCGTCACCGACGAGGAGCGGCTGCGCGGGCTGCGCCCGCGGGTCAACCGCACCGTCGACGTCAGCCCGATCGTCCTGCTCGGCTGGCCGGTGCCGCAGCTGCAGCGGATCGGGCCGTGGAAGGCCAGCGTGGAGAACCAGCGGGCGCTGGACCGGCTGATGTACACCGAGATCGGTGAGCGGCGCGGCCAGGGCGATCTCGCGCAGCGCACCGACGTGCTGTCGCGGTTGATCCAGGTCCGCGACGAGGCCGGCGACATGCTCGACGACGCCGAGCTGCGCGACCAGCTGGTCACGCTGCTGCTGGCCGGCCACGAGACCACGGCCACCGCGCTGTCCTGGGCGCTCTACGAGCTCGGCCGCGACCCGCGTCAGCTGGCGCGCGCCCAGCAGGCGGCCGACGAGGGCGACGACGACTACCTGGAGGCGGTGCTGAAGGAGTCGATGCGGCTGCACCCGGTGATCGCGATGGTGGTGCGCCACCTGACGGCGCCGGCCCGTGTCGGCGGGTGGGACCTGCCGGCGGGGGTGACGGTGGGGCCCTCGATCCTGCTCGGCCACGCCCGCCCCGACAGCCACCCCGACCCGCAGGCCTTCCGCCCCGAGCGGTTCGTCGGGCAGAGCCCCGCCCCGCACACCTGGATCCCGTTCGGAGGCGGCGTACGGCGCTGCATCGGGGCGGGCTTCTCGCTGATGGAGGGGGTCGCGGTGCTGCGCGCCGTGCTCACCGCCTACGACGTGGAGACCCTCGGCGAGGACCGCCCCCGGGTCCGCAACATCACCAGCGTCCCGCGCCGCGGGGCGCCGATCCGGGTGCACCGGCGCTAGGCACGCCCGGCTAGGAGGCACGCGCCGTGGGCCGGGGCGGCCCGGCGTGCAGGGCGCGCACCACCGCCTCCGGGTCACAGCCCAGCGCGACGTCCTCGAAGAGGTCGCAGTAGTCGAGGTACTCCTCGCGCACCACCGTCCCGGTCAGCATCAGCCCGACGCCGTCGGCCACCCACGCCCACAGGTCACAGACCAGGTCGTGGCCCTCGTAGGCGTAGGAGAAGCGTCGGTAGGCGACCGGCCAGCCGCCGTCGTAGTCGTCCTCGTCCTCGAGGTCGAAGCGGTCCAGCCCCGGTCCCAGGTCGCGCAGGGTCAGCTCCACCCAGTCCTCCAGGCCGACGGTCACCGGCTCGGCGACGAGGTTGATGCCGGGACGCACACCGCTGGGTCCCGGCCGCCGGGGAGAGGCGGCCAGCAGGATCCCCGCCTCGGGCCGGGTCCCGTGCACCCAGCCCGGCGGCAGCGTCAGCGGCAGGTCAGGGGGCGGGGGCGGGTCGGGGGTCGGGCCGGCAGGGCTCATCGGATACCTCCAGGTGGGGCGGGACGTCGAGGTCGGCGCCCGGCGGTCGGGTGGTCGGGACGGGCAGGACGAGGGTGGTGCCGGCGAGGACCGGTGGCCCGGCGTCCGACACGACAGCGGAGGCGAGCTGCCAGCGGCGGGCGCCTCCCGGCGCACCGGGCCGGTCCTGCGGGGTCCGCTCGGCGGGCGGGTCGGACGCGCCGATGCCCGGGGACCCGGAGGACGGGTCGGATGCTGCGCCGGCCGGTGACCCGGAGGACGGCCTCGCCTCCGGCGACGCTGGGGACGCCGGCGCCTCGGCGGCCGGTGACTCGGGCCGGTCGGGCCCCCGCTCGGGGCCGGGTGCGGGCCGCTGCTCGGGCTGCCGCTCGGGCTGCTGCGGCGGGCCGGCGGGGAGGTCCTCGACCGGCGGCAGGAACGTGCCGTTGGGCAGCGCGTTCCACGAGCTCTGGCCCAGCTCGATGGCGTAGGCCTTCAGCGACGCTCGCCAGCCGTCCTGTGCCTCGGTCTCGTCGGCGCGCGCCCGCCGTACGGTGGCGACCGCCTCGCGGTGGGCGAGCCGGCGCTCCCTGACCAGGCGGGCGCTCTCGTCCGCGCGGTCCACCGGCTCCACGAGCCGGTCCCCGCGGACCAGGTCGTAGGGGGCGACCAGGCGGCGGACGCGCTCGATGCGGTCCTCGACGTCCTCGAGCACCTCGGCCAGCGCGCTCAGCCGGTGTGCCAGCTCCGCCACGCACCGCGACAGCAGCTCGGCCTCCCCGGCGGTGGTCGCCACCCGCGCGCGGTAGGCCGCGCCGGAGCCGCCGGCCAGACCGGGACCCGACCGCTCGCGCTCACGGAGGAGCAGGTCGGCGGTGTCCGCGACGGCGTGACTGGCGCGGGTCAGCTGGCGCGCCGTGCGCCGGCACTCGCCGGGCGCCCCGGCCACCCGTAGGGACACGCTCATCGCCCGGCCCCCGGAGCCACGTCGGCGAGATCGGGGACCCGGCACCGGAAGTCGGGGGCCACCAGCAGCTCGTCGGTGGCCCAGAAGTCGTCGCAGGTGTCGACCACGCCGGTGGAGATGCGGGCGAGGTGGGTGGCCAGCTCCCGGCAGGCGCCGCTCACCCGGGCCAGGCCCTGCGCGGTCTCCGCGCTGGTCGCGCCGGTGTCGGGCCGGGACAGGGGCAGCTCGTCGAGCACGGCCTCGCGCTGGACGGACAGCCGCCGGGCCGCGCCGCGCATCCGGGAGTAGTCGATTTGCATGCCGACGACGCTAGGAAGCATCCGGCGTGCCGCCAAGCCTCACTTTCCGGACCTGTGGACAACCGCCTGCCGCAGGTGCGCCCAGCCGCGAGCCGAGCGCCGAGCCCGGCGCGCTCAGCGCGCGAACGCCGCGCGCACCTGCTCCTCGGTGAGCCCGTAGTCGGCCAGCGTGTAGGCGTGCACCGGCTTGCGGTCGCCCTCGCGCGAGGCGGCGTCCGCGGCGCGGACGGCGTCGGCGACCGCGGGTGAGTAGTCCAGGCCGAACGTCTCGTAGATGCCCTGGACCGTCGCGGTCGGGTCGGCCACGAAGTCGAGGTAGTCGACGTCGACGAACTGCCGCTGGTCGTAGGCCGGCCGCGCCTCGTGGAAGGCGTGGAACTCGCGGGCGAGCAGGTCCAGCTGGGTGGCGCCGACCACCTCGCCGGCGAACGTGGTCGACCAGCCGGCCGCGGACGTCGCCGACAGCGAGCAGGCCGAGGCCACCGAGGTGACCGGGTCGCGGTGCATCTGCACCACCAGCGCGTCGGGGTAGACGGCCATCAGCGCGTCCAGGGCGACCAGGTGCGAGGGGTTCTTCAGCACCCAGCGGCGCGCGGTGTCGTGCAGGCCGATCAGCTGCAGGTTGGCGCGGTGGCGCTGGTAGGCGTCGGTCCAGTCCTGGCGGGCCAGCCAGCCGGCGTACGTCGGCACGTGGGCCACCGACTCGTAGCCGATGGACTTGCCGCTCTGGCGCAGGATCTTCCAGCACTCCTCGACCGTGGCGGCGTCCATGTAGTGGATCCCCATCAGCTCGGGGTGCTCGGCGTTGTGGGCGGCGTAGCCGGCGTTGATCGCGGCGTAGACGGGGTTGTCCTCCCACGTCGCGCGCGGCGGGCGCGGCTGGGGGAACTCCGCGAGCCACAGCTCGATGCCCTGGTGGGCCGGGTCGGCGGTGAGCAGGCGGTGCATCGCGGTGGTGCCGGTCCGGGGCAGGCCGAGCACGAAGATCGGCCGCTCGATCGCCACTTCGGCGTACGACGGGTGCTGGGCGAACCCGGACTGCGACAGCAGCCGGGCCACCAGCGCGCCCTTCACCTGCGCGCGCATCATGTAGCTGCCCACGCCGGTCAGCCCGGCAGTCGGGGAGTTGAGGTCCTCGACGAGGATCCGCAGTCCCTCCTCGTGCTCGGTGCCGCCGAAGTCCGCCAGGCCGGTGGAGCGGATCGCGGCGGCCGCGATGTCCTCGTAGCTGCCGACGTCGGCGCGTTCGCGTGCCATGTCTCCTCCGGGGGTGGCTGGGGCAGGTCGGGGTGCGGACCGGCGGGGGCTAGCGGTCGTGGAACTCGCCGCAGTCGACGTTGAGCACGGTGCCGGTGACGGCACTGGCCAGGTCGCTGGCGAGGAACAGCGCGGCGCGGGCGATCTCGACCGGCGTGGCCAGCCGCTTGAGGTCGGTCGGGGCCGCCTTCTCGGCGTACACCTCCTCGTGGGTGCGCCCGGTCTCCGCGGCGATCCAGTCGAAGTAGGCCTTGTTGACGTCCTCGTAGATGTAGGACGGCGCGATCGAGTTGACCCGGATCCCGCGCGGGCCGAGCTCGGTGGCGAGCGCGGAGGCGGCGTGGGCGAGCTGGCCCTTGGAGAGCTTGTAGCCGGCGAACTCCGGCTGGGAGTGGTACAGGACCGCGGAGTTGACCATCACGATCGAGCCCTGGGTCGCGGCCAGCGCGTCGGCGAACAGCGCCGAGAGCCGCAGCGGCGCGTAGACGTTGGTCTCCTGAGCGGTGCGCAGCGCGTCGAGCCCCAGCGTGGTGAGCGGGTCCATCGGCGGGATCGCGAAGGCGTTGTTGACCAGGCAGTCCACCCGGCCGAACTCAGCCAGCGCGGCGTCGACCAGCGCGGCGCGGGCCGTCTCGTCGGTGATGTCGGTGGGGACGACGAGCGCGCGCCGGCCCAGCTCGCGCACCCGGGCCGCCGCCTTCTCCAGGCGCCGCTCGGTGCGGCTGGCCAGGACCAGGTCGGCGCCCATCCGCGCGGCCTCCTCGCCGAGCGCGCGGCCCAGCCCGGGGCCGACGCCGGAGAGGACGACGACCTTGTCCCGCAGCAGGCCCGCACCGAGCGGGGAGGTGCTCACGAGAGCATCCGCCGGGCCACCGCGCGCTGACGGGCGGCGATCCGGGCGGCGTACTGCTCGGGGCCGATCCGGTTCGACGCGTGGTACGGCAGCACGCTGGGCAGGTCGTCGAAGCGCACCCTCTCCACCACCGGCCCGTCCTCGGGGCCCAGGTCGCGGGAGAGCTGCTGCCAGCGCAGCATGATCGCGCCGGTGCGGTGCCCCAGCGCCTCCAGCCAGTTGGCCACGCCGGGATCGCGCTCGCTGATCACGAAGCGCATCACCTGGTCGGGGTCGGTCTGCGCCTGCGCCTTGGTCAGCGAGGTCTGGTGGGTCTCGTAGTCGGTGGAGACGTACCAGTCCGAGCCGATCTGGATGCCCTGGTAGGTGCAGTCCGCGCAGGCCGGGACGCTGATCACCAGCGCCTCGTCGTCGGCGAGCTCGTAGTGCCCGATCGAGGAGCGCTGCGAGGTGAGCCCGCCGGGCGTGGACTGCGGCGGCGTCAGCGTGTTGACCAGCTGCTGGTACTGGAAGAACTGGGGGAACATGAACCAGGTCTGGATCGTCCCGGTGAGCGTGCGTGCGGCGATCTCGTACTTCTTGGCGAGCCGGGCGCGGGTCAGCGGCGGCGCCGGCACGCCGAGCTGGTCGGTGCGCTCGATCCAGAGCGTGCCGCGCTCCTCGGTGTCCCAGTCGTTGTAGACCTCGCGCACGATCAGCGACGAGGCGCCGGGCCCGGAGACGAAGTAGTTGCGCGGCCGCTCGGCTCCCGGCACCAGCTCCGGGCCGAAGGTGAGCGCGAAGGTGCCGTCCTCGTCGAGCTCGATCTCACGCTCGTCGAAGGCCGCCAGCGCCGCCGGCGTGTCCTCGGCGGTGTAGTTGCCGGCCATCACCTGGAACGACAGGTCGGCGGTGGTCCCGCGGCGCCCACGCACGACGTACGTCGCGGAGTCGTTGATCACCGCGTGGAAGTACAGGGCATCGGGGTTGTCGAGGCCCTGGCGGGAGAACTGGTGGGTGCCGTTGACGAAGAGGGTGCGGCCCGGGTCGTGGCTGAAGGCCGCCTGGATCGCCATCCGGATCCGCCCGGCCAGGTAGTCGTAGCCCTCCAGCAGGTCCTGCTCGGTGCGGATGAAGTCGGCCCCGCGGATCAGCTCCTCGGCCTGCGCGACGGCGTCGGCGAAGGGCTTGGTGATGCCCGGGTCGTCGAGCCGCAGGTCCTCGGGCCGCCCCCCGGCGTCCATCAGAGCCGGCCGATGATCTGCTCGGCGAACCGCTCCAGGTGGGCGACCTTCTTGCTCACCGGCTGGTCGTCCTGGCCCTTGATGTAGGGCACCCGGAAGCCGACGATGGCGTCGGTGACGCCCTTGTCCTCGAGGCGGCGGATGCCGTCGAGGGTGTAGGAGTCGGTCGAGATCGCGTGCACCTGGAAGTCCTCGCGGGTGTCGCCCTCGGCCTTGCGGATCTCGGCGAGACGGGCCAGCAGCCGGTCCAGCTCCTCGGCGTCGCCGCCGGCGTGCATCCACCCGTCGCCCTTGAGTACGGCGCGGCGCAGCGCGGCGTCGCTGTGGCCGCCGACGAGCAGCGGGATCGGCTCGGTCGGGGCCGGGGACTGCTTGATCTCGGGGAAGGAGAAGAACTCGCCGTCGTAGCCGAAGTACTCGCCGCTGGTGAGGCCGCGCAGCACGTCGATGCACTCGTCCATCCGCTTGCCGCGGCGCGCCCACGGCACCCCCATCGCGATGAAGTCCTCGGGCCAGGGGGAGAGCCCCACGCCGAGGGTGAGGCGGTTGCCGGAGAGGTAGGCGATCGAGGAGGCCTGCTTGGCGACCAGCACCGGCGGGCGCACCGGCAGCTTCAGCACGAACGGCGTGAAGCGCAGGGTGCTGGTCAGCGCGGCCAGGTGGGTGACCAGCGTCATCGTCTCGATGAACGCCTTGTCCTCGAGGAACTCCCGGTCGCCGGTGTCGGTGTAGGGGTAGGTGGAGTCGGACTCGCGCGGATAGATCAGGCTGTCCGCGATGGTCATCGACGTGTACCCGGCCGCCTCGGCGGCCTGGGCGAGCGGCACATAGTTCTCGACGCGGGTCATCGCCTCGGCGTAGGTGAATCGCATGCCCGCACCCTAGAACGTGTTCCACTTCACTGCCATAGTGCTCCCGATGGGCGGAAGACGCCCTGCGGCGAGGCACGAGGAGCCCCATGGACCTGGCGGAGATCGGCGACCGGCTGGAGATCGAGCAGGTGCTGGTGCGCTACACCCGCGCCATCGACACCGGCGAGTGGGACCGCCTCGACACGGTGTTCACCGACGACGCCGCGATCGACTACACCGAGTCCGGCGGGATCGCCGGCGGGTATCGCGAGGTGAAGGCGTGGCTGGCGCAGAACCTGCCGGTCTTCGAGCGGCGGATGCACACACTGGGCCAGAGCGAGGTCGACCTCGACGGCGACGCGGCGCGGGTCGCGGCGTACTTCCACAACCCGATGACGCTGGCCCAGCCCGGCGGCGGCGAGCTGCTGGTGGAGTTCGGCGGGATCTACCACCACGAGATGGTGCGCACCGAGCGCGGCTGGCGCAGCCGTCGGCTGCACGAGGAGCTGGTCTGGAAGAGGGGGATGTGATGAGCGGGCAGGCCAAGCCGCGCCCCGGAGGGCTCGACTCGCCGCTGGTGCCGAAGGTGATGAAGTACGCCGGGCGGGCCCACGTCGCGCTCTACCGACGCACCGGCGGCAGGGTCGGCGCCCGGTGGCGGATCGGCTCGGCGCTGCGCCGCCCGGTCCCGGTCTGCCTGCTCGAGCACGTCGGGCGCCGCTCGGGCACGACGTACACGACCCCGCTGCTCTACCTGCTGGACGGGCCCGACGTGGTGGTCGTCGCCTCGCAGGGCGGGCTGCCCCAGCATCCGCAGTGGTACCGCAACCTGGAGGCCTGCCCCGACGCCCGGATCCAGATCGGCTCCGAGGTGCGCGAGGTGCGTGCCCGGACCGCCGACGCGCAGGAGCGGCGCAGGCTGTGGCCGCGGCTGGTGGACCTGTACGCCGACTTCGACTCCTACCAGTCCTGGACCGAGCGCGAGATCCCGGTGGTGATCTGCTCGCCGCGCTGACCGCCGGTTGGCCTTCCGTGGCCCGTGCCCGACAATGGGCGGGTGGTGACGGCCGTGGCGCCGTCCGTCTTCCCCTGGGGGTGTCCTGCGCGTGCGATCCGATGAAGACCGTCCCGTCCTGTCCGGCCTGGTCGCGCTGGTCGCGGTCGGTCTGGTCGTCGGCGTGGTGGCCGGGGTGGCCGCGCTCGTCGGCTCCCGGCTGCTGGGCGTCGGCGGCGACGGCTCGGCGTCCGGACGCTCCACGGCCCAGGAGACGCTCTACCTGCCCGAGCCGCAGGTCACCGAGCGTGCCTCCGGCCCGCTGATCACGCTCGCCCCCGGCGACTCCGAGGCCAGCGAGGAGCCCGCGGAGCCGCCGTCGGAGTCCGAGGCGGCCGAGAAGACGGTCACCCTCCAGGCCGGCCAGACCTCGGTCGGCCCGATGGAGCAGATCGACCTCACCGGCGTCTACCCCAAGGGGGAGGGCGCCATCCTCAAGGTGCAACGCTTCGAGGACGGCGGCTGGGCCGACTTCGGCGTCACCGCCTCGGTCAGCGGCGGCATCTTCTCGACGTACGTGGAGACCGGCCGCACCGGCGAGAACCGGTTCCGCGTCGTCGACACCGACAGCGAGCTGGCCTCGAACGAGGTCACCGTCACCGTCGAGTGAGGCTGGGCCGCGGGTCGGCTGCTGCGGAGGCGCGCGCCGGTGGGGCCGGTGGGGCTGAGGCGCGCGTTTGGGGCGCCCGGTGCCGGCGGGACCACGAGTTAACTCGTGAAACCCGCACTTCCCACACGAAGGAACGTGTGGGAAGTGCAGGTTTCGTGTGGCCAGTACGGCGCAGCGCGGCGGCGGGCCGCGCCCGGCCGGCATCGCGCTGACTGGCCGGGCTTCCCCGGCCCTGCGAAGGCGAGCACTCGCGCCCGCACCTCGTCGTACGCCGCGGCGCGCTGCCCGGGGTCGACCACAGGGCGCCCGCCACTGGAGTGACCGCAGCGCCCCGTGGGGCCGGTGAGGTAGTGCCCGCTGTCAACTACTGAACTGGGCGGCCGAAGTTTCGCCCGACAACATCAGGCTTCCCCGGCCGACCGGGGAAACCGCAGCCGTCAGCTCAGGCCGGGATCCAGTCGAACGTGTCCGGGTTGGGGCCCTGGCGGCCGGCCTCGCCCTGGTCCAGGGCGGCGATCGCGGCGACGTCGTCGGCGGAGAGGGTGAAGTCGAAGATGTCGAAGTTCTCCCGCATCCGGTCGGTGGACATCGACTTGGGGAAGACGATGTCGCCGCGCTCGATGTGCCAGCGCAGCGTCACCTGGGCCGGGGTCTTGCCGACCCGGGCGGCGATCTCGTTGATCACCGGGTCGCCGAGGACCTTGCCCTGCGCGATCGGCGACCACGCCTCGACCTCGACGCCGTGGCGGATCGAGGCGGCACGGGCCTCCTCGTTGGCGAAGTAGGGGTGGACCTCGATCTGGTTGACGACCGGGATCACGCCGGTCTCCTCGATGATCCGGTCCAGGTGTGCGGGCTGGAAGTTGGACACGCCCACGGAGGTGGCGCGGCCGTCGGCGACGAACTCGGCCAGCGTGCGCCAGGTGGAGACGAAGTCCCCGTCGTACTGGGTGGGCAGCGGCCAGTGGATCAGGAACAGGTCGATCCGGTCGAGGCCGAGCGCCTGCAGTGTGGCGTCGAAGGCGCGGCGGGCGTCGTCGGGGCGGTGCACGTTGTTGTTCAGCTTGCTGGTCACGTAGAGCTCGTCGCGCGCGATGCCGGAGGCGGCGATGGCCTCGCCGACGCCCTGCTCGTTGCCGTACATCTCGGCGGTGTCGATGTGGCGGTAGCCCACCTCGAGGGCCGAGGCGACGGTGCTGGCGGTCTGCTCGGGCGGGACCTGGTAGACCCCGAAGCCGAGCTGGGGGATGGTCGTCTGGTCATGGAGGGTGATGACGGGAACGCTCATGAGGAGCCCAACAACCCTCGGCCGGGGCTATTCCGCGACGCCCCGACGATGTGAGTCACCTCGCACCCGAAATCCGCGCTCCACGCGGCCTGCGGGGAACATCCACCCCCCTCCCTGCGTTGGCACGAGTGAACGAACTTGAGTTGATCCGACTCAACTTGTTTGCCAGACTCGTCGCAGCGACGCATGATGGCCCCATGCCCGATCTGATCGGGCCCACAGAACTGAACGCAGACGTACGCACAGACCAGAAGCACAGACGCGGGCAGACAGCCCAGAAGCAACCCGGAGGTATCCCCATGGCACGCGCGGTTGGCATTGACCTTGGTACGACGAACTCCGTCGTCGCGGTCCTCGAGGGTGGAGAACCCACCGTCATCGCAAACGCCGAAGGCGCCCGCACCACCCCGTCGGTGGTCGCCTTCGCGAAGTCCGGCGAGGTCCTCGTCGGCGAGGTGGCCAAGCGGCAGGCCGTCACCAACGTCGACCGGACGATCCGCTCGGTCAAGCGCCACATGGGCACCGACTGGAAGACCCAGATCGACGACAAGTCCTTCACCTCCCAGCAGATCAGCGCCTTCGTGCTGCAGAAGCTGAAGCGCGACGCGGAGGCCTACCTGGGCGAGCCGGTGACCGACGCGGTCATCACCGTCCCGGCGTACTTCTCCGACGCGCAGCGCCAGGCCACCAAGGAGGCCGGCGAGATCGCGGGCCTCAACGTGAGCCGGATCGTCAACGAGCCCACCGCCGCGGCGCTGGCCTACGGCCTCGACAAGGGCGACGACCAGACCATCCTGGTCTTCGACCTCGGTGGCGGCACGTTCGACGTGTCCCTGCTCGAGATCGGCGAGGGCGTCGTCGAGGTCAAGGCGACCTCCGGCGACAACCACCTCGGTGGTGACGACTGGGACGCCCGGGTCGTGGAGTGGATGGTCAAGAAGTTCAAGGCCAACCACGGTGTCGACCTCGCGGCCGACAAGATCGCCAAGCAGCGCCTGCAGGAGGCTGCGGAGAAGGCGAAGATCGAGCTGTCGTCCTCGAGCGAGACCACGATCCACCTGCCCTACATCACCCACGGCGAGTCGGGCCCGCTGCACTTCGAGGAGAAGCTGACCCGCAGCGAGTTCCAGAAGCTCACCGCGGACCTGCTCGAGCGCACCAAGAAGCCGTTCCAGCAGGTGCTCAAGGACGGTGGCGTGGCGATCAAGAACATCGACCACGTGGTCCTCGTCGGCGGCTCCACCCGGATGCCCGCGGTGACCGAGGTCGTCAAGGAGCTGCTCGGCGGCAAGGAGCCCAACAAGGGCGTCAACCCCGACGAGGTCGTGGCCGTCGGTGCCGCGCTCCAGGCCGGCGTGCTCAAGGGCGAGGTCAAGGACGTGCTGCTCCTCGACGTCACCCCGCTGTCGCTGGGCATCGAGACCAAGGGCGGCGTGATGACCACCCTGATCGAGCGCAACACCACGATCCCCACCAAGCGCAGCGAGATCTTCACGACCGCCGACGACAACCAGCCCTCGGTCGAGATCAAGGTCGCCCAGGGCGAGCGCCAGATGTGGGCGCAGAACCAGCCGCTCGGGAACTTCGAGCTGACCGGCCTGCCCCCGGCTCCCCGCGGCATCCCGAAGATCGAGGTCACCTTCGACATCGACGCCAACGGCATCGTGCACGTCTCGGCCAAGGACCAGGCGTCCGGCCGCGAGCAGTCGATGACGATCTCCGGTGGCTCCGCGCTCGGCAAGGACGAGATCGACCGGATGGTCCGCGAGGCCGAGCAGTACGCCGAGGAGGACGCCAAGCGCCGCGAGAGCGTCGAGCTGCGCAACCAGGCCGACAGCCTCGTCTACACGACCGAGAAGTTCCTCGCCGACAACGCCGAGAAGCTGCCCGAGGACGTCAAGACCGAGGTCCAGGCCGACGTGGACGCGCTGAAGGCCACGCTCGAGAACGCCGAGTCGAGCAACGAGGAGCTGCAGGCCGGCATCACCAAGCTCGGTGAGTCCAGCCAGAAGATGGGCGCCGCGATGTACGCCGCCGCCGAGGCCGAGCAGGCCGCTGCCGGCGGTGCGGCGACCGGCTCGGGCGAGAGCGACGACGACGTGGTCGACGCCGAGATCGTCGACGAGGACACCACAGAGGGTGAGACCAAGTGACCCAGTCCCCCAAGGACGAGTTCACCCCGGCGGGGGAGTCGCGGGACACCGCGGCTCCCTCCCCGCAGGGGGTTGCTGAGCCGGGGCCTCAGGCAGTTGCCGACCCCGCTACGGACCCCGCGATGGAAGGCGCCACCGCTCCCGCGCAGGACACCGCGCAGGAGGGTACGGAGTCGCCGCTGGCCGAGGAGGTCGAGGACGACCTGAGTCGTGCCCGGCGCGAGGTGGTCGAGCTGACCTCCGACCTGCAGCGCCTGCAGGCGGAGTTCCTCAACTACAAGCGCCGCGTCGACCGGGACCGCGACCTGATCCGCGAGAACGCGACGTACACCGCGCTGGCGCCGATCACCGAGGTTCTCGACACCATCGACCGCGCCCGCGAGCACGGCGAGGTCGAGGGTGGGTTCAAGGCCGTCGCCGACCAGCTCGAGCGGATCGTCTCGAGCGTCGGCCTGGTCAAGTACGGCGTCCCCGGTGACGCCTTCGACCCGACGATCCACGAGGCCCTGTCCCACCTGGGCGAGGACCCCGACGTCACGGTGACCACCTGCAAGGTGGTCGCGAAGGCCGGGTACCGGATCGGCGAGCGGGTGGTGCGCGCCGCGCAGGTGCTCGTGGTCGACCCGCCCGCCGGGTCGCAGCCGGCCGCGGCGCCGACGGCCGAGTAAGACGATTCCGAGGGAGGAGGTGCGCGCGTGACCAATGCGGACTGGGTGAAGAAGGACTTCTACAAGGAGCTCGGGGTGTCCAAGGACGCCACCGCCGACGAGATCAAGAAGGCGTACCGCAAGCTCGCGCGCGCCAACCACCCCGACTCCAACCCCGGCGACAGCGCCAAGCACGAGCGCTTCAAGGCGGTCGCCGAGGCCTACGACGTGATCGGGGATCCCGAGAAGCGCAAGGAGTACGACGAGGTGCGCCGCGTCGGAGTCGGCGGCTTCGGTGGCTTCCCGGGCGGCTTCAACCGGGGCGGCACCGGCGGCGGCGGGTTCGACATCAACGACCTGCTGCGGGACCGGGCCGGCACCGGTGCCGGGGCCGGTGGCGGGTTCGGGGACATGTTCGGCGACCTCTTCGGAGGCGGCGGCCGGGCCCGCCAGACCCGCCCGCGCCCGCAGAAGGGCCCGGACCTGGAGAGCACCGCGACGATCAGCTTCACCGACGCCCTCGAGGGCGTCACGATCTCGCTGCGCCTGGCCAGCGACGCGCCCTGCCCCGACTGCAACGGCACCGGCGGCAAGCCGGGCACCCGTCCGCACGTGTGCCCCGAGTGCGAGGGGGCCGGCTACGTCGCGGCCTCGGTCGGGGGCGCGTTCACGATGAACGAGACCTGCCCCTCCTGCGGTGGCCGCCAGCTCGTCTACGACGAGCCGTGCCCCACCTGTCAGGGCAGCGGGCGGGGCCGCTCGGCGCGGACCATCCAGGCCCGCATCCCCGCCGGCGTCAAGGACGGCCAGCGGATCCGGCTGCGCGGCAAGGGCGGCGCCGGTGAGAACGGCGGCCCGGCGGGCGACCTGTTCGTCACCGTCAAGGTCTCCCCGCACCGCGTCTTCGGGCGCAAGGACGACAACCTGACCCTCGATGTGCCGGTCTCCTTCGACGAGGCCGCGCTCGGGGCCGAAGTGAAGATCCCGACGCTCAGCGGCAGCCCGGTCACGCTGAGGCTGCCCCCGGGCACCCCCAACGGCCGGACCTTCCGGGTCCGCGGCAAGGGCGCCCCCCGTGCCGACGGCACCAAGGGCGACCTGCTGGCCACCGTGGAGGTGCACGTGCCGGCCACGCTCGACCCGGCCGCCCGCGAGGCGGTCGAGGCCTACCGTGCCGCGACGGCCGGCAAGCCGCTGCGCACGGGGCTGTTCGAGGGGATCTGAGATGGCCGGTCGGCGAGCACGTCCCGCGGGCCGCTTCCGGCCCGGCCTCGGCGACGACGCGGCGGTCTACGTGATCAGCGTGGCCGCGGAGCTGACCGGTCTGCATCCCCAGACCCTGCGCACCTACGAGCGGCTCGGGCTGATCACGCCCGGTCGCGCCGGCGGGGGAGGGCGGCGCTACTCCCAGCGCGACATCGAGCTGCTGCGCGAGATCGCCGACCTGACCGCGGCCGGCATCGGCATCGAGGGGGTGCGCCGCATCCTCGACCTGGAGAACCAGGTCAGCGCCCTCCAGATGCGCAACGACGAGCTGTGCGCCGAGCTCGAGGGCGCTCACGAGGCACTGCGGGCGGCGCACGCGGCGCGTCGTACCTCCGCCGCGCAGCCGGTCAACAAGCTGCCCGTGCTCCGTGGCGCCCGCCCCTCCCAGGAGCTCGTGCTGTGGCGTCGCCGCGGCTGAGCGCGCAACGGGGCTGAGGCGATGGACCCCACGGGCATCGTGATCGGTGCGGGCGGGCTCGTCATGGTCGGGGTGGTCGTCTTCCTCACCACCCGCGCCGCCGCGGGCGGCACCATCGAGGTCAACCCGTTGCTGGGCCTCCGGACGGCGCTGACGACGTCGTCGCAGCGGGCGTGGCTGGTCGCGCACCGGGCGGCCCTGCCGCTGGCGCGGCTGTCCTGCGTGCTGGCGGTCCTCGGTGCGGCCCTCAGCGCGGTCGGGCAGGTGCTGGTCGAGGTCGCGGACGTGAGCCCGGCCATACCGGTGCTCGCGCTGGGCGCCGGCTACCTGGGGTGCCTCGTCGCCGTGGTGCTCGCGGCCCGGGCCGGCGATCGGGCCGTGCGCTCGCTGCCCCCGGACGTCGGCGACGTGGCCTAGGTTGGCGGGCATGACTCTCGCCACGTTCAAGGACCTGTGCATCGACGCGGTCGACCCGCTCGCGATGGGTGACTTCTGGGCCCGGACCCTGGGGCTGCGCCGCGAGCAGCGACCCGACGAGATGGTGCTGCTCACCGGGCCGAGCCCGGAGCACACGGTGTGGATCAACCGGGTCCCCGAGCCGGTCAGCGTCAAGCAGCGGGTGCACCTGGACGTCCACGCCGCCAGCGTGGACGACGTGCTGGCGCTCGGCGCGAGCCCGCGGGACCTGGACAGCTTCAAGTGGAAGATCGTGGCCGACCCCGAGGGCGGGGAGCTGTGCGTCTTCGTGCGCGAGGAGGTGCCCGAGCATCGCCTCTACGAGATCGTCATCGACTGCGCCGACCCGATCGCCCAGTCGCAGTGGTGGGCCACCCTGCTCGGGGCGAGCGGCGGGCATGACGCGGAGACCGGCTGGGGCTGGGTCGAGGACATCCCGGGTGCGCCGTTCGAGTGCATCGTCTTCGTGGCGGTCCCCGAGCCCAAGACCGTGAAGAACCGGATCCACCTGGACCTCACCACGCCGGACCTGGCTGCGCTGACGGCGGGCCGCGACGGCTGGCAGGGCGCCCGAGTGCTCCGCGCGCTGGACGAGGAGATCGGCTGGATGGTGCTGGCCGATCCGGAGGGCAACGAGTTCTGCGCCTTCCAGAGTTGAGTGGAATACACTCAGGTTTGCTGATGTTTCGGTAACAGAACAACAGCATTGCACGCCTTCACCAAGCCGTGTTCATGAGCCAGGAGTGACCAGCATGAGCCAGTTCGGAGCCGACAAGTTCACCACCCGCAGCCGTGAGGCGATCGAGGCCGCGCAGGTCTCGGCGACCACGGCCGGCAACACCACCACCGAGCCGATCCACCTGCTGGTGGCGCTGTTGCTGCAGGAGGGCGGCACCCCGGCGAACATGGTCGCCAAGGCCGGCGTCGACGCGCCGGCCCTGGTCCGCGAGGCCGCGGCCCAGCGCGACGCGCTGCCCAAGGCCAGCGGGGCCACCGTGCAGCAGCCCGGCGCCTCCGCCGCGCTGACCCGGGTGCTGGCCTCCGCGATCGACCTCGCCGCCAGCATGAAGGACGACTACGTCGCCACCGAGCACCTGCTGATCGCGCTGGCCGGCGTCGAGAGCTCGGCGCAGAAGATCCTGCTCGGCGCGGGCCTGACCGAGGCCGGTCTGCGCGAGGGCCTCACCGCCGTACGCGGCAACCGCCGGGTCACCAGCCAGGACGCCGAGTCCACCTACGAGGCGCTGGAGAAGTACTCCGTCGACCTCACCCAGGCGGCCGAGGAGGGCCGCCTGGACCCGGTGATCGGCCGCGACGCCGAGATCCGCCGGGTGGTGCAGGTGCTGAGCCGGCGCACCAAGAACAACCCCGTGCTGATCGGCGAGCCCGGCGTCGGCAAGACCGCCGTGGTCGAGGGTCTCGCCCAGCGGGTCGTCGCCGGCGACGTCCCCGACTCGCTCAAGGGCCGCCGGGTGCTGAGCCTGGACCTGGCCGCGATGGTGGCCGGTGCCAAGTACCGCGGCGAGTTCGAGGAGCGTCTCAAGGCCGTCCTGGAGGAGATCAAGGAGGCCGGCGGGCAGATCATCACGTTCATCGACGAGCTGCACACCGTCGTGGGCGCCGGAGCCAGCGGCGAGGGCGCGATGGACGCGGGCAACATGCTCAAGCCGATGCTGGCGCGCGGTGAGCTGCACATGATCGGGGCCACCACGCTCGACGAGTACCGCGAGCGGATCGAGAAGGACCCCGCCCTGGAGCGTCGCTTCCAGCAGGTCTTCGTGGGCGAGCCCAGCGTCGAGGACACCATCCAGATCCTGCGTGGCATCCAGGAGAAGTACGAGGCCCACCACGGCGTCCGGATCACCGACGCCGCGCTGGTCGCGGCCGCGACGCTCTCGGACCGCTACATCTCCGGACGCCAGCTGCCCGACAAGGCCATCGACCTCGTCGACGAGGCGGCCTCGCGGTTGCGCATGGAGATCGAGTCCTCGCCCGAGGAGATCGACCAGCTGCGCCGCCAGGTCGACCGGCTGAAGATGGAGCGCTTCGCTCTCGAGAAGGAGCACGACGACGCCTCGCGCGAGCGGCTGGAGAAGCTGGTCGCGGACCTCGCCGACCGCGAGGAGGAGCTGCGCGCGCTCGAGCACCGCTGGGAGCTGGAGAAGTCCTCCTTGGAGGGCGAGGGCGAGCTGCGCCGCCAGCTCGACCAGCTGCGGGTCGAGGCCGAGCGGCTGGTGCGCGAGGGTGATCTCGCCGGGGCCAGCGAGATCAACTACGGCCGGATCCCCGAGCTGGAGAAGCGGCTCGCCGCGGCCGACGCCACGGTGAAGCCCGAGACCGAGCCGCTGGTCGGCGAGGAGGTCGGCGCCGAGCAGGTCGCCGAGGTGGTGGAGGCCTGGACCGGCATCCCCACCGGCCGGATGCTGCAGGGCGAGACCGCCAAGCTGCTCGAGATGGAGCAGGTGATCGGCAAGCGGCTGATCGGCCAGCGCACCGCCGTCAGCGCCGTCAGCGACGCCGTGCGGCGCTCGCGCGCGGGCATCGCCGACCCCAACCGCCCGACCGGCTCCTTCCTGTTCCTCGGCCCCACCGGGACCGGCAAGACCGAGCTCGCCAAGGCGCTGGCCGACTTCCTCTTCGACGACGAGCGCGCGATCGTGCGCATCGACATGAGCGAGTACTCCGAGAAGCACTCGGTGGCCCGTCTGGTCGGTGCCCCTCCGGGCTACGTCGGCTACGACGAGGGCGGTCAGCTCACCGAGGCGGTCCGTCGCCGGCCCTACTCCGTGGTGCTGCTCGACGAGGTCGAGAAGGCGCACCCCGAGGTCTTCGACATCCTGCTGCAGGTGCTCGACGACGGCCGGCTCACCGACGGCCAGGGCCGCACCGTCGACTTCCGCAACACGCTGCTGATCCTGACCAGCAACCTGGGCTCGCAGTTCCTCGTCGACCCGCTGATGGACCCGGAGGCCAAGCGCTCCTCGGTGATGGCGGTGGTCCGCTCCTCGTTCAAGCCGGAGTTCCTCAACCGCCTCGACGAGGTGGTCCTCTTCGACTCGCTGACCAAGGACGAGCTGACCCACATCGTCGACCTGCAGCTGGCGCTGCTGGAGAAGCGGCTCGCGGTCCGGCGGATCACGATCAGCGTCAGCGACCAGGCGCGGACCTGGCTGGCCGACACCGGCTACGACCCCGCGTACGGCGCCCGTCCGCTGCGCCGGCTGATCCAGACGGCGATCGGCGACCCGCTGGCCCGGATGCTGATCGCCGGCGAGGTCAACGACGGTGGCTCGGTCGGCGTCGACCTCGCCGAGAGCGGGCATGAGTTGGTGCTGCGCCCGCTGGTGAGCACCGACAAGGCGGGCGTCTGAGGCGATTGGGACGCGCGTGATGGAATGACGACGTGAGTGACGTCAAGCCCCTGCCCCGCCCCCGACAGGTCACGGTCGCCGGATGGGCCGTGGTCCTGGCCTCGGTCTTCCTGCTGGTGTCGGTCTTCCAGTCGATGTCCCAGCTCCGCTCGCTGGAGATGCGGGAGGCCGTCACCGAGTTCCTCGCCGAGTCGCCGGGCGACACCCTTGACATGAGTGTGGAGGCGGTGCTCGACCTGATGCACGTCACCATGCTGGTCGCCGGCGGCTGCGCGGTGGCGGCGGCGATCCTCGGGGTCTTCGCGCTGCAGCGCAACCGCGGCGCCCGGGTGGGCCTGACGGTGCTGGCGCTGCCGATCCTGATCAGCGGGGCGGCGGCCGGCGGCCTGATGTCGTCGGTCGTCGTCGCCGGTGTGGTGGCGCTCTGGCTGCAGCCGGCCCGCGACTGGTTCGCCGGCCGGGAGCCGCGCCCGGTGCCGCCCCGGCCTGCCGTCGAGGCCCGGCAGGCTCCGCCCGTCGAGGGACGCGCGGTGACCGAGCGGCCCACCGTGGCGCCGTGGGGCACCCCGCCGCACGCGACCGGTGAGCAGGGGCCGCGTCCGTACCCGGGCTTCGGGACCCCGCCCGCCCAGGCGCCGAACGAGCCGGGGCCCTACCCCGCGCCGTACGGCCAGCAGCCGCCCGCGGCGCCGTACGGCCAGCCCGGCGCGCCCCAGGCCCACGACCCCCAGGCCCACGACCCCCAGGCCTGGTCCCCGCAGCAGCCCTACGGCCAGCCGGTCGCTCAGGTGCGCGGGCCGCGACCGCGGCCGCTGCTGCTCGCCGCCGTGCTCACCTGGGTGTTCTCGGTGTTGTCGATCCTGCTCACGCTGGCGAGCGTCGCCATCCTCGCCGGCGACCACGACCTGATCCTCGACGAGATGCGCCGCACCAACCCCGAGATCTTCGAGCAGGCGGGTGTCACCGAGCAGCTGATCGTCAACACCACCTACTTCATGGCCGGCATGCTGGTGCTCTGGGCGCTGGCGGCGATGGTCCTGGCCGCGCTCGCGCTGCGTGGGCAGGGCTGGGCCCGGGTGATGCTGATCATCTCCGCGTCGGCCACCGCGGGGTTCTGCCTGCTGGGGGCGCTGACCTCGCTGGTCCTGCTGCTGCCGGTGGTGGCCGCCGGCGCCACGGTCTACGCGCTGCTGCGACCCGAGGTGCGCGCCTGGTTCGCCGCCTCTCCCGCCCCGCGCCGCTGACCGGCGCGGCCCGCGCCGCAGGCGTCCGCGACCAGGGGGTCGCCGCTCAGCGGTGCAGCCGGGCCTTCGCCAGTCGGGCCACGCCCTCGGCGATGAGGTCCGGCTGCTTGCAGAAGGCCCAGCGCACCAGGTGGCGGCCCGCCTCGGCGTCGTCGTAGAAGCCCTGGGTAGGGATCGCGACCACGCCGGCCAGCTCGGGCAGAGCCAGGCAGAAGGCCCGCCCGTCCGGCCAGCCCAGCTCGCGGACGTCGGTGGTCGCGAAGTACGTCCCCTCCGGCACCCGCGGCGTCAGGCCGGCCTCGGCGAGACCCGAGCAGAGCAGGTCGCGACGCTCCTGCAGGTCGCGGGCCAGCCGGAGCGGGAAGTCGCCCTCCTCGTCGAGGGCGAGCGCGACGGCCGGCTGCAACGGCGAGCCGGAGGTGAAGGTCAGCCACTGCTTGGCGCCGAGCACGGCGCCGACCAGCTCGGCCGGCCCGGTGGCCCAGCCGACCTTCCAGCCGGTGAACGACCACGACTTCCCGGCGCTGGAGAGCGTCACGGTGCGCTCGAACATCCCCGGCAGGGTGGCCAGCGGGACGTGCGCTCGGCCGTCGAAGACCAGGTGCTCGTAGACCTCGTCGGTCACCACCACCAGGTCGTGGCGGATCGCTACCCGGGCGACGGCCTCCAGCTCGGCTCGGGTCAGCACCGTGCCGGTGGGGTTGTGCGGGGTGTTGAGCAGGATCAGCCGGGTCCGGTCGCCGACCGCGGCCTCCAGCGCCGCCGCGTCCAGGCGGAAGTCGGGCGCGCGCAGGGTGACCGGGCGCCGTACGCCGCCGGCCATCTGGATCATCGCCCGGTAGGAGTCGTAGTAGGGCTCCAGCACCACCACCTCGTCGCCGGGGTCGACCAGGCCCAGCAGCGCCGCCGCGATCCCCTCGGTGGCGCCGGTGGTCACCACGACCTGGTGCTCGGGGTCGAGGTCGAGGCCGTAGTGGCGCCGCTGGTGCCGGGCGACCGCCTCGCGCAGCGCCGGTACGCCGATGCCCGGGGCGTACTGGTTGGCGCCCTCGTGCAGCGCGCGGACGGCCCGTTCGATCACCGCCGGCGGTCCGTCGACGTCGGGGAAGCCCTGGCCCAGGTTGACCGCCCCGGTGCGGGCCGCGAGCGCCGACATCTCGGAGAAGACGGTCGGCGGGATCCCCTGCAGTCTCGTCGCCTCGGTACGCATCCCCCGAGGCTAGCGAGCCCGTCCGGTCGACGTCGCCACGCCGGGGGCTCGCAGCAGGCACAATCGCCGCATGACCAAGCGACCCCGCAGCCGCGCCTCCCGCTGGCTGCTCCTGGCCGGCGTGGTGCTGATCGTCGCCGGCGCGGGGGCGCTGGGCTACGTGGGCTGGCAGATGTACGGCACCAGCTGGGTCTCCGAGCGCAAGCACGCCGACATCGTGCGGACCCTCGAGGAGGACTGGCAGGCCGGCGAGCAGGTCGCCGAGGTGGCCGACGGCCGGGCCTCCGCGATCCTGCGGATCCCACGCTTCGGCAAGGACTGGGCGGTACCGGTGCTCGAGGGCACCTCCGAGGAGGTGCTGGCCGCGGGCATCGGCCACTTCCCTGAGACCGCGCAGCCCGGAGAGGTCGGGAACTTCGCGCTGGCCGGGCATCGGGTCACCCACGGCGAGCCGTTCGCCAACCTGCCGCGGCTGCGCGCCGGCGACCGGGTGGTCGTCGAGACCCGGGAGACCGTCTACACCTATCGGCTCGACTCCAGCGGCGACGAGCTCAGCGTGCCGTTCACCGAGACCTGGGTGATCGACCCGCTGCCCCGCAACCCCGACGAGGGCGAGGTGCAGCCGCGCCAGCGCCCCGGCCAGCGGCTGATCACGCTGACCACCTGCGCCGAGCTGTTCCACACCGACGACCGGCTGATCGCCTTCGGCCACCTGGTCGAGGAGAGGCCGCGCGGGGCCGGCGGGGCAACCCACTAGGCTCGCGGCCATGACCGATCGCGACGTCCTGCTCGACCAGATCAACGCCAAGGCGATCGTGCGGGGCAGGGTCATCCTGTCCTCGGGCAAGGAGGCCGACTACTACGTCGACATGCGCCGGATCACCCTGGACGCGCAGGCGGCGCCGGCGATCGGCCGGGTGATGCTCGAGCTCACCGCAGACTGGGACTTCGACGCCGTCGGCGGGCTCACCCTGGGCGCCGACCCGGTGGCGACCGCGATGATGCACCAGGCCGCGGCCGCGGGGCGCGAGCTGGACTGCTTCGTGATCCGCAAGTCCCAGAAGGTGCACGGCCTGCAGAAGCTGATCGAGGGCCCGGGCGTCCAGGGCCGCCGGGTGCTCGCCGTCGACGACACCTCCACCACGGGCGGCTCCGCGCTGGAGGCGGTCGCCGCGCTGCGCGAGGCGGGCGCGACGGTGGTCGGGGTGGCGGTCATCGTCGACCGGGACACCGGAGCCAAGGAGAACGTCGAGGCGCAGGGCCTGGAGTACCGCTTCGCGGTGGGCAAGGACGAGCTGGACCTCTGAGGGCCGCCGGCTCAGGACTCGCGGCGGGGGCCGGCGTCGAACCCGGCGATGTCGAGGTCGGGGCGCCCGTCGTGGTCGTTGTCGTCGCCGCGGCTGCTCGCCGTACGGCGGTGGCGCCACCACTCCCAGACCACCGGGATGATCGAGAAGGCGAGGATCACGATGATCGCCTTGTCGATGTTCTCGCCCAGCCCCGGGAAGCGTCGGCCGAGGAAGTAGCCCATCAGCATGATCGAGAGGACCCACAGCACGGCCCCGATGGCGCTCCACAGGAAGAACCGGGTCCGCTCCATCCGGGTCACGCCGGCCACCACGGTGATGAAGGTCCGCACGAACGGCACGAAGCGACCGATCACCAGCGCCTTGTTGCCGTGCTTGTCGAAGAAGACCTGGGTCTGGTCGAAGTACTTCTTCTTCAGGAAGCGGCCGTTGCGGGCGTAGAGCGGTGGACCGATGGCGCGGCCGATCTCGTAGCCGGACACGTTGCCCAGGAAGCCGGCGACGGTCATCAGCACCAGCGCGACCGACAGCTCGACCAGGGGGGTGCCCGGGAACAGGTCGATGCGCTCGGTGGCGATGAACAGGCCCAGCGCGAAGAGCAGCGTGTCGCCGGGCAGGAACGGGAAGAAGAGCCCGCACTCGACGAACACGATCGCCAGCGAGATCCAGAACAGCTCCGCGCCGAACTTGTCGAGGAGCCAGTTGGGGTCCATCCAGTCCATGCCCAACAGCATCGGAAGGGTCATGAGTACATCCACCTCTGAAGCGTAGCCGGGGAAGGGCCAGGTGACCCAGCCGATACTCTCGCCGGCGTGGACCAGCAGCGCGCGCCGTACGACCCGATGCCGCACGGACCCGACGAGGTCGGGGTGGGGCCGTGGCAGGGTCCGTGGCCCGAGGGGGCGCAGTACGACCCAGAGCTGCTCGCGCACGGGGACCGGCGCAACGTCGTGGACCGCTACCGGTACTGGACGATGGAGGCGATCGTCGCCGACCTCGACCAGCGGCGCCACGACTTCCACGTGGCGATCGAGAACTGGCAGCACGACTTCAACATCGGCACGATCGTGCGCAGCGCCAACGCGTTCCTGGCCGCCGAGGTGCACATCGTCGGGCGCAAGCGGTGGAACCGCCGCGGGGCGATGGTGACCGACCGCTACCAGCACATCCGCCACCACGACAGCGCCGCCGAGCTGCGCGCCTACCTCGCCGAGCGCGACGTACGGCTGCTGGGCATCGACAACCTGCCCGGCTCGCTGCACCTGGAGACCGCGAGCGTCCCCCGCCGCGTCTGCTTCCTCTTCGGCCAGGAGGGCCCGGGGCTCTCCGAGGGCGCGCGCGAGGCGTGCGACGGGACGTTCTCGATCGCGCAGTTCGGGTCGACGCGCTCGATCAACGCCAGCGCGGCGGCGGCGATCGCGATGCACAGCTGGATCCGCCAGTACGCCGACCTGTCCGGCGACGCGGCCTGGCGGGGGTGATCGGCGGGGGACCTCCTGCGGGGTGCGGGCCGGCGGGGGCCGATCGGCCCTGGCGCGGCCTGGGCGAGCGACTAGGGTGGGCTGGACGTCCGAAGTGCTGTGAGTGATTCCCGAGGAGCCTGAGATGCCCATCGCAACCCCCGAGGTCTATGCCGAGATGCTGGACAAGGCCAAGGCGAACGCCTTCGCCTACCCGGCCATCAACGTCTCGTCGTCGCAGACGCTCAACGCCGCCCTCAAGGGCTTCGCCGACGCAGGCTCCGACGGGATCATCCAGATCTCCACCGGCGGTGCCGAGTACCTCTCCGGCCCGTCGATCAAGGACATGGTCACCGGCTCGGTCGCCTTCGCGGCCTACGCGCAGGAGGTGGCGAAGAACTACCCCATCAACATCGCGCTGCACACCGACCACTGCCCCAAGAACAAGCTCGACGGCTTCGTGCGGCCCCTGCTCGCGCTGTCCAAGGAGCGCGTGGCGCGCGGCGAGCTGCCGATGTTCCAGTCGCACATGTGGGACGGCTCGGCCGTGCCGATGGACGAGAACCTCCAGATCGCCGAGGAGCTGCTCGCCCAGGCTGCGGCCGCGCGGATCATCCTCGAGATCGAGATCGGCGTCGTCGGCGGCGAGGAGGACGGCATCGTCGGGGAGATCAACGAGAAGCTCTACACCACCCCCGAGGACGCGCTGGCGACCGTCAAGGCGCTCGGCATCGGCGAGAAGGGGCGCTACATGACTGCGCTGACCTTCGGCAACGTGCACGGCGCCTACAAGCCCGGCCACGTCAAGCTGCGTCCGGAGATCCTCAAGCACGCCCAGGAGGCCGTCGTCGCCGAGCTCGGCCTCGAGGCCGGCTCCAAGCCCTTCGACCTCGTCTTCCACGGCGGCTCCGGCTCGCTGCCCGAGGAGATCGGCGCGGCGGTGGACTACGGCGTCGTCAAGATGAACGTCGACACCGACACCCAGTACGCCTTCACCCGCCCGGTCGTCGGCCACATGTTCCAGAACTACGACGGCGTGCTGAAGGTCGACGGCGAGGTCGGCAACAAGAAGGCCTACGACCCGCGCGCCTGGGGCAAGGCCGCCGAGGCCGGCATGGCCGCCCGCGTCGTCGAGGCCTGCGAGAACCTGCGCTCCGCCGGGACGTCCCTCTCCGCCTGACCGGCTCCGCGCGCGGCCGCGCCGGCCACCGCCGGCACGCGCCGCGCCGCAAAGACCGGCTGTAACGCGGGGTTATGTCCACTGCCACAGCGAAATAACGCTGCGGTGGTGGGCATAACCCCGCGTTACATTTCGCGGGCGCCGGGGCATGCGAGCCGTGGGGCGTGCACAGGCGGCGGGCGGGGCGGCGTCGTCCACAGGGTGCCGGCTGGCGCGAGCGGCCGTCGTACGGCGGCGGCAGGGTGCGGGGCATGCACTCACTCGCCCTGGCGCGGATGCGCGCCGGCTCCGGCCTGATCACCTACCGGCAGGCGCTCGACGCCGGGCTGACGCCGGCTCAGGTGTTGGCCCTGGTGCGCGGTCGGGACTCGGCGTGGGTGGCGGTGCGCCGAGGCGTGTACGCCGAGCGGTCGACCTGGGAGGCGCTGGACGAGTACGTCGGGCGCCGGCGCCTGGAGTCGCGCGCCGTCGGACTGAGCATGCTCACCGCGCACGTCCTCAGCCACGACTCGGCCGCACTCGAGCTGGGCCTGGCGCTTCTGCATCCCGAGGCGCCGCTCGTCCACATCACCCGTCCCGACGTGCGCGGCTCCCGGACCGAGCACGGGGTGAAGCACCATGGTGCGGTGCACCGCCCGGAGCAGGTGGTCGTCCCCGACGGCATCGCCTGCCTCGACGCGGCGCGCACCGCCGTCGACATCGGTCGCGAGCACGGCTACCTGGCGGGCCTGGTGGCCTGCGACTCCGCGCTGCATCGGGGAGTCACTCGGGGCCAGCTGGCCGCCGCCCTCGCGCCGATGCGCTGCTGGCCGCACGTGCGGGCGGCCCGGGCGGCGGTGCTGAGGGCGAACCCCGGCGCCGAGTCCGCGGGGGAGACGCTGGGCCGGGACCTCCTCGAGGAGCTGGGGCTGGGCCCCGTCGAGACGCAGTTCGAGCTGCGCGACCCGACCGGCTGGGCCCGCTGCGATCTGCGGGTGGGGCGCCATGTCTTCGAGTTCGACGGCCGCGTGAAGTACCGCCGCCGCGATGCCGGCGGGGTCTCCGACCTGCCCATCGAGGAGATCGTCTGGCAGGAGAAGCGCCGCGAGGACTGGCTCTGTGGCTTCGGGCTGGGGATGTCCCGACTGGTCTGGTCGGACTTCTGGGGAACACAGCGCGAGCGCACCAAGCAGCGGCTGGCGCGTGAGTACGCGCTGACCGAGACGCGCTTCGGCCACTCCCTCGACGGCCTCGCCCACCTCGTCGTACGCCGCGCCGCCTGACCCCCGCCGCGCCTCCGCCTCCGCGCCTCCGCGCCGGGCGCCGCCCCGCTCCGCGCCGCGCTGTTCACGCCGCTTGTAACGCGGGGTTATGCCCACCACCACAGCGAAATAACGCTGGGGCAGTGGACATAACCCCGCGTTACAAGCGGGGGGGGGGGGGGGGGGGGGGGGGGGGGGGGGGGAGCTCCCCCCGAGGGTGGCCCCACCCCGAGGGGGGTTCCCCCCTGGGGTGACATAAGAGGGG
>NZ_JCBAJY010000008.1:0-276235 GCF_059766615.1 Nocardioides sp. Z43_10 | reverse complement strand
GATCACTCCCTCACTGTGTCGGAGGGGGGTCAACATTCATCCGGCACCAGGGGGTCAGTCTTCACGCGGCACTGACACAGGTGACCTGCCACGCCGACCTCGGGCCGCCTCCTCATTACAGCCATCGCTGTCGCCATGCCGCCGAGGCGAGTGGATCGCGCGCCGCTTCGGCGCGCCCGCACAACGCGGCACCCCTTGCGAACACCACGTACGACGACCCCACGCAGCTCGTCCTGGTCGCCGGCGGCGGTCCCACGACCGGGAGGCTGGGTCAGGTCGATAGGGAGAACCTTCCCTCGCGCGGTCGATCGCAGGTTGCCGCAAAGGGCGGAGGTGCTCTTGTCGATGCCGGCAAGTACGACTACCTCTTCGGCCGAGTGGCGTCGGACGGCCACCGAAGTTGATCGGCCGGTGGCAGTGATGCTGGAGGTCGATGCCCTCGCCGGCAGCGTCAGTGGCGAGAAGGATCCGCACGGGCGTCTTGACGGGATCCTCGTTGAATCGGGCACGGATCAGTTCGCGGGTCTCGGCATCAGTGCCGCCCTCGATGATCTCGACGCGTTCGTCCTTATAACCCTGCTGGCGCAGAATGTCGCGGAGCCACCGAAGGGTGTCGACGTACTCGGTGAAGACGACAAGGCGCTCGTTGTTCCAATCGCCGTGCGAACGGAGCGTGCCCTCGATGTACGCGAGAAGTGCTTCCAGCCGCGAGTCGGGTCGGCCCTCGAAGCGGTGGCCCCATTCGCTGAGCCAGTCGAGATCCTCCAGATCCTCATCGGTGAGGGGTGGCAGGGAGCTCTTGGCCTCACGGAGGGCCTCAAGCTCGGGCTGGTCGACCTTGCCTTCCTCAAGCTCGTCGGCACCGGGTCCGAAGATCTCGTCGTAGTCGAGGTCGAAATCGACATCTAGACCACGCGAGCGGGTGCCTCGGTAGACGTCGACCTTCTGGGCGAACGCGACCGGCGACGAGAAGAATCGCTTCGTTCAGCTCAACGGGCAAAGGCGACGCCTCGGGTTGAGTGCCGTGGCGCCTACCAGCGACTCGTTCGACTACCGCTCTTACATCACCGAGCGTTGGGATCAGCGGCTCGCGTTCAATGTTCTTCCTTGGCCAACAGTGACCCACCAGAAGCTCGTCGAGCGGGCGGTGGACCATCTCCCGCCCTTCAACTCCAAGGGGACTGGGTACCGGGACGCCCTGATCTGGTCGGATGTCGTGACGCTGGCTGCCGAGGGATGCGATGTGGCGTTCGTGTCTGCAGATGGCGTCTTCGGTGATACGGCGGGGAACCTCGCTGAACTCCTTCAGGAGGACGTTGAACGGGTCGGCGGCAAGGTCGAGCTGGTCCGTGACTTCGGCGCGTGGCTACTGGAACAGCTTCCATGGCAGGTTGAAAACCTGCCAAAGGCTCTCAAGATCAGTCGAGATGCCGAGTTCTACGGCTTCTACCTGAAGTCCGACTTTCAATCCGAACTGGCCCCCGAGCTCTCCGACCTCGGGCTGGATCAAGCTCCCTATGCCCTGGAAATCGACGAGGTTGAATGGGACGGCCACTTTGAATCCGTGAGCGAAGCTGCTGTCCCGCCGGATCTCACATTGGTTGAATACGACATCGGCCAGACGGTGCGATTCACCGCGGTCTTCGATCGTGAGGTCCAGCCAGAAGGTGACTGGGAGGTGTCGCGCCTCGGAGTCGGCGGAGGGTGGCAGGTCGCTGGATCTGTCGCGATGGTTGTGCAATCGGCAGTCCTCTTCGGCGGTGAGTTTGGCTTCAGTATCGACGAGGTCGCCTGGCGCAGAGCTGACGGCCGCGGACCTGGCGCCACCATCTATCGTCCGGAGTTCGACCCAGCCCAGCTATCGCTCGACATCCGATGACCAAGTCCGGTCGTAAGAACTCACACTGGGCGTGAGAGCCCGGTCCCAGGCCGCCGCGTGTGCACCGCACACAGAGTTCGAAGTGCAGTAGCGAGGGCTACGCCGCCACATTTGATTGCGTCCCATGCCAAGACGAGCACGACGAGGTTGAGCCACCCCGGTGCACCGTTCGCGATGATCCCGGCCAGCATGTGCATCGCCACAAGCAGAGCCGCCGCGAGCGCACTGAGCGCGGCAGCAGTACGCCAATGAGGCTCCTGCGCACGCACGCGGCGAGCCAGCAGGTTCGTGGGCGCGTAGAACTGGAGGTAGCGGTGCATGCCGCGACGGCGACGATGACGGTCAGCGCGAGCAGGATCAGCATGGGTCCTTCCCGGTGGTTGGACTTCCTCGATACGCCGGTGGCTGACGGGACCCGAACTGCACCGGACACCCCTGTGGAAGTCGACGCCGCGCGCCCACCTATGGAGCCGAGATGGCCCGGGGTTCCATCGAGGGTGACGGCGTCGGCCGCTCGCTCAAGTCCGCCGATCCGGCCACGCGCAGGGCGGCGAGTGCACGCTGACGCTCCCAGCGCTGGGCGTCGTTCTTCGCTCCACCACCAACCGGCAGGTCGGAAGTGATCTTGTAGTGATCGCGGTATGCCGCGACCGTCGCCGCTTCGTCGAGCCAGACGTCGCATCCAGTCACGCCGACGGGGCGGGGTCCGAGTCGCCGAGTCCATGGCTCGTGGCTCTCGACTGCGTCCTGCGCCAGTGCCCAGGCGCGCGCCTCGATCAGTTCCTTGCGCTCGTCGATCGCTTGGCGGTCCTCAGCGGGCATCGCACCGAGCGGCTCGGGGATCAGACCGGCGATCAGGCGTGGGCGGAGGTCACAACCGCGCGGCGGAGCCGCGGCCAACTTGTCGACGCGGTAGCGGAGAACGGCGGCGATATCGTCGGCGTCGTCCAGACCGTGACGGCCGACGGCTCGCGGAACCAGTCGCTCCAGATCGTGGTGGTAGGACTCCGCGCGACGAAGCGCCGCAGTAAGCGGGCCGAAGGCCGTCGACTCCACGACCGCGGCGTGCTCCTCTGCGGTCAGCCCCGATCGGCTCAGCAGGTCAGCGAAGCGATCGTGCTGAGCCTCGGCCGCGATCGTCTCGAGTTCAGCGGCGAGGCGGTCGATGCCACCGTGGAGCTCATACTCGGCCTCGATCGTCTGCGTGGCCGAGAGGTCTGCGCCGCTGTGCTGGAGGACGCCGTACAGCACGGTTCTCGCAGTAACGTCGTCCGCCTCGGGCGTGGAATGGCTGTCGTCGGGCTGGTCGAGGGCGACGTACGCGATGTTGGAGTCGCGGCCGCGGGTCATGGACACGTAGAGGTTTTCCCGCGTCGTCGACGCGGTCACGACAACGTGCGCCGTGTCGACGGTGATGCCCTGGGCACGATGCGCGGTTACGGCGTATCCGAGGTCGACGTGGTCCGCTACGTACTCCGCCGGGAGCACGGTGCGCCCACCACGGCCCGGTCCCAAGCGCTTGACCACAACGGCTCCGTCGCGCCGGATGTCGGTGACCCGCCAGCGGTCGCCGTTCTTGACCCACCCACCGCGCAGTGTGCGGATGCGTCGGTCGTTCTGGCGCGTGATGACATTGTCTCCGACCGAGGCTCGGCCGCCGTCGACCAGGTCGATCTCGTGCTGGTCGACGGCGCCGTCCAGGAGCAGCCGTTCGGCCCGTGCGCGCTCGTTCAGAGCGCGAACGTCCCGAGCCGACTCGGTCACGAGGATGCTGGCACGGCCCGCGGCACAGTCCGCTCGCCAGGCGACGTACGCGGCATCGACCATCTCGTCCGTGACGCCCTCGCGGATGCGCTTGTGGCGGGCGTACGCCGAGATGACCTGCACGTCGCCCCGGCTGAGCGCGAGCGAAGCCTGCTTCTCCCAATTATTGGTGAAGCGATGGATCTCGACCAGTTCCGGTGCGTCCGTACGTCGCTCGACAACGAGTGCGAAGGCGCCACCGGCGTCGACCGACTGGAGCTGGTGGGGGTCGCCGACGAGCAGCACCTTGGCACCCGCACCTGCGGCGATCCCGGTAAGCCGGTCGAGTGTCACGGTGTCAGCCAAGGTCGCCTCGTCGATGATCACCAACTGACCGCGCCGGAGTTCGGTCCGGCCGTGGTCATGCTCGTGAAGCCACTTCGCCGTGTTCTCGCACGCGACGCCAAGGTCATCGGCCAACGCCTGGGACGCCGCGGCGGACGGCGCGAGACCGACCACGCCCCCCCGCCCGCGCTCCGCCGTCCAAGCTGCTCGCAGCGCTCGCATCGTGGTGGTCTTGCCTGCCCCGGCCGGCCCTACGAGTACGTCCACCTGGCGGCCCGACTGGCAGATGCTCTCCACCGCACGGCTCTGTTGTGCGCTCAACTGGACCTTTCCGGTCGCAGCCGCCCGCCTCGCAACGCTCGCGGCCGTCGGTGCAGTCACCTTCTCGGCACGACCCAACAGCCGCGCCTCGGCATCGAGTACCGCGGCCGAGGAGTACTTCTCACCGTGCCGCGGTCGGAATCGGCTCGTGCCGTCCTCGTGCTGGAACCGGGCGGGGCTGAGCGCGAGTTCCGGCGGCGTCAACATCACGGAGCGCGACTGCGCCGCATCGACGATGAGACCGACGACGGCCTCGCGGTCCTCGGTCGTCGCGAACCTCAGTGCCATGGTCTGCTTCGACGCCTCGGCCATCAGGTTCCAGTGCGTCCACACGGCCCGTTTCACTGCCACGGCGGCGACCACGTCGGCGCTGATCGCCGCGATCGCAGACAACGACACGTCCTCCGCAGTCACGGCCTTGCCCTGTCCGCCGGTCAGCGCCTGTGCCCACGCCATCGGCTCGGTCCCCATCCGCTCGGCGGCACGCTGCCGCCACTCGGCCGTCAGGTCTGCAAGCGATCGGAGCTCCTTCGGCGGGCGAGTGGCAAGCGTCGCCTGGGCTCGGAGTACGACGATGGTCTTCGCTGAGGGCGTGCGTCCGTGGCGGGCGGCGTACTCAGCGATGAGCTCGTCCTTCTTGAGCTCGATCTCGCGGGTGCGACTGGAGAACTCGGTGATCAGGTCGTCGCTCACGCCAGCGATCTCCCATCGAGCGTTCCGGTCGGGTCCCCGCTGCCGTAACTCCCACTCGATGCCGAGGTCACGCGACAGGCGATCCGCGACCAGGGCGTCGTAGTGCGCCGACAGGCCGGTTCGGGAGGCGAATGCCGGGCGTCCGTCGAGGCTGCGCCAGCGGCCGTCCATGACGGTGAGGACCTTGTTGGCGATGACGACGTGCGTGTGGAGCTGCGGATCGCCGGCCCGCGAATCGAAGTGGTCGTAGGCAACGGCCGCAACGCCTGCCACGTCGACCTGGGCCACGGCGCCGTCTCTGTCGGAGATGCCTGCCCGGGTGGCAGCCACCCCTCGCTCAAACAGGTCGATCACGTCGGCGACCGCCCCGTGGTGGGCGGCGACGATCCGCTCCTGGGTGGCGGCGTCGGCCACACCCCAGAGCACGGAGACCGACTTCGGGACGCTGAAGGTGAGGTCGAATCCGGCGACCGCTCGTCGCATCCCGGCCGCGGTCTCCTCGGCCTCGGTCCGGGTGATCTCGGCCGCGAAGTCACCCTGGGTCATCTCCGGGTCGAGCGCGGCGACGCGCTCCTCGATCCGGTCAGCGAGCCGCTTGTACGACGGATACGCCCGGCCGAGTTGTTCAGCTGTGATGGGGTCGCGGCCCATGCCAACAAGCAGGGCGAGCTGGTCCTCGGTCACCTGCATGCCCGACCGGATCTGGCCGGAACCGAAGGCTCCGACGCCGGACCCGAGCCAGCGGCCCGGCGGCGTACCGATCTCAGAGTAGTAGCGGGTCAGGGGCGTCGACATCGCGCGCAGGCCATCACCGGCCGCGACGCTGCGCAGCAGGTACTGGTATCCGCTACCTGCGGACATCCGGCGCATCGAGACCGTCACGGCCGCCTCCGTTCCACAGGCGTCAGGTGCGCGTGTTCCTCCACAGCCCCCTCGATCTGCACACCGTGTGAGAACAAAAGAGGAGTAGGACCGGGTGGAGGGAGGCGCGTACCTGATGTAGGCGAATCGAGGAACTAGAAGGGTGGCGAACGCGGTGAAGTCTTGCGCAGTCCAAGGACTTGGTGCCGTAATGGAAATCGGACGACGTCTTGGTTCGTCAACGAGGCGACGTTCTGACCCATCGCTTGAGCCGACCAGGCTCAGGACAGAACAGGTCTCGGGCATGACGAACCCACGAGCATTCATCGCGATAGCCGCGGTAGCCACGCTGCTGGCGGCACTGGCCGGCTGTGCTGGGAACACACAGGAATCGGTGGCCAGGCCCTCGCCCTCGAGCGCTTCTCCCCCGAGCCCTCGCTCTTCGGCCTCGCCGTCTGACACCAAGGCGTCGACAGGCTCGCAGCGCGCCGGCGAGGCGGCCCGCAGTTTGGTCAGGGACTACTTCACCGTCGTGGATCGCCTTCGCCAGCAACCCGCTGCCTCGATGAGTGCACTCAACAGGGTCACGACGAGCTCACAGTTTGTCGCTCAGCGAAGGTTGATCAGCAGCGAGCGCGCCAAGGGGCTCCGGCAGGTGGGTTCCACTCGCATCGCCGAACTTCGAGTCGAGTCTGTCAACCTCGACAACTCCGACCCATCCGCCGGCAAGGTCCCCACAGTGGCGATCGATGTTTGCTGGGATGTGCGCGAAGCCGACCTCGTAGACCGGCGCGGCAGGTCAGTCGTGAGCGCCTCGCGCCCGACCAGGGGCTGGACCCGGTACACCGTCGCCAACTACCAGTACTCCAAGAGCCCCACAGAAGGCTGGCGAGTCGCGACTAGTGAAAACCTTGATCAGGCGCCATGTACCGCCACGTGACCTCGTCTATCGCGACAATCCTGGTGGCCGCAGCCGTGACACTGGGAGCTCAAGTTGCGGCCCACGCCGAGCCCGCCTGCCAAGTCACCGATCCGCTAACCGGGCATTGCACGGTCTGGGTCGAGGTGCCGAGCCAATCGGGAACGCCCCGGACGCCGCCTGATGATGGCCCGCGGGACACCGGGTCGGGTGCATCGTGCTACTGGAACCCCGAGGCACCCGGGCTCGGTGGCCCCGCGGGTCCGGTGCCCTGCCAGTCGGAGTACGGCTACTGGTCCAACGCACAGAACTGCTATCTCATGGCGTTGGATCCTCAGCCGCTTGCGGGCGATTCTTCCTGGCAGGGCCACGAGCCGGGTGATGGGGCGGTGTACACCTGCTATCAGCCTCAGACCGACATTGGCGTCTGGGTCTGGTTCCCAGACCCACCACCCGGCTCTGGGACGGGACCAACTCCTCGAGAGGTCGCCCAGATCGCGATCGACTCGATGCGGTTGCGCGCCATCGACATCGGGATCGTGCCCGAGCCCGGGCCGGACCGCGTCGGCCTCGTGGGCATGCCGGTGTGGATGTGGGCGCGGAACCCTGATGAGGAGACGTTCGGCCCGGCGACCGCTACGGCCAGCGCCGGCGGTATCACCATTACCGCGACAGCGCGGACCCACCGTGTCACCTGGGACATGGGGGACGGGACCACGGTGGTCTGCCGTTCGGCCGGGACCCCGTACCAGCCGCGCTTCGGGGAGCAGCAGTCACCTGATTGCGGACACGTCTACGAACGCTCGAGCGCCGGCGAGCCGAACCAGGAGTACACCGTCACAGCGACCTCGGACTGGGTCATCACCTGGTCGGGAGCAGGGCAGAGCGGGACCATCCGGTTGACCGGCCTAACCCGCTCGGTCGCCATCACCGTCGGAGAAGCACAAGTGCTCGTCCAGTAGCAGTGGCGTTGACGAGGGGAGCAGGGCATGACCGAGACAGTCACCCGAGATGGGACGACGACCCGTCGCGGATCGCCGTCAGCCACTTCCCTTGCGCCGCCTCCCAAGCTGCGGCGCAGACCGGCGCTGGTGGCCGGCGCGGTCGCGGCGATATGTGTGGGGGCTCTCCTGGGCGGATGGGCCTGGACCTCGACCACCAACACCCAAGAGGTGCTGGCGGCACGCGACACCATCGCGCGCGGCACGATCATCTCCGCGGAGGACCTTGAGCGAGTACGGATCAGTGCGGACCCGGCCCTGGCACCGCTACCTGGTTCGGTCTACGACGACATCGTCGGTCAGCGTGCGGCACTCGACATCGCCGGGGGCACCCTGCTGACCCAGGACTCGACTGCCTCGCAGGCGCTTCCGGCTGGGGACATGTCCGTGGTCGGTGTCGCGCTCACTCCTGCGCAGGCCCCTGGAGTCGCCCTGCAGAGCGGAGACCTCGTCAGGGTCGTGGTCACGCCAGGTGAAGGGGGCGAGCAACCCTCGGGGTCCCCGGCCGTCAACGAGGCGGAGGTCGTCGGCAGCCACCTCGACGAGGCGACCGGCCAGCTCATCATCGACCTGCTCGTCCCCCATGCCGACGCCGCCACGATCGCGGCGCGCGTGGCCACCGGCAACGTCGCCCTCGTCCTGGACTCCCGGGAGCGGTGATGGCTGTCATCGCCTTGTGTTCGGCATCCGGCTCCCCCGGCGTGACCACAACAGCGGTAGGGCTGGCCATGCTCTGGCCGCGACCGGTTCTCCTCATCGAGGCTGATCCCACCGGGGGTTCCGGCCTACTGGCCGGCTACTTCCGCGGTGCGAGGGCGTATGAGGCCGGGCTGATCGAGCTGGCGCTCTCAGCGGTCGAGGTGTCCCAGGCTCTGCCCCAGGTGGCTCAGCCGGTTGCGGGCTCGAGCGTCTCGTTCGTGGCCGGCACTCGTTCCCATGCGCAGGCGGCCGGGCTGCGTGACCTGTGGGGTCCCCTCGCAGACGTGCTCTGTGATCTGGATGAGCAGGGCCAGGACGTGATCGTCGATGCCGGCCGGCTCGGGCTGGTCGGCTCCCCGGAGACCCTCCTGGCCACCGCTGACGTGACCGCGTTGCTCACTCGCTCGACGCTGCCGGCGTTGGCCGCGACACGATCGCGCGCGGAGGCTGTCTCCCGAGACCACCTGTGGCAGAACCCGGCGGTGATCCTGGTCGGCCAGGGCCAGCCCTACCGCTCCCGTGAGGTCACGAAGGTTCTCGGGCTCCCCGTGCTTGCTGATGTGGATGACGATCCCGAGGCGGCCGCCGTGTTCTCCCGTGGCACGGCGCCGGGCAGGAACTTCCACACTGGGGCGCTGACCCGCAGTCTGCGCGCCACGATCGCCGCCCTGCAGGCGCAGATCACCCGTGGGCGCACCCCCCTGTTGACCGAGGCATCCAGATGATGCCCCAGCGACACAGCGAAGCCCCCGACTTCACCGCGCTTCCGCTGTTTAACGATGCGTCAGGGATCGCAGAGGTTGCCACGCTCCCCCGCTCTGATGTCGCGAACGGGTCGATGCGGGTCGCCTCGACGCCCGACCCGAGCAGCCCTGTGGATCTTGACTGGGGCATGGTGGCGGACCTGCGGGCGCAGGCGTCGGAGCAGCTCAGTCAGGCTGTTGCCGCCGATCGGGGGCGCCTCGACAAGTCGGCGCAGGAGGAGTTGGGACGCTCCATCGTGCTGGACCTGGTCGAGTCCTCGATGGCCGAGAGGGTCAACTCCGGCGCAGGCGCGTGGACGCTCTTGCAGCAGGAGTCGCTCGCCCGGGCGGTGTTCGACTCGCTGTTCCGGCTGGGCCGGCTGCAACCGCTCGTGGATGACGACCGGATCGAGAACATCATCATCGCCGGCTACGACAAGGTTCGCCTCGAACTAATTGACGGGTCGCTGATTGCGGGGCCGCCGGTAGCGGACTCCGATGAGGAACTGATCGACTTCCTCGTCTTTCTGGCCTCGCGCAGTGAGGTCAACGCGCGTGGGTTCTCCGCGGCTCAGCCGCGCCTGCACATGCGCCTCGATGGTGGGGCGCGCCTGGCGGCAGCCGCGTGGGTAACTCCGCGACCGTCGGTGGTGATCCGCCGCCACCGGCTGATGGAGGTCACCCTCGACGACCTCGTCGGGCGCGACATGCTCACCCCGGTCGCCGCTTCGTTCTTGCGGGCCGCGGTCCGTGCACGCAAATCGATTGTGGTCTCCGGTAGCCAGGGAGCAGGCAAGACGACCCTCGTGCGTGCGCTCTGCGCCGAGATCGATCCTGGCGAGGCGATCGGCACCTTCGAGACCGAGTACGAGCTGCACCTGCACCAGCTCGAACGTCATGACATCGTCCACGCCTGGGAGGCACGCCCCGGCTCCGGGGAGCGTGGTCCCGACGGCCGGCAGGCCGGCGAGTTCACCCTCGATGAGGCCTTGGTCGACTCGTTCCGGTTCAACCTCTCCCGTCAGATCGTCGGCGAGGTCCGTGGCCGCGAGATCTGGGCGATGATCAAGGCGATGGAGTCAGGAACCGGCTCCATCTCCACCACCCACGCCTCCGACGCGGTGGCTGCGGTCCGCAAGCTGGTCACCTGCGCCATGGAGGCCGGCCCGCACGTCACCCAGGGGCTGGCCACCAGCAAGCTCGCTGCCACCGTCGACCTCATCGTGCACCTGCACATGAGCACGACGGGCAGCGGCCATACGTCGCAGCGACGTCGCCGGGTCGCGGAGATCATCGCGGTCACCCCGGGTGAGCGGGAGACCGGCTACGCGACGACGCTGGTCTTCGGAGCCGAAGGGAGCGGGGCGGCGCTCCCGACGATCCTGCCGGATGAGTACCGCGCGCTGACGGCCGAGGGGTTCGACCTCTCCGGGTACCTGGCCGCGCAGGGGGTGGCGTCGTGACGCCGCTGATTCCGGCACTGGCCGGTGCACTGGTCGTCGCCGGCGTCCTCGCACTGATCGCCGGCCTCCGCCCAGTCCCGGTGGGTGAGCCTGCACGTCCACCCTCCGGCTCCTTCTCCCGCCTGCGTACGACGTCACGTCGTACGCGTCTGCTGTTGTTGGGCGGGCTCGGCATCGGGGTGGTCGCTTGGTTGGCCACGGGATGGGCGCTGGCGGTGCCCCTTGGCCCGATCGCCGCGGTGGGGTTGCCGATGCTGCTGGGGGCCCCTCCCGCGGCTGCTCAGATCGAGCGGCTGGAGGCGATGGAGGAATGGACCCGTGCGCTGGCGGGTGTGTTGACCGTCGGTGTCGGTCTGGAGCAGGCGCTCGCGGCGACCCTGCGGTCCACCCCGGCGTCGATTGCCCCGGAGGTGGGCCGGCTGGTGGCGCGCCTGCGGGCCCGTTGGGCGACCGAGGACGCGCTGCGGGCCTTCGCCGACGACCTCGACGATGCGACCGGCGACCTGGTCGCGGCGAATCTTCTGCTGGCCGCTCGTCGGCGGGGCGCCGGGTTGGCCAGCGTCCTCGAGGGGTTGGCGGAGTCGGTCTCGGCGGACGTGCGTGCGCGTCGGCAGGTCGAAGCGGACCGGGCAAAGCCGCGGGCGACGGCACGGTGGGTCACGCTCATCAGCGCCTCCGTGCTGATGCTGCTCGCCGTGTCGGGCTCCTACGTGGAGCCGTACCGCTCACCGGTGGGGCAGCTGATCCTGGCCGGGCTGCTGGCGGCCTACATCGCCACGCTGGTGTGGATGCGGCAGATGGCGATCGGTCAATCGCTCCCCCGCTTCCTCCAGCCGCGGGAGGCCACTCGATGACGACCGGCCTGCAGATGATGCTCACCGCGGGAGGGCTGGTGGGCCTCGGCGTGGCGTTGCTCGTCGCCCGGTTCGTCCCTGCGCAGCCCGATCTCGCCGAGGCGCTGACGCGGCTCACCCCGTCGCGCCCGACCTCGGTCGACCGGACGTCAGCGGGAGTGAGCGGCAAAGAGAAGCTCGGGGTCTGGGCGATGCGGATGCTGCCTCCTGGCCTGTGGGTGCGCACCCCGCACCGGGAGCTGGCTCTGCTTGGGATACCGGTGGCGCGCTTCTACGGCGAGAAGCTCACCTTCGCCGCCCTGGGCCTGCTCATCGCTCCGGTGCTGGCCTGGTTCTTCAACCTCCTGGGATTCGCGACGCCGATCGGCGTCCCGGCCGTGGCGTCGCTCGGGCTGGCGGCGGTGATGTTCTTCGTGCCGAACTACAACGCCCTCGACGATGCCCGCAAGGCGCGCCAGGAGTTCGTTCGCGCGCTCGGTGCCTACATCGACCTGGTCGCGCTGGAGCGGAACAACGGCTCCGGGGTCCGGCAGTCCATGGAGGCGGCCGCCCAGGTCGGCGACTCGTGGGTCTTCAAGCGGCTGAGTGAGGAGCTGACCAGGTCCCGCTGGTCGGGCCTGCCGCCGTGGGACGCCCTGCACACCCTCGCCGAGGAGCTCGGGCTCCCCGAGCTCGACGACTTCGCCGACATCATGCGGCTCTCCGGGGAGGAGGGCGCGGGTGTCTACGCCACCCTGCGGGCGAGATCGGCCGGCATGCGCAACGCGATGTTGAACGACGCGATCGCCGAGGCCAACGCGGTCGGTGAACGAATGACGATCCCCGGGTCGCTGCTCGGCGTGATCTTCATGGCGCTGCTGGTGGCGCCCTCGCTGCTCCGGATGCTCACCAACACCTGATCCCGAACGACGGGACCGGGCCTGAAGGGAAGGGAAGGACCCATGGACCGAATGCTCAGCACTCTGCTGGCGGTTCAGCTGACGTGGCACAGTGTTCGACTGCGAAGCGAACGAGGCTCGGTCACCACCGAGCACGTGCTGTGGGCGGTCGCCGTCATCGCGATCGTCGGCATCGTGGTTGCGGCGGTGAGGGCCTATGTCACGACCCAGGCCGGCAACATCAACTAGCCGGGGCAACGAGTCAGGCTCGGCTTCGGTCGAGCTCGTGATCTTGTTGCCGGCGCTCTTCGCGGTGATGTTTCTCGGGATGCAGGCCGCGCTATACCACCACGCCCGCACGGTCGCGATCGCCGCCGCACAGGAGGGCGCCCGGGCCGCAGGCGCGGAATCCGCCCGCGAAGCCGACGGTTCCCGCGCCGCCGAGACGTTCATCGTCCAGGCCGGCGGCGATGACGTCCTTCGCGACGCTGAGACCACCGCGACCCGCACGGCGACCATAGCCACCGTGACGGTGCGAGGCGCCAGCCTGAGCGTCATCCCCGGGTGGAGGCTGACCGTGCGGCAAAGCGCCACGATGCCCGTGGAACGGCTGACCCCACCATGACGGGCCTCGCCCTGCTTGGCCTTGCCATGAGAGGTTCGCGGCCCGAACGGGGCTCGGCCTCGGTCGAGGCCGTGATCGGGGTGCCCGCGTTCATGCTGTTCGTCGGTCTCATCGTCCTGGGCGGGCGGACCGCGACCGCGCACCAGGCTCTGGAGTCCGCCGCGGCCGACGGTGCACGCTCGGCATCCCTGGAACGATCCGCAGGTGAGGCCGCCCGCGCCGCCGAGGCCGCCGCCCGTTCGAGCCTGACCAACCAGCAGATCACCTGCCTCGACATGAGGGTCGCCGTCGACGCCGCCGGGTTCGCCACGGCCGTCGGCCAAGACGCCGGAGTGGCGGTCACGGTCTCCTGCCGCCTCGACCTGGGGGACCTGTCGGTTCCAGGGGTCCCGGGGAGCCGCACCTTGCGAGCGACGATGTCGAGCCCGATCGATACATGGCGGGAGCGACCGTGAGCAGACGTCGTGACGAGGGTGGATCGGTGACGGTGTGGCTGGCCCTGGGCAGCTTCGTGATGATGGCGCTGGTGGGCCTGGCCGTGGATCTGGGAGGTCAGGTCCACGCGCAGCAGCGCGCCCATGACCTAGCGGCCCAAGCAGCGCGGGCCGGCGGGGAGCAGGTACAGACGACTGCCGCCGTGGAGGGCCGCTATGCCCACATCGACGCAGCAGCAGCCCGCACGGCCGCACAGGACTACCTCGCCGCGGCGGGTGTCCGGGGCACCGTGTCGGTCGTGGGCGGGCAGCGGATCGACGTCACCGTCTCCGATGCCTACGACCCCAAGTTCCTGTCCTTGTGGGGCATCAAGCGACTTCCGGTCACTGGAAGCGCTTCGGCACGCCTCGCCCGAACGGTCGGGGGAGCAGAGCAATGACCTCGCTGAAGGACCGCCTGGCCGGTCTGGCCGCTTGCCTGACCCTGATGCTGCTGGTCCTCGGTACACCCGCTGCGCTGATCACGATCGGCGCGCTCCCCGACTGGGGCGACTTCGCGTGGGACCGCTTGAGCAGCCCCGACGACGGCACCCTGGCTCTTGCGGTGATCGGCGTGGTGGCGTGGCTGGCCTGGCTCGTGTTCACCACGTCGGTGGCCGTGGAGCTCGTCGCCCTCATCGGCGGGATCCGTGCCCCGCGACTGCCCGGGCTGCGGCTTCCCCAGGTGAGCGCGAATCGGCTCGTCGCGATCGCCACGCTCCTGTTCGTCGCCGTACCGCCCGTCTCGCAGACGCTCGCCCCACCCCATGGCTTCGCCGCGGCCGCTGGCCCAGTGGCTCAGATGGTGACGCCGGCCAGCTCGCTCACCACCAATCCGCCCTCTACGCCCCCTGCGGCTTCGTCAGTGCCTCGAGCGCGGGAGGACGTCGAGGAGACGGTGCCCTACACGGTGCGGCGCGGCGACAGCCTCTGGAAGATCGCCGAACAGCAGCTCGGCGATGGCCGGCGATTCCACGAGATCGTGTTGCTCAACGAGTCCGTTCTCCATGGCCGGCCCGACTTCATCACCCCGGGCACCGTCCTGCGGATCCCGGCTGTCGCCGCAGCTCCCGAAGGCGAGACCTATGTGGTGCGCCCGGGCGACACCCTGTCCGGAATCGCCCAGGCTCGGCTGGGTGATGCCACGGCCTTCCCGCGGATCATCCAGGCCTCACGACACATCGCGCAGCCCGACGGCGCCCGCCTCACCGACCCCGACGTGATCCGGCCGGGGTGGCGCCTGATGATGCCGACCGGCACCGAGCAGCCGCCCAACCCGGCGGACCGAGCCCCCGCGGACCCACCGCCCAGACCGCCCACCGATGCTCCGCCCGATCCCCCGGCTGATCCCCCGTGGACGGCCCCCGTCGCGCCAATACTCCCCGACTCCGCCGCCGGCAACGACGCCCCCACAGAGCGGTCGAGCAACGCCACCGAGGACGACACCGTCGTGCCCGGCTGGGTCCTGCCCGGGCTCATGGGTGCCGGGGCCCTCCTCGCGGGTTCGCTGCTGCTCGTCCTACGCCGGCAGCGACACACCCAACGACGCTACCGGCGTCCCGGCCGGACGATCGTGCCTCCGCCACTCGAACTACGGGCGGTCGAGAAGTCCGCGCACCTGTCCGGGTCGATCACGGCACCGAGGATCGAGGTCCTCCACCAGGCCCTTCTCCATCTGGCCGCCACGTGCGCGGAGCCTCCCCGTATGGAGAGCATCGAGCTGGCCACGGACCGCATCCGCCTTCACCTGGCCGCTCCCGCCGACCTCGGGGCTCCCTGGCGCGGCGACGCGAGGACCTGGTCGGCCTACCTGGACGACGACTTCGCCAGCGACTCCGGCGACAGTGCGCCGTACCCGCTGCTGGTCAGCCTCGGCCACGGCGAGAACGGCGCCCTCACGCTGGTCAACCTCGAGGAGCTCGGCTCCCTGGCCCTGACCGGGCACGTCGAGGTGGCGATGGCCCTGGGGCGGCACATCGCCACTGAACTGTCGCTGAACCCCTGGTCGGTCCTCGTTGAGATCGACCTCCTCGGCCTCGGCGCCGAACTGGCCACGATGGATCCGATGCGACTGCACCATCACGGCGACACCACCACGGGTTTCTTGGAAGGCATCGCCCGAGAAATCGAAGAGCAGGTCGCGACCACGGAACCCGACCGCTTCCGGGCACTGGTGGCCACGACCGACAGCGACCCGCACACCATCGAGCGGATCGCGAAGATCGTCACCACCTGCGTCGGCCGGCCCGGCGTCGCCGTGGTCACGATCGGCGCTCACCCAGCTGAGGACACCGTCGAGGCCCGCCTGAGCCAGCAGGGCCGACTGAGAATCGATGCCCTGAACCTCCACCTCACCGCAGCCGGGCTCACACCCCAGGAGGCGGCCGCGTGTGCGGCGATCGTCGACCTCACCCGCGACGCCACCGATGAACCCGTACCCGTCGCAACAAGCGATACCGATCCCGAGGAGGCGCTCGTCGACCAGGCGGGAGCCCTACGCCCTGAGGTCACCACAGTGCGCCCGGACGGGCCGGCGGGGTCCTCATCGCTGCTTCCCCTGGAGACAAGGGTCTACGAGGCCACCGCAGCTACCACCGCCGACGACATCGATCGGACCGCCCCGCTGGTCTCGGACCCGGCGAGGAAGGCACTCGATGCGGATCCCGGACTCGACGACGATCTCCGGTTGTGGCGCGCCCCCAGCTCCCCCGTCCCCCGGCTGACCCTGTTGGGCCCGGTCAGCGCGCGGACCAACGGTGAGGCGACAGCGGTCACCCGCCGCAAACCGTTCTACGTCGAGATGCTCAGCTACCTCGTCCTGCATCCCACCGGGGTCACCACTGCCGAGGTCTGTGATGCGTTCGGACTTCGGCCGGACCGGGCCAGGACGGATCTCGGCGTGGTCCGACGCTGGCTCGGCACCGACCCCCGGACCGGCGAAGCTCACCTGCCCAGCGCACGCTCCCGCAACAGCGACCAGGGCCGCGGCACGTCGCTCTACCGTGTCCAGGGCGTCCTGAGCGACCTGGACCTGTTCCGCCGCCTGCGCACCCGCGGACAGAGCCGCGGCGAGGAGGGCATTGCTGACCTCGTGCAGGCGCTCACGCTCGTCACGGGCGAGCCCTTTATCGGGCTACGCCCAGCGGGATGGCACTGGCTCCTGGACGGTGACCGGCTCGACCACATCATGAGCTGTGCCATCGTCGACGTCGCGCACATCGTCACCACGCGCGCCTTGACGACCGAGGACTTCGAGCTCGCCAGGGTGGCAGCCGAGACCGCCTTCCGGGCCGCTCCCGACGACGAGACAGCTCGTCTGGACATGGTCGCTGTCGCCGTCGCCACCGGCCACGCCGATCTCGCCGCTCGACACCTGATCGAGGGGATCTTCGAGCGCAGCGACGACCACCTGGGACCCATCGACCTGCCGGAACGGACAGTAAGGATCGTGCGGCAACGCGGCTGGGATCGCACGCCGCCAGACCCGCATCGTTGACCCACCAACCGCGGTGGACGGGCACCGGAGCACCCGTGGCGAGGCCTCCGGCGACCTTTCGGGAGGAGGCACCTGACCTGCGCAAACGCAACCTACCCCCACCGTTTCGGTGGGCCAGGGGGTAGGAAGTCGGTGATGTGGGCGAGTCACCGTCGAGGGCATGAACAACCCGTCCCCGTCGAGGCCGCGCTGGTCGACCTCCACGATGCTGCAGGTCTCGGCAGACGCCGATCTTCGGACCGCGGCCTTGGGCTATGCCAGCCTCGGCATCCCGGTCTTTCCGTGTGTCGCGGGCGGCAAGCAACCACTGACGCAGAACGGCTTCCGTGACGCCAGCACGTCGGCGCGAGCCGTCGATGCGTGGTGGGCCCGCAACCCGGCCGCGAACATCGGGCTGCCGACCGGTGCGGTCTCCGACGTGCTTGTCGTCGACGTCGACGTCCATCGCGGCGGCAACGGATTCGCGACCTTTGAACGAGCCTGCGCGGCTCACCTCGCCGACGGCTGGGGCTGGCTGGTGCGGACCCCCTCCGGTGGACTGCACGCCTACTACGCGCCCTCGGGAGAGGCGGGACAGCGGTCCTGGCAAGCGCCCAGCGCGCACATCGACTTCCGCGGGGACGGCGGGTACGTCATCGTCCCGCCATCGCGGCTCCAAGCCGCCGGCCGTCCCGTGTCCTACCGCGTGATCGCGGTCGCGCAGCACCAACCGCGACCCATCGACGCCCAGAGCCTTCGTCAGCTCCTCGAGCCGCCGCGCCCGACCCCGCCGCCAAGATCGCTTCCCTGTCTGGGCACTCGACCCGACAAGCTGGCCGATTGGGTCGCCAGCCGCCCCGAAGGGGCCAGAAACCACGGCCTGTTCTGGGCTGCCTGCCGGATGGCCGAGGGCGGACACCGCTACGACACGACGCTGACGCTGCTGGGCGAAGCCGCCCGCTGCGCCGGATTGCACGACCGAGAGACCGAAACGACGATCCGCTCGGCCTATCGGATCGCCTCGCGCCTCTCCCCCGCAAACCACCCGAGCCCGACCACAGTTGAGGCGGTAACCCCGTGAACACCAACGCCTACTACCAGCACCAACCCGCTCCACCCCCCGACCCGCAGCCGGCGACCACCCCTGCGACCGAGGCCGAACTGGCCCCGCTGGCGCGACACGGCGACCCCTCACTGCCCCACCCCGCGGCTGCTGCGAGCCTGCAGCCGGGCGGCGGACGGTCCATCGCCTGGGTGCGACCCAGCGAGCTCGCCACGACGGTGACGAGCCCGCTGCTCAGCCGCGGCGCCGACCTCCAAACCGAAATGGCCCGCCGGGTACGACGGGCCCCGGCCTCGGCAGCACGCGCCGGCGGACGGGTCACGAGATCCGCCATCGCCCGGCCGGCACCGGCGAGTCCCACACCGGAAGGACTCGGGCTGTGAGCGTCGGCTTTCAGACCTCCGAAGGGTTCCGCCGCCTGCTCGTCCGACTGGACGAAGCAGGCTCCGACGCCTGGCGCGACGATGAGGAGGCTGCGGCCCTGATGCGCTTCGCGATGACGAAGTACGGCGCGCTGGCCCGCAAACACGGCCTCGAACCCGACGACGCCGCGGTCGCCGCGTTCGAGGTGATGCGGACCCGGGCGGCACGCACGGCCACCGACCCGTGGGCCGTGGTCACCAGGGCCGTCCAGGTCACGCTGATCGCGGAGGAGCGAGCCAATGGACTGCTCTGCTCGACCGGGCGGGCACGTCGCCTGGCCAACACCGACGACCACGACGCCGAGCGGTTCTGCGACCGCGAGTCCCCGCTGGTGGACTACCACCCTGCGTTCCGGGTCGAGCCCGAGCAGGACCACCTCGACCAGGCCTGCGCCACAGGCGGGCACGGCGAGCAGACGACGGCCTACCAGGCGGTGGATACGGCCGTGGAGCTCTTCGTCGCCCTGGGCTGGCCGCGTGACACCGCGCGGACGGCACTGGACTACGTGTGCGCGCGGCTGATCGAGGCCGGGTCGCGCACCTATGCCCATGAGGTGCTTCGACGAGATCACCACGCTCGGGCCCTGCTCGACCTCGATCGGCGCGCGTGGGCGGCCCTGCTCCGGGTGGTGCTGGGAAGCCCGAACAAGGACCTCACCCATACCGCGGCCGGCCGGGGCCTGCTGCTGAGGCTCCTGATCGACGAGAGACCAGATGAGCTGCTCGCCGATGAGAGGCTCGTCGCGGCCATCCACTCCAGTGCGAGACGCGCGGCGAGGAGGGCCCATGTCTGAGGGCGGCCACATCGAACTGGAGCGCAGCGTCGAATCGATCGCCGTGGGCGTGCGCCACCGCAGCGACCTGGGTGACCTGGCCCCGCTGATCGCGTCGATCGAGAGGCTCGGGCTGCTCCAGCCGATCACCATCGCACCCGACGGCACGCTGCTGTGTGGGCGACGTCGCCTGGAAGCGATCCGGCAACTCAAGTGGCAAACAGTCAAGGTCTGGGTCCGCTCAGGTCTCTCCGACGAGCTCAACAGCCTGCTGGCGCAGCAGGACGAGAACCTGCTCCACAAGCCGTTCTCGGTCATCGAGGCCGCCGCCCTGTACCGCGAACTCAAGACCGTGCTCGCCGAGGACGCGGCCCGCCGGCAGCAGGCAACCCGCTTCGGCGCCGCCCCTGCGGGGGCCTCGGACGGTGGTGCCGAATCGGCACCACCGTCGCGACCTGGGAAGACGCGCAATCGGGCCGCGGAACTCGTCACCGGCTCAGCCGCCTACAACCGCCTGGAGCAGGTCAGCGAGATCGAGGACATCGTGGCCGACGAGGATCAGCCCGAACCCATCCGCGACCTGGCCCAGAACGCGCTGGGCAACATCGCCAGCGGCGCCGCGGTGAACCCCTGGTTCAAGGAGATCTCCACCATCAAGCACAGCGCGGCCTCACAAAGCGGCGAAGTGGACGAGCTCCATCGGCTTGCGAGCGAAGCGCTCGAGCGCGTCAGCCAGCCCGCCAAACACCGGCCGAAGCCGCCGCCGCTGCGTCGCAAGCGCTCGACTCGCTCGTTCGTGCACACCTGGACCGACATGGACGGCTGGTCCTCGCGCTACGACCCGGCGGAGATCGGTGCAGCACTCACCGCGGACGAGTGGGCGCTGTTCGAGCGGGTGCTCGCGGAGACGGCCACCTTCCACCACCAGGCGCGCACCGCCCGTAGCGGCCGTGGTGCTGGCGTCGCGGTCTAAAAAGGTCATCAGGATGTTCCGCTCGCTGGCCCCGCAACCGCCTCGTCGACGTCGCATCCTGATCATTGCGCTCGGGGTGGCCGTCGTGGCTGCGGCGCTGGGGGCTTGGCTCGCCCTCACCCACCCCGACACGACGGCTTCTCCGCCTCCCCCGGCCGCGAGCGAGGCCGATGGACGAACCCATGCTGCGGCCACCACCCCGGAGACCAGGCTCGCGGTGCTCGAGGCAATCCCTGCGACCGCCGACCCAGTGGTCTTCGCCGAGTCCGTGGCCCAGGGGCTGTTCGAGTGGGACACCACCGCTGCGTTCGCACTGAGCGACTACACCGGGCGGATGCTCACCGTCGCCGACCCGACCGGGCAGGAATCGCCCGGTCTGGTCAGCGACATTGCGGGCTACCTCCCCACCGCCCAGGCGTGGGCGTTCCTGACGCCGTACTACACGCGGCAGTGGCTCGAGATCTCCTCGGTCGAGGTGCCGGATCTGTGGGAGCAAGCCCTAGCTGAAGCCGGCCAACTGTTGTCGCCGGGGACAACGGCGTACACGATCCGCGGCGCCCGCCATCGCTCCGGGATCTGGGAGGGCGAGCCCGTCGCCTCCGAGCACGCGGTGGCTTTCACCGTCTTCATCGTCTGCGAGCCGTCGTACCCGACCTGCCATCTGCTGAGGCTCTCACGCCTCGATGAGCCGCTGGATTGAGCGATGCTCAAGTCCGCGGTCGGCCTCGGCCTGGGTATTTTGTTCTTCGGACCGGCGGCATTCCTCGTGGGCGTGGGTGTCCTGCTCAACCCGTCGGCGCAGGCGTCGTGCCTCCCCAAGGCAGGCGTCGCCGTCGCTCAGCTGCCCCATCGCCTCGTCGCCACCACAGCTGACGGCACGGCCGTCACCCTCAGTCGCTCGCAGCTCGTGCACGCAGCGACGGTGATTACCATCGGTGGCCGTACCCCCGGCGTCGACCGGACGGGGATCAAGGTGGCGCTGATGGCGGCGCTCACCGAGTCGTCCCTGAAGATGCTGGGCAACTCCACCGCCTATCCGGAGTCGGCGTCCCTCCCCCACGACGGCGATGGCTCGGACCACGACTCGCTCGGCATGTTCCAGATGCGGCCGAGCACCGGCTGGGGCACCGTGCAGCAGCTGATGGACCCCGACTATCAGGCACGAGCCTTCTTCGGCGGACCCCACGGTCCCAACCACGGCTCACCCCGCGGCCTCCTCGACATACCCGGCTGGCAGCAGCTGGCGCCGGGCGTGGCGGCCCAGTCAGTTGAGGCCTCGGCCTTCCCGGACCGCTACGCAAATTTCGAGCCCGTCGCCGAGTCGATCCTGCGCACCCTTTCCAGCCCCGACCACAGCGGCGCTGACGGTGGTCCGGTGCCGGTCGCGGAGTCGACCCGGATGGTGTTCCCGCTGCCCGCCGGGACGTGGATTCGCACTGACACCTTCGGGCCTCGCACCGACCCCGTCACCGGAGAGCCCAGCGTGCACACTGGTGTCGACTACGCGGCCGCGGCAGGGACTCCGATCCTGGCCGTCGCCGACGGCCGCGTCGTCTTCGCCGGGCCCGTGTCCTCCGGGTATGCCCACCTGATCCTCATCCAGCACACCATCGATGCACGAACCGTGGTCTCGGGCTACGCCCACATGTACCGCGACGCCATCCACGTGCAGGAGAACCAGACCGTCGCGGCGGGGCAGCACATCGCCGACGTAGGCGCAGACGGCAAGGCAACCGGACCACACCTGCACTTCGAGATCAGGCTCGGAGGGCCCTTCTCGGCAGCGATCGACCCCGAACGGTGGCTCACCAGCCGTGGAGCCGCGAACCTCCCGCCCGGCTCCACGGCCAGCAAGGCAGCCTGCGGCTCCGACTCGCCGACGCAAGCTGCGCCCTACGCTGGCACCGACCCCAACCGATTCGTCGACGACCCGACGTCCCCCGGCCGAATCACCGCGAGGACGGCCTACGTGCTCGCCCAGATGCAAGCGCACTTCCCCAGCAGCTCGTGGGCCTGCTGGCGCGAGGGCGGCTCCTCTTCGGAACACCCTGTTGGTCGCGCCTGCGACGGAACCTTCGACAACACGATCGGCGAGCCCGCGCGAGGGCACGCGCTCACCCTGGGGTGGCGGGTCACGAACTGGCTCAAGGCCAACGCCCACACACTCGGGATCGAGTACCTGATCTGGCAAGGACGAATCTGGTCGGTAGCCCGCGGTGCGGAAGGCTGGCGGCCCTACGACGGCGGCGGTATGCACGATGCCGCCTCCGTGACCGGCGGGCACTTCGACCACCTGCACTGGACAGCGGCGAACGCCGCTACCGCAACGGCAGAGCGAAGCCCCGCCCCGTAAGTCTGAGGTCGGGCATTCGCGGTGGAATGCAGTCTTGGAGCCCGTGTTTGCGGGCGTCGTTAGCTCGCCCCCCCCCCCCCCCCCGGGCGATAGGCCACCCACAGCACGTGCGGACGCACGCCCGCCGTGTCCCCGACGTCACCCCCTGTCCGCCGTAGTGCCTTCTTACGGCGGCACAAACCCGCGCACCTTGTCAGCGAAGACCGACGTCCGCCACGTCGCCGTACCCAGCGTCACCTCGACCCGCACTGACCCAAAGCCGACCAGCCACCGGCCGCCATCCGGATTTCCTCTGTCCGACGCAACCCAGGATTCTGAGGCAAAATGGCGGCATGTCGGCTCGAGGAGATCTCCCGTGAGCGGGGACGGGCTTTTCCACATCGGGTCTGACGGGCAGTTGGTCGCGATGTCTGTGACGCCTTACGAGGCTGAAGAGGTCCTGCAGGCCCTTCTGGAGACCCACCCTGACCTTCTCGCAGGTGGCCAGATGTCTCCGGAGGCTCCGCGTCGTTGGGCGTTGGTTAAGCGGGAGCAGGGTGTTCCCGACCGGGACGACTCGGGCTCGCGGTGGAGCGTCGACCACCTGTTCGTCGACCAGGACGCCGTTCCGACTCTCGTGGAGGTCAAGCGATCGACCGACACCAGAATCCGGCGGGAAGTCGTTGGGCAGATGCTTGACTACGCCGCCAATGGCGTCCGGTACTGGCCAGTTGACAGTCTGCGTGTTGCGTTCGAGATGACGCAGAAGGACCTCGGCCAGGAGCCGGACGACGTACTGGCGTCACTTTGTGAAAGCCACGATGTGGCCATCCCCGAGTTCTTCGCGCAGGTCGGCGACAACCTGCGGGCGGGCCGCATCAGGATGGTCTTCGTCGCGGATGTGATCCCAGATGAGCTCATGCGGATCACGGAGTTCCTCAACGAGCAGATGAGCCCAGCCGAAGTCTTTGCCGTCGAGGTCAAGCAATACCGTGCGGAGGGATATGAGGGGACCGTCATCGTTCCTGCCGTCTACGGCCGCACAGCAGCTGCCAGCACGAAGAGCAGTCCGCGCCGTCCTCCTGATCGCGCCGCTGCGCTCGCGGCTTCGAAGCCCGCGACACTGCGCGCCATGCAACTGCTTGACGAACTGGCGGAGGAGCTGGACTTGGTCGTGCACCAGACACCGGGTGCCGCACTCCTGAAGACACCTGGCCGCGGGTCGGTCGCCAACGTCTACTTGGCCGCTTGGGACACCCTCGACATCGCTCTTCAGCCGATGCGGGATCGAGGCTGGGACCGGGAGGCGGACACCGTCTATGCGGCGCTGAGCGGCATGACTTCAAAGAAGCTCACGCTCAAGAATCCGACGATGCCCACGGATGATGCGGTGGCCAACTGGGACCGTCTGCGGCCCATCCTCGTGGACATCGCAGAGTTGTACTTGTCGACCGAGTAGGGCGCTACGTATCGACGCACTGCCGGACGCACGCACGCCGCACGCCGCACGGGCAGATGCGATAGCAGATTGTCGCGTGCCGAGCCATCATCTCAATGTGCCAGATCAAATCACATCTCGACGGGTCAAGCGTCACCGCTTAGCCGCATGGATCCATCTCGCGAACGCCCGCTTGACGGCCCTTGAAAAAGCTGACCAACGGATGACGGCAGCAGGATTGGCCACGAGGTATCGGGTCAACCTCCACCGGGAGGGGAGACACGACGAGTGGCAGGAGGCCGCCCTCACGCGGCCCGGGATCCTCACTCATGGACATCTGTGGGATGTGCAGAGTGCCACATACCTACTGGTCGTAGTCTTGGCTCAGATCGAGAAGGTTCGCTCTCTACTGCCCACCGATGGCATACCTGGGTACCCAGATAGCCGAGATCTCCGACTGTGGCGCAAGGTGCTCGAGCACTGGGAAGACGATGCGGGACCTTCGTTGGGAAGGTTGCTTAGCTCGCAGCCGGGCTTCGACAGTTCGACCATTCACTACGGTGGTTCTCAGACCTCCATCGGACATCTCTCGACAAATCAGGTCAGGGTGTGGTTAGGCGAAGTTCTGACCGCTATCGAGGAAGCATCGGTGAGAGACGAACAGGAAATTCCGCGACCTGACACCCCAGTCTACGCCGACGAACCTGGGCGAGATCCAGACTGAGTCTGTCGCTCACCGGATCGTGGCGAAGTGACGCCAACTCGCGAGGAAGGTGTCGGGGCGCTTCTCAGGTAGCGTCACACCGCTCATTCATCACCGACGTCGGACGCGAGTAGCGCGCAGCCTCGCGCACACTCCTTGCGAACTCCTGCTCTTCGCCTCGTGTTCGCTAGTACGTTCTCGTGGACCCGGATGGGGCCTTGACACTTGGGACAGCTCTCGTCGTCGAGTAGGCGCGATTCGGTGATACTCACCAACGTAGGCGCGTCAAGCCCGTATTGTCGCGTCGAGCGCTGCTGAGGGGACAGGCGGATCGACACGCCCGCTACCGGCCGCGAGCAACTGGATCGCATTCCCCGCCCGCAGGACGTATCTCCGGCGTCCATCATGCATACTCAGCGAGCCTACGACCTCGCGAAGAGAGAGCAAACATGGATTTGGGGGAGTTCCTGACCGACTACGGGCCTTGGATCGGCGCCATCGGCACTGTCGTCACCATACTCGCTCTGGGATTCGCGTTCTGGGCGTGGGCGCGACCAAAGAAAGGCCGCCTTCTGTGCGCTGTTGACGATGTTCCGCTAGGTCTCCCTGAGGACCACGAACTTGAAGTGCGGTTTCGAGGCGACATGGTCGAACGTCCCCGTATCGTGACGGTCACTCTTGTGACTGGAAGAGGAACAGATCTGACGCCTGCAAACTTTGACGGGGGCCACCTGACCATCGTGGGTCACGGGATTGATGTGATCGGGCCTATTGGCAGGTTAAAGTCGGGTTCGCAGATCTCCCATGCGGAGAATGGCGACACCAACGACATTTCGACGATCTGTCTAAACCCCTGCATTGTCCAGTCAGGACGCCCGATCGAATTCTCGTTCTTAGCAAGCTGGAAGGTGGATTGGGCACCCAAGGCACCACCTCCACCGAGGGTCACCACCCGCCTTCGGGCTGGGATGGGAATGCTGTCTGCAGAGATCGAATCGACGGTAGAACCCGGACCGACCCCGTTCTTCGAAATCGACGCCAAACTGGGGAACTTCAAGATCGTGACACCGGATCAGGTTGCGCAGCAGCGCGGCCGACTCACAGACATCCTTATCGGAGCTGCCGCTGTCGGACGGCTTTGAAGCTCATCTTGTGTCAGCAGACCCGACCACGCACGCTCGGGTCACTAATCACCTAGTTCCGGACAGCACCCTGACAACTTGGAACAACGGTCTCCCAGACTGACCACCTGCGACAGAATCTGCCGATGTACAGTACGGACCCGCCGGCAGGAGGACAGCATGGAGCGCATCGCAGCGGATCCCCCCCGAGCCGTGACCGATGCGCTGGAGGCTCTCCTGCAGACGTCCACCGAGAGCAAGCCACCCGCCGCGCAGGCGTTGGGCAGATCGACCGCCGCGCGGTACCTGTGGCCGGGTCTCGCCCCGTCCGCGGCCGTGCAAACCGCCATCGGTTCGATGGCACGTCGCCTCGTCGTCGACCACCAGCTCTCCATCGGCGACGACGAGGCGTTCGAGCTGTACTGCCGCGCCCTCGTCCACGTCATGCTCGACGCCGCCGACGAGACGGATCCCGACGGCCCGAGACGCTGGGCACAGGCTGCACTCGTCCTGCTCGGTTGCGCGCCAGAGAACTACTACAGCGCACTTCGCGAACCTGAGGGTGCCGAGGTGTGGCACCCGCTGGGCCTGACCCGAGCCCAGATCCGTGCCAACCTCGTCGATGCGAGAGCCGCGCGCGCGGCTGAGGCAGGAAGATCCGGACGGCCCTCCGAAGGTCTTCGGACCACGGGAGACCCAGTGCGCTGGTTCGATGCTCGATTCGACCACAACCTCATCAACACTCGGCGGGTCCTAGTCACCTTCCTGCTCGCAAGGAAGACAAACGGCCAGCTCACGTACAACAGCTACGGAACAGGCCTCCGACCGCGGATCACCGAGCTTGCTCTGGAGCTGCACGAAGCCGTCAGCACCAGCCTCCGGGACCCGGATCACGTACGGCGTGTCCTGGCGTCCACGAACCAGCCTGCGCCCGGGTTCGAGCCCGCGTCCGCGTCCGCGTCCGGCGCCAGTCCCCAGCCTCCTCGGCCTTCGACAGCGGACGGTGAGGTCGGCGCAGTCGCGGCAAGCGAAACCGAGCCTCCATCGGTTTCTCGACGGGCCCGCCTCCCATCGCGACTCCGCGACGGAAAGGTCCTCATGGCTGGAGTCGCGAGCGTCGCCGCCGTCACGACGTTCGTCGTCGCGCCGGACACATGGACCCGCTCGGGTCTCTCGATGCCGTCCGGAGAGAATCACAGTGCGCGCGACAACATGGTCGGCCCTCCGCCGCCCGAGCCGACGACGCCACTCGTGGGAGATCTTTCGATCAGACCTTTGCCACGAAAGCCCACCCCGTCATGGTCGGCCGGGACCCGTACAGACGCACCCGTAATTGCGCAGCCATTCGTCAGCTGGGCAAGCGACATGGTCCTGAGCGACCGCTTCGAGCTGCGCCTCGAGCTGCGCAATCCCACCGATGAGGCGATCACGGGAGTAGCCGTCCAGATCCAGTCGGAGGTCAGTGCGAACCAGCCGGAGGATCTCAGCTCCCCGGCCGCGAGGCTCGAGGCGCGATTGATGACCAGCGATACCGACGGGGCCTTCGTTATCCCCCTCGACCGGGCGCCCGCGGAGGTGAACGAGGACGGGGCGATCACCTACGAGCCCGCCTCGGTCATCATCTCCACTCCGGACAACTCATGGGATTCGTGCTCCCACGGTGGCGACGTCCTCATCGACGGGGACGCCCGAATTCGGACCACGTGGAAGGATGATGAGAGTAGCGGCAGCGTCGTGGCCGAGGTCGCCTCACTCCAGGTGCCGGAAACGAGCAACGAGGACGACCGCATCCTCGGCCGGTACGTCGTGGGAGAGGTTGGCGCACACGAGACAGTGGTCGTTCTCGCCAAGGCGACGTTCTGGCTTGAGAACATGGGGGATCACTCGCTCAACAGGGGTGCCAATCTCGACGTGGGTGTCGGTGACCACGACTGGACGCCGCTGGACTCAGCGACTGTTGGCGACAAGGTCACGACCCTCGTCCAGCTGCACGACAGCAGCTGCAACACAAGCGAGGGCATGCACACGGTCCAGCTGCGCAGCCGAGTGACGCGCGACGGGGTGATGGAGATCAGCGCCGTCGCCGACGAGGGCTTCGAGACCGACGAGGACCGTGACGGCGAGGACGGCGTTGACCTCGGCACCGCACGCATCAACCTCGTCGGGGTCGGATCCGCACGTCTGGTGCCCGTGCCAGGCTCCTCCCGTCTGTACGGCCAGCGCATCATCGACCCGGGCACCGATCGAGCGCGTTGCACGCCTCGACCCGTGGAGCTCGAGGAGCTGTCCGACGGTATTGCGCAGGCCGGGGTGCGCGTGCCGGTGGCAGGCTACGTCCCTTTCGAACCGTGCCACTCGCACACCAGGTGGGTGATGACCGATTTTCGCGTGGTCCGTGACTAGTACTCCCACCAGGCTGCTCCTCGCGACATTCGGAGGAGTGGTCTGCGGACTGCTGGTGCACGCCGTGCTCGGTCCCGCGCCGCCGGGCAGCTCCGGTGGCAACGGATCCTCGATCAGCATTAACGAGGGACAGCAAGACCAGGCCAAGGCGGTGTGCCGCCAGAGCCTCGGAGTGTCGTCGCGCGACGTCGACCAGATGTGGGGCATGACCACCCCAGAGAAGGACCTCACCGTCCACGTCGCGACGGCTGGTAGCACCCGGGTCGTGTGTGTCCGTGCGGTCGTGGAGGGGACGCTGGTGGAGTCCGTGTACCCAGATCCCGGCGTCTACGTGCCAGATGCCGAGGACCCGGCCCACGTGCTCGTCCGCTCGGACCGCACGTATTTGGTCGTCGGTGGTGTTTCCGGCGAGGACTCGACCACCCCCTACGTCAGTTTGAGGGCGAGGGACGCGGACGGCGACGAGCTCGGGTCGGTCGCGTGGGCGGACGACCATCTCTTCGTCGGATACGCCACGGATGTGGTCGTAACGGGTGCGGCGGGAGACATCCGGCTCGAGATCGGCTCCGGCGCTGAGCCGGTCGTCCGCGAGCTCGGGGACGCCGACTGGAGCTTCGTCGGCGACAGCGAGTAGGACGAGTCTCCCCGGCCGACAGGACGACTTGCATTCGCCTGCATCGAGTCCGAGGCAAGTCGAGCCTGCATGTGCACGCCTGCATCTCGGGACGAGGGGCAGCAGATAGATGCATGCGTTGCCGGCACGTTTCGGCCGTGCGCAGACTCGGGGCACGGGAGTGCGGCTCCCACGTCTTTCGATGAGGTCCGAGCGCGCACGCAGCGACCCGGAAATCTGACCTCCGGGTCGCACGGCCAGCCGTCCCAGCCCAGTGCAGTCACAGGAAGGTATCGAGATGACCAATCCCACACTAGCGGTGCCCGCCCCGGGGGACCCGAACGGCGGAAGGCGACAAAGCCGCCGCAGCGCGCTCCCGTCGAACTTCGTCATCGTGAACCCGGCGCACGTCGACCAGATGAGCTCGGCACAGCTGCGCGAGATCGTCGCTGACCTCGCCGGCGGCGCGGTCGTGTGGTTCCCGTCGGACTGCTCGTACGCCTTGGGCGTCGATCCGCGCAGCGACCTCGGTGTCGCCGCGCTCGACGAGCTCCTCGACCACCGCGGTCAGCCAATCCCGGTGTCGGTCGCCTACGACTCTATGGCTGCGAGGATCATCAGGTTCACCTCGACGGTCATCACGCTGTCGGGGTTCTGGCCCGGCGGGCTCGGCATCCACACCAAGCCCGCGAGCGCCTTCGGCCGGGAGCTCGGTCGGCGGCTACACGCTCCCCACGGGGTCGTGGTCCGGGTGAGCCAGTCGGTCATCGAGCGACAGCTCAGCGCGACGTCCGGCCTCCCCATCACCTCGGCAGCCCTGCGTGACCACGAGGGCCGGATCGTCTCTGACGTGACGGCGGCACTAGAGATTGCGCTTCGGTTGCACGAGGAGCGCACGCCGCGGACGAGGACATACTTCATCCGGCAGGTGCGGCGCGGCCCGGCGAGACTGCTCCAGCACTCGACGATGCTCTCCGTTGGCAAGGTCGAGGGCACCGTGGAGGTGATCCGGCGTGGTTCGCTCGAGGTCGAAGACCTCCAGCGTGCCGTCCGGTCCCAGGCCGGTGTCGACTGGAGCGACGCGACGTGAGGCGGCGAGTAGGTCCCCCGCCGGGACTCGTTGCCTGCGGCCTCGGTTCTCGCCGCGCCAGGGCGCTCACCCTCGCCCGGTCCCGCCTCGCCCAAGTCGGCTGGGGTGCCTTGGCATTGGGCATCATGACGGGCGCGGGGCGGGCGATCGGCGAGCACGCCGCGACCTGGTGGAGTGGCTGAGCGCCGTCCCGGGCAACAAGACGGACGCGTGCGTCGAGCCTGGTCCTCGGTCAGGTCGAGGTTCGACGAGCCTCAGGTGACGTCGGCGAGGTGCCGCGTACCTCCTCCGGCGTTCCGGTGCCGTGCACGCGGAGAAGCTCGGCCAGCGCGGGGTGGTCGGCGGCCAGCACGTCGGAGGCGCGCATCAGATGCCGGCCGGAGGCGCGGCCCGCAACAGCTCGGCGCGCTTCATCCTGGTGTTGGGGCGGCCCCGGCTTCGCCGGATGCTCTGGATCGGCGTGAGCACCTGCAGGGCATGACACGACTCGCGCTCATGGTCGCTGCGGTCGGTCCCGACTTCGGGGCTGTCGGTGGTTCTAACGATCTTGGTCGGATGGTGGGCGCTCTCTTGACCTATGGGCTGTTGGTTGCGGTTCTGATGCTCATCGTCTGCGCGGCGGGCTGGGCGATCGGCTCGGCGAACGGAAGCTGGCAGACCACGAGCAAGGCGAAGGCGGGTCTGCTCGTCTCGGTACTCGGCGCGGTTCTGACCGGCGGGGCCCTCGCATGGGCGCACTGGCTGCTCGACGTGGGCGCCTCGCTGTAGCGGCGAGCTCTGCACACCTGTCTACGGGCAGTTCCTCCGCACCGACCTCGAGGAGAGAAGCATGTTCAACTTGGGTACTTCCGCGCTCCTGCCGCTCGACATCAACATCGCCCCGAACTCGGACGGGCTGCCGGGCATCGGACAGCTGCGCTCGATCGTCGGGGCATCGATGACGGTCGGGCTGATCCTGGCCGTGCTGGCGCTGATCATCTCCGCCATCGTGTGGGCGCTGGGCGCGAACTCGTCCAACCCGCACCTCGCCGGCCGCGGCAAACTCGGCGTCTTGGTCGGTCTTGGGGCTGCGGTGATCTGCGGCGCATCGGTCGCGCTTGTGAACTTCTTCTGGAACGTCGGCCAGGCCGTCTGATCCCCGACGAGGAAGGAGCCCGGCATGGGTGTCTGCGACGTACCGGTCATCTCGGGGGTGTGTGACTCCGCGGGTGAAGCGGCGGCGAGCCTCGTCACGGCTCCGTTCGACTGGTTGGCAGAGGCGATGGGCAACGCGGCCGGGTGGATGTTCGAGAGCGTCTGGCAGGTCTTCGACAGCACCACGTTCATCGACGTGACCAGCAGCCAGTTCACCAGGGTCTACAACATCTTGTTCGGGGTCGCGGTCTTCGTGATGCTCGGCTTCTTCATGCTCCAGGTCATCGGTGGGATGGTGCGCCGCGAGCCCGCAGCTCTCACGCGCGCCGCGCTCGGCCTCGCCAAGTCGGTGCTCGGGTCGTTCGTCGCGCTCACATTGCTGGCTGCGGCCCTGGAGGTCACTGATCAGCTCTGCATCGGCATCGTGCATGCGGCCGGCACCAACATGGAGGAGATGGGTGAGCGAATCGCACTGCTGAGCGCCGGACTGGGCGGTCTCAGCATTGCCGCACCCGGCGCGGGCGCGATCGTGACGATCCTGATCGCAGGGCTGGCGATCGGGGCTGCGGTGCTCGTCTGGGTCAGCCTGCTGGTCCGCAAGGCCCTCCTGCTCATCGCCATCGTCTTCGCCCCGATCGCGCTGGCCGGTGCCAGTTGGGATCACACCCGCGCGTGGGTGGGCAGGTGGGCGTCCTTCGTCTTGGCGCTCATCTTGTCCAAGGTCGTGATCGTGGTGATCTTCCTGCTCGCAACCTCCCAGGTCTCGGCGCCCATCGATGCCGACTTGAAGTCGGCCAGCCAGCCGATCGCCGGGGTGGCGCTGATGCTCATCGCCGGCTTCGCGCCCTACCTGTCCTACAAGGCCATCAGCTTCATGGGCTTCGACATGTACCACGCAATGTCGGCCGAGCAGGAGGCCAAGGGCGCTCTCAACCGGCCACTCCCCCTCCCGGTGGGCGGGCGTGGTGGCTCCGCGCCGCGCACTGTTCTGGATGGGGGCGGCGCGGGCGGCAGTTCATCGGGCGCCGAGGGTTCACCCGGACGGGGCCCTGCCCCGGCGGTGGCACCGGCCAGGTCCGGCGCAGGCGGAGCATCTGGTGCTGGTGGATCGGCCGGCTCCGCGGGTGGCGCGGGGATGGCAGGCGCTGCGGCGGCTGGGGGTGCCTTGGTTGCGGGCGCGATGGCGGTCAAGGGGGCGGCTGCCGCAGGGCCAGCGCTCGGAAGGTATGTCGGGGCCGCAGCGGCGCAGCACGCCGAGGGCGCGAGCCAGTCTCAGCCCGAGCCGGCGCTGCCGCTGCCACAGGTGGCGGATGCGGCTCTGGGCTCGAGCGGCGCACGGACGGGGAGGTGAGCAGCCATGGCGCAGACCACACCCGCCCGGGCTGAGCACGAGCTCACGCCGGTCAAGTTCTCCCGTCTGGCCCGCCGCGGCGTGATCCTGGGTCTGTCGGCGCCCCAGTTGGTGGTGGTCGGGATCGGCGCGGCGGCGCTGGTCGCAGGCCTGTACGCCGGAGGCGGTTCCGCACTGGTCGTGGTGGCGCCGGTCCTTCTCGTGTGTGTCGGCCTGGCAGGGGGCGGGGTGGGCGGGCGGAAGCTGATCGAGTGGCTGCCGGTCACCGCTCGCTGGCTGTGGCGCTCCACGGGTGGCCAGCTGATCTACCGGCGCCGGATCGTCCAGCCCCGTCCCGCCGGCTCTCTTGCGCTGCCCGGCGATGCTGCGCGGCTGCGGCAGTGGCTGGATCCCGCGACAGGTGCCGTGATGGTCCACGACCCGCACCTCGCGACGCTGACCGCGATCGTCGGCGTGTCCCACCCCGCGTTCATCCTCCTCGACCCGAGCGAACAGGAGCGCCGCGTCGTCGGCTGGGGTCGTGTCCTCGCCACGGCCTGCCGTTCCGGGCGGCTCGCTTCGCTGCAGGTGTTGGAGCGGACCCTGCCGGACTCCGGGAAAGGGCTCGCGGATTGGTGGGCGCGCCACGGACGCGGCGACGGCGGCTGGACCTCCAGCACGTACGCCGAGCTCATCGACCGGGCCGGCCCCGCCGGTGAGCGGCACGCGAGCACCATCTCGGTGTCCCTGGACCTGAAGGCCGCCGGGCGAGCGATCCGCGCAGCCGGAGGGGGCAACCGCGGCGCCGCCGCGGTCCTGCGCCAGGAGATGGGCACGCTCGTGGCAGCACTGCGTTCCGCCGACCTCGCACCCTCTGACTGGCTGTCACCGGGCGATCTCGCCCTCATCCTGCGCTCGGCCTACGACCCCGCCGTCGCGAGTGCGCTGCAACGCCATGGCGACCTGGGCCGCGACCTTGCCACCGCGGGTCCGGTCGCGGCCACGGAGACCTGGGGCAGCCTGCGCAGCGACTCGGCCCACCACTGCGTCCTGTGGGTCAGCGAATGGCCCCGCTCCCTGGTCTTCCCGGGCTTCCTGGCACCGGTCCTGCTCACCTCCGGTCTGCGGCGATCTTTCTCGCTTCTCTACACCCCCATCCGCGCCGACCAGGCCGCGCGTGACATCCGCAAGAAGAAGACCGAGTACATCTCCGATGTCGCCCAGCGGCAGCGGATCGGGCAGATCGAGGACGCCCAACAGTCCGCGGAGTACCAGGACGTGCTCCAGCAGGAAGCCGACCTGACGGCCGGGCACGGCGTGCTGCGCGTGAGCGGACTGATCGCCCTCAGCGCCAGCGACCCCGACGAACTCGAGTGTGCCGTCTCCGCACTCGAGCAGGCCGCTATCCAGGCCTCGTGTGAGACACGTCGCCTGTGGGGCCAGCAAGCCCAAGCCTTCACCGCGGCCGCCCTCCCCCTGTGCCGACCCGTCTGAAGACTCCGCAGCTCCAGCAGAAGACTCGCGCGCGACCGGTGCCCAACGATCCGGATGCCCCCATGGGGTCGACGCGGGCACCTGAAAGTCGACCCGCCCACCTCGTCAGGAGGACTCGATGCCAACCTTCACTCGCCCCTCATCGGATGCCGATGAGGCGCAGCAGGCGTTGCGCGGCCTCGCGCACGCCACGCGCTCCATCGAGGACCCGAGCGAGATCTACGCGGTGCTCGGCTCGCTCACCCAGGGCCTCGCCTCACTGGCCCAGGCACTGCACCAATTGGGACAGTTCCGCGACACACCGGCAGCCCAGCTGACCGCCACCACCGCCGGTCCACGTGCAGGCCGCGCCGCCTGCGCCCAAGTGTCCTGGGAGCTGCATCGTGCAGCCGAGATCGTCCCCCAGGTCCGCGCAGGACTCAACCGAGCCCACGAGAGCGAGGCGACGATCACCTACCACCCGCCGCCCGCCCCGACCCCCCGCACTCCCCCGTCGCCCCCGCAGCGCAACCGCGTGGTTCCCGAGACGGGACTGTCCCTGTGAGGAGAGCCCAAGACGAGCGGCTCCACTCGAGCGTCCTGGTCTCCCCGGGCAGAGAGCGACGCCGCGACAGGAGATCACGCAGGGCCGCGGCCCGGGCCCTGATCAGCGATGACAGAGACGACCGTCGCGCCAACGCGAGGGCGGAAGCCGACGAGCTGGCAGCCGAGCGCCGAGCGACCGTCGTACTGCCCGCATCCGGTGAATCCGGGCCTGCGGCGCTGCGCACCCCGGGCCGGCTGCGACTGCCGCGCCATCAGGACACCTCGGCCACGCTGGCCGGCGCGTATCCGTTCCTAGCCGAAGGTGGCCTGGGCAGTGACGGGGTCTTTGTTGGCCAGGACCTCTACAGCGGCAGTTCGTTCGTCTACGACCCCTGGGTGCTCTATGCCCGTGGGCTGATCACTGCCCCGAACATGGTGCTCGCGGGCATCGTCGGCTCCGGCAAGTCCTCCTTGGCCAAGAGCCTCTACACCCGCTCGATCCCCTTCGGACGGCGGGTGTACGTGCCCGGCGACCCCAAGGGCGAGCACACGGCCGTTGCCGAGGCCGTGGGTGGCAGGGCGATCGCGTTGGGCCATGGGATGGCGAACCGGTTGAACCCCCTGGACGCCGGTCACCGCCCCTCCGGGCTCGACGACGCGCAGTGGGACGCTCAGGTGACCTCGCGCCGCCGGGACCTCATCGGCTCACTGACCGAGACCGTCCTCGAGCGCCGCCTCACCCCGCTGGAGCACACGGCCGTTGACGTGGCCCTGTCCGGGGCCGTGCGCTCCTCCCCGGTGCCCGTGCTGCCGATGGTCGTCGAGCGGCTCCTGGCCCCCGACCGGGCCGATGACCCGGACGGGACCCTGCGTGAAGACGGGCGGCTGGTCGCCCACGCGCTGCGTCGACTCGTGGCCGGCGACTTGGCCGGGCTCTTCGACGGCCCCAGCACCGTCCGGTTCGACCCCAGCCTGCCGATGATCTCCCTCGACCTCTCCAGAGTGACCGAGAACGCCACGCTGATCTCGGTCCTGATGACCTGCGCCTCAGCGTGGATGGAGTCGGCGCTGCTCGACCCGTCCGGTGGTCAACGCTGGGTCGTCTACGACGAGGCGTGGCGTCTCATGTCGCATCCGGCGCTGCTGCGGCGGATGGACGCGCACTGGCGGCTGGCCCGGCACTACGGCATCGCGAACATGCTGATCTTCCACAAGCTCTCCGACCTCGACAACGTCGGCGACCAGGGTTCCGCGATGCGCGCACTCGCCTCGTCCTTGCTTGCCAATGCCGAGACACGGGTGGTCTACCGCCAAGAGTCCGACCAACTCGGCTCCACCGCCGCCGCGCTCGGCCTGACCGGGACCGAGCAGCAGCTCCTGCCCACCCTCGGCACCGGCCAAGGGCTGTGGCGGATCAAGCACCGCTCGTTCGTAGTCCAGCACCAGCTGCACCCCGCCGAACTCGAGCTCTTCGATACCGCCGCCCGGATGACCGGGACGTGAGACGCACCTCGCTGTGGTGACAGCGGGTGGTGACAGGAGGACCCCACATGCACGTCGATCCCTCGCAGCGGGCAGCCAAGCTCGACGCGGTGCACGACAAGCTCATCGGCGCTGTCGACGCGCTGGTGACCGGCGACGACTGGCGCCGGGCGCTCGAGTTCGCCACTCGGTTCCGGTCGCGCTCCTTCAACAACACGCTGCTGATCTCCACCCAGCACTTCGCTGCCTTCAACGAGGGCCGCGTGTCCGAGCCGGCGCCCTCATACGTCGCTGGCTTCAAGCAGTGGCTCAGTCTCGGTCGCCAGGTCGAGAAGGGCCAGTCCGGCTACCAGATCCTCGCCCCCGTCACCGCCAGATTCGCCTCCTCCACCCCCGCCGTGGATGCGTCGTGGCACCGCCTCGCCCGGGGGGAACGACCCAGCGGGTCTGAGACGGTCCGCACCAGGATGATCGGGCTGCGACCGGCCTACGTCTGGGACGTCTCCCAGACCACCGGTGACGCGATCCCGGAACGTCCCCGCCCGCAACTGCTCCACGGCCAAGCACCGCCCGGCCTATGGGACGCCCTTGCCACCCAGGTCGAGTCCCGCGGCTTCGCCCTTCGCCAGGTGCCGCATGCTACGGCGATCGGTGGCGCGAACGGACTCACCGACTACACAGCGCACGAGGTGTCGGTGCGCAGCGACATGGACCCGGCCGCCCAGGTCAAGACGCTCACGCACGAGCTCGCGCACGTGCTGCTGCACGGTCCCGCAAACCGCGACGCAGCACGACACCGTGGGATCGCCGAGGTGGATGCAGAGAGCGTCGCGCTGATGATCGGCGCAGCCCACGGCGTCGACACCAGCGACTACACCGTCCCCTACGTGTCTTCTTGGGCCGAGAGCGTGCCGGGCAAGACGCCGACCGAGGTCATCCAGGCCACAGCTGAGCGTGTCCGGGCCACTGCAGTGCAGGTCCTCGACGACCTCGCCACCACTCAGCTCGGCGACGGCGCCCCGCCGGGTCTGGACCGCGACCACCCGCACGGAGCACGGCGATCGCGGGCTACGACGGCGCGCCCCGCGGAGCGCGGCCACCCCGCGGAGGCGATGGGACTATGAGTACCTCCGCGGACCCGCGGGTCCCCGTCGTCATACCACTGATCGATGTCCAGATGGACGAGAGCGGCATCGCGTCGGTGCTCGTCGACGGCGTCCCCTGGCCCCGGGCGGCGCCCATCGGCCGGGAGTCTGTCGAGGCAGTGGTGGACGAGATCGCCGCCAACCTCGGCCCGGTCCGTGTACGGGTGACTGAGAGCGACAAGTCGGTGTTCACCGACGTCGTCGTTCCCAAGCCCACCACCGCCACGCAGCCGGCACCGGCTGCGGCGCTGGCCGGTGTCGAGCCCGGGATCTCCGGGGAGGGCTTCCACCCAGAGGAACGCGTCGAGGTCGCCCTGGTCGTCGCGCACTGCACCGCGGACGCTCGCGGGCGAGCCCTCCTCCGGCTGCCCCCGGCTGTGCTCACCGGCCACGGCGCCGTGGTGGTCCTGCTCGGGTGTACGTCGCGTGCCGTCGCGGTCTGCGAGTCGCCATGACCCCGCAAGCCCGGCCCGTCGACGACACGCTCGTCAACCTCGCCCTGTTCCTGGTCGGCTGTCTCGGTGGCCTCACGGTGGTCCTTCGCCTCGCCGGGACGCTGGCGGCCTGGGCGTCGGGGACGCGGCACCCCACGGGCGGGCTGGCGCAGGGGTTCGGTGTTCTCACCCAACCCAAGGATCCCGGCGCAGCCCTGGGAGCCATCGGTCTGCCTCCACTCGTGTACTGGACGACGGTCACCGTGATGCTGACTCTGGTCCTGGGCGGGGTCTGGTCGGGGTGGCGGGTGCTCACCGGGATCCGGCACGGGGCGGCTCGTGATCCGCGGCGCCTCGCGGGAGTCGCGACCACCCGCGATGTCGCCCAGTCTGCCTCCACGAAAGCGCTGCTGGCGCGGGGCACGACCCTGCGTCCCTCACTCAGCCGGCCGCAACCCGGCGACATCGGGTATCTGCTCGGTCGGTGCCGGGGGCGGGAGGTCTGGAGCTCCGTGGAGGACTCCACGCTGATCCTGGGTCCGCCGCGCTCGGGCAAGGGACTCCACGTCGTGATCAACGCGATCCTGGACGCTCCGGGAGCGGTGATCACGACCGCAACCCGGCCGGACAACATCGCAGCCACCCTCCGCGCACGCCAACGGATCGGACCCGTCGCGGTGTTCGACCCCCAACACCTGGCCGAAGGGCTCCCCTCCGGGCTGCGATGGTCCCCGGTCCGCGGATGCGAGGACCCCCTCACCGCGATGATCCGGGCCACCGGACTGGCCTCGGCAACCGGGCTATCCAGCGGCGGCGTCGAATCGGGCGGGTTCTGGGAGGGCAAGACCCGCACCGCCCTCCAAGCACTCCTCCACGCCGCAGCACTCGACCGACGCACCCCGCGCGAGCTGTTCAATTGGACGCTGTCGCCCTCCGCAGCAGGCGACGCCGTCGCGATCCTGGCCAGTCACCAAGGCGCTGCCCTCGGGTGGGGCGACTCACTGGAGTCGATGATCCACAGCGACCCCCGCACCCGGGATTCGATCTGGATGGGAGTCTCCCTCGCGCTGTCGTGCCTCGCCGACCCACGCGTCCTGGACTCGGTCAGTCCCGAACCCGGTGAGGACTTCGACCCACAGGAGTTCCTTCGCAGTAACGGAACCCTCTACCTGCTCGCCACCGGCGCCGGCGCCGGCGCGTCCTGGTCCCTGGTCGCCGCCTTCATCGAAGACCTCGTCGAGACCGCCCGCCACCTCGCCGCCCACTCCCCCGGCGCACGGCTCGACCCCCCGCTGCTGCTGGCCCTCGACGAGATCGGCAACCTCTCCCCGCTGCCCTCCCTTCCCGTCCTCATGGCCGAAGGCGGAGGGACCGGCATCACCACCATGCCGATCCTGCAATCGCTGTCCCAAGCGCGCGAGAAATGGGGCGACCACGCCGCCAGCGCCATCTGGGACGCCTCCATCGTCAAGATCATCCTCGGCGGAACCGCATCAGCTCGAGACCTCCAAGACCTCACCGCGCTCATCGGCGACCGCGACGAACTCACCGACACCACCTCCATCGGCGACCACGGCTCACGCTCCCTCCAGCGCTCCACCCGACGCGTCCCCGTGCTCCCACCCGAGACCATCCGGACCCTCCCCTTCGGCACCGGACTCGTCCTACTACGCAGCGCTCCCCCACTGGTCACAGACCTCAGACCATGGATCACCAGACACGAGGCCAGCGACATAGCGACGGACCGTGAACACATCGAACGGGCACTCCGCCGACAGTAGGACGGCTTGCCAGCCTCCATTGGCGGCACAGCCTGCTGAACAGCCACATCCGGCGACAGCCAATCATCCAACGCGCAGCATCTCGCCGCCACTGAGGCACGTCGTGGCGCCCTCACATCGACACCACCCGCCCCAGCGACCCAGCGCGGCACCCGACGTGGCACCCGGGTGAGGCCTGGCGACCCCGAGCGGCTGTGCCCGTTTGAAGGCTCTTCACAGACGAGGGTGTCGTCGGGGTCTGAAGCCTCCCGTCTCGAGCAGGCTTCTGGCGATGTAGTTGGTGATGTTGCGGAACCCGAGGGCGGAGCCGCGGAGATGTTCGAGTCGTCCGTTGATGGCCTCGGTGGGGCCGTTGCTCGTGCCTGGCCGGTCGAAGTAGGCAAGGACGTCGTCGGCTCGCTTCTTCAACGCCGTCCCAGCGTGACGACCTCGCTCAGCGCGGCTGGGACACCGCTGCTGACCGACTCGATCAGCTTGCTCATCAGCTCGCGCGCCTTGGTGCGGTCGGGTTCGCGGTAGGCGGCGATCATCCGCTGATAGATCCCCCAGGTGGCCTCGACCTCGACGTGCTCCTCGGCCGCGAACAACGCAGCGAGTCGGTCCTTCTGTTTGTCGGTGAGCAGCCCGGAGCCGGTGTGCGACGTGCGGAGTAGAGCGGGTCGCCCTTGTGGCCACGGTGACCATGGACAGCCTGCTGGACCCGACGCCGGCAGCGGTCGAGGGCGTCGCCGGCCAGGCGGACCACGTGGAAGGGATCCATCACCGCGACCGCGTCGGGGAGCTCCTCGGCGGTGGCACTCTTGAACCCGGTGAACCCGTCCATCGCGACGACCTCCACGCCCTGGCGCCAGGCTTCGGGGCGCTCGGCGAGCCAGGTCTTGAAGACCTGCTTGGAGCGGCCCTCGACCATGTCGAGCAGCCGGGCGGGGCCGGTGCCCTCACGGATCCCGGTCAGGTCGATGATCACGGTGACGTACTTGTCGCCGCGTCTGGTGTGGCGCCACACGTGCTCGTCCACGCCGAGGACCTTGACGCCGTCGAACCTGGTGGTGTCGTCGATCAGGACCCGCTTACCCTCGGCCAGGACGGCGTCGTTGGCGGTGTTCCACGCGACCCCGAGTCCTTCGGCGACCCGAGCGACGGTGAGATGAGCGAGCACGGTCCCTTCGAGTGCCCAGCGCAGCCCACGACGTGAGAGCTTCGAGCGGGGCTCGGCCGCAGAGGAGGTGTCTTGGCGCCACACATGACCGCAGCCGCCGCACCGGTAGCGGCGGATCGTGACCAGCAGTGTCGTGGGTCGCCACCCGAGGGGTTCATGGGCCAACTGCCGGGTGACCGTGTCGCGCGGTGCCCCTTCGCAGCCGCAGCGACGACACCACTGGTCGGGTTCGAGGACCCGGCAGGCCAGGACCGCCCTGTCGGGCTCGAGGCGCTGGCCGGTGACGACGAGACCCAGCTCATCGAGACGACAGAAAGTGGACAGATCGGGGTGGGCGAACGCATCAGAGCGCTCGCCGACGGTAGCGTCGGGCACGTCGAGGTCTTCCAGATGGTGAGCGTGAGAACTTCCATCTTCGGGAGACCTCGACGCCTATCCCGGGACCGACGCGCCAACGCCCACCTACATCGTCAACTGTGAAGAGCCAGGAACGTGGTTCGGCTGCGAAGGCTGGTTAGTGACTGGGGGATTTGCTGCCCCAAACAGTTGGCGACCCTACCTCAAAAGTTCGACACCCCGTTCGGGGCTGCTCCCGCTACTTGGGCGGCACCGCCCGGAGGACGTCGTTCAACTCTTCGTACGCGTGGAAGAGCCGGGGCAGGATCATTGTGATGAGCAGGAGGAGGTAGACCGAGGGCCAAGTGGGAACGGCGGCGAACAACCCGTCCAGCTTGCGATTGAGGTTCATCTCGATGACCAAGACGAGCGCGGTCATCGCTGACACGTATGCGGCCGTCAAGATGTGGGCGACCGTTTCATCCAGATACTGGCGGATCTGGGCCTCCCCGTCGGGAAAGGTGCTTTCGCGTTCGGCCAGCTTCATGCGGAGGCCAGCCACGTAGCTGAACGAGCCGATCAGCCCACCGGTCAGCAGCGCGACGCCCGTAAACCACCCAGCGGGCATGGTGATGGTTCCGACACATCCCATAACGATTGCGGCCGCTGTCGGAAGCACGAGTAGCACCGTTAGCGCGGTCCAATCCCAGGTACGACCAGGACGGTGATCACGGAGCGACGACAGGTGCTTACCCAGCAGCCCCCACGGGCTGAACCGATCCGTCACGTCATCCTCCCTCCGTTACCAGTCGAGCTGCAGCTTCTGCTCTTCCGCCAACGCCTGTACCTTGGCCCCAACCTCGGACTTCCAGGCAGCCGCCTTCGGCCGTTTGCCGTGAAGTCCCGGGAACGGATAAACGAAGATCTCGTCCATCTTCCCGGGACTGAGTCGCTTTTCGCGCCCGCTCTCGTCCTCGATCACGACCTCGCCATCAGTGAACCCCATACCACCGACAGTTCCCGGAGTCATGAGTCCGGCGACGTCGCTCGCGCCGTCGGCGTCGGGATGGGTGGTCCACTCCTTGACCTTGGCCGTCGCCTTCTTCAGCAGGGTCTGCGTGTGGACGTGCTCCACGAGCATGAGCTGCTTGCTGCGACCCTTTCCGCTCGCGGTCGGCACGTACTTGGTCACCTGCAGGCGAACCTTGGATCCGTTCGAGATGAGTTCCTCGAGTTGGGCAGGGTCGGGGTACGGCTCCAGCTTGATCCGCCACCAGGGGGGCAGCACACCGCACTTAGCCTTCCCCCGCGAGGACCGACGCGACAGTAGACCCGCCCATCGCGAAAACATCTCGGTGGGGTGGGTTCGCCCAACGGTCTCAACTGCCAGCACACCCAAGTCGCCGGCAGGCGGGAGAAAGAGCTCGACGCGGTATGGCCGCGTGGTCGCCTTGTCCTCGAGCTTCGCTTCCTCAGCCGTATTGAGGGCCAGGTCGTAGTCGCCCTGCCTGCCGTATCGGAGCGAGAAGGAGACGTGATTTCCTGATCGCTTTGCGCGCTCCCATCGACAGCTGAGCTCGCCGCCGGGGGTCATCTTCAGATCGTGACCGTCGTCGGTATCGACCAGGATGGGTCGACCGTCGAGCACCACGTTGAGGTGGGGCTTGATGAGATCTCGCAGAACCTCGGCGTAGTGCGCGTCCCGCTTGTCGCCCGACTTGGCGAAGTCGACCGATGCGGGCTTGAACCCCTCGTGCAGCCTCAGAAGAAACAGTCGGAATCCGTACTGGGCCATGGATCGAGTTCCCTCCGAGCAGGTCGCAGCGTCGGCGTGGTCGTGCCCGCATCGCCACGGACGTATGGTCCGACCGTAGTCCGCTGTCGGCGCCCATAGTTGGGGAATTGGTGAAATGGCGTTCGTCTGCGGTGCCACACGTCAGGTTGCTCTCCGATCCTGCTCGGTGTGACTGCTCCAACCAAGTCGCCCGGTGCGCCATGTTGACTCGACCTAGTGGGAGACGTGATCACCAGCGGGCTACGTAGTCCTGCGCGGTCGAAGTCGGCCTATCGACGGCGCCAAGCCCCTGCCACGCAGTCGAGTACGCCGGGAGATAGGTCGCTTGGGGGTAGGGCATTGCCATGCCAGTTGTGCTTCCGGGATTGGGGCCTTGGCGACACCTCTCTGCCACCGGCCGCCGCCAATCGCGGCGCCGCTCGCCACTAGGGAGTCCGAGATGTCGATACCCACACAGATGAGCCTGGCCGGCTTCATCGCCACCGTCCCCGACCTCCACTTCTCCAGCTCCGGCGCTCCTCGGTTCCACGCAAGAGTGGGCTGTGAGCACTACCGCAAGGAGGTCGACGGCAGCTTCACCAGGCTCGATCCGACCTTCCACGACCTCGTCCTCTTCAACGACGCCGCCCTCACGGCCTATGAACGGTTCAAGAAGGGCGACTCGTTCCTGGCCAGTGGCTACGTCCACGAGTACGAGATCGAGGCAAACGGAACCAGCGTCATCCGGGACGAGTTCATCGCACGACGCATCGGTCACGACACCCAGCGCACCAAGTACGAGGTCCAGCGCCGACAAGCTGCTCCCACGCAGCCGAGCATCACCACGGCGCCGCCCGCCATCGGCCTGTGAGGCCGCGTCGTGTCCACCCCCGGCGTAGCCGCGGCCTCCGATTTCGACCCCTCGGACACGGAGATCCCTGAGAGCCCGATCAACTGGCTGACGTTGGGTCCCGACGAGGCCTCTTCCGCGTTCGTCGATCTGAACCGGTGGGTCGACTTCCTCCGCGTGGCCTACGGGCTGCCTCCGGCGATCATCCCGCCGTTCTGGCACCGTCACGATGAGCTCATCTGGGAGCTCTCCGCCCTACACCTGCACTGGCTGAACAGCTACCACCGCGATGCGCCGCTTTCGGCACCCCTGCACTGGCACCACGACTTCTCGATCGCACGCACCCGGCTGCGGGAATGGGTCTCCACCAACGGAGCCCGCCTGGATCGTGACCGCCCCACGCGCGTCACGACCTGGCCCGGTGAACCCCCACGTCCGACAGCGCCCGAGTCCGTGATCCCCGACCGCAGCGAGGACTTCCAGGCCTTCCTGCGCGAGGACTACCGCCAGCGGCAGCGCTCCCGGGGCTGACCTCCAGAGCGGGTGTCTGCGGCACACCTATCCACCGTTCAGACGGCGTGCCGGCGGCGTCGCCTCGATGCGTCCGACGCTGAGACATCCACAGATCGAAAGGGGCCCCCATGTTGCTTGCAGATGCCGTCGCGCTTGCTGAGGCACGTACCTACCTCGCGGCCTTGGCCAACCACGCGGTCACCGTCGATGCATCACTTGCCTACGAGCGGACCCTGCTCTACCTCGACGCCCTCCACGGCGACCACGTGCCCGGCCTGGACCCCACGCGGCTGCTCGATGACCACGCAACGTTGGCGGTCGTGGCGGAGTCGGCGATCGAAGAGCTCGTCGAGCACGGAGTGGACGCCCTGCAGGTCGAGCTCGTCCTCGACATGCTCGACGAGGCCCGCGCGCTCGACGCACCGGCGTGAGTCCACACCCATGTACGGGGAGAACTCCGACGCCTTGCGGGCCGAGCTGTCGAGCCTGTTGCGTCAACACCGGATCCAGCACCGCATCGGCGGTGCCGGCATCCACACGGTGCCCGTCACCACCACCGACGCGGAGCGGGCCAAGATCGGCCGACTGATCCAGCAGTACCGGTACGGCGTCCTGACCTGGTGCCGACAGGTCCTGACCGCGGCCAGCCCCAGCACGTACTTGGATCGCGCCGCACGCAGCGGGAGCGCCGACGCCGTTCTGTTGCGCAGCCTGACCCACACCATGGACGACTCGACCGCGACGTTACCGAGCCTGGATGACCTGACCACGCCGCACGAGTTCGCCCTGGTCGAGGGGTGGCGGGGCGCGGCCCGCGCCGCCGCGCTCGGGGAGCACGACTTCCCCGGTGAGGTAGCCCGAGGGCGACTCGACCTGGCCCAAGGCCTGACCGTGACCAATGACGTCGCCGAGGTGCTCCGTGCCCTGATCGTCCTCGACCGTCGCTACAAGAACATCCCCGATTGGGAGCCGCTGAGCCGACGCGTGACGCTGATGAACGCTGCGCAGGCGTGCGCGTTCCTCGATGTCGCCGACTACAGCGTCGACCGACGCGGCGCACGCCCACCTGCACGCCCTCCCGACGCCCGGCCCCGCCCCGGCATCGCCGGAGTCGTCCAGTGCGAGCACAACCTGCTCACCCACCTGGACAGGGTCCCGACCGCGCTGAACTTCCGCCGTCTCCTCGACTCCCAGCGCGAGCTGTCCCACCTACTGACAACACGCACCCCGGGCACCGCCCCGGACCTCGCCCAGCGATGGGCAACCCGCGAGCAGAACTACGCCTCAGTACAGCACGCAACCCGTGACATCGACGGCCGGCTCGGCGCCGGCGGCGCAGCCGTGGCCGAGGCCGCCAACGCGATCAGCCGCCTACGCAGGATCCCGACCGATACCCCGCTGCCGCAGCGGGAGCTGCGAGACCTCGGCTCGCTCTTCGATCGGGTGGACCAGCGGTTGGCGGACGTCTTCGAGCGTGGCGCGCACGAACGCCTGTACTTCACCCGCCGCACGGTCCCCCTCAAGGTCGACAACGACCGGAAGCTGCTCGCACCGGTCGGGGAGCAGTTCGTACCGATCACCCCAGCGCTTCAGACAAACGTGACACACCTGCTTCGCAGCGCGCTGCCACCACCCCGACAGACCCCTGGCTCCCCTTCGGACAGTCGCGCGAGTCGGAGGGCCCTGGACGAGGCGATCGCACACCGCCCCGCGTCACGTCAGCAGCTCCCCACCCAACAACTCGAGCTGTGAGCTCCCCTTCCGGCACCGCCCTGGCAGGGTTGCGGTCGTAGCTGTGATGTCCAGGCAGGTCGTGCACACCCCATGCAGCGCACCCCCCGAGGCGCGGCTGACCACTACCCGGTCCTTACGTCAGAAGCGGCAACCCACGAGCGATCCCCACCTGTCACGGGACGCGTGTCGCCGACGAGGCGCGGAGGTAGCTCGGCTTCGAGGTGGTGGCCGACGTGAAGCCCGCTCCCAGCCGCGGAGCCCTCGCCGCCTCGCTGATGGTCGACCGCGAGCCCGTCGCGGCACTCCTTTTCCGCCGCCCGTGGCGCCGCGGCAGCCAGCACCACCCAACGCCGAGGCGGGCATTCACACTTGACCAGCTCGGCACCCTCCACTCCGACGGCACCCGCCTCAGGGCCCGGAGACGGCGTGGCTCCTCGTGGCGGTGGAGTCCACACTGATCCGTGACCGGATCTGGCACAACATGAATGCCCGAGAACGCCACCTCTCGCGTGGCGCTGTGGAACGACTTGACCTGCCGCGCACCGGAGTCCGTGCGGGCAGCCCCGGCGACGATGCTCGGTTCGCCAACTGGCTCAACGGCAACGGCGCCTCGCCTGGTGCGCTCTGGACCAGGCTCCCCAGGGCCAGCCCTATCCAGCAGCAGACCTCGACCGCCGTCGTGCATCCCAGCACATCGGAAGCCTTCAAGACCGCCGTCACCACCGACTGTCACAACGGCCTGGACGGGCTGGCCCCTTAGGAGAAGACACAGCCCGGTCCGCGCCCGCCGGCGATCTGAGACACGTCATGCACACCACGTACCGGCGCCACCACCTCTGCCGCTGATCCAGATCGAGCGGCTGCTCTTACGACTCGCCGTCCGGCAGCGCGGTCACCTCGCGGCTCCGTGGCAGGTCGACGTCGTTGCGGACTTTCAGGTCTCGATCGATCCCGGCGACAACTGACCCGACGGGCTGAACGCGGGATGGGAGTCGCACCTACCCAGCACGGGACACGAAGCGCCAGGCCCGGCTCGTCCGCCCGAAACACCCACCACAACGCCAGGAGCAACGTCATGAGCCAGAACAGGAACCTCCCGACCTACCTGAGCATCGACGAGGCGGCCACCGTCATGTCGGTCTCGACCAAGACGATCCGACGCCGGATCAGCGACGGCACCATCCCCGCCTACCACTGCGGCCACCGCCCGATCCGCATCAAGCTCGAGGACCTCGAGGCGGCCCTCCAACGCATCCCGGCGGTCAATTGGTGACTCGAGGACCACGAACCGCCAAGGTTTCTGAGGACTACGTAGGGACTACGACGGCGGAAATGCAAACCGCCCCTGATGCCTGTTTTTGCAGGTCAGAGGCGGTTTTGGGTGCGGTGGGCGATACTGGGTTCGAACCAGTGACCTCTTCGGTGTGAACGAAGCGCGCTACCACTGCGCCAATCGCCCGTGTGGTTGCGGCGGAAACACTAGCGCATCCCGAGCGTGGACTCACACTCGGGCCGCGATCACATGCCGGGAAGCTCCGGGACGACCCCGCTGAGGTCCTGCACCCAGTCCCACCCGTCGACCGCGATCCGCGGCCAGTCGTAGGCGACGAGGTAGGCGATGAGCGCTCCCCCGACCACCAGAACGGCGAGCGTGGTGAGCAGGATCCGACGTCGCCGTACGGCGGGATCCACGGCGCGGGCCCGCTCGGCAGCCTCGTGAGCCTTGGCCCGCGCGGCGTGCATCCAGCGCTCGGCCCAGTCCCACTCGGTGGCCAGGATGCCGAGACCGACGACGATGGCGACGATCCCAGGCCCCGGGGTGACCATCATCACGAATCCTGCCGCGATGACCGTGGCGCCGAGAAACGTGACAACGACCTTGGTCGCCAGCGAGGTGACCGGGTTGCTGTGCATGCGGGCGTGCAGCCTCTTGAAGAAGTGCGGCTCCTCGACCGATCGATCCTCACGACCGCCGGCGATGGACCGATCCGCGTCGGCCTGGCCGGGGGCCGCCTCCTCGGTCGGACGCATCGGCTCGGCAGTCATCGCGCCGTCCTCGTCGGTCACCCTGCCTCCAACTCTGCTCCGGGCGCCCACGCGGCGCTGTTCTGTCGAGCCTAGCCGCCCCCTGATCTGCGTGACGGGTCGATGCGACGGGTGTGGGGGCGCTTTCAGCGACGTCTCAGCCCGGTCGCCTAGGGGTCGCGACGGGCCCGCGGACCCGACGACGCTCACCCCTAGCCCCAGACCTCCCGACGTCGCAGCGGACTCCCCCATCCGACGCCCGGGCGACACGCTCACCGGGGACCCGATTTGGCAGCACCTGTCCCCTGTGGTTAATGTTCTCTCCGTCGCCCTGACCGGCCGAAAGCCGGGAAGAGCAGCAAGCGGACGTAGCTCAGTTGGTAGAGCGCAACCTTGCCAAGGTTGAGGTCGCGAGTTCGAGCCTCGTCGTCCGCTCGGAGAGAAAAGTTTGAGCCTCCACGGTGGAGTGGCCGAGAGGCGAGGCAACGGACTGCAAATCCGTCTACACGGGTTCAAATCCCGTCTCCACCTCGACAACCTCGGCCCCTTCACCGGGATCGTGGCTCGTACGGGCGATTGGCGCAGTGGTAGCGCGCTTCCTTGACACGGAAGAGGTCACTGGTTCAAACCCAGTATCGCCCACCAGAGCATCACCGCAGGTCAGACCCCGTTTCCCGGTCCTCGGGAGGCGGGGTTTTTGCATGCCCGGACACCTCATGAGGTTCTGCTGATGGCTCAGTCGAACCACTCAGTCGAACCACTCGGTCTTGGTGGCCAACTCGACCAGTTCGGCAGCGTCGAGCACCGGGTCGGTGCGGGTCGGCTCGCCCCCGCGGTTGGCCTGCAGGGCGTTGTAGGCGATGAGGTTGACGATGTTGCCGTCGCGAAGGATGTACACCGCCCCCACACCCGCCAGCTCTGGATGCTTGCCCGAGACGTCGGGCAACGACGGACCCGTGAAGACCCAGCCGGCGCCGTTCTCGACACAGTCGTCGGGGGCCGGCGAGGCCGTGACCCGGTCACACCTGGCGTCTTGTCCACGAACGCTTCCGGGAACGTCGGAACTGATGACCGCCACGATCTCGCCGAGACCGCGCCCGTCAGGGTCGTAGTCGACCGTGGTCATATACCCGGGGTCCGGCATCTGCTCCGGGAAAGCGTCGAGCAGAAGCTTCTGTGCCCGCTGGAGGTGGGGCGCGAGCGCGTCCGGCTGTGATGCCGGCTCTCGTGTCCGCCCAGCCGCGGTGCTGGGGGCCTCATCGGCTGGGCTGCTCGCCGCCGAGGATCGGCGATCGTCCTGGTCACCGAGCAGGGACGGCGCCGCGATCGTCGCCACCGTCGCCAGCGCCGCGACCGCGCCGATCCCCACCGCCTGAGCCGAGCGCCGGCGACGGGTGGCGCGCCGCCCTCGGCTGAGGCCACCGGCGACGAGCTCCTCGCTCGCGGTCACCGAGTGCATGGCGTGCTGCATCAGCCGGGTCATCTGGTCATCGCGCAGGGGCTTGTCGTGTGTCATGTCGTCGCCTTTCAACGGCTGTTCTCGTGGAGATCGATGAAGTCGGCTCCGAGGTGCTCCCGGATCCGGGCGAGAGAGCGTGAGGCCCTGGTACGAACTGCGTTCTCGGTGAGCGAGAGGTCGCGGGCCACGGTGGCTACATCGGCGTCGAGCAGGTAGCGGTGCACCACCACCGCACGATCCAGCGGCGTCAGCTCGCGCAACGCCGCCACCAGCACCTGCCGTAGGTCACTGTCGGGCATGGCCACCTGGCCAGGCGGTGGCTCGGCCACCGGGACCTCGGTCGAACTGCGGCGCCGTACCGAGTCGAGATAGATCCGGGTCAGAATCGTGCGAGCGTATGCGGCCGGGTTGTCGGCCGCACTGACCCGCGACCACCGTGAGAACACCCGGGCCAGCGTCTCCTGGGCCAGATCCTCGCCACGGTGTCGATCGCCGGTGAGCAGCCACCCGGCTCGTAACAGCTCATGGGAGCGGGCCCGAGCGAACTGCTCGAAGTCGCCCCGATCGGTGTGTCGCACATGGCCTCCTGCGCCGGTGAGGACCACGTCCCTGGGCGTCTGTGCCCCTCACCCCTACGACGAGACCAGCGGCGAATATGTGTCACCCGGCTCGAGGATCCGCCAGGATGCTCGAGCCATGAGGGTCTTGGCCTCCTCCAGCGCGATGCCGTGGTGTGCGACCCCATAGTTGTCGGGGCCCTGGCATCTGTCGAGGCGCGTGGGACGTCCGGGCGGTGCCGCCGTGGCGCTCCCCCGCCCGAGAGGTGCCCGCGTGGGGTCGAGCACCCAGGCCCCCCGTGCCGCACCATGGTGCCCGTGACCTACCTCCACATCCTGTTCCCCGGTCGCCACCATGCCGTGACCGCGTTCCAGGTCGACTACCTGACCCGGCTGCTTGCCGGCAAGGAGTGCGACACCACCGGTGAGCCGATCGCCTTCGCCGACCACGCCGACGTGGTCTGGGCGATCACCTCCGCGAGCCACGCGAACACGCGCCGCAACCCCGTCCCCGGGCACCGGCGTGTCGGTCTCGTCGAGCGCGTCTCGGCCGCCGCAGGCATCCCCAGCCTGGTGGTCGAGGTGCCGGACGTGACCGCGCACCCGCGGTTCGCGCAGCTGGTCGCGACGACCGCGACGACCGATCTGCCCCATCTGAGCGAGGTGACCCCACAGACCACGATCGTGGCGTGCTCCACGCCGACCGTGGCCGCCGAGTACGAGGCGCTGGGGTACCGGATCGCGCCCGTCGAGGCCGGCGCCGATCCCGTCCCGCTGGGGCCGTGGCAGGTCGTGGAGCTGTGCGCCGCCGGCGACCCCCAGTGGGTGCAGGCCGCGCACCCCGAGACCGTCTCCTACTGGCGCAGGTACGGACTCGACGCCCGCATCCGCGACCTGTTCTCCGACCCGGTGATCTCCGACGAGGGCGACCTCACCGCCACCCGCGACTACCGCACCTACGCCGCGTCGTTCGAGCAGGCGTCCAGCCGCAAGTGGGACATCGTCGCCGAGCACCTGCGCCCCGGCCGGGTCCTCGACATCGGCTGCGCGACCGGTGGCCTGCTCGAGCACGCCGCCGCCGACAAGCGGTTCGCCGAGTCCGACCTGTTCGGGGTCGACATCGCTCGGCCGCTGCTCGCCGAGGCCGAGCACAAGAAGGCAGCCGGCGTGTTCGAGAACCCCAACATCTGGTTCATCCGCTCCAACGCCCTCACCGGCCCCGTGATGGCCGAGCGCAGCGTCGACTCGACGGTCACCGTCGCCCTCACCCACGAGATCTCCTCCTACGGCGAGGGCGTGAGCTCGCTGCGCACGTTCGCCGACCGCATCTACGCCCACACCCGGCCCGGTGGCGTGTGGGTGAACTCCGACGTCCTCGGCCCCGCCGACCCGGACAGGGTCGTGGTGCTGCTGCTGAACACCGACGACGGCACCGGGATCGAGACCCCCCACACCGGGCTCGACGCGCTGCCCAGTGACGAGGTCGCCGTACTCGTCGCGGCGCTGAGCACAGATGCGCGGATGACGCAGTTCGCCTACGACTTCGCGCGGCTCTCCGGCGCCCGCTTCGCACCGAAGCGGCTCGCCCACGGCTCCTGGGAGCTCACGCTTCGCGAGGCGATGGAGTTCATGACCCGCAAGGACTACGTCGACAACTGGCTCTCCGAGTGCCACGAGCGGTTCTGCGACCTCTCCTACCGCGACTGGGAGACGCTCCTCACCGACGCCGGCTTCGCCCTCGCGACCGCGTCCACCGAGGTGCGCAACGACTGGCTCGTCGAGCACCGCTTCGAGCCGAGCGCGACCCTGCGTGATTCGCAGACCGGCGACCCCCTCGAGTGGCCGGCCACCCACGTGCTCACCGTCGCGGTGCGCGGCACCGCGGAGTAACCCCTGGACGCGTGCCTTCGGCGCGGCTGAATTGCCGATTGCCTCCCACCTGACGCTCGAGCGTGAGAGCTTGTCCCGGTGACGGAACAGCCGCTCGCTCCTGGCCTGCACGAACAGCTCATCACCCAGCAGATGCAGGTGGCGCTCGGCTCGGAAGTGGCATTGCGAGCGGAGATCGCCAAGGTCGACCAGGCTGACCAACCACATGTGCTGGCCCGACATATCTATGAGCTCACTCGTCAGGCATTGGAGAACCGCAGCGACCCGGATGCCCGCCTTGAGCTCCTCAACAACCTCGTGGTGTCGCTCGAGGCCCCCGCAGCGCGAGTTGATGCCCCGGCGCGCCAATTGCGTCGGCTGAGCTCGCCAGCTGGTCCTGGCGTGCTCGGACTGGAACCAGTCCGACCCAAGACGCCCCTGTCCGACGCAGCGCTGCTGACGAACAGCTCCGGCGAGCCCAACCTGGCAGCCGAGTTGCGCGCCGAGATCGACACCTCCGACGAGGTCGACCTGCTGTGCGCCTTCGTCAAGTGGCATGGTCTGCGTCTACTCGAGGACGAGCTCGGACGACTGCGGCGCCGCGGCGCGCCGTTACGAGTCATCACCACGACCTACATGGGCGCCACCGAACGGGCTGCGCTCGACCGCCTCGTACACGAGCTGGGCGCGGAAGTGCGGATCCAGTACGACGCCGCCCGGACCCGCCTCCACGCCAAGGCCTGGATGTTCCGCCGCCAGACCCGCTACGACACGGCCTACGTCGGCTCGTCCAACCTTTCCCGCGCCGCCCTGCTCGACGGGGTCGAATGGAACGTCCGGCTGTCTCGGGTTGCCACCCCGGCGCTGCTGGACAAGTTCCGCGGAACCTTCGACACCTACTGGAACGACGCGAGCTTCGAGATCTATCAGCCCGACCGGGACCGGGATCGTTTGGACGACGCACTGGCCGAAGCCTCAGGACGCCGCCAGCACGACCGGGTGACGATCAGCCTGTCGGGTCTCCAAGTCAGGCCCTTCGCCTACCAACAGCACATGCTCGACGAGCTGGCTGTCGAGCGCGATGTACACGACCGGCATCGCAATCTGGTCGTCGCCGCCACGGGAACCGGCAAGACCGTCGTTGCTGCGCTCGACTACCGCCGGCTGTGCGGGACCACCGCGGCCGAGCGGCCACGACTGCTCTTCGTGGCACATCGCAAGGAGATCCTCGAGCAGTCGCTGCGGACGTATCGGGAGGTCTTGACCGACCCCACATTCGGCGAGCTCTACGTCGCCGGGGCGCGCCCCGAGCGCTGGGATCAGGTCTTCGCCAGCGTGCAGTCGCTGCAATCATATGGCGTCACGAACATTCCTTCCGAGGCCTATGACGTGGTGGTCATCGACGAGTTCCACCACGCCCAGGCGCCGACGTACCGACGACTGCTCGAGCACCTGACGCCTCGTGAGCTGCTCGGGCTGACCGCCACTCCCGAGCGCGCTGACGGTGTCGACGTCCGCGCCGAGTTCTTCGGCGGTCGCACAGCCACCGAACTGCGCTTATGGGATGCCTTGGGCAAGGATTTGCTGTGTCCTTTCCACTACTTCGCCGTCGCGGACGGCACCGACCTGCGGCGCATCAGCTGGAGTCGTGGCCGGTACGACGAGGGCGAACTGTCCCACGTCTACACCGGTAACCAGGCCCGGGTCGCGATCGTCCTGCGGCATCTGCGCGAGAAGGTCCTGGATCCCGGTTCCATGCGTGCCCTCGGCTTCTGCGTCAGCGTCGCCCATGCCCGCTTCATGGCGCAGTCGTTCAATGCTGCCGGCATCCCCGCGCTCTGCGTCAGCGGCGATACCCCGGTCCCCGAGCGCCAGCGGGCGCTCGACGACCTCAAGTCGCGACGGGTCAACATCCTCTTCGCGGCGGACCTGTTCAACGAAGGCCTCGACCTTCCCGAGGTCGACACGGTCCTGTTCCTGCGTCCCACCGAGAGCGCCACGATCTTCCTGCAGCAGCTCGGTCGCGGACTGCGGCGCACCCCTCACAAGGCCGTACTGACCGTTCTGGACTTCGTCGGACACCACCGCCAGGAGTTCCGCTTCGACAAGAAACTGCGGGCGCTGACCGGCGAGACTCGTCGAGGACTCGAGCGGGAGATCGAACGGGGGTTCCCGTTTCTGCCGTCCGGCTGTCAGATCATCATGGACCGACAAGCTCAGTCGTTGATCCTGGAGAACCTGCGCACCCAGGTCGCCAACAGTTGGAAGTCGATGACCGCGGAACTGCGCTCGTACGGCGATCTGGACCTTCCGACGTTCGTGCACGAGTCGGGAATCGAGCTTCCCGACATCCTGCGCCGCGGCCAGCGCTCCTGGACCCAGTTGCGCCGCGACGCCGGCCTGCCCACGCTCGCCGGCACCCCGCGCGAGCGTGACCTGCTCAAGCGGATCCGCGCGTTCGCCCACGTGGACGACGAGCTTCGAGCGGTCGGCTACCGCACCCTCCTCGACTCGGCTGATCCCTACGCCGATCTCAGCAGCCTGGAGCAACGGTTGGCACGCATGCTGTTCTTCTCCGCCTTCCCCGCCGCTGGCGGCTTCTCGTCGTACGACGAAGGCCTCGCCGCCATCCGCACCGAACACGCGGCGGCCGCGGAGCTCGGCTCGGTGATCGACCTGGTGTTCGACGCGACGCGCCACGACGCCATCCCGCTGACCAAGGACCTCGCCGCGGTTCCCCTGCGCGTTCATGCCTCATACCAGCGCGAGGAGATCCTCGCGGCCCTCGACTACGCCAACCTCAACCGCAAGCCGACCAGCATGATGCAGGGCGTGGCGTACTGCGAGCCGCTCAACGTAGACGCCCTCTTCGTGACCCTGAAGAAGTCCGAGGCCGACTACTCCCCCACCACGATGTATCGCGATTACCCGATCAGCCCGACGCTCTTCCACTGGGAGTCGCAGAACGCCACCTCGGTCGCCTCACCCACCGGACAGCGCTACCTCTCGGGAGCAAGCACGGTGCTGCTGTTCTGCCGCATCGAGCACAAGGGCGAATACGACACCGCCCCGTATGTGCTCCTGGGTCCCGCCTCGTATGTCAAGCACGTGGGCGAGCGTCCGATCGCCATCACCTGGGAGCTGCAGCACGCCATGCCGTCGACCTTCTTCACCGAGGCCGCTCTGGTCGACTCCTGAGCTGCCTGCCCTGACCCTTACGCATCGGCCGCGCCCGACAGGCTCGACCCCTTGCGCCCGAACCGCCTGCCGACTCAGCCGGAAAGTGCTAAGAATGACCACCCGGCGCCCAACAGCATGTGCCGGAGGACACCGACACGGCGAGGGGGGCCACGCGTGCGGACCGATCCGGCGAGGGCTGTGCCTGCGCACGAGCGCGCGCTGGTCGAGACCAGCCAGCGCCACCGCTCGCTGTTCGAGTACAACCCGCACGCCGTGTTCTCCCTGGACCTGGCGGGGCGCTTCACCGCCGCCAACCCCGCCTCCGAGCGGGTCTCGGGCTACACCGAGGACGAGCTCCGGTCGATGGAGTTCGCGCGGATCATCGCCGAGGAGCACCTCGACGCGACGATGACCGCCTTCCTCAAGGTCGTCGAGCAGGAGCCCCAGCAGCTCGAGGCGCTGATCCTGCACAAGTCCGGCCGCCGGATCTGCGTGCGGATCACCGGCCTGCCGATCGTCGTCGACGGCGAGGTGGTCGGCGTGTACGGGATCGCCGAGGACGTCACCGAACGACTCCAGCTGCAGAACGACCTCGACCTGACCTGGGCCGCGGTGGCGACCGCGATGGACGGCATCTGCATCATCGACGCCGAGCAGCGCATCGTCTCCATCAACGACGCCCGCACCCGGATGCACGGCTTCGAGCACGGCGAGGAGCTGATCGGACAGGACTTCTCGGTGCTCACCGGCCCCGACCAGCCCCCCTGGCCGGCGTCGTTCGTCAGCGACCCGCGGGGTCGCTGGCAGGGTGAGGTCACCGGCCGGCGTCGCGACGGCACCACGTTCCCACTCGAGTCGTCGGTCTCCCGGCTGCCCGGTGGCGAGGTCATCTCCATCGCGCGCGACATCACCTCGCGCCGTGCCGCGGAGCGCGAGCTGCGCGGCAGCGAGGAGCGCTACCGCACGATCCTGGCCGAGATCGCCGAGGGGTACTTCGAGGTCGATCTCTTCGGCAACATGACGTTCCTGAACAAGTCCCTGACCACGCTCTTCGGCGGGCCGGCCGACAGCCTGATCGGCACCAACCACCGTGAGTTCACCCACCCCGACAGCCTCGCCAAGGTCCACCACCACTTCGCCGAGGTGCTGCGCACCGGACAGACCGAGCCCGGCTTCGACTGGAAGTTCATCTCCCCCGACGGCAGCGAGGGATACGTGTCCACATCGGTCTCCCTGGTCCGCGACGAGGACGGCGAGCCGGTCGGCTTCCGCGGGATCTCCCGCGACGTCACCGAGCGGGTCATCGCCGAGGATGCCCTGCGCCGCAACGAGCAGCGCCACCGGCTGATCACCCGCGCCACCCGCGAGGTCATCTGGGACACCGACCTGCTCAGCGAGGTCACCATGTGGTGGGGCGCCACCCACGCCATGTTCGGCATCGACGGCGACGGCCTCGAGATCGACAACGACTGGTGGACCGAGCGCATCCACCCCGACGACCGGGCGGCGGTGCTGGACTCGATGCGCGACGTCTACGCCTCCGACGAGGACATGTGGATCGCCGAGTACCGCTTCCGGGCTCTCCACTCGCATGAGGTGACCGTCTTCGCCCGCGGCTATGTGGTGCGCGACGAGGAGGGCATCGCGGTGCGCTGCGTCGGGTCGATGATGGATATCTCCGAGCGCAAGGAGGCCGAGCGCCAGCTGAGCGAGGCACGCCTAGCGGCCGAGGAGGCCAGCCAGGCGAAGTCGCTCTTCCTGGCCAACATGAGCCACGAGATCCGCACCCCCCTGACCAGCGTGCTCGGCGGCACCGAGCTGCTGCTGGAGACCGAGCTCGCTCCCGCCCAGGCCAAGCTCGCCGGGTCGATCGACCGGTCCGGGCGCCGGCTGCTGGCGCTGGTCAACGACATCCTCGACTTCTCCAAGATCGAGGCCGGGATGGCCCGCCTGGACCTTGCCGAGTACGACGTGCGCGCGGTCGTGCGCGATTCCGCCTCGATGCTGGAGCGCACCGCCGCCGACAAGGCGCTGACCTTCGAGACCGCGGTGGACGGCGCCGTCCCCGCCCAGGCCTGGGGTGACCCGGCCCGGCTCTCCCAGGTGCTGACCAACCTGCTGTCCAACGCGGTCAAGTTCACCGAGGCCGGCCACGTCCGGCTGCGCGCCGATGTGGCCGGCGTCCCCGGTGCGGGCCCCGAGGAGCAGCGGCTCCGCTTCGTCGTGGAGGACACCGGGATCGGCATCAGCGACGAGCAGAAGCCGCGGCTCTTCCACTCCTTCAGCCAGGCCGACGGCTCGATCACCCGCCGCTACGGCGGCACCGGCCTGGGCCTGGCGATCTGCAAGCAGCTGGTCGAGCTGATGGACGGCAGCATCCACGTGCACAGCCGGGCCGGGCACGGCAGCACCTTCACGGTGACCCTGCCGCTACGGCGTCACGCCTGAGCGCGGACGCTCACTCGCGCTCGTCGATCGCCAGGTCCTCGCCGTGGGTGCCCGGTCGCGGCGCCCACGGCCGCTCCCGGGACGGGCGTACGACGATCAGCCGGTCGCCGCGGGCCAGCCGGGTGACGACGGGGTCGAAGTAGCGGTGCACCTTCTCGTCGCGCACCACCGCGATCACCTGGTCGGGCAGCGACTGCGGGGGCTTGCCCACCTCGCTGACCAGCAGGTCGCGCTCGGCGACCTCGAGGCCCTCGCCGTAGGTCAGCAGGTCCTCCATCACCGAGCCCAGCTGCGGCGAGACCGAGGACAGCCCGAGCAGCCGGCCGACCGCCTCGGAGGAGGTGATCACCGAGTTCGCGCCGCTCTGGCGCATCAGCGGGACGTTCTCAGACTCCCGCGCCGAGACCACGATCCAGGTGTCGGGGTTCAGCTGACGCACGGTGAGCGTGGCCAGCACGTTGGAGTCGTCGCGGTCGGTGGTGATGATGACCTGGCTGGCGTTCTCCACGCCCGCGCGGCGCAGCACCTCGCGACGCGTCGCGTCGCCGGTGACCACGGCGAGCCCGTCGGCGTGCGCCTCGTGCAGGGCCGGTCCGCTGGGGTCGACGATCACGATCTCGTCGCGCTCCCGGCCGTTGCTGACCAGCGTCTCGACCGCGCTGCGGCCCTTGGTGCCGTACCCGATGACGACGACGTGGTCTCCCATTTTTCTCCTCCACCGGGCGACCCGGAACATCTCGCGGCCCTGGGAGGCGAGCACCTCCAGGGTGGTGCCGATCAGCAGCACCAGGAAGGCGATGCGGGCCGGCGTGATGACGAACGCGTTGATCATCCGGGCGGTGTCCGAGACCGGCGCGATGTCGCCGTACCCGGTCGTGCTCAGGGTGACCGTCGTGTAGTAGATCGCGTCCAGCAGGTCGACCTTGCCGTCGCTGGCGTCGCTGTATCCGGTGCGGTCGAAGTAGACCAGCAGCACCGTGCCGACCAGGATCCCCGCCGCGGCGAGCAGCCGCCGGCCCAGCTCCCACCACGGCGAGCGCTCGGGGTCGGGGAGCGCGACGTCGGCGTAGCCTCGCGGACGCGTCGTAGGGGACTCCGGGTCTGACACGTGAGGAACCTAGTCCACGACGTCGCCGTAGATGTACACCTTGCCGCCAGCTGTCTCGTCGTCCTCGTCGCGCTCGTCCTCGGGCGCCTGGGGGGTCTGCACCGACACGAAGCGGAAGCTGTCGCCCTCGTGGGGCGTGGTCGAGCCGGAGTCACGGCGCCACACGCCGCACAGGACGCCCTCCTCGGCGCCCTCCTGGTCGGCGACCGCGTCACCGGACAGGCACAGCTCGTTGGAGGTCGAGTTGAAGGAGTCGACGGTGCCGGTCGTCTGCGAGACCATGTCCGGTCCGGTCACGACACCGATCAGGTAGCCGCCCAGCACGCACAGGGCGCCACCGGCCACGATCAACGGGGCAGGGAGATTCACGTTCGCCACGTCGCCGAGTCTTTCACGACGCCTCGCGGACCCCGCGCCGGGACCTCAACCGCTGGGCGAGCTCGAAGCGGGCCCGGCTGGTCGACAGCTGCGGGAACACCGCGTCGCACGCCGCGTTGACCGCCGCCCCGATCAGCACCGCGATCGAGACCAGGTAGAGCCACAGCAGCACCGCGATCGGTGCGGCCAACGGCCCGTAGATGCTCGCCGACTCCGCCGCGGTCACCGTCAGCACCCAGCGCAGCACGTAGGAGCCGAGCACCCACGACACCAGCGAGAACGTCGCCCCCGGCAGGTTGAACGACCAGTTCGTCCGCACCGGCACCGACACGTGGTACAGCGTGGCCAGGAAGCAGATGCCCAGCACGAGGACCACCGGCCAGTACAGCGACTCGATGGCATCGAAGCGCTCCGGCACCCAGCGCCCGACCAGCGTCGGACCGGCGACCATCAGCGGGAGGCTGACGATGCCGATCGCCAGCCCCATCACGTACAGGCCGAACGACAGCGCCCGGGTCTTCACGATCCCCCGCTGCCCGCCCAGGCCGTGCATGATCGTGATCGTGTCGACGAACACGTTCAGCGCCCGCGAGCCCGACCACAGCGCCAGCACGAAGCCGATCGAGATCACGTCGTAGCGCCCGCCGGCCAGCACCTCGTCGATGGTGGGCTCGATGATCGAGCTCACCGCGTCCTCGGTCAGCGCCTGCGAGGACAGGTCGATGACCGCGGCCCGCACGTCGGCCACACGCGCCTCGGGGAACCCCTCCGAGACGTACCCGATCGCCCCGGCCAGTGCGAAGACCAGCGGGGGCATGGACAGCACCGCGAAGAACGCCGCCTCGGCCGCCAGCCCGGTCACCCGGTAGCGCATGCACGAGGCCACGGTCGCCACCACGACCCGCCACAGCAGGTCACCGATCCGGCGCAGCTGCTCCCCCGCGATCGGCATGGCGCCTACGGTATCCACATGCGCACCGACAGCCGGGCCGACATCCGCACCGTCATCAATCAGGTTCCTGTGCTGGCCGGGTACAACGTCGTCACCTCCGACCTCGCGCTCACCGAGGCGGTCACCCGGCACGCCGCGCCCGAGGTGGTCGAGGACCTGGCCGAGCTGGGCGCGCAGGCCGGCAGCGCGGAGGCCCGTGAGCACGGCATGCTCGCCAACGAGCACCCGCCGCAGCTGGTGCCCTACGACCGCTACGGCACCCGGGTCGACGAGGTGCGCTTCCACCCCTCGTGGCACTGGCTGATGGAGCGCGCCGTCGGCCACGGCCTGCAGGCGGCCCCGTGGGAGTCGGACTCGCCGCACGCGCACGTACGGCGCGCGGCGGGGTTCCTGGCCTGGTCCCAGACCGAGCCCGGCCACGGGTGCCCGATCTCGATGACCTACGCCGCGGTGCCCGCGCTGCGCGCCGACGAGGCCCTGGCCAAGGAGTGGGAGCCGCTGCTGGCCGCGACGTCGTACGACCCGGGGGTGCGGGCGGCCGCGCAGAAGAGCGGCGCGCTGGCCGGGATGGGGATGACCGAGAAGCAGGGCGGCTCCGACGTGCGCAGCAACGTCACCTTCGCCCGGGCCGCCGCGGCTGACGGCGAGTACACGCTGCACGGGCACAAGTGGTTCACCTCCGCGCCGATGAACGACGTCTTCCTGGTCCTCGCCCAGGCGGTCGGCGGCGTCACCTGCTTCGTGGTGCCCCGGGTGCTGCCCGACGGCACCCGCAACCAGCTCGATGTGGTGCGCCTCAAGGACAAGCTCGGCAACCGCTCGAACGCCTCCGCGGAGCTCGAGCTCGACGGCACCCTGGGCATCCGGCTCGGCGACGAGGGCCGCGGGGTGCGCACGATCATCGAGATGGTGGCCGCCACCCGCCTGGACTGCGTGCTCGGCTCCGCGTCGCTGATGCGCAAGGCGCTGGCCGAGGCGTCGTGGCACGTCGCGCACCGCTCCGCGTTCGGGTCGCTGCTCGCCGACAAGCCCCTGATGCAGAACGTGGTCGCCGACCTGGCGGTCGAGTCCGAGGCGGCCACCGCGCTGGCCATCCGGCTCGCGGCCGCCGTGGACAACCGCGACGATCCGCGGGAGGCGGCGTTGCGGCGGATCGCGCTGCCGCTGGCGAAGTTCTGGGTCTGCAAGCGCACCCCGGCGATGGTGGCCGAGGCGCTCGAGTGCCTGGGCGGCAACGGCTACGTCGAGGAGTCGGGGCTCCCGCTGCTGTTTCGCGAGTCCCCGCTGAACTCGGTCTGGGAGGGCTCGGGCAACGTCAACGCGCTCGACGTGCTGCGCGCACTCTCCCGTGAGCCGGAGGCCCTCGACGCCTGGATCACCGAGGTCGGCCTGGCCCGCGGCGCCGATGCCCGCCTGGACCGCGCCGTCGACGACACGCTGGCCCTGCTGGGCGACGCGGCCGGCCTCGAGGTGGCCGCGCGGCGCCTCGCCGGGCAGATGGCCGCCTGCCTGCAGGGCTCGCTACTGGTCCGCTTCGCCCCCGCGGAGGTCGCCGACGCGTTCTGCTCCTCGCGCCTGGGCGCCACTTGGAACGGCACCTTCGGCACCCTCACCTCCGGCGGCCTGCGCACGATCGTGGAGCGGGCGACGCCGGTGCTGGGGTGAGGCTGCGGGCTGGGGGTTGGGGCCGCGGCGTGGCGTGCGGGCGTGCGGCGTGCGGCGTACGGCGTACGGCGTCAGACGCTGAGCCTCACCGATTGGGCAGAAACGGCACCCCCGGACGCCGAATCGCACCCGTTGGGGACCAAACGGCGACATCTCTCCGCCGACACACGCCAACCCTCACCGATTGGGCAGAAACGGCATGCCCGGACGCCGAATCACATCCGTTGGGGACCAAACGGCGGCCCCGGCCGCGTCTTTCAGGCCCGGCGACGTAACGCCGGTCACCGGAAGCTGAGGACCCCGTCGTCCACCGGGCGGGCCAGCGCCCGGCGGTCGCGGACGTAGTTCATGCTCAGGTTCCACGGCGCGCGGTCGCCCTGCTTGGGCAGCCGGTCCATCACCCGCTGGATGTAGCCGGCCTGGAAGTCGGTGAACGGCAGCGCCGCCACGGACGGGTCGCGCGGTACGACGAACGTGCGGGCACCGACGTGGTCCATGTGCTGCAGCAGCCGGACGACGTACTGCGAGACGAGGTCGGCCTTCAGCGTCCAGGAGGCGTTGGTGTAGCCGAAGACGAAGACGAAGTTCGGCACGTCGCTGAGCAGCATCGCCCGGTAGGCCATCGTCTCGGCGAGGTCGACCTTCTCCCCGTCGACGACCAGGTCCATCCCGTGGAAGAGCGCCACCTCGATGCCGGTCGCGCTCACCACCAGGTCGGCCTCGAGCTCCTCGCCGGAGGCCAGCCGGATGCCGCGCTCGGTGAACGTCTCGATGGTGTCGGTGACGATGGAGGCGTCCCCGTGGCGCAGCGCCCGGAACAGGTCCCCGTCGGGCACGACGCACAGCCGCTGGTCCCACGGGTCGTAGCGCGGGCTGAAGTGCACGTCGACCGGGTAGCCCTCGGGCAGCTGGGCCGCGGCCAGCCGCCGGAACAGTCGGCGCGCCGCTGCGGGGCGGCGCCTGCTCAGCTCGTAGGAGGCCATCGCGCGCAGCACGTTCTTCCACCGGCTCAGCGTGTACGCCGCGCGCCCGGGCAGCACCCGGCGCAGCAGCGCGCCGGCCCGGTCCTGGGAGGGCAGCGCGACCACGTACGTCGGGGAGCGCTGCAGCATCGTCACGTGGGCGGCCTCGCGCGCCATCGCCGGTACCAGCGTCACCGCCGTGGCCCCGCTGCCGATCACCACCACCCGCTGACCGGAGTGGTCGAGGTCCTCGGGCCAGTCCTGCGGGTGCACCAGCCGCCCGGCGTACCGCTCGATGCCGGGGAAGACCGGCGCGTGGCCCCGGTCGTAGCGGTAGTAGCCGGTGCACGCCCAGACCAGGTCGGCGGTGAGCTCGCGGGTCTCGCCGTCGTGCTCGACGCTCAGCGTCCAGCGTGCCTCGGCGCTGGACCACTCCGCCCGGGTGACCCGGTGACCGAAGCGGATCCGCTGGTCGATCCCCCGCTCCTGGGCCGCCTCGGTGACGTAGTCGCGGATCGAGTCGCCGTCGGCGAGCACCTGACCGCCCAGCCACGGCTTGAAGTGGTACCCGAGGGTGAGCATGTCGGAGTCCGAGCGCACCCCGGGGTAGCGGAACAGGTCCCAGGTGCCGCCGATCCGCTCGCGCGCCTCGAGCACCGCGTAGCTGCGCTCGGGGAAGGCGTCGACGAGATGGGCGGCCGCGCCGATCCCGGACAGGCCGGCTCCGATGATGACGACGTCGAGGTGCTCGCTCACCCGGGGCAGTCTAGGCACGATCCCAGCCCCGCCCCGGGTGTCGCAGACTCAGCCCAGCACGAGCCCGGGGTAGAGCGGGTGCTTGTCGAGCATCTCCGCGGAGGCGTCCTTGACCTTGGCGGCCACCCCGTCGGCCAGCTGGTACGACGCCTTCGACGGCCCGCCCGCCTTGGTCGTGCCGGGCTGGGTGTTCGACAGCACCTCGACGACCAGGTCCGCGACCCGGTCGAACTCCTCGGCGCCGAAGCCGCGGGTGGTCAGCGCGGGCGTGCCCAGGCGGATGCCGGAGGTGTACCAGGCGCCGTTGGGGTCGGCCGGGATCGAGTTGCGGTTGGTGACCACACCGGCGTCGAGCAGCGCCGACTCGGCCTGGCGACCGGTGAGGCCGAAGGAGGTGACGTCGAGCAGCACCAGGTGGTTGTCGGTGCCGCCGGTGACCAGGCGGGCGCCGCGCTTGAGGAAGCCCTCGGCCAGCGTCTGGGCGTTGTCGGCGACCTCGTGGGCGTAGGTGGTGAACTCGGGCCGGCGCGCCTCGGCCAGGGCGACGGCCTTGGCGGCCATCACGTGCGAGAGCGGGCCGCCGAGCACCATCGGGCAGCCGCGGTCCACCGAGGAGGCGTACTCCTCCTGGGCCAGCACCAGACCGCCGCGCGGGCCGCGCAGGGACTTGTGGGTGGTGGTGGTGGTGACGTGGCCGAACGGCACCGGGTCCTCGTCGCCGGTGAAGACCTTGCCCGCGACCAGGCCGGCGAAGTGCGCCATGTCGACCATCAGCGTGGCGCCGACCTCGTCGGCGATCTCGCGCATCTTCGCGAAGTTCACCCGGCGCGGGTAGGCGGAGTAGCCGGCGACCAGGATCAGCGGCTTGAACTCGCGTGCCTTGGCGCGCAGCGCGTCGTAGTCGAGCAGCCCGGTCACCGGGTCGGTGCCGTACTGCTGCTGGTGGAACATCTTGCCGCTGATGTTCGGCCGGAACCCGTGGGTGAGGTGGCCGCCGGCGTCCAGCGACATGCCGAGCAGACGCTGGTTGCCGAGCTCGTGGCGCAGCTTCTCCCAGTCGGACTCGGTGAGCTCGCTGACGTTCTTGGCGCCGAGCCGCTCCAGCGCGGGGCTCTCCACGCGGTGGGCCAGGATCGACCAGAAGGCGACCAGGTTGGCGTCGATGCCCGAGTGCGGCTGCACGTAGGCGTACGGGGCCCCGAACAGCTCGCGGGCGTGCTCGGCGGCCAGCGCCTCGACCGTGTCGACGTTCTGGCAGGCCGCGTAGAAGCGGTGCCCGACGGTGCCCTCGGCGTACTTGTCGCTGAACCAGGTGCCCATCGTCAGCAGCGTCGCCGGAGACGCGTAGTTCTCCGAGGCGATCAGCTTCAGCGATCCGCGCTGGTCCTCCAGCTCCTGGCGGGTCGCCGCCGCGATCCGCGGCTCGACCGAGGCGATGACCTCGAGAGCCTGGGTGTACACGCTGCTGATCCGCTCATCCGTCATGTCTCCCAGCCTAGTGACCCGCCACACCGGCCGCCTCCCCGCGCCGAGCCGCAGACCGGCCGCAGAGGTGACCTGCGTCTCACCCAGCGCGCGGACCGCCCCACTGAGCCACTTGGCAGGTCCGCATCTTGGACAGACGTCTCACCACATGAGATTGCCGGTTGTGGAGACGCCGTCCGCTCCGTGAGACTCGCCGTCATGATCAGCTCCGCAACGCACACGTACCTCGTGGTTCGACGCCACGTGGACTACGGGCGTACGCGCAGCTCCATGTGTTGGCCCTGCTGACCTCGTCGTGCCAGCCCCCCGCTGGTCCGACGGACGCCCGACTGTGAACCTTCAGACCACCGGGCGCCGGTCGCAGGCCACCCCGACGACCTCACCGTCGCGGCGTCGGCCCCGCGCATCGCGCGTCTTCGTACCGCGTTAGGAAACGTCCCGTGAACGATCAGGCCCCCGCCGCACGCACGCCCCGCCCGCGCCCCAAGCGCGGCGAGGGGCAGTGGGCCCTCGGCTACCGAGAGCCGCTCAACGCCAACGAGCAGTTCAAGAAGGACGACGACGCACTCAACGTGCGCGCCCGCATCGAGGGCATCTACTCCAAGCGAGGCTTCGCCTCGATCGACCCCAACGACCTGCGCGGCCGGATGCGCTGGTGGGGTCTCTACACCCAGCGCGCCGAGGGCTTCGACGGCGGCAAGACCGCCACCGTGGACCCGGCCGAGCTCGACGCCGAGTTCTTCATGATGCGGGTCCGCTCCGACGGCAAGATCCTCGGCCCCGAGCAGCTGCGCGCGCTCGGCGAGGTCTCCACCACCTACGCCCGCGACACCGCCGACGTCACCGACCGGCAGAACATCCAGTACCACTGGATCCGCATCGAGGACGTGCCCGCGGTCTGGGAGCGCCTGGAGTCCGTCGGCCTCGACACCCAGGAGGCCTGCGGCGACTCCCCGCGTCCCTTCCTGGGCTCCCCGCTGGCGGGGATCGCCCGCGACGAGATCATCGACGGCAGCCCCGCGCTGGCCGAGATCAAGCGCCGCTTCATCGGCAACCCGGCCTTCTCCAACCTGCCGCGCAAGTTCAAGACCGCCGTCACCGGCCACCCCAGCCACGACGTGGCCCCCGAGGTCAACGACGTCTCCTTCGTCGGCACGGTCCACCCCGAGCACGGCCCCGGCTTCGACCTGTGGGTCGGCGGCGGCCTGTCCACCAACCCGATGCTCGCGCAGCGCCTGGGCGTGTGGATCCCGCTCGAGGAGGTGGCCGACGCCTGGGAGGGCGTGGCCTCGATCTTCCGCGACTACGGCTACCGCCGGCTGCGCTCGCGCGCCCGCCTGAAGTTCCTGGTCGCCGACTGGGGCGTGGAGAGGTTCCGCGAGGTCCTCGAGACCGAGTACCTGCACCGCACGCTCGTCGACTGCCCCTCCCCCGCCATCCCCGAGCGCCAGGGCGACCACATCGGCATCCACGAGCAGAAGGACGGCAAGTTCTACCTCGGTGTCGCCCCGATCGCCGGGCGGATCAGCGGTGGCACGCTCACCGCCCTGGCCGAGCTGGTGGAGCGGTACGGCGCGCTCGGCGCCCGGCTCACGGCGTACCAGAAGCTGGTCGTGCTCGGCGTCGACGCCGAGTCGGTGCCCGCGCTCAGCGCCGAGCTCGAGCAGATCGGCCTGACCGCGACGCCGTCGAACTGGCGGCGCAACACGATGGCCTGCACCGGCCTGGAGTTCTGCAAGCTGGCGATCGTCGACACCAAGGAGCGCGCCCGCGCCCTGGTCGCCGAGCTCGAGCAGCGCTTCCCCGAGCTGGACACCCCCATCTCGGTCAACGTCAACGGCTGCCCCAACGCCTGCGCGCGCACCCAGGTCGCCGACATCGGGCTCAAGGGCCAGCTGGTGCTGGACGCCGACGGCCGCCAGGTCGAGGGCTTCCAGGTGCACCTGGGCGGCGCGCTCGGGCTGAACGCCAACTTCGGGCGCAAGCTGCGCGCGCACAAGGTCACCAGCGCCCAGCTCGACGACTACATCACCAACGTGGTGACGGCCTACCTCGCCGACCGCGAGCCGGGCGAGTCCTTCGCCCGCTGGGCCGCGCGCGCCGACGAGGCACACCTGCGCGGCGAGAAGACCCTGGAGGTGGTCTGAGATGAGCGCACGCGCCGTCCCCTTCCACTGCCCCTTCTGCGGCGACGAGGACCTGCGCCCGCACGAGGCGATCTCCGAGACCGGCGAGGTCTCCTCCCCGCACGGCACCTGGGAGTGCCGATCGTGCATGCGCGCCTTCTCGCTGAAGATGATCGGGCTGCTGCGCCCCGACTCCGCCCGCGAGGGCTCGTCGTGAGCGCCGCGAGCACCACCGCGGCGCGCAACCGCCGCGGCACGCACACCGAGGGACGCAGCTCCGAGGAGCTGCGCGAGCTGGTCTCCCACGTCGGCGCCGAGCTCGAGCTCGCTCCGGCCGAGGACATCATCGAGTGGGCGGTGGCCACCTTCGGCGACCGGTTCTGCGTGACGTCGTCGATGGGCGACGCCGTCCTGGCCCACCTCGCCGCGAAGGTCGCCCCCGGCCTGGACGTGGTCTTCCTCGACACCGGCTACCACTTCGTGGAGACGATCGGCACCCGCGACGCCGTGGAGGCCACCCTCCCGGTCAACCTGGTCACGATCCAGCCCCGGCTCAGCGTGGCCGAGCAGGACGCGACGTACGGGCGCGAGCTCTACAAGAGCGACCCCGACCTGTGCTGCAAGCTGCGCAAGGTGCAGCCGCTGGCGGAGTCGCTGGCCGGCTACGACGCCTGGGCCACCGGGATGCGGCGCGCGGAGACCCACAACCGCGTGCTGGCGCCGGTGATCGGGTGGGACGCCAAGAAGGGCAAGGTCAAGGTCTCCCCGCTGGCGCGCTGGAGCGATGCCCAGGTGGAGAGCTACATCGCCGAGCACGGGGTCCTGGTCAACCCACTGGCCTACGACGGCTACCCCTCCATCGGCTGCTGGCCGTGCACCCGCCGGGTCGCCCCCGGCGAGGACCCGCGCAGCGGACGCTGGGCGGGCACCAACAAGACCGAGTGCGGGATCCACACATGACGCACACGAGGCACTGCGCACCACTGATCCCCGAAGGGAGACTGCTCTGATGGCCGCACCCGCACTGGTGGCCCTGGCACACGGGAGCCGCGACCCCCGTTCCGCCGCCACGATCACCGCACTGGTCCACGAGGTCCGCGCGATGCGCCCGGACCTGCGCATCGAGCCGGCGTTCCTCGAGCTCTCGCGCCCGTCCTTCGCGACGGTCGTGGATCGGCTGGTCAAGGCCGGCTTCGACGAGATCGTGGTGGTGCCGCTGCTGCTCAACGACGCCTACCACGCCAAGGTCGACGTACCGGCCGCGATCGCGGAGGCGACGGCGCGCCACGAGGGGCTGAAGATCCGCGCCACCGGCATCCTGGGGCTGGAGAAGTCCTTCCTCGAGGTGCTCGACCAGCGGCTGCGCGCCGCGCTCAGCGAGGCCCGGGTCCGCGAGCTCGACGCGCTCGTGCTGGCCGCCGCCGGCTCCAGCGACCCGCTGGCCAACCAGGCCGTCGCCCGGCTGGCCCGGGTCTGGGGCGCGCACCACAAGCTCCCGGTGACGGCGGCCTTCGCCTCGGCGGCTCCGCCCGCCACCGGCGAGGCGGTGCGGACCTTCCGCGCCCAGGGCCGGCGCCACATCGCGGTCGCCTCGCTGTTCCTCGCCCCCGGCTTCCTGCCGGACCGGGCCGCGGAGCTGGCGCTCGAGGCGGGCGCGGTCGCGGTCTCCGCACCGCTGGGCGCCCACCCGGAGCTGGCGCGCACCATCCTGGCCCGCTACGCGGTGGGCGCCGTCGAGCTCGTCCCCGTCTGAGCCACCTCCCCGGTCGTGTGCCCGAGGACGCGCCCAGGCGCGTCGTGGGGGCACACGACCCGGGGATCAGCGGACCAGGCAGCCCACCAGGCGGTCGAGCTCGGCGGCGGGGTCGTCGGTGAGGCCGCTGTGCACCGGCCCCGGCTGCAGCACCGTGCTCTTGGGCGCCTTCAGGAAGCCGAAGCGGGTGCCTATCGGTCGGGTCGCGGCCGCGCCGCCGCGCGCGTCGCCGGCGCACACCCCCGCCACGAAGTCGAGGGCGGAGCGGACGTGGGCGAGGTCCAGGCCCGGGTGCAGCGCGCGCAGCCGCTCGGGGTCGAGGTGCGTGCCGACGGCCAGCACCTCGTCGGCCTGGCAGTAGAGCACGACGCCGACGTTGACGAACTCCTCACGGTCGGCGCGCGGCACGCAGCGCAGGACCACGTACTGGTACGCCCGCCTGCTCATCGGGCCCCTCCCCTGCCGCTGCCGCCGTCGGTACCCGTGCCGGTGCCGGTGCCGGTGGGCAGCCAGTCGCGGACGGCGAGGCGAGCGGTCAGGAACGCCACGTACGCCGCGCGCACGGCCTCCGGCGACTCGGCACCCGGCACCGGCTCCAGCCACTCGTCGGGCACCTCGGCGAGCACCTCGGCGAACAGCTCCTCGTCGAGCAGCTGCGAGACCTCGGCGTCCACCTTCGCCAGCGCGGGCACGTAGGCCCCCAGCACGTGGTCGGAGACGTCCCAGGGCTGCCGGGCGAACCGGGCCGGATCGGTGATCCCACCCGACCAGGCGTGATGGAAGTACAGCGCCGCGCCGTGGTCGATCACCCACAGGTCGCCGTGCCACATCAGCAGGTTGGGGTTGCGCCAGCTGCGGTCGACGTTGGCGCAGAAGGCATCGAGCCACAGCACCTTCGCCGCGACCGCGTCGCCGGCGGGGAGGTCGCCGTCGAAGCCGAACGCGCCGGGCAGGAAGTCCACCCCCAGGTTCAGCCCCAGGCTCGCGTTGATCAGGTCTTGGACCTCCTCATCGGCCTCGTAGCGGGCGATGTCCGCGTCGAGCTGGAGCGCCACCAGCCGGGGGGTGCGCAGCCCGATACGGCGCGCGAGACCGGCCACGACCACCTCCGCGACGAGCACCCTCAGGCCCTGGCCGGCGCCGCGGAACTTGCACACGTAGGTGCCGAGGTCGTCGGCCTCCACGATGCCGGGCAGACTGCCGCCCTCACGCAGCGGCGTCACGTAGCGGATCACCGAGACGGTGTCGATCACGCCGGCCTCTCCTCTGCCTCGAGCTGCGCAGCCCGCATCTCAGAAGCCCTTGCGAACGACCGGCTGGGAGGACCAGGGGAAGTCGATCCATCGGTCGGTGCGCCGCCAGACGTAGTCGGGCTTCACGATCGAGCGGGTCTTCTCGTAGATCACCGCCATCCGGACGTCGGCGACGTGATCCGCGCAGTAGGCGCGGACCAGCTCGAGGGTCTTGCCGGTGTCCGCGACGTCGTCGGCGATCAGCACCCGCGCCCCCGAGAGGTCCACGGCCTGCGGGGTCGGCGGCAGCATCACCGGCATCTCCAGACGCTGGTCGATGCCGGTGTAGAACTCCACGTTGACCGCGGAGAGGTTCTTGACCCCCAGCGCGTAACCGAGCGCCATCCCCAGGCCCAGGCCGCCGCGCGCGATGGACAGCACCAGGTCGGGCTCGTAGTCATCGTCGACGATCGTCTGCGCCAGGTCCCGGGCCGCCACCCCGAACATCTCGTAGGTCAGGACCTCGCGCTCGTCGCTCATGGGCACATCATGGACCACCGGCGGTGTCGTCGCGCGGGCAGCCGGGCGCGGCTGCCTCACCCCTCCAGGTCCGGCACGTCGAGATCGGCGCGCAGCTCCTCACGGATCACCGAGAAGGCGAGCCCGGCCGGATAGCCCTTGCGCGCGAGCATCCCGGCGAGGCGACGGGTCGCCTTCTCCGGCTCCAGCCCGGCCACCGAGCGCAGCTTCTTGCGCACCAGCGCCCGCGCGGCGGCCTCCTCGTCGGCGGGGTCGATCTCGTCGAGGGCCTCACGGGCCAGGTCGTCGTCGATGCCCTTGCGCCGCAGCTCCTGGGCGAGCGCGCGGCGCGCCAGGCCCTTGCCCGGCTGCCTGCTCTCGACCCAGGCGCGAGCGAAGGCACGATCGTCGACCAGCCCGACCTCCTCGAAGCGGTCCAGCAGCCGCTGGCCCACCTCGGGCGGCACGTTCTTCTTCGCCAGCTTGTCGGTGAGCTCCTGACGCGAGCGCGCCTGGCCGGTGAGCTGGTCGAGCAGGATCTTGCGCGCCACCGCCTCCTGGTCGGCCTCCGGACCGCGCGCCACCGGGTCCTCGGGGGGAGGCAGGTCCGCCTGGGGAGCGACCGAGCGGATCCAGGCGGCCACCCCGGCCGCCACGTCACCGCGCCACGGGTCCTCCGCGTCGGTCACGGCCGCCTCGGAGTCGTCGTGGCGCGGTCCGCGCTCAGAAGCTCTCGACACCGGTCGGGTCGGCAGGCACGTCGACGTGCGGGCCGACGCCCAGCTTCTCGAGGATCTTCTTCTCGAGCTCGTTGGCCAGGTCGGGGTTGTCCCTGAGGAACTTGCGGGCGTTCTCCTTGCCCTGTCCCAGCTGGTCGCCCTCGTAGGTGTACCAGGCACCCGCCTTGCGGACCAGGCCGGCCTCGACGCCCACGTCGATCAGGCCACCCTCGCGGCTGATGCCCTTGCCGTACATGATGTCGAACTCGGCCTGCTTGAACGGCGGGGCCACCTTGTTCTTGACGACCTTGATCCGGGTCCGGTTGCCGACCATCTCGGTGCCGTCCTTGAGCGTCTCGATGCGACGCACGTCGAGACGGACCGAGGCGTAGAACTTGAGCGCCTTGCCACCGGTGGTGGTCTCCGGGGAGCCGAACATCACGCCGATCTTCTCGCGCAGCTGGTTGATGAAGATCATCGTGGTGCCCGAGCTGTTGAGGGCACCGGTCATCTTGCGCAGCGCCTGGCTCATCAGCCGGGCCTGCAGCCCCACGTGGCTGTCGCCCATCTCGCCCTCGATCTCCGCGCGCGGCACCAGCGCGGCCACCGAGTCCACGACGATGAGGTCGAGCGCGCCGGAGCGGATCAGCATGTCGGCGATCTCCAGGGCCTGCTCGCCGGAGTCGGGCTGCGAGACCAGCAGCGCGTCGGTGTCGACGCCCAGCGCCTTCGCGTACTCCGGGTCGAGCGCGTGCTCGGCGTCGATGAAGGCGACGATGCCCCCGGCCGCCTGAGCGTTGGCCACCGCGTGCAGCGCGACCGTGGTCTTACCGGAGGACTCCGGACCGTAGATCTCCACCACCCGCCCGCGCGGCAGGCCTCCGATGCCCAGCGCGACGTCCAGCGCGATCGCACCGGAGGGGATCACGCCCAGCGCGGCACGAGTCTCCTCGCCCAGGCGCATGATCGAGCCCTTGCCGAACTGCTTCTCGATGCCCGCGAGCGCGGCATCCAAGGACTTGTTGCGGTCTCCAGCGGCCATGTCATTCCATCCAATCTCCGGGCCCCGTAGAGCCCGCCGTGTGGTGTAGCGAGTCGTGTTCGTCTGTGGGAAGGACGCTAGACAAGACCACCGACAGTGCCGGAATCCTCCCGGAACCTGGGGACAACGAACGCCCCTGCGTCACCTGTGCATCCAGGGTAGCCCGAACAGGTGTTCGACCGAGAATCTCGCCCCCGCGTGTCGCTCGTTGATTTTCCATTGTGCGCAATTGAATCGCCGGATACGTTGGGGAGCGGGTCGGTCCCGGCCCACCACCTCACGGACAGGACCCCCATGGACGCGCTCTACACCGCCGAGGCCCTCGCCACCGGAGCCGGCCGCAACGGCCGCGGCAGCACCCCCGACGGCCGCCTGGACCTCGACCTCGCCGTACCCCAGGAGATGGGCGGCAGCGGCGAGGGGACGAACCCCGAGCAGCTCTTCGCGGTCGGGTACGCGGCGTGCTTCCACTCCGCACTGCAGATGGTGGCCCGCGCCGCCGAGGCCGATGTCACCGACTCCGCCGTGGGCGCCCGCGTCAGCATCGGCGCCGCCGAGGGCGGGGGCTTCCAGCTCGCCGTGACCCTGGAGGTCACCCTGCCCCACCTGTCCCTGGAGGAGGCGGAGAAGCTGGCCGAGCAGGCGCACCAGGTGTGCCCCTACTCCAACGCCACGCGCGGCAACATCGAGGTGACGCTGAGCGTCAACGACGAGGACTGAGCCGCATCCGGGCGCCGCAGGCCCTAACGCAGCGTCTCGGGGAGCTGCTGGTCGCGCCACACCGCCGCCCAGACCTCCTTCGCCGGTACGCCGGCGTCGAGCGCCTGGGTGACGGTGCGATTGCCCAGCTCGCCGATCACGTGATGTTCGGCGAACGTGGGGGCGTGCACGCCGAGGCCCTCCTCGAGGCGGCCCCAGAACTCGGTGAACCTCATCGCGGATCCCTGGGCAGGACAGGGGCCAGGTAGGCGGGGTCGGGGGTGAGCACACGAGCATTCTTCCAGCCACTGCCACATACGCCGCCCGGTGCTGGGAGGATGGCGGCTATGGCCGAGTTCTCGACCCGCTCCGCGACCGAATCCGATCTCGCCGCTATCTCGGCGATCTACACGCACGCGGTGGAGCACTCCACCACCACGTTCGACCTCGAGCCACCCGACATGGACCACTGGCGCGCGCGCCTGGACGGCCAGCACCCCGGTGACCACCTGCTCGTCGCGGTGAGCGACGCGGACACCGTCGTGGGCTATGCCTACTCGTGGTCGTTCCGGCCGCGACCTGCCTACTCCCTGACCCGTGAGACGTCGATCTACCTCGACCGCTCGGTGCGCGGCCAGGGCGTCGGGCGGCTGCTCTACCCCGCACTGCTGCAGACGATGGCGGTCTCGGGGGTGCACACCGCCATCGCCGCGGTCGCGCTGCCGAACCCGGCCAGCGAGCGGCTGCACCAGTCCGTGGGCTTCGAGAAGCTCGGGGTGATGCGGGAGGTGGGTCGCAAGTTCGACCAGTGGATCGACATGGCCTGGTACCAGAAGATGCTGATCAACCTGCCCTGAGGCTCGCTCAGGTCAGCAGGAGGCCGTCCAGGCGCCGCCGGACCACCCACAGCCCGGCCACCCCCATCGCCAGCAGGTAGAGCACCGAGACCAGGGACGCGCTCGTCACCGCCCCGGTGGTCAGCTCGCGGCACAGCACCACGCCCCGGTACAGCGGCGTGCACTCCACCACCCAGCGCAGCGCGCCGTCGAAGGCGGTGATCGGGAAGAACGTGGCCGAGAACAGGAACAGCGGCAGCTGCACCAGCGTCACCTTGTCGAAGTCCTGCCAGCTGGTGAACCACGTGGTCACGGCCATGAAGACAGCCGAGAACGCGAAGCCCAGCAGCACCGCCGCCGGCAGCGCCAGCACCGCCCACCAGGTGTGCACCAGTCCCATCGCCACCATCACCACCAGGAACATCGCGGAGTAGCTCGCCCCGCGGATCAGCCCCCACGCGATCTCGCCGCGAGCGATGTCGGAGGTGGACAGCGGGGTGGCCAGCATCTGGTCGTACAGCTTGGCGTACTTGAGCTTGAAGAAGACGTTGAAGGTGCTGTCCATCATCGCGCCGTTCATCGCCGAGGCCGCCAGCATCCCGGGCGCCACGAACTCGGCGTACCCGATCACCTCGCCGTTGAACTCGAAGGTGTCGATCAGCTGGCCCACCCCGATGCCGATCGAGAGCAGGTAGAAGAACGGCTCCAGGAAGCCGGTCAGGAACAGCTTCCATGCCTGCCGGTAGACCACGTAGTTGCGCAGCACCAGCAGACGGGTGGCCCGCCAGGGGCTCAACGGCGCCGGCACGGGCCCGGGCGAGAACGCCAGCATCAGCTCACCAGCCTGCTGCTCAGCCCGGTCACCGAGAGCCGCCAGCCGAGCGCCGTCAGCGCGCCCAGCACCAGCACGTGGACCGCCGCCAGCGGCCAGTCCACCTGGTCCAGGGTGAGCATCCGGGAGAGGTTGACCCCGTGCCACAGCGGGGTGAGCCGGGCGAGCCACTCCAGCACGGCGCCGAGGTTGGAGATCGGGAAGAACGCCCCCGAGAACAGGAACAGCGGGAACACCCCGAGCCGGTAGATCAGCCCGTAGCCCTCCTCCGAGCGCATCCGCACGCTCAGCGCGTAGACCAGCGTCGAGAAGGTCATCCCGACCAGCACCTGCGCGCCGAGCGCCAGCACCGCTCCCCACCAGGTCGCGAACACCCCGAACGGCGCCAGCACGAGCAGGTAGACCGCGCAGGTGGTCAGCAGCCGGAAGAGCACGAAGAGCTGATGGCCGGCGACCAGGTCGCGCGGCTGCAGCGGCGTGGCCAGCATCGAGTCGTAGACCTTCTGCCACTTCAGCATCGACATCACCGGGTACGTCACCTCGCCGACGGCCGTCTGCATGGCGTGGCTGGCCACCAGCCCCGGCACCACGAACGCCAGGTACGACGTGGCTCCCTCGAGCCGGTCGGGGTCGGCCTGGATGTAGCCGCCGAGCAGCACCCCCATCGCGACCACGTAGAACATCGGCGCCACGAACGAGGAGATCACCGAGCCCTTCCAGGTCCGCTTGTAGACCGTGAACCAGTAGTCGGCCTGCCGGGCGATCGCCTCGCGGGCGCTGAGCGTCTCCATCAGTCCACCAGCGTCCGGCCGGTCATCCGCAGGAAGACGTCCTCCAGGGTGGAGCGGCGCACCAGCACCGCGACGGGCTGCAGCCCCCGCTCGTGCACCTTCGCCACCACCTCCTCGCCGTCGGCGGTGTAGACCAGCAGCCGGTCGGGCAGCACCTCGACCCGCTCGCCCAGGTCGGCCACCTTCTCCGCGAGCTCCTCGTGCTCGCCGATGCCGAAGCGCAGCTCGGCGACCTCGCGGGTGGAGTGCTCACGGATCAGGCTCAGCGGGGCGCCCTCGGCCACGATCCGGCCCTTGTCCATCACCACCAGCCGGTCGCACAGCTGCTCGGCCTCGTCCATGTAGTGCGTGGTGAGCACCAGCGTCACGCCGGCCTGCTTGAGCCGGAACAGCCGATCCCACAGCACGTGGCGGGCCTGCGGGTCGAGCCCGGTGGTGGGCTCGTCCAGGAGCAGCAGGTCGGGCCGGTTGATCAGCGAGCGCGCGATCGTGAGGCGCCGCTTCATCCCGCCGGAGAGGTCCTCGACCTTGCTGCGGGCCTTGTCGGTGAGCTGGACGAACTCCAGCAGCTCATCGGCGCGCTCGCGAACCTCGGTCCGCGACAACCCGAAGTAGCGCCCGTAGATGACCAGGTTGTCGCGCACGTTGAGCTCGGCGTCGAGGGTGTCGTCCTGCGGGCACACCCCGAGCCGCCCGCGCACGGCGGGGCCCTGCGTGGTCGGATCCAGCCCCAGCACCCGCAGCGTCCCGCTGGTGGGTGGAGAGACGGCCGCGATCATCCGCATCGCCGAGGACTTGCCCGCGCCGTTGGGCCCGAGGAACCCGAACGCCTCGCCGCGCCGTACATCGACGTCGATGCCGCGCACCGCCTCCAGCTCGCCGAACGACTTGCGCAGGTCGCGGGCGTAGATCATCGACTCCGGGAGTTCGGCCACCTCGCGGACCCTAGTGCGCGGCTCCGGCCAGGTGAAGTGGTTTCCGGCCGGCGGCCGGGCGCGACCCGGAGGCGCTGTCGGTGCCGTCCGGCAGGATGGAGCCGTGCCCGACGTACTCGACCGGTTCAGCGACGCGACCCGCACCTGGTTCGCCGCCGCCTTCGCCGAGCCCACCGCCGCCCAGGCCGGCGCGTGGCAGGCGATCGGCGCCGGGCGGCACGCCCTGGTGGTGGCGCCCACCGGCTCGGGCAAGACGCTCTCGGCGTTCCTGTGGTCGCTGGACCGGCTGATGACCGGCCCGCCGCCCGCCGACCGGCTGCACCGCTGCCGGGTGCTCTACGTGTCGCCGCTCAAGGCGCTCGCGGTCGACGTGGAGCGCAACCTGCGCGCGCCGCTGACCGGGATCCGGCACACCGCGGACCGGCTCGGCTCGCCGGTGCCCGACGTCACCGTCGGCGTCCGCTCGGGCGACACCCCGGCCGCCGAGCGACGCCGGTTGGCCAGCGCTCCCCCGGACATCATGATCACCACGCCGGAGTCGCTGTTCCTGATGCTGACCTCGCAGGCGCGCGAGTCGCTGCGCGGCGTCGAGACGGTGATCCTCGACGAGGTGCACGCGGTGGCCGGCACCAAGCGCGGCGCCCACCTCGGGGTCTCCCTGGAGCGCCTCGACGCGCTGCTGGAGCGCCCGGCCCAGCGGATCGGGCTGTCGGCGACCGTGCGGCCCCTCGACGAGGTGGCCCGCTTCCTCGGCGGCTCGGCCCCGGTGGAGATCGTCGCCCCGCCCTCGGAGAAGCGCTGGGACCTGAAGGTCGTCGTGCCGGTGGAGGACATGTCCGCTCCCGGCGAGTACGACGAGGAGTCCGAGGACCCGCAGCGCAGCGCCTCGATGTGGCCGCACGTCGAGGAGCGGGTCGTCGACCTGGTCGAGCAGCACCGCTCCACGATCGTCTTCGCCAACTCCCGCCGCCTCGCCGAGCGGCTCACCGCCCGGCTCAACGAGATCGCCGCCGAACGCGCCGCCGCCCGCGACGCCGAGCGCGACGGCGAGCGTGACGGCGAGCGTGACGGCGACCGAGACGCCGAACCGGGCCGGACGCCCACCGCGCCACCGGCCCAGGTGATGGCCCAGGCCGGCCAGAGCCACGGCGCGGCGACGGTGATCGCGAAGGCCCACCACGGCTCGGTCTCCAAGGAGCAGCGGGCGCTGATCGAGGACGACCTCAAGCGCGGCCGGCTCCCCTGCGTGGTGGCCACCAGCAGCCTCGAGCTCGGCATCGACATGGGCGCGGTCGACCTGGTGATCCAGATCGAGTCACCGCCCTCGGTGGCCAGCGCCCTGCAGCGGGTCGGCCGCGCCGGGCACCAGGTCGGCGAGGTCTCGCGCGGCGTGCTCTTCCCCAAGCACCGCGGCGACCTCGCCCAGACGGCGGTGGCGGTGGAGCGGATGCGCAGCGGAGCCATCGAGTCCCTGCACGTGCCCGCCAACCCACTCGACGTGCTCGCCCAGCAGGTGGTCGCCGCGACGGCGCTGGAGGCGTGGGACGTCGAGGATCTCTACGAGCTGTTCCGCCGCTGCGCCGCCTTCACCTCGCTGCCGCGCAGCGCCTACGACGCGACCCTGGACCTGCTCAGCGGCCGCTACCCCTCCGACGAGTTCGCCGAGCTTCGGCCGCGGATCGTCTGGGACCGGGTCACCGGCCGGCTCACCGGACGCCCCGGCGCCCAGCGGCTCGCGGTGACCAGTGGTGGCACCATCCCCGACCGCGGCCTGTACGGCGTCTTCCTCGTCGGCGGCGAGGGGCCGGGACGACGCGTCGGCGAGCTCGACGAGGAGATGGTCTACGAGTCGAGGGTCGGCGACGTCTTCGCGCTGGGCGCGACCAGCTGGCGCATCGAGGACATCACCCACGACCGGGTCCTGGTCACCCCGGCGCCCGGCGTCCCCGGCCGGCTGCCGTTCTGGAAGGGCGACGCGCTGGGGCGCCCCGCCGAGCTGGGCGAGGCGATCGGCGCCTTCACCCGTGAGCTCGCCTCGCTGCCCCCCGAGACGGCCGGCAAGCGGGCCCAGCAGGACGGCCTGGACGAGTGGGCGGCCGCCAACCTCGTCGCCTACCTGGGCGAGCAGCAGGAGGCCGTCAACGTGCTGCCCAGCGACCGGTCCGTGGTCGTGGAGCGCTTCCGCGACGAGCTGGGCGACTGGCGCCTGGTCGTGCACTCCCCCTACGGCACCCCCGTCCACGCCCCGTGGGCGCTGGCCATCAACGCCCGGCTGCGCGAGCGCCACGGGGTGGACGGGCAGGCGGTGGCCTCCGACGACGGCATCGTGATCCGGATCCCCGACACCGACGCCGAGCCGCCGGCGGGCGACCTGGTGGTGTTCTCCCCCGACGAGATCGAGGACCTGGTCACCGCCGAGGTCGGCGGGTCCGCGCTCTTCGCCGCGCGCTTCCGCGAGTGCGCGGCCCGGGCCCTGCTGCTCCCCCGCCGCGATCCCGGCCGGCGCTCCCCGCTGTGGCAGCAGCGCCAGCGCTCGGCCCAGCTGCTCGAGGTCGCCGCGCGCTACCCCAGCTTCCCGATCGTGCTGGAGGCGGTGCGCGAATGCCTCCAGGACGTCTACGACCTGCCCGCGCTGGTCGCGCTGATGCGGCGGGTGGACCGGCGCGAGGTGGTGGTCTCCGACGTCGCGACGACCTCGCCCTCGCCGTTCGCGCGCACCCTGCTCTTCGGCTACGTCGCGCAGTTCCTCTACGAGGGCGACTCCCCGATCGCCGAGCGCCGCGCCGCCGCGCTCTCCCTGGACCAGGGCCTGCTCGCCGAGCTGCTCGGCCGCGCGGAGCTGCGCGAGCTCCTCGACCCCGAGGTGCTCGCGGAGGTGGAGGCCGAGCTGCAGCGGCTCGCCCCGGACCGCCGCGCCCGCGACGCCGAGGGGGTCGCGGACCTGCTCCGGCTGCTGGGTCCCCTGACCACCGCGGAGGTCACCGAGCGGTCGGTGGCCGAGGACGCCTCGCCCTGGCTCGCCGAGCTGCACGCCGTACGACGCGTGGTCGAGGTGCGGGTGGCCGGTGAGGAGCGCTGGACGGCCATCGAGGACGTCGCCCGGCTGCGCGACGGACTCGGGGTGCCGGTCCCGCCGGGCACGCCGGACGTCTTCACCGACCCGGTGGAGGACCCGCTGGGCGACCTGGTCTCGCGCTACGCCCGCAGTCACGGGCCGTTCACGGTCGAGGAGCTGGCCGCCCGCTACGGCCTGGGCCCGGCGGTGGTGCGGCACACGCTGCAGCGCCTCGGCGCCGCCGGGCGGGTCCTGGACGGCGAGTTCCGCCCCGCGGGATCGGGCACCGAATGGTGCGACGCCGAGGTGCTGCGCAAGATCCGGCGCCGCTCGCTGGCCCGGCTGCGCAAGGAGGTCGAGCCGGTCGAGCCCGAGGCGCTCGGCCGCTTCCTTCTCGCCTGGCAGCACGTCAGCCCCACCGCACGCGGCGGGCTGCGCGGCATCGACGGGGTGCTCGCGGCCGTCGACCAGCTGGCCGGCTGCGCGGTCCCCGCCTCGGCGCTGGAGCCGCTGGTCCTCGCGGCCCGGGTGCGCGACTACCAGCCCTCCTACCTCGACGAGCTCACCGCCTCGGGCGAGGTGCTCTGGGCCGGCCACGGCCCCCTGCCCGGAGCCGACGGGTGGGTCTCACTGCACCTGGCCGACCAGGCCCACCTGACGCTGCCCGCCCCCGAGCCGCTGGAGACCACGGTGCTGCAGCAGGCGGTGCTGGACGCGCTGGCGCCAGGCGGCGCCTGGTTCTTCCGCCAGCTCGCCGACGCGGTCGGCTCCACCGACGACAAGGCGCTCGCGGCGGCGCTGTGGGAGCTGGTCTGGGCCGGCCGCGTCAGCAACGACACCCTCACCCCACTGCGCGCGCTCGCCCGGGGCGGCACACCGGCGCACCGCTCACGCCGGCCACCGGCACGCGCCCGGATGACCGGCGCCCGCGGCACCCGGCTGCCCTCGCGCACCGGTCCGCCAGAGACGGCCGGACGCTGGGCGCTGCTGCCGGCCACCGACCCCGATCCCACCCGACGCGCCCACGCCGGCGCCGAGCACCTGCTGGACCGGCACGGGGTGGTCATCCGCGGTGCGGTGATGAGCGAGCGGGTTCCCGGGGGGTTCGCCGGCGTCTACAAGGTGCTGGCCGCCTTCGAGGAGCAGGGCCGGTGCCGGCGCGGCTACTTCGTCAGCGGCCTGGGCGCCGCCCAGTTCGGCACCGCCGGCGCCGTGGACCGGCTGCGCACCTTCGCCGAGCTCCCCCCGGGCGCCGAGCCGGTCGCGGTCGCCCTGGCCGCCACCGACCCCGCCAACCCCTACGGCGCCGCCCTGCCGTGGCCCGAGCGGGAGAGCGCCGCCGAGGGCGGGGCGGGGCATCGCCCCGGACGCAAGGCGGGCGCCCTGGCCGTGCTCGTCGACGGTGCGCTGGTGCTCTACGTCGAACGCGGCGGGCGCACCCTGCTCACCTGGTCCGACGACGTCGCGGTGCTCACCCCGGCCGTCCAGGCGCTCGCCGAGGCCACCCGTCGCGGCACGCTGGGCCGTCTCACCGTCGAGCGGGCCGACGGCGCCGCGCTGCTCGGCTCCGGGCCCACGCCGCTGCGCGAGGCCCTGCAGAGCGCCGGGTTCGTCTCCACCCCGAAGGGGCTGAGGATCCGTGCCTGAGGGCGACACCGTGCTCCGCACCGCCCGGCGGCTGCACCAGGCCCTGTCCGGGCGAGACCTGCTGAGCACCGACCTGCGGGTGCCCGAGCTGGCCACCGCCGACCTGTCCGGGGCCCGGGTCAGCGAGACCGTCGCCCGGGGCAAGCACCTGTTGACCCGGATCGACGGCGTCGAGTCGTGGACGCTGCACACCCACCTCAAGATGGAGGGCAGCTGGCACGTCTACCGGGCCGGAGAGCGCTGGCGCCGCCCCGCCCACCAGGCCCGGGCGGTGCTCGCGGTGCCGGGCGCACAGGCCGTCGGCTTCTCCCTCGGCGTGGTGGAACTGCTGCCTCGCGACGCCGAGCAGGACGCGGTCGGCCACCTCGGTCCCGACCTGCTCGGCCGCGACTTCGACGAGGACGAGGCGCTGCGCCGGCTGCGCGCGGAGCCGGACCGGCCCGTGGTGGAGGCGCTGCTGGACCAGGGCATCGTGGCAGGAATCGGGAACATGTACGCCGCCGAGCTCTGCTTCGTCGCCGGCGTGCACCCGCACACCCCGGTCGCCGAGGCGCCCGATCTGCTCCGGCTGCTGCGACGGGCCCGCCAGATGCTCCAGGTGAACGCCGAGCGCTCGGTGCAGTCGACCACCGGCAGCCTGCGCCAGGGCGAGCGGATGTGGGTGTACCGACGTGATCGCCGGCCCTGTCGTCGCTGCGCGACGAGCATCGCGGTGGCGATGCGTGGCGAGCCGGGCCGCGAGCGCGCGTCGTACTGGTGCCCGAGCTGTCAACCGGAGGTCGCCGGCTGACCCGGACGGTGCGGGCGGGTCAGGCGGCGGAGGCGACCACGTCGCCGGTGGTGCCGCGGCGCGCGGCGACCGGGACGGCCGGGATCTCGATGCGCGCGGTCTCCAGCGCGATCGCGGCCTCTTCGAGGGCGATGGCGTCGCTGACGTCGCGAAGCACCTCCGACAGCGGCAGGTCCAGCGCCGCGCACAGCGAGGCCAGCAGCTCGGAGGAGGCCTCCTTGTGGCCGCGCTCGATCTCGGAGATGTAGCCCAGGCTCACCCGGGCCTCGGCGGAGACCTCGCGCAGGGTCATGCCGCGCTTCATCCGCTGCGTGCGGAGCACGTCGCCGAGCAGCCGACGAAACAGCACCATGGGCGCACATCCTCTCCGTGTCAGTGGGGCAACGCTACCCGAGGGGGGTTGATTCCCGGTCAGGCGGGAGCCGCCGGCTCGTGCAGCATGGCAGACAGCGCCGACAGCGCGGCCGCACAGGTCCCCTCCCGGATCGCGTGCCGGTCCCCGTCCAAGGAGAGCGGGACGACCGTGGTGCCCGCAGAGGCGGCGACCGCCACGAAGACCGTGCCCACGTCCTTGTCCTCCTGCGTGCCCGGTCCGGCCACGCCGGTGGTGGCGAGCGCGTACGTGGCGCCGGTGAGCCGGCGTACCCCGTCGGCCATGGCGCGCGCACACTCGGCGGAGACCACGCCGTGCTCGGCCACCAGCTCCTGGGGCACGCCGAGCAGGCTCTCCTTCAGCGCGGTGGCGTAGGAGACCACGCCACCGAGGTAGACCTGCGAGGCCCCGGGGGCGTCGGTGAGCAGGGACGCGAGCAGGCCGCCGGTCAGCGACTCGGCCGTCACCACGGTCTCCTCACGCTCCTGCAGCAGCACGTGCAGATTGGCCGCCAGTGCGGCGATGGCCACGTCGCGTGGACCCTCCGAGTTGCTCACCGCGGGAATGTTGCCAGAGGGCCCCGACCCCAAACGTGGGCTACGCAACAGGGGGCCGCCCCGAAGGACGGCCCCCTGTGCGCAGTGAGTGGACTACCTGCGACGCACCACCCGGAAGGTGACCGTCTTCGTGCTGCGCTTGACGTTCCCGGCGCCCAGGTAGGTCACCTTGACCGTCTTGCGACCGGGCCGGCCGAACTTCGCCAGCCGGACCAGCGCCTTGCCCTGGCGCAGGGTCACCGTGCGGGCGTCCCGCCCGGCGACCCGGATGATGACCTTGCCGGTCGGCACGACGCCGGCCGCCCGGACGTTGATCCGCACCAACGGGCGGGTCCGCTTCGCGACCACCCGGCGCGTGAGGACCTTGAGCGACGTCACGGACTTCACCTTGGCCACGACAGCGGGGGCGAGGTCCAGCCCGAGGATCACCGGGTCGTGGTCGGAGGACCGGAACGGCGTCGGCTGGTGGAAGTCGGTGCCGTGGTAGTTGAACCGGCTGTACTCCAGCGGGAGGGCCTCACCGGAGTTGATGTTCCAGATGTCGGCGCCGGTGGCGGCCTTCATCGCCGCGGCGTTCGCGAGGACGTGGTCCAGCGAACCCGACAGACCGGAGAACGAGTAGGAGTACTCGTCGGCGGCGAACTCCGTGGCCACGTTCTGGTAGCCGGCGTCGCCGAGCACCTGCAGCGGGTCCTCCATCGCGTAGGAGTTGAAGTCGCCGGCCAGCAGCACCGCCTCGACCCCGAGCGCCGTCTGCACGGTCGGGATCCAGTCGCGCAGCGCCGTCGCCTGGGCGATGCGGTCCGGGTTGGCGTTGCCCTGCCCGGTGCCGTCGTCGACGCCGGAGCCCTTGGACTTGAAGTGGTTGACCACGAGCAGGAACGGCTCGCCGCCCTTCACCGGGGCGAAAGCCTGGGCGATCGGCTCGCGGGCGCTGTCGAACGCCTCGCCGGTGCCGCTCAGCTCGCCGAGCGCACGAGCGGCCCCGACGCGCTTGACCGAGTCGGCCTTGTAGATGATCGCGTTGGAGATGACGTCCATCTCCGCCGCCGGTGGGAGGTCGCTGGAGGACGGGTTCGCCGCCCACACCGCCCGCCCGGCGTCGGCGTTGAGCGCGGCGACCAGGGTCTCGGTGGCCTCGTCGGCGCTCTCACCGAGCTTCAGCGAGTTCTCGATCTCCATCAGGCCGACCACGTCGGCGTCGAGCGCGTTGATCGCCTTGACGATCTTGATCTGCTGACGCGCCAGGTCCTCCGGGTCCCAGGCGCCGCGCTGGTCGCACCCACCGCTGACGTTGGTGCCGTCGCCCGCACGGTCCTTGTAGGCCACGCAGCCGCCGTCACCGACGTTGTCGTCGTCGGCGTCCCCGAGGGTGGTGAAGTAGTTCAGCACGTTGAACGAGGCGACCTTGACGTCCGCCTTGCCGGCCGGGTCGAGGCGCTCCTCATCGGGTGCGGCGGTGCGGGTGTTCTCGAAGGTGGCCGGGGAGGCGGCGTTGTCCGGGCCGATCACCGGCACCAGCGGCTGGAACCGGTAGGTCGGCGCGGTGGCCGAGCCGCCCTCGGTGAAGATCACCGGCGCGGTGAAGGTGACACCGGCGCCGACCCGAACCGGCTTGTCGTGGGAGATGTAGGCCGGGGTGAGGCCGCTGTTGGACGCCGAGGAGAAGTTCACCGACGAGGCGTCGTCGAGCTGGATGGCCCGCGCCGTGTTGTCGGCCTCGAGCGCCTGGATCGCGGCGGTGTCCTGGGCGTCCGCCACCTCGGTGGGCTGGATCAGCGGCTGGTCGCCCTGGGCCAGCCCGAGCTCACCGAACTGGTTGGTGTTGTAGGTGTTGGTGACGGTGAAGTCGCCAGCGGGCACGTAGAGCATCCCCTCGAGGAGCTCCTTCTCCTCCCGCGTCGTGGGCCACTCGGTGGTGGTGGGCACCACCGGGTCGACCACGTCGGTGAGCTTGGCGATGTCGGCCGAGGCCGTCACGCTCACCTGGGTCATCCCGTTGTACTCCGCCACGGTGCCGGTCACCTGCACGAAGTCGCCCGGCGTGACGGTCACGGGTCGTGCCGAGGCCTCCTGGTAGACGAAGACGGCCTCGGACGAGGTGCGGGTGGACAGGTCCACGTCCGCGCCGCCGGAGCCGGGCCTCTGGAGGTAGAAGCCGTTGAGCCCGCCGGTGGGGTACGCCGCGGTGACCACGCCGGTGGTGACGACCGTGGTGCCCGCCAGCGGGCTGGCCATGCCCGGACCCTGGATCTGCGCGATGCTGGCGGCCACCGGGTCCGGGGTCTCCACGGGAGGCTCGCTCCCGCCGCCGGCGCCCGAGTTCTGGGGCGTGGGCGTGTTCGCCGTGAAGTCTGCGCTGTTGACGTCGGTGTCGCTGCCGGTGGCCGAGCGGCTGACCGAGGTGGAGTTGCTCATCGCCGGAGCCGCGGTGGTCTCGAAGACGTTGCTGGCGACCCCCACGAGGTCCACCACGGTGCTGTGACCGGCCGTGGCGAAGGCACCGGTCCCGGGGTTCACCGGGGTCGTGTTTCTGACCAGCATGGCCGTGCCGTTGGAGCCGCCCATGTTGATCGAGCCGGCGACGTCCGGGGTGGGCAGCTCGACGGTTCCGCCGGCACCGGGGCCCTGGCCGACGAGGAAGTGGCTCTTGGCCGGCACGCTCCCGGTCAGCGGCGTGACCCCGGTGGCGGCGGCCGTGCCGGTGCCGCTGCGCCACTGGACCGACCAGCCGGCCACCGAGATGGCGGCGTCGGTGGGGTTGTAGATCTCGATGAAGTCGTTCTTGAGGGTGGCACCGCTGTTGCCGCCGCCGCCGTAGACCTCGCTGATCACGAGGCCGGTACCGGCGGGGTCGGCCGCAGCCGTGGGAGTGACGAGACCGGTGACCGCGAAACCGAGGGCGACGCCCACGGTGATTCGCTTCCGGGTTGAGGACATGAAAGGGCCCTTCGAAAGAGGGAGATGCGGGGAACGACGACGCCGGGCAAGGGCCCGGAGCCGCCGGGGCGCGGGGACCGGCCGTGGCCGGCCCCCGCGCGGGGTTCAGCGGCGTCGCACGTGGATGCGGACGACCTTCTTGCTCGCCTTGACCGACTCGTCGCCGAAGTAGCGCACGGTGACCGTCTTCATGCCGCGGGCGGCGTAGGGGCGCACCGTGAAGGTGGCGACGCCGTCCACGACGCGTCGCGTGTAGAGCTTGCCGCCGGTGCGCAGCGTGACCTTGCCGGTGGCCGAGACACCCGGTGCGGCCACGTTGACCCGGAACGTCGGGCGGCTCTTCTTGGCGCGGACCTTGTTGGCCGGCTTCTTGACCTGCAGGGCCGAGGAGACCTTGACCTTCTCGACGGGCACCGAGACGGTCGTGCCCGAGGGCTGGGCCACGATCTCGATCACCGTCGAGGCACGCACCGTGTGAGGCACGGTGAAGGCCACGTCGGCGGAGCCGGCGGTGACGGCGATGTCCTTGGCCACCGACACCCGGTCCTCACCGGTCACGGCGAAGACCTCGAGCGAGGTGTTCGCCGGGCTGCCCAGCGAGGTCAGGTCGAGCTTCGACAGGGTGAACTTGACCGCCGAGCCGCTCCGCACGGAGGCGGGCAGGCCGGACGCCTCGACCTGCTGGCGCGCGAAGTCGGGCGTGATCGGGGAGTTGTCCCTGAGGTAGGCACGCCACATGTCGGCGTCGAGCAGACCGGTGTCGGTCATCGTCCCGGACGTGAACGCCCGGAAGTTGTCGCCGCCCGCCGCGAGGAACGACAGCGTCGAGACGGTGTACGTCGCGGCCGGGTCGATCGGCTTGCCGTCGAGCCAGATCGAGGTGATCCGCTGCCCGGCCGGCTTGGCCGAGTCGGCGGTGACCCGCACGTTGTCGGACAGCCCCAGCTGCAGGTAGGGCCGCGAGGGGACCGCGCCTGCGGCGTCGGTCTGCCACTGCTGCTCCAGCACGGCCTTGATCTGAGCGCCGGTCATCTTGACCAGCGCGACCGTGTTGTTGAACGGCAGCACCGCGTTGGCCTCGGCGTAGGTGACCACACCGTCGCCGTTCGCGGGGTTGGCGGCCGTGTTCCCGGCGTACAGCAGCTCCGCGCGCAGGCCGCCGGGGTTGGTGATGCCCAGGTCGACCTCGGCGAATTGAATGCCGTCGCGCAGGGCGTTGCCGACCAGGCCGCCGAGCGTGGACTCCGAGGCCCGGTCGTCGCGGCTGCCGCCGACGTAGGCGGTGGTGACGTCGCCGGTGATCGCGCCGATCGGCTGGTTGCCCACCTCCGCGGCCTCCGCCAGGGCCGCGTCGGTGATCGTCTTGACCTCGGCGACCCGGGGGAAGCTCAGGTCCTCGGTCGCGACGCGGGCGACGTTCTGCTGGGTGTGCGCCGAGACCTCACCCGTCACGGAGTCGACCGTCAGGGTGATCTGGCCGATGTTCTCGCCGTACGAGCCGGTCTGCAGCACCGGCCGGGTCTTGCCGGCGGCGCCGGGGACGGGAGCCACCCAGGCGTACTGCTTGTGGGTGTGTCCGGTGAAGATGGCGTCCACGTCGGCGGAGGTCTTCGTGACGATGTCGGCGAAGGTGCCGCCGGCGGCGACCTCCTGCTCGAGCGTGCTGTTGTCGGGGGTGCCGGCGCCGGCGCCCTCGTGGTACTCGGCGACGATGACGTCGGCCTCGCCGTTGTCCTCGTTGCCGTCGGAGAGCTGGGCGGCGACCCGGTTCGTGGCGACCACCGGGTCCCCGAAGGTCAGACCCTGCACGCCCGTGGGAGAGACCATGGCGGGGGTCTCCTCGGTCACGGTGCCGATGACGCCGACGGTCAGTCCGCCTGCCTCAACCAGCGCGAACTCCTCGAGTGCCGGGGTCGTGGTGCCCTTGGTGTAGACGTTGGCGCCGAGGTAGTCCCACTGCGCCGCGTCCGTGACACGGCCGGTCAGGTCGTCGAACCCGTTGTCGAACTCGTGGTTGCCGACCGCGGAGGTGGCGAGGTCGAGCGCGTTCAGCACGTCGAGGGTCGGCTGGTCGTCCTGGTGGCTGGAGGCGAACAGCGAAGCACCGATGTTGTCGCCGGCCGAGAGCAGGACCGTGCTGTCCTCTCCCCCTGTGGCGCGCAGCCGCTCGACGGTGGTGGCGAACTTCGTCGTGTTGGCGTCGATGCGGCCGTGGAAGTCGTTGATGTTCAGCAGGGTGATCTCGACCGGGTCGGCGGCCTGCGCCGGCGCCATGAAGACGGTCAGGGGCGCGGCGACGAGGCTGAGCCCCACCCCCGCGGTCAGGGCCCGAAGACCCCGTCGTGCCGGGCTGCTACCCGGCGATGAGTGGCTGGAGTACAAGGCAAAACCTTTCCAGAAGGCGATTCGCGCGGAGGGTGGAGCGCGGTCACCATAACGCCGCGAGGCGTACCGAAAAGGTGCTTTCGGGTGTCGATTGCATGACGGAAAGTTCGTGGTCCGAACACGTGCCCGGAGAAGCTCCGGCTCAGCGCCGGCGCAGCTGGTGGCGCTGGCGCCACACGTCGCGGAAGAACTCGTAGCCCGACCACATCGTCATCGCCACCGCGCCCGCCAGGCACACCTGGAACGCGTAGAACAGCACCTCGCCGACCGACTCCATCGCGCCGTCGAGGTGCAGCAGCGGCAGCGACAGCCCGCCCAGCGCCACGGCCTGCAGGGTGGTCTTGATCTTGCCGCTCTGGCTGGCCGCGATCACCACGGACTTCAGCACCGAGAGCCGCAGCAGCGTCACGCTCCACTCGCGCAGCAGCACGACGATGGTGACCCACCACCAGACCTCGCCGACCACCGAGAGCCCGATCAGCGCCATCCCGGTGATCGCCTTGTCCGCGATCGGGTCCGCGATCTTGCCGAAGTCGGTGACGATGTTGCGGGCCCGGGCGATGTCACCGTCGATCTTGTCGGTGAGCATGGCCAGCCCGAAGATGACGAAGGCCACCGTGCGCCACAGCACCGAGTCGCCGCCGTCGGCGAGCAGGGCCCAGCCGAAGAACGGCACCATCACGATGCGCAGGGTGGTCAGCGCGTTGGGCAGGTTCCAGTTGGTGGTGGCGGCGCTGGTCTCGGTCATCCCCGGCCCCCGTCCACCTGGGCGACCAGGTCGACGCCCTCGGTGTCGATCACCGTGGCGCTCACCAGGTCGCCGATGCGTACGTCGTGCGGCGCGCCCTCGAGCAGCGTCGTCCCGTCCACCTCCGGGCCCTGGTGGGCGGCTCGCCCCTCCACCACGCCGTCCTCGAGCGACTCCACGAGCACCTCGACCCGCTCGCCGATCCGCTCCTCGGCGCGCTGGGCGTTGAGCTCCTCGACGAGCCCGGTGACGTGCTCGGTGCGGGCGCGGACCTCGTCCTCGTCCAGCTTCGCCTGGTACGTCGCGGCCTCGGTGCCGTCCTCGTCAGAGTAGCCGAAGACGCCGGTCACGTCGAGGCGCGCGGCCTCCAGGAAGTCGCACAGCGTCTGCAGCTCGTCCTCGGTCTCGCCGGGGAAGCCGACGATCACGTTGGAGCGGATGCCGGCCTGCGGCGCGAGCGCGCGGATCTGCTCGAGCAGCCCGAGGAAGCTGTCGGGGTCCCCGAAGCGGCGCATCCGGCGCAGCACCGTGGCGCTGGCGTGCTGGAAGGACAGGTCGAAGTAGGGCACCACGCCGGGGGTGGAGGCGATCGCCTCGATCAGACCGGGCCGGGTCTCGGCGGGCTGGAGGTAGGAGACCCGCACCCGGGCGATGCCCTCGATCGCGGCCAGGTCGGGAAGCATCGTCTCGAGCAGGCGCAGGTCGCCGAGGTCCTTGCCGTAGGACGTGGAGTTCTCGCTGACCAGGAACAGCTCGCGGACGTCCTGGGTGGCCAGCCACTGGGCCTCCTGGAGCACGTCGCTGGGGCGGCGGCTGACGAACGATCCGCGGAAGCTGGGGATGGCGCAGAAGGTGCAGCGCCGGTCGCAGCCGCTGGCCAGCTTGAGCGGCGCCATCGGACCGCCCTCCAGGCGGCGGCGCATCGCGCGGGGCCCGCTGACCGGGGCGACCCCGTCCGGCAGGTCGGTCACCGCGTGGCCGGGGACGCTGAGCGTGCTCGCGTCGCGCTCGACCGGGGAGATCGGCAGCAGCCGGCGCCGGTCCTGCGGCGTGTGCGCGTGGTGGGTCTCGCCGGCGACGATCGAGCGCAGCCGGGCGGCGATGTCGGGGTAGTCGTCGAAGCCGAGCACCGCGTCCGCCTCGGGCAGGGACTCGGCCAGCTCGTTGCCGTAGCGCTCGGCCAGGCAGCCGACCGCCACGACGGCCTGCGGGCGACCGGACTCCTTGAGGTCCGCGGCCTCCAGCAGGGTGTCCACGGAGTCCTTCTTGGCGGCCTCGACGAAGCCGCAGGTGTTGACCACCACGGTGTCGGCCTCGGCCGGGTCGTCGACCAGGCGGAAGCCGTCGGCCTCGAGCCGGCCGGCCAGCTCCTCGGAGTCGACCTCGTTGCGTGCGCAGCCCAGGGTCACCATCGCGACCGACAGCAGCGTGCGGTTCGGCGCGACCCCGACCTCAGCAGCGGGCTGGGTGGGCACGTGGACAGTCGGGAGGGCGGTGGCTTCAGTCGTCATAGTCGTATCCGAGTATGGCGGTCGGGCGCGGCCGAGTCGAAACGCGCGCCGCACCCGACCGTGCGCGGCAGGTGGTCAGGTCAGCGGCGAACGACGAAGACACCCTCACCGGACTGCCCCGGCCGCCCGAGCGTGCCGCGCTGCTCACCGTCGACGGTGACCGAGATCGCTCCTGCGTCGGTGGCCGAGATGCGCACCGGAGGGGCCACCCGCAGACGCTTGACCTCCCCCATCGCCAGGTCGCTCTCCCAGACGACGGCGCCGCCGTCCCCGGTGACCTTGAGGTGCGCCCCACCCTTGGTCGCGCGCAGCACCACCGGGACGGTCGGCACCGAGGCGGGGGCCGCGCCGCCGACCGAGCCGTTCAGGCCGGGGGCCTGCTGCAGCTCGACGGGGGTGTCCATCACCAGACGGGCGATCGACCAGGCCAGCACGACGACCATGATCGCGGCGATCAGCGCCGACCAGTTCGGTCCGCCCCGCGTCCCTCGGATGGTCCCGTGCGCCCCGGTGGCCAGCTCCGCCTCGAACACCCGGCGCGCGTTGATCGGCGCGTCGGCGTAGCGCTCGTCGTACGACGCCAGCAGCGGCCCCGCGTCCACGCCCAGCACCCGGGCCAGCGTGCGCAGGTGGCCGCGGGCGTAGAAGTCCCCACCACAGGGCGCGAAGTCGTCGACCTCGATCGACTCGATCACGTGCGGGCGGATCCGGGTCCGCTCCGCGAGCTGGTCGACGGTGAGCGAGAGCCGGGTGCGAGCCGCGCACAGCTCGGGCCCGATCACCGGGTCCTCAGCGGGCTCGACCGCGAAGTCGTCGATGACCAGCGGCTCGACCGACTCGCCGGCGGTGGCGATCGGCCGGACCCGGTCACCCCACACCTGGGTGTCCTCGACCAGGTTGACGCTGCCGGGGCGGCGCAGCTCGCGCGCCTGGGGCGCCTCGTCGGCGGGGGCGCCCGCCTCGCGGTGGACCTCCGCCCGCGCGCCCGCCCGGGTGGTGCGCAGCGGCGCCGGAGTGGCGCTGGCGATGGGGCCCGCGCCCGGCTCGCTCGTCTGCGCGAGCGGGTCGGGCGACGCGTCGACGCGCACGTCGTCACGGTCCACGTCATGGTCGGGGTGCTGGTCGGCCTCGCGGTCGGCATCGTGGTCGGCGTCGTGGTCGGCGCGCGCGGGCAGCCTCGGCAGCCGCGCGGCGGCCTGGGAGATGGCGTGCGCCGCGAGCGGGCCGAGTCGGCGCAGACGCGACAGCGGCGCCTCGGTGGGCTCGTCCTCGGGGTGCGTCGTGGCCTGCTCGGACCGGTCGACGGGCGCCGGCTCCGCGTCGGCGCGCCGCTCGTGATCAGGGGTGTCCGCGACGGCGTCCGGCTCGTCGGCGACGACGACCTCGGGCACCAGCTCCACGACGTTCACCGACGCACCGGCGAGCCGCTCCAGGGCGACCGTGAGGTCGCCCTCGGCGCCGACCACGCGGGTGGCCAGGCCGAGCGGCACCGCGAAGGGCGCGCCGTGCAGGCGGGTGGCGACCCGGGTCTGGCGCCGTCCGGCGGCGTCGAGCTCCTCGAGGAAGCGCTCGGGGCTGCGGGCCACCAGCGCGAGCCGGCCGTCGCGCAGGATCCCGCGGCGCGGCGAGTGCTCGACCCGGTCCAGGGCGCCCCACGGCAGCCCGCGCCAGGTGCGCCCGAGCCGGATCCGCACCCCGTGCGTGTCGGCCACCAGCAGCGGCGTACGGGAGTCGACGAAGTTCCACAGGTGCATGCTGCCGAGCGCGCCCATCACCAGCACCAGCGTCCAGTCGAGGACCGCACCGGTCTGGGCCGCGCGACTCAGGTAGGCGATCGCGACCGCGGAGGCGGTCGCGCCCACCAGCGCCGAGAGGCCGGCGTTGCGGCGCACCTCGACGACGGCGGGCACCTCGCGCTGGCCGCCGAGCGGCCCGTGGGGCGTCACCGCCGTCGGCTCGATCCCGGCCGGCTGGGCGCCGGGCTCGGCGGAGCGCCCGTCCACGGCCACCAGCGGCTCGGGGACGAAGACGCGGTTCGGACGGTGGTCCCGGGCTTCTGCTGCACTCACTGTTGTTCCCCCTGGATGATGGCGATGACGCCGTCGACCTCGTCGGGCTTGACCAGCACGTCGCGTGCCTTCGAGCCCTCGCTGGGCCCGACGACCCCGCGACTCTCGAGGATGTCCATCAGGCGACCCGCCTTGGCGAAGCCCACCCGAAGCTTGCGCTGGAGCATCGAGGTCGATCCGAACTGAGTGGAGACGACGAGCTCGATGGCCTGGATGGCCAGGTCGAGGTCGTCCCCGATGTCGTCGTCGAGGTCGCGCTTGCTCGAGGCCGGCGCGGTGACGTCGTCGCGGTAGCTCGGCTCGAGCTGGCCGCGCACGTGCTTGACGACCTGCGCGATCTCGGCCTCGTTGACCCACGAGCCCTGCACGCGCACCGGCTTGGAGGCGCCCATCGGCAGGAACAGCCCGTCACCCTGGCCGACCAGCTTCTCGGCGCCCGGCTGGTCGAGGATGACCCGGCTGTCGGTGACCGAGGACGTGGCGAACGCCAGTCGCGAGGGCACGTTGGCCTTGATCAGGCCGGTCACCACGTCGACCGAGGGGCGCTGGGTGGCCAGCACCAGGTGGATTCCGGCGGCGCGCGCCAGCTGGGTGATCCGGACGACCGCGTCCTCGACGTCGCGGGGAGCGACCATCATCAGGTCGGCGAGCTCGTCGACGACCACCACCAGGTACGGGTACGGCGCGAGCTCGCGCTCGCTGCCCGGCGGCACCTCGACCTTGCCCGCGCGGACCGCCTTGTTGAAGTCGTCCACGTGACGGAAGCCGAAGTTGGCCAGGTCGTCGTAGCGCAGGTCCATCTCGCGCACGACCCAGGCCAATGCCTCGGCGGCCTTCTTGGGGTTGGTGATGATCGGGGTGATCAGGTGCGGGATGCCCTCATAGATGTTCAGCTCGACCCGCTTGGGGTCGACCAGGATCATCCGCACCTCGTCGGGGGTCGAGCGCATCAGCAGCGAGGTGATCATCGAGTTGATGAACGACGACTTGCCCGAGCCGGTGGCGCCGGCGACCAGCATGTGCGGCATCTTCGCCAGGTTGGCGACCACGAACCCGCCCTCGACGTCCTTGCCGAGCCCGACCACCATCGGGTGGTGGTCGTTGCGTGCGACGTTCGAGCGGAGCACGTCGCCGAGGGTGACGATCTCCTTGTCGCGGTTGGGGATCTCGATGCCGATCGCGGACTTGCCGGGGATCGGGCTGAGGATCCGGACGTCGGCGGAGGCGACCGCGTAGGCGATGTTCTTCGACAGCGCGGTGACCTTCTCCACCTTCACCGCGGGGCCGACCTCGACCTCGTAGCGGGTGACGGTCGGGCCGCGGGTGTAGCCGGTGACCTGGGCGTCGATGCCGAACTCGTCGAGCACCGTGGTCAGCCGCTCGACCACGTCGTCGCTGGCCTTCGAGCGCGGCTTGTGCGGCGAGCCGGGCTGGAGCAGGTCGTTGGCGGGCACCGTGTATGCGATGTCGCCGGACAGCGACAGCTGCTCGACGCGGGCGGGCAGCGGGGAGTGCGGCGGCGGGACCAGCTCGTGCTTGTCCTCGACGAGCGGGGTCTCGGGCGCGTGCGGGGCCGAGGCGGGCGTGGCCATCACGTCGACGGCCGGCGCCGGCCCGGCGCCCTCGGCCAGCGCCACGTCCAGCGCGTCCTTCTTGCGCCGGCGCTTGCTGACCTCGCGGTCCTCGAGCACCGGGGTGTCGTAGGCGGGGTCGCCGCGCTCGGGGTCGATCTCGTCGTCGTCCTCGCCGCGGCGTCCGCGGGTGCGCATCGGCTGGGTGGGCTGCTCGTCCTCGTCGTAGGTGATGCCGAAGAGCCGGTCGCGGGCCTCCGCGAGACGGTGCGGCACCTGGTAGACCGGCGTCGCGGTGATCACCAGGACCCCGAAGACCCCGAGCAGGACCAGCAGCGGCACCACGACGTACGGCGTGCGGAGCAGGTCGAGCAGCAGGCTCGAGACGACGAAGCCCACCGCTCCCCCGGCCTCCTGCAGCGAGCTGGCGTCCCCGCGCACCGGCTGCGGGCTGCCGTTGGCGATGTGCACGATGCCGAGCACGCCGAAGCCGAGCGCGGTCCAGCCGATGGCCTGGCGTCCCGCGGGGCCGTTGTGCACCGGGTCGCGCATGTTGCGCCAGCCCACGTAGACGAGCATCAGCGGCACCAGCCAGCCGACCTTGCCCACCGAGCCGGCGACGATCGTGCGGGTGACCTCCATGAACCCGCCGGGCAGCTGGAACCAGACGGCGGCCGCGGCGACCAGCGCGACGCCGAGCAGCAGCAGGCCGGCGCCGTCACGACGGTGCTCGGGCTCCAGGTCGCGGGCGCTGCGGCCGATGCTGCGGGCCACCGACCCGACACCGTGGGCCACGCCGAGCCAGGTGGCGACGAGGGCGCGGGCGAGCGCGCCGAAGAGCCGGGCCACCGGACCGGGCCCGTTGCGGACCGCCCGGGGCGCCGGGCGCGCCGGAGCGCGCTTGCCGCTCGCGCCGGACTTTCCGCGCGATGCGGTGGATCGGGTGCTTCCGGTACTCCTGGATCGGGTGCTCGAACCGCCCTTGGCCGCACTCTTGGTGCTGCTGCCTCGGGACGTGCTCGAGCTCCGCGACCCCGGCGGGGAAGACGTACGGGTCGCCATGCTCTGACCCTAGGTGAAAGTCACACGCGCATCACGCTTCACATGGAGCGTGTCGCGAGGCATCCCCGTGCTTATTCGGGACGTTCGACCCATGGCGCAGTGACGACCGACCCTGCAGACCGGGCAGGCCCAGTCATAGCGTCGATGAAGCTCCGGCGAAGTTCCGCTCGCACGCCAACCACACGGGCCTCTGTCCCGCAGCCGAAAGAAGAAGCGCCTTGGACGTTCTCGAGATTGCCCGATGGCAGTTCGGCATCATCACCGTCTACCACTTCCTCTTCGTCCCCATCACGATCGGCCTCTCGGCCATCGTCGCGTCCTTCGAGACGCTGTGGGTGTTCAAGAAGAGGCCCGAGTACCTGCGCCTGACCAAGTTCTTCGGGACGCTGTTCCTGATCAACTTCGCGCTCGGCCTGGTCACCGGCATCGTCCAGGAGTTCCAGTTCGGGATGAACTGGTCCGACTACAGCCGCTTCGTCGGTGACATCTTCGGCGCCCCGCTGGCCATCGAGGGCCTGCTGGCCTTCTTCCTGGAGTCCACGTTCCTCGGGCTGTGGATCTTCGGCTGGGACAAGCTCCCCCGTGGCCTGCACTGCGCCACCATGTGGATGGTGCACCTCGGCACCGCGTTCTCGGCGTACTTCATCCTCGCCGCCAACTCCTGGATGCAGCACCCGGTCGGCTACGAGTACAGCGCCGAGAACGGCCGCGCGGAGCTGGTCGACTTCTGGGCGGTGATGTTCAACAAGGTCCAGCTGGTGACGTTCCCGCACGTGATGGCCGCGGCGACCATGACCGGCGGCGCCTTCGTGCTCGGCGTCAGCGCCTGGCTCTACCTGCGCCGCAAGACCGCCGAGGGCGACCGCCCGATGTACCGGATCGGCATCCGCGCCGGCGCCCTGGTCACGCTGATCGCCGGGCTCGGCGTCGCCGTCACCGGCGACCTGCAGGGCAAGGTGATGACCGAGGTCCAGCCGATGAAGATGGCGGCCGCGGAGGGCCTCTACGAGACCGCCGAGAGCTGCGCGCCGTTCTCGATCTTCACCGTCGGCACCCCCGACGGCAAGGAGGAGAAGTTCGCGCTCACCGTGCCGTGTCTGCTGAGCTACCTGGGCACCGGCAGCTTCGACGGCGAGGTCCAGGGCATCAACGAGCTGCGCGAGACCTACGCCGAGGAGTTCGGCCAGGACCCGGGCGCGGCGTACTACCACGCCGGCGACTACGTCCCCTCGATCCCGGTGACCTACTGGAGCTTCCGGTTCATGATCGGGCTCGGCGTCTTCGCCGCCGCCGGTGCCGCGCTGATCCTGTGGGCGACCCGCAAGGGCCGGGTGCCCAACAACGTGTGGTGGGCGCGGCTGGCCGTCGTGCTCCCGCTCGCCGTGGTCTTCGCGAACTCGTGGGGCTGGCTGTTCACCGAGCTCGGCCGCCAGCCGTGGGTGGTGTACGGGCTGATGACCGTGGGGAACGCCGTGTCCCCGGGCGTCAGCACCACCGAGGCCTGGATCTCGCTGCTCTCGCTGACGCTGGTCTACGCGGTCCTCGCCGTGATCGAGATCGGGCTCACCCTGAAGTACGTGAAGGCCGGTGCCCCCGAGTTCCAGGAGCCGCCGGACCCCGGCAACACCCCGGCCGACGACGACGCTCCCCTGACCTTCGCCTACTGAGGACATCGCCATGGAACTCACCACTGTCTGGTTCATCCTCATCGCCGTCCTATGGATCGGCTACTTCACCCTCGAGGGCTTCGACTTCGGGGTGGGCATGCTGCTGCCCGTCCTGGCCAAGAACGACACCGAGCGCCGGGTCATGATCAACACCATCGGCCCGGTCTGGGACGGCAACGAGGTGTGGGTCCTGGTCGCCGGCGGCGCCACCTTCGCCGCCTTCCCGGAGTGGTACGCCACCCTCTTCAGCGGCTTCTACCTGCCGCTGCTGCTGATCCTGCTGGCGCTGATCGTGCGCAACCTCGGCTTCGAGTACCGCCACAAGCGCCCGGAGAAGCAGTGGCAGTCGCGCTGGACCAGCGCCATCATCGTCGGCTCGTTCCTGCCGGCGCTGCTGTGGGGCGTGGCCTTCGCCAACATCGTCGGCGGCGTGCCGATCGACGCCGACAAGGAGTTCACCGGCTCGCTGTTCACGCTGCTGAACCCCTATGGCCTGCTCGGCGGCCTGGTCACCCTGCTGCTCTTCCTCACCCACGGCGCGATGTTCGTGGCCCTGAAGACCGACGGCGACATCCGCCACCGGGCCCGCGACCTCGCGGTCAAGCTCGGCGCCGGCGCCGCCGTGGTCGCGGTGATCTTCCTGGTCTGGACCCAGGCCGAGACCGGCACCCTGGCCTCCGCCGTCGCGTTCGTGGCTGCCGCGCTCGCCCTGGTCGCCGGGATCCTCGCGGCGATGGCCGGGCGCGAGGGCTGGGGCTTCCTCGGCACGTTCGTGACCATCGGACTGGCCGTCGCCGGCCTCTTCCTGGCGCTGTTCCCCGACGTGATGCCCTCGACCACCGACGCGGCGTTCTCGCTGAACACCACCAACGCGGCCGCCACGTCGTACACGCTGACGGTGATGACCTGGGTCGCCGCGATCTTCACCCCGATCGTGCTGGGCTACCAGGCCTGGACCTACTGGGTGTTCCGCAAGCGCATCTCCATCCACCACATCCCGACCGCAGAGCTGGCCGCCAGCGGCAAGTGAGCACGACGACGGCGCCGCCCGTGGGTGACCCCCCGGTGCGGCGCCCTCGTCTGTCACGCTGGATCCAGACCGAACGCCGACGAACCAGGACCGCTGCGTGAAGCCCCTCGACCCCCGTGTCCTCCCCCACCTGCGCCCCGCTCGCGCCTCGCTGGCGGTGGTCGTGGTGGGCAACCTCCTCGCCGGCGTGCTGCTGGTGGCGCAGGCGTTCGCGCTCGCGACCCTGGTCACCCGGCTGGTCACCGGCGGCTGGGAGGCCGACCTCTCCGGCGACGGCTGGGCCGGGCCGGCGCTGGCCCTGCTCGCCATCACCCTCGGGCGTGGGCTCCTCGGCGCCCTGGTCGACACCGCCGCCTCCCGGGCCGCGGGACAGGTGGCCACCCACCTGCGCCGTACCGTCCTGCAGCGCGCCCTCGACCTGGACGCGCTCAGCCGCGCCTCGCACCGCTCCGGGGAGCTGGGCCTGCTCGCCACCCGTGGCGTCGCGGCGGTCGAGCCGTACCTCACCCGCTACCTGCCGACGCTGGTGCTGGCCGGGGTGCTGCCGGCGCTGACGGTGCTGGCGATCGCCACCCAGGACTGGCTCTCCGCGCTGGTGGTGGTGCTGACGCTGCCGCTGATCCCGGTCTTCGCGGTGCTGATCGGGATGAGCACCCGCGACCGCGCCGACCGGGAGTGGCGCATCCTGAGCCAGCTCTCGGGCCACTTCGTCGACGTGGTGCGCGGGCTGCCGACGCTGGTCGCGCACCGCCGGGCGCGGGCACAGGCGCCCCGGATCCGCGCGATCACCGACCGCTACCGACGCGCCAACGCCGACGTCCTCAAGCTCGCGTTCGCCTCCTCGGCCGCACTCGAGCTGATCGCGACGATCTCGGTGGCCCTGGTCGCGGTCCTCGTCGGCCTCCGCCTCGCCGCCGACGGCATGGAGCTGCAGACCGCTCTCACCGTGCTGCTGCTGGCCCCGGAGGCCTACTGGCCGCTGCGCCGCGTCGGCGCGGAGTTCCACGCCGCCGCCGAGGGCTCCGCGACGTTCGAGGCGATCCACGACCTCACCGCGCAGCCGTTGCCCGCCGCGGGCACCGAGCCGGCTCCGACCGGCCCGGTCCCGCTGCGCATCGACCGCCTGAGCGTGCGCTGGCCGGGCCGCGAGCAGCCGGCCCTCGAGGCGCTCGACGCCGGTATCCCGGCGCGCGGCCTCACCGTCGTCACCGGGCCGTCGGGGTGCGGCAAGAGCACGCTGCTGGCCGCGCTGCTGCGTGAGGTGCCGATCGCCGAGGGCCTGGTCCGGGTGGGCGGTGTGGACCTGGCGTCCCTCGACCCCGACTCGTGGCGCTCGCGGGTGGCCCACGTCTCGCAGCGGCCCTGGCTCACCGACGGCACCCTGGCCGACAACGTCCGCATCGGCCGCCCCGACGCCGACGACGCCGCGGTGCTCGACGCGCTGTCGCGGGTCGACCTCACCGAGTTGGTCGAGGCGCTGCCGCTGGGCATCGACACCCCCCTCGGCGAGGACGGCGTCGGCCTCTCCGCCGGCCAGCGCGCCCGCCTCGCGCTGGCGCGGGTGATCGTCTCCGAGCGCCCCTTCGTGCTCCTCGACGAGCCCACCGCCCACCTCGATGCCGCCACCGAGGACGTACTGCTGCGCACCCTGCGCGACCTCGCCCGCGATCACTGCGTGCTCGCCGTCGCCCACAGCCAGGCGCTCGTCGACGCCGCGGACACGGTGGTGGCGTTGACGGCGCGGGAGTCTGTGGTGGCTCCGGATGCCCCGGCGGCGCCGGTTTCCCCGGTCCAGTCGCCGAACCTGCACGTCCCAGGTGAAGGAACGCGTGGGAAGCGCGGGGATCGCGACTCGACCGGGGAAACCGACGACCCCGCCCCCTCCCGCCCCCGCGCCCGCCTCGCCCTGGCCACCCTGCTCGGCGTGCTGGCCTCGACGTCGGGGATCGCACTGACCGCCACCGCCGGCTGGCTGATCGTCCGGGCCGCCGAGCACCCGCCGGTGCTGATGCTGATGGTCGCGATCGTCGGGGTGCGCACCTTCGGCCTCGCCCGGCCCGCGCTGCGCTACGCCGAGCGGCTGACCTCGCACGACGTGGCCCTGCGCGAGCTGGCCGAGCGCCGCGCCAGCGTGTACGACGCGCTCGTGCCGCTGGTGCCCGGGCGGCTCGGCCGGCACCGCGGGGACCTGCTGGCCTCCGTGGTCGACGACGTGGACGCGCTGCTCGACGACCAGCTGCGGGTCCGGATGCCGCTGGTCACCTGGCTGGGCGCCGGCGCGGTCACCACGCTGGTCGCGACCTGGTTCCTGCCCGCCGCCGGCCTGGTCACCGCCGCGCTGGTGCTCCTCACCGGCACACTGACCTGGGCGACCGCCCGCTACGGTACGGCGCGGCACGCGGCCGAGCAGGTCACCGCCCGCGCCGAGCTGTCCCGGCGCAGCCTCTCGCTGCTGACCAACGCCCGCGACCTCGTCCAGTGGCAGGCGGGCGCGCGCGCCCTCGACCACGTCCAGCAGGCCGGCACCGTGCTGGCCCGGGCCACCGCCCGCACCACCCACTGGCTGGCCCTGGCCCGCACCTGGCCGATGCTGTCCGCCGGGCTGGGCGTGGTGCTGATGGCGGCCGTCGGCGGCGCCGCGCTGCGCGAGGGCACCGTGTCGGGACCGGTCGTGGCGCTGCTCGTGCTGCTCCCGCTGGCCCTGGTCGACGTGCTCAGCCCGGTCGCCGACGCCGGCGCCCTGCAGGTCTCCACCCGCGCCGCCACCCGACGCCTCGACGAGCTCACCACGCTGCCGCCCGCGGTGGCCGACCCGGTCGACCCGCTCACGCTGCCGACCCCACTGTCCCCCGCGGACGCCGCGGTCTGTCTCGACGAGGTGAAGGCCGCCTGGGAGGAGCGCGACGTGCTCGGGCCGATCTCGCTGGACCTCCCCCCGGGTCGCCGCATCGGCCTGGTCGGCCCCTCCGGCTCCGGCAAGTCCACGCTGGCCGCGGTCCTGGTGCGCTTCCTGGACCCGACCGCGGGCAGCTACCAGGTCGCCGGCATCGACGTGCGGGCCCTGGCCGCCGACGACGTACGGCGCGTGGTCGGGCTGCTCGACGACGACCCCTACCTGTTCGGCTCCACCCTGGTGGAGAACGTCCGGCTGGCCGCCCCCGACGCCGACGACGCCCAGGTGGAGACGGCGCTGCGGGCCGCCCGGCTCGGGGACTGGCTCGACGCGCTCCCCCAGGGTCTGCAGACCCGGCTCGGCGACGGTGGCGCGGCCGTCTCGGGCGGGGAGCGGGCCCGGATCGGCCTGGCCCGGATGCTGCTGGCCGACCACCGGGTGCTGGTCCTCGACGAGCCCACCGCCCACCTCGACACCCCGACCGCCCGCGCCGTCGCCGACGAGCTGCTGGCGGTCACCAGCGACCGCACGGTCGTGTGGATCACCCACGGCACCGTCGGGCTGGACCAGATGGACGAGATCGTCCGCCTCGGTCAGGAGGAGCCCCTCAGGACTCCACGACCACGGGGATGATCATCGGCCGGCGGTGGTGGGTGCGGCTCACCCAGCGCCCCACCACCCGCCGTACGATCTGCTGGAGCTGGTAGGCGTCGGTGGCGCCCTCCGCGCCGGCCCGGTCGAGCGCGTTGATGATCGGCTGCTTGATCTCCTCGAAGGTCGCGTCGTCCTCGGCGAAGCCGCGCGCGTGGATCTCCGGGCCGGCCGAGACCTTCCCGGTCACCGAGTCCACCACCACGATCACCGAGATGAAGCCCTCCTCGCCCAGGATCCGCCGGTCCTTCAGCGAGGACTCGGTGACGCCGCCGACGCTCGTGCCGTCGACGAACACGTAGCCGCACTCGACCTTCCCGGCGATCGAGGCCACCCCGTCGACGAGGTCGACGACCACGCCGTCCTCGGCGATCACCACCCGCTCGGACGGCACGCCGGTGGCCCGGGCCAGGGCCGCGTTGGCCTGCATGTGCCGGACCTCGCCGTGCACCGGCAGCACGTTGCCCGGCTTGACGATGTTGTAGCAGTACAGCAGCTCCCCGGCACTGGCGTGGCCGCTGACGTGCACGAGCGCGTTGCCCTTGTGCACCACCCGGGCCCCCCAGCGCGCGAGGCCGTTGATGACCCGGTAGACGGCGTTCTCGTTGCCCGGGATCAGCGAGCTGGCCAGGATGACGGTGTCGCCGTCCTCGATGTGCACGAAGTGGTGGTTGCGCTGCGCGATCCGGCTCAGCGCCGAGAGCGGCTCGCCCTGGGAGCCGGTCGAGATCAGCACCTGCCGCTCGGGCGCCAGCTGGGCCAGCTCCTTGGCGTCGAGCAGCACGCCCGGTGGGACGTGGAGGTAGCCCCGCTCGGCGGCGATGGCCATGTTGCGCACCATCGAGCGACCGACGTAGGCCACCTTGCGCCCGTGCGCGACCGCGGCGTCGAGGACCTGCTGCACCCGGTGCACGTGCGAGGCGAAGCAGGCCACGATGATCCGCTGGGTGCTGTGCTGGAAGGTGCGGTCCAGGACCGGGGCGATCTCCTGCTCCGAGGCGGTGAACCCCGGCACCTCGGCGTTGGTGGAGTCGGTGAGGAAGAGGTCGACGCCCTCCTCTCCCAGTCGCGCGAACGCCCGCAGGTCGGTGATCCGCCCGTCCAGGGGCAGCTGGTCCATCTTGAAGTCGCCGGTGTGCAGCACCATCCCGGCTCCGGTGCGGATGGCGACCGCCAGCGCGTCGGGGATGGAGTGGTTGACCGCCACGAACTCGAGGTCGAAGGGGCCGAAGGAGATCCGGTCCCCCTCGCGAACCACGTGGTGGACGGTCTCGCGCAGCCGGTGCTCGCGCAGCTTCGAGCCGAGCAGGGCCAGCGTCAGCTCCGAGCCCACCAGCGGGATGTCCCCGCGCTCGCGCAGCAGGTACGGCGTGGCGCCGATGTGGTCCTCGTGGCCGTGGGTGAGGACCAGCGCCTCCACCCGGTCGAGCCGGTCCCGGATCGCGGCGAAGTCGGGCAGGATCAGGTCGACGCCGGGGTGGCGGTCCTCGGGGAAGAGCACCCCGCAGTCCACGATCAGCAGCCGGTCGTCGTACTCGAAGACCGTCATGTTGCGCCCGACCTCGCCGAGCCCGCCGAGCGGGATCACCCGCAGACCTCCCGGGGCGAGCGGCTCAGGCGCGGTCAGCTCCGGGTGCGGGTGGCTCATCTGTCTCCTCAGTCGATCAGGCCCGATGCGGCGAGCCCGGCGCGCAGCGCGGCGACCTCGTCGTCGTCGAGAGCCACCAGCGGGCTGCGCACGTGCCGGTTGTCGAGCACCCCGAGCAGCTGCAGCGCCGCCTTGGCGGTGGTGGCGCCGTAGTTCGGTACCCCCATCACCGCACGGATCGCCGGCAGCAGCCGGGTGTAGACGGCGAGCGCCCCGGCGGTGTCGCCGGCGAAGAACGCGTCGGCCATCGCCTTGAGCTCGTTGCCGGCGGCGTGGCCGACCACGGAGACGAACCCGGCCGCGCCGTGCGCGAGCCAGCCGAGGTTGGCGATGTCGTCGCCGGAGTAGACCGCGTAGCCGAGCTGGGTCAACTGGACCCCGCGGGCGAAGTCGCCGACGGCGTCCTTGACCGCGACGACGTTGTCCAGGCGGATCGCCGCCTCGTAGGTCTCCATCGCGATGGTGGTGGCGGTGCGACCCGGGACGTCGTAGAGCATCACCGGGAGGTCCGCGGACCGCGCGACCTGGGTGAAGTGGTGCAGCACGCCCTTCTGGGACGGCTTGTTGTAGTACGGCGTGACCAGCAGCAGCCCGTCGGCGCCGATCTTCTCGGCCTGCTCGGCCAGCTCGACGGAGTGCACCGTGGTGTTGGTGCCCACCCCCGCGAGGATCGTGGCGCGGTCGCCGACCGCGTCCTTGACCGCGCGCAGGATGTCACCGTCCTCGGCGACCGTGGTCGTCGGCGACTCGCCGGTGGTGCCGGAGACCACCAGCCCGTCGTGGCCGTTGTCGACGAGGTACGACGCGATCCGGGCGGTGGCGTGCAGGTCGACCGAACCGTCCTCGTGGAAGGCGGTGGCCATCGCGGTCAACACACGGCCGAACGGCGCCTCGGGGGCATGGGTGCTCATAGGCACCACATTATCTGGCTGCGCCGATTTCACAGATGGGGCATGACCTGCTCGGCCACCAGCGCGAGGTGGTCGAGGTCGGAGAGGTCCAGCACCTGCAGGTAGACGCGCTGGGCGCCGAGCTCGCGGTAGCGGCCGATCTTGTCGACGACCTCCGCGGGCGTGCCGGCCAGGCCGTTCTCACGCAGCTCGGCCTTGTCCCGCCCGATCACCGCCGCGCGCCGGTCGATCTCGGCCTCGTCGGCGCCGCAGCACAGCACCAGCGCGTTGGACCAGACCAGGTCGCCGGGGTCGCGTCCGGCCGACTCGCAGGCCGCCCGGACCCGCCCGAACTGGGTGGCGGTGGTCTCCTCGGAGGCGAACGGCAGGTTGAACTCGTCGGCGTAGCGGGCAGCCAGCGCCGGGGTCCGCCGCTTGCCCAGGCCGCCGATCAGGATCGGCGGGTTCGGCTGCTGGACCGGCTTGGGCAGCGCCGGGCTGTCGGCGAGGCGGTAGTGCTCGCCGTCATGGCTGAACGTCTCGCCCACCGGGGTGGACCACAGCCCGGTGAGGATCGCGAGCTGCTCCTCGAAGCGGTCGAAGCGCTCCACGGTGCCGGGGAACGGGATGCCGTAGGCCTCGTGCTCCTGGGTGAACCAGCCGGCGCCCAGGCCGAGCTCGACCCGGCCCCCGCTCATCTGGTCGACCTGCGCCACCTGGATCGCCAGCGGCCCCGGGTAGCGGAACGTCGCCGAGGTCATCAGCGTGCCGAGCCGGATGGTGGAGGTCTCGCGGGCGAGGCCGGCCAGCGTGGTCCACGCGTCGGTCGGCCCGGGCAGGCCGTCGCCGCCCATCGTCAGGTAGTGGTCGGAGCGGAAGAACGCTCCGAAGCCGAGTCGCTCGGCCTCCTGGGCGACCCGAAGGAGGTCGTCGTAGGTGGCGCCCTGCTGGGGTTCGGTGAAGATGCGCAGCTCCATGGCCCCCACCCTGCCATCCGCTCGGTTGCCGCGCCTCGGCGGCCGACCGGGCGCGCCTCAGGCGGCGCGGCGCTCCAGCCACACCACCGAGTAGCCCTCGCGCTCCTCGCGGCGGGTCTCGGTCCACTCGTCCTCGTCGTACGCCGGGTAGTGCGTGTCGCCCGGCGGCGAGAGCGGAACCCGGGTCAGCACCTGCTGGTCGGCCAGCGGCATCGTCAGCGCATAGATCTGGGCGCCGCCGGCGACCATCACGTCGCCCTCATACGACGCGGCGAGCGCGAGCGCCTCGTCGACCGAGTGGGCCACCACCACCCCGTCGTGGGACCAGGCGGGGTCGCGGGTGACCACGATCGTGGTGCGTCCCGGCAGCGGGCGGCCGATGGAGTCGAAGGTGGCGCGACCCATCAGCAGCACGTGGCCCATGGTGACGGCCTTGAAGTGCGCCATCTCCCCGGGGATCCGCCACGGGATGTCGCCGGCGTCGCCGATCACGCCGTTGCGCGCGACCGCGACGACGTGCACGACGCGCTGGCCCGAGGGGGTCGTCATACCGCGATCGGCGCCTTGATCAGCGGGTGCGGGTCGTAGCCCTCGACGGTGATGTGCTCGAGCTCGAACGCGTCGAGTGCACTCACCGACTCGTCGAGGCGCAGCGTGGGCAGCGGGCGCGGCTCCCGGGTCAGCTGGAGCCGGGCCTGGTCGAGGTGGTTGAGGTAGAGGTGCGCGTCGCCCAGGGTGTGCACGAAGTCGCCGACCTCCAGCCCGGTGACCTGCGCGACCATGTGGGTGAGCAGCGCGTAGGAGGCGATGTTGAACGGCACGCCGAGGAACACGTCGCCGCTGCGCTGGTAGAGCTGGCAGCTCAGCTTGCCGGGCCCGTCGGCCGAGGGCGCGACGTAGAACTGGAACAGCGCGTGGCACGGCGCCAGCGCCATCTTGTCGATGTCGGCGACGTTCCAGGCGCTGACGAGGTGGCGCCGCGAGTCGGGGTCGCGGCGGATCTGTTCGACGACCTGCGCGAGCTGGTCGATGTGCCGCCCGTCCGGGGCCGGCCAGGAGCGCCACTGCCGGCCGTAGACCGGCCCGAGGTCGCCGTCCTCGTCGGCCCACTCGTCCCAGATACTGACGCCGCGCTCCTGCAGCCAGCGCACGTTGGTGTCGCCGCGCAGGAACCACAGCAGCTCGGCGAAGATGCTGCGGGTGTGCACCTTCTTGGTGGTCACCAGCGGGAAGCCGGCCGACAGGTCGAAGCGCATCTGGTGTCCGAAGACGCTCAGCGTGCCGGTGCCGGTGCGGTCGCTCTTCTCCACGCCGTCGTCGAGGATCCGCTGGAGGAGGTCGAGGTAGGGCTGCACGGGGGCGAGCCTAGCCCCGGCGGGTGCCCTCGACAGGTTGGCGGGCGCGCGTCCCGCTCTCGACGACGTACGCCGTGAACGCGGCGACGTCGTGACCGCGTGCGTCCGGGTCGCCCGCGTACTCCTCGGGGCCACCCCCACGGATCCGCAGCGCCTCGCGCAGGACCCGGTGGAAGCGCGCCGGATAGTGACCCAGCCCCCAGCGGCCCGCGCCCGACTTGCTGGTCAGCCTGCCGGTGACCAGCAGGTGGTGCAGCCGGGCGACTCCGAGCACACACCAGCAGCATGCGTCCGCGTAGGCGCCCTCGCCGGGCTGCGCGCTCAGCGCCTGCGAGGTGGCGCGCCAGTAGGTGTCGAGGTTGTCTCGGGTGAACGCGACCAGCCCGGCCGCGTCGGTCCAGATGCCGAGCGTCGCGGCGGCCGGCCCACGCACTGTGACTCCGCGTTCGGCGAGCTCGTGCCAGGTCACCGCATTGACGTCGTGCGCCGCCTCCGCCTCGAAGTGGTGGTGCAGCACGCACGGCACGTCCGGGCACAGCGCCGGCGCGCGGGTGAGGTCCTCGGCGAGCAGGTGCAGGCCGTCGAAGGGCACCCCGGGCAGATCCCGCGCCAGGGCCCGGTGGGAGTCCTCGATCGCGTCAACGTCGGCGCCGCGGGGGCGGCGGGTCAGCGTCGCGACGAAGTCGACGTCGCTGCGGCCCGGGATCCACTCGCCGAACGCGAGCCCGCCGCGCAGGTAGAGCCCCGTGACGAGGCCGGGCGCACGCGCGTCGATGTGCGCGAGCCAGGCGTCACAGACCTCACGGACCGGTCCGGGCAGCGCTACCGGCTGCACCGGCTCAGGAGGCGTGCAGCGACATCGGGCCGTAGACCTCGCGGTCGAGCTCGAAGAGCGTCACCGCGTCGACGCCCTCGGCGGCGAGGTCGGCCCAGATCTCCCCGACCCACGACTCCGCGTCGCCCTGGCTCTCGAAGCGGGCGCCGTCCAGCTCCTCGGGGACCGCCACCTCCTCGCCCGCGGCGTTCTCCATCCGCCACCACCACGGTCGGTCCGTGGGCGCGGGCTGACGGAAGGTGGGCGCGGACTCGTCCGAAGGGTTCACCATGGGCCGAGCATAGGACGGGTCGCGCATAAGGTTCTCCGGTGACCGTCCGCCTCCTGGGCACGGGTGCAGCCGACGGCTGGCCCAACCCCTTCTGCACCTGCGCGTCCTGCACTGCCGAGCGGGCGGCCGGGCGCACCCGAGCGCAGACCGCAGCTCTGGTCGATGACGTGCTGCTGCTGGACTGCGGCCCGGAGACGCCGGCGGCGGCCACCCGGCACGGGGTCGCGCTGGACCGGGTGCGCTACGTGCTCTTCACCCACCAGCACACCGACCACTGCTCCCCCGCGTTCCTGCTGCACCGCTCGTGGGTCAGCTCCGGACCGCTGACCGTGCTCGGCCCCCCGGACGTGATCGAGGCCTGCCGCCCGTGGCTGGCCGACGACACCGAGGTGCGGTTCGTGGCGGTGGCCCCGGGCGACACCCTCGACCTGGACGGGTACGGCGTGCGCGTGCTGGCCTCCTCCCACGTGACCGGACTGAGCCGCGACGGCGCCCCGGACGCGGTGCTCTACGAGGTCCGCACCCCCGAGGGGCGCAGCGTGCTGCACGCCGCCGACACCGGGCCGCTGCCCGAGGAGACCGTCGAGGCGCTGCGCGGCGCCGCGCTGGACACGGTGCTGATGGAGCAGACCTTCGGGGACCGCAGCGACCTGTCCGGCACCGGTCACCTCGACCTCACCACGTTCCCTGAGCAGCTGCGTCGGCTGCGGGCGGTGGGTGCCCTCGGCGCCGCCACCGAGGTGGTCGCGGTGCACCTGTCCCACTACAACCCGCCGACCGCCGAGCTGGCCCGGCGCCTGGCCGACTGGGGCGTGCGGGTGGTCGACGACGGCACCCTGCTCGACCCGGTGACCCGCGCCGTACCGCGCCACGACGGGCCGCTGCGGACCCTGGTCACCGGCGGGGCCCGCTCGGGGAAGTCCCAGGAGGCCGAGCGGCTGCTGGCCGGGGCCGCAGGGGTCACCTACGTCGCGACCTCCTACCCCGCGCTGCCCGACGACGCGGAGTGGGCCGAGCGGATCCGGGTCCATCGCGTGCGACGGCCCCCGCACTGGGAGACCGTCGAGACCCTCGACCTGGCCGGGCTGCTGCGCTCCCCCGGCTCGCCGCTGCTGGTGGACTGCCTGACGCTGTGGCTGACCCGGGTGATGGACGCCCACGACGCCTGGTCGGACGCGACGTGGCCGCGTGCCGAGCAGGCGGTGCGCGCGGAGATCGACGCGCTCGTCGAGGCCTGGCGGGCTACGGCGCGGCGCGTCGTCGCGGTCACCAACGAGGTCGGCCAGGGCCTCGTACCCGACACCGCGTCCGGGCGGCGCTTCCGCGACCTGATGGGCCTGCTCAACGCCCGGGTGGCCGACGCCACCGAGGACGTGCGCTGGTGCGTCGCGGGGCGGGTCGTGCACCTGTGAGGGGCGGGCTGGGAGGCGACGCGCTGCGGCTGATGCTCGGCACGCTGACCGCGCTGCCGGTGCCCGCGCCCCGGCGGGTGGACCGGGCGACCGCGGGACTCGCGATGACGCTGGCGCCCGCCGGCGGCCTGGTGCTGGCGGTGGCGGTCGGCCTCCCGCTGCTGGCCGCCGAGCACTGGTCGCGGGCCTCGGCCGTGCTGCTGGCGGCGCTGGCCATCGCCGCGCTGGCCGCGCTGACCCGGGCGATGCACCTCGACGGGCTGGCCGACACCGCCGACGGCCTCGGCAGCGGGCGTCGCGGCGAGGCGGCGCTGGCGATCATGAAGCAGTCCGACATCGGCCCCTTCGGCGTCGCGACGCTCGTGCTCACGCTGCTGGTCCAGGTGGCCGCCCTCAGCGAGCTGGTAGCGGCGGGCGCCGGCGCCGCCTCGCTGGCGGTGGCGCTGGTGGCCAGCCGCGCGGTGCTGCCGCTGCTGTGCACCCACCGCTTCCCGGCCGCCCGGCCCGACGGCCTCGGCGCCACCGTGGCCGGCACAGTGTCGGCCCGGCTGGCGATCGTCGCGGCCGCGCTCACGCTGGTCCTGGCCGGCGGCGCTGGCTGGGCGCTGCTCGGCTGCTGGGCGCTGCCCGCGGGCTACCCGGTGGGCGAGGTCGCGGCGGGACTGGCGCTCGCCGTACCCGTCGGGATCGCGGCCGGCGCGCTGCTCGCCGTACACGCTGGGCGGCGGTTCGGCGGACTGACCGGCGACGTCTACGGCGCCTCCGTCGAGACCTCCTTCACCGCCGTCCTGGTGGTCGCCGCGCTCGTTGCTTGAGGGCGCGGCGGCGCGCGGGTGGGTGCGGGGCGTCGGTTTCCCCGGCCGACCGGCGATCGCTGCACTTGTCGGGCGAAGCTTCGGCCGACAACATCAGGTTTCCCCGGTCGACCGGGGGTTCCGACGCCAGCGGGCGCGCCCCGGCCGTGACCGCTGAGACCGCTGAGGCCGCTGTGGCCGATGAGGTAATGCGCACAGTCAACTACTGATGTTGTCGGGCGAAGTTTCGCCGGACAACATCAGGCTTCCCCGGTCGACCGGGGAATCAGCCACCCCCGCGCGACCAGCCACCCCCGCCACAAACACCCTCAGCGCACGTGTGACTCCACGAACGGCGGGTCCACCAGCTGGAAGATCTCGCGGCGCCCGCGGATGTCGACGCCCACCTGCGCGTCGGGGGCGACCATGGTCGGGACCAGGGCCAGGCCGATGCCGGTGCGCAGAGTCGGCGAGAAGGTCCCCGAGGTGATCTCGCACAGCGGCACGTCCTTGACCAGGCTCACCGACATGCCCGGGCGCGGGATGCCCCGGCCGATGGCGAGCAGGCCGCGCAGCAGCCGCTCGGGGCCGCGCTCCCGCTCGGCGAGCAGCGCCTCGCGGCCCCAGAACTCCGGCTTCTTCCAGCCCACCGCGAAGCCGATCCGGGCCTGGACCGGGGTGACGTCGAGGCTGATGTCCTGCCCGTGCAGCGGGTAGCCCATCTCGGTGCGCAGCGTGTCGCGCGCGCCCAGCCCGCACGGCACCGCGCCGAAGGCCCGCCCGGCCTCGAGCAGGGCGTCCCACAGCTCGAGGGCGATGTCGTTGCCGGCGATCAGCTCATAGCCGCGCTCGCCGGTGTAGCCGGTGCGGCACACGACCACCCCGGTGCCGGCGAAGTCGGCGACGGTGAAGGACATGTAGGCGTGCCCGACCGGCAGCCCGACGGCCGCGAGCAGGTCGTCGGCGTGCGGGCCCTGGACGGCGAGCACGGCGTAATCGCGGTGGTGGTCGGTGATGCTCACCCCCTCGGGTGCCTGCGCGGCGAGGCGGCGCACGACCTCGGGGGTGTTGGCGGCGTTGGGGACCAGCAGCACCTTCTCCTCGGAGTGCAGGTAGACGATCAGGTCGTCGACGATGCCGCCGGTCTCGGCGTCGCAGCACAGCGTGTACTGCGCCTGCCCCGGCGCGATCCGGGCCAGGTCGTTGCTCAGGGTGCGGTTCACGTACGCCGCGGCGCCGGGCCCGCTGACGATCGCCTTGCCCAGGTGGCTGACGTCGAAGACGCCGACCGCGTCGCGCACCGCGGCGTGCTCCTTGAGGGTGCCGGTCGCGTACTCCAGCGGCATCTCCCAGCCGCCGAACTCCGCCAGCTTGGCGCCGAGCGCGACGTGGCGCTCATGCAGCGGGGAGGTCAGCAGCGCCGGCGGGGTGGGGTGCTCAGACATGGCCGCAACCTACCCCAGCGGCACTTCTCGTTATCCTGCGTCCGTGACGTCCTACAGCCTGCGCAGTGCCAGCCCCGCCAAGACCCGAGCCGACGCAGTGGTCGCGGGGGTGGTGCAGACCCCCAAGGGGCCGCGCCTGGTCCCCGCCGCGCAGGACGTCGCCGACGCCTACGGCCGCAAGCTCAGCCCGCTGCTGTCCACCCTCGGGGTGAGCGGCAAGGCCGGCGAGGCGGTCAAGGTCGTCACCGCCGGCACCATCGCCTCACCGCTGCTGGTGCTGGTCGGCCTCGGCAGCGAGGACGCCCTCGACGCCGTCGCGGTACGGCGTGCGGCCGGCGCCGCGGCCCGCGCCGTCCCCAACGCCGCCTCGGTCGCGCTGGCGCTGCCCGCCGACACCCCGGAGCTGGTCCGCGCGGTCACCGAGGGCCACCTGCTCGGCGGCTACTCGTTCACGGCGTACAAGCAGGACACCGCGGCCGACCCCACCGACGCCGGCACCGTCACCGTGCTCAGCCCGATCGCGCGCCGCGACGAGGCCGGCGAGGCGTTCGAGGCCGCGCGCACCGTCGCCGCCGCCATCGCCGGGGTCCGCGACTGGGTCAACACCCCGCCCGGTGACCTGACCCCGCCCAAGTTCGCCGACGCGGTCACCGCGGCGCACGCGAAGCTCACCAAGGGCCGCGGCGCCCCGAAGGTCGGCCTGACGGTGCTGGACGAGCAGCGCCTCGCCGAGCTCGGCTGCGGCGGCATCCTCGGCGTCGGCGGCGGCTCGGACGCTCCGCCGCGACTGGTCGAGCTCACCTGGGCGCCCGAGGACGCCGTCGCCCACGTGGCGCTGGTCGGCAAGGGCATCACCTTCGACTCCGGCGGCCTGACCATCAAGCCCGGCTCGAGCATGGCGACGATGAAGAGCGACATGGCCGGAGCCGCGTCGGTGATCCAGGCGACGTTCGCGATCGCCGCCCTCGGCCTGCCGGTGCGGGTCTCGGCGTTCGCGCCGATGGCCGAGAACATGGTCTCCGGCGACTCGATGCGCCCCGGCGACGTGCTCACCATGTACGGCGGGCGCACCGTCGAGGTCACCAACACCGACGCCGAGGGCCGCCTGGTGCTGGCCGACGCGCTGGTGCGCGCAGGCGAGACCGAGCCCGACGTGATCATCGACATCGCCACCCTCACCGGGCACATGGTGCTGGCGCTGGGCGACAAGGTCGCCGGCGTCCTGGGCGACGACCAGGTGGTGCCGGCCGTGATCGAGGCCGGCGCCCGGGCCGGCGAGGCCCTGTGGCCGATGCCCATCCCCGAGGAGATGAGCGAGCGGATCCGCAGCAGCAAGGTCGCCGACCTCGCCCAGCACGACTGGGTCCGCTGGGGCGGCGGCCTGTTCGCCGGCGCGTTCCTGCGCGAGTTCACCGGCGGCCTGCCGTGGGCCCACATCGACATCGCGGGACCGTCGTGGAACGGCGCCGGGCCCTGGGGCCACGTCACCTCCGGCGGCACCGGGTTCGGCACCGCCACGCTGATCGACTACGTCCGCGGCCTCGCCGAGCGGGCCACCGCGGTGGACGGGGCGGTGGACGTCGCGGTCGGCGGCGGCGACCCGGACGACTCCGACGCCCCCCAGGCCTGAGTCAGCTGCTCTTCATCCGACGGTTGTAGTCGCGCATCCGCTGCGGGATGCCGACCACGGCCGCGTCGTAGGAGGGCACCTGGTGCAGGTTCGCGAACTCGTGCGCCCACTTGACCGAGGGCACCCGGCGACGCGTCCACTCCCCGTCGTGGGCCACCAGCAGCAGGGTCACGTCGCTGACCGCGGTGCGGGGCTCGACGAACCCCTCGACCCCCCGGTGCTGGCGGACGAACTCCAGCAGGTGCGCCTGATCGGCGTTGTCGGAGGCGCGCACCTGGGTGGAGCCGGTGCGGGTCGCGTCGGCGGCCGGTCGGCGCATGCGGGGGCGTGAGCCACGAAGTCGATCGAACAAACCCATGCCCCCAGTCTGCCCTGTCCCGCCGGAGACCCGGTGTGGACAGGCTGGGCGGAAGTGCGAGGATGGACCGCACTTCGACCCGGCACGAGCTCTCGTGCCCGAGATCTGGGGGAGGAAAGGACCACGGTGGCCGACGCCGACTTCGACGTACTCATCCTGGGAGCGGGTTCCGGCGGCTACGCCTGCGCCCTGCGCGCGGCCCAGCTCGGCCTCACCGTGGGACTCGTCGAGAAGAGCAAGGTCGGCGGCACCTGCCTGCACATCGGCTGCATCCCCACCAAGGCCCTCCTGCACGCCGCCGAGGTCGCCGACTCCGCCCGCCACGCCGACCGGTTCGGGGTCCGCGCGAGCCTGGACGGCATCGACATGGCCGGCGTGAACTCCTACAAGGACGGCGTCGTCGGGCGCCTGCACAAGGGCCTGACCGGTCTGGTCCGCTCCCGCGGCATCACCGTGATCGAGGGCGAGGGTCGTCTCACCGGGCCCCGTGAGGTCACCGTGGACGCGAAGGCCTGGACCGGGCGCCACGTGGTGCTCGCGTCCGGCTCGGCTGCCAAGAGCCTGCCCGGCCTGGACGTCGACGGCGAGCGCGTCCTCACCTCCGAGCACGCCCTGTCCCTGGACCGCGTGCCCGGCTCCGTCATCGTGCTCGGCGGCGGCGTGATCGGCTGCGAGTTCGCCAGCCTGTGGCGCAGCTTCGGCGCCGAGGTGACCATCGTCGAGGCCCTTCCCCGGCTGGTCGCCGCCGAGGACGAGGCGTCCTCCGCGGCGCTGGAGCGCGCCTTCCGCAAGCGCGGCATCGCGCTGCGCACCGGCACCCCCTTCCAGAGCAGCAAGCCCGTCGACGGCGGCGTCGCGGTGACCCTCGAGGGCGGCGAGGTCCTCGAGGCCGAGCTGCTGCTCGTCGCGGTCGGCCGGGGCCCGGTCACCGACGGGCTCGGGTACGACGAGCAGGGCGTCGCCCGCGAGCGCGGCTTCGTGGTCGTCGACGAGCGCTGCCGGACCAGCGTGGACGGCGTCTACGCGGTCGGCGACATCGTCGCGGGCCTGCAGCTGGCGCACCGTGGGTTCGCCCAGGGCATCCTGGTGGCCGAGGACATCGCCGGCCTGGCGCCGGCCCCCCTAGACGAGGCGGGCATCCCGCGGGTGACCTACTCCAGCCCGGAGATCGCCTCGGTCGGCCTCAGCGAGGCCGCCGCGCGCGCGGCGTACGGCGCGGACGCGGTCGAGACGGTGACCTACGACCTCGGCGGGAACGGCAAGAGCCAGATCCTCAAGACCCAGGGGTTCGTCAAGCTGGTCCGCGAGAAGGACGGCCCCGTGGTGGGCCTCCACCTCGTCGGCGACCGGGTCGGCGAGCTCATCGGGGAGGCCCAGCTGATCTACGGTTGGGAAGCCCACGCCGAGGACGTCGCCACCCTGCTCCACGCGCACCCCACCCAGAACGAGGCTCTCGGCGAGGCCCACCTGGCTCTCGCCGGCAAGCCTCTGCACGCCCACTCCTGACCCAGACACGTCCTCACCGAGGACCCGACCAGACACACGACGCGAGCGAAGGAACCTTCCATGGCCACCGAAGTCAACCTGCCGGCACTCGGCGAATCCGTCACCGAGGGAACCGTCACCCGCTGGCTCAAGCAGGTCGGAGACACGGTGGCGGTCGACGAGCCGTTGCTCGAGGTCTCCACCGACAAGGTCGACACCGAGATCCCCTCCCCCGTGGCCGGCACCCTGCTGGAGATCCGCGTCAACGAGGACGACACCGTCGAGGTCGGCGAGATCCTCGCCGTCATCGGTGACGCCGGCGAAGGCGGCGGCGACAGCGGCGGCGAGCAGGCCCAGCCCGAGCAGGAGCAGGCCCCCGCCGAGCCCGAGCCCGAGCCGGAGCCGGAGCCGGAGCAGGCCGAGGAGCCGTCGGCCCCCGAGCCGCCCGCCGAGCAGCCCGAGCAGTCCCAGCCCGCCGCCTCCGGTGGCGACCAGGGCGGCTCCGGCACCTCGGTGACGCTGCCTGCGCTGGGCGAGTCGGTCACCGAGGGCACCGTCACCCGCTGGCTCAAGAAGGTGGGCGACGAGGTCGCCGTCGACGAGCCGCTGCTCGAGGTCTCCACCGACAAGGTCGACACCGAGATCCCCTCCCCCATCGCCGGCACCCTGCTGGAGATCAAGGTGGAGGAGGACGAGACCGTCGAGGTCGGTGCCGAGCTCGCGGTGATCGGCTCCGGCCAGCCCGCCCCAGCCGAGGAGAAGCAGCCCGAGCCCGAGCCCGAGCCGGAGCCGGAGCCGGAGCCCGCCCCGGAGCCGGCCCAGGAGAAGCAGCCCGAGCCGCAGGCGCGCGCCGCGGAGCCCGCTCCCGAGCAGCCCGCCAAGGCCGAGCCCGCCCCGCAGCAGGCTCAGCAGCCCGCGACGCAGACCGAGCAGCCCGCCGCCGCGGGTGACGGTCACGGCTACGTCACCCCGCTGGTGCGCAAGATGGCCTCCCAGCACGGCGTCGACCTCGCGTCGGTGACCGGCACCGGCGTGGGTGGCCGGATCCGCAAGCAGGACGTGCTGGACGCGGCGAAGGCTCAGGAGGCTCCCGCCCCGGCGGCTGCCGCCGAGGCGCCCGCCGCCGAGGGCGCCCCCGCCGCGGCTGCGCCGTCCCCGCTGCGCGGCAAGACCGAGAAGCTCAGCCGTCTGCGCAAGGTCATCGCCAAGCGGATGGTGGAGTCGCTGCAGGTCTCGGCGCAGCTGACCACCGTGGTCGAGGTCGACGTCACCGCGATCTCGCGGCTGCGCGACTCGGTCAAGGCCGACTTCGCGGCCCGCGAGGGCGTGAAGCTGTCCTTCATGCCGTTCTTCGCCAAGGCGGCCATCGACGCGCTCAAGCAGCACCCCTCGCTCAACGCCGCCATCGACACCGAGGCCGGCGAGGTGACCTACTACGACCGCGAGAACCTCGCGATCGCCGTGGACACCGACCGGGGCCTGCTGACCCCCGTGGTCAAGGACGCCGGGGACCTGTCGATCGCCGGGCTCGCCCGCAAGATCGCCGACGTCGCCGAGCGGACCCGCACCAACAAGATCACCCCCGACGAGCTGTCGGGCGGCACGTTCACGCTGACCAACACCGGCAGCCGCGGCGCGCTGTTCGACACCCCGATCATCAACCAGCCGCAGGTCGCGATCCTCGGCACGGGCACGGTCGTCAAGCGGCCGATCGTGATCGACGACGCGAACCTCGGCGAGACGATCGCGGTGCGCCAGATGTGCTACCTGGCGCTCACCTACGACCACCGCCTGGTCGACGGCGCGGACGCCGCCCGGTTCCTCTCCGAGGTCAAGCAGCGCCTCGAGGCCGGTCAGTTCGAGGTCTGAGCACCCGCACCACCACGCACCACCCACCACCCGGTGGTCCTCCGTCCGCGGAGGGCCACCGGGTGTCGTGTGTCACGCTGGCGTCATGCACGTCGTCGTCGCCGGCTCCTCCGGGTTCCTGGGCTCCCACCTGGTCACCGAGCTGCGCGAGCGCGGCCACCGCGTCACCCGACTGGTACGCCGCGCGACGGGGACGCCGGACGAGTCGGTGTGGGACCCCTACGCCGACCAGGTCGACTCCGAGCTGGTCGCCGGCGCCGAGGTCGTGGTCAACCTGGCCGGGTCCCCGACCGCCGGCAACCCGCACTCGCGGCGGTGGGCCGAGCAGCTGCGCACCAGCCGGGTGAGCACCACCGCGCTGCTGGCCCGGACCATCGCCGACGCCCGGGCAGGCGCGCGAGGACCGGCGTTCCTGGCCGGCAACGGCATCTCCTACTACGGCGACCACGGGCTCGCCGAGCTGACCGAAAACGACGAGAGCCGCGGCGACGCGCTGCTGACCAGCGTGAGCCGCGACTGGCAGGCCGCCGCGGAGCCCGCCCGCGAGGCCGGGGCCCGGGTCTGCGTGCTGCGCACCGCCCCGGTCCTGGATCGCGCGAGCCCCCCGCTGCGCCCGATGCTGCCGCTGTTCCGGCTCGGGCTGGGCGCCCGTCTGGGCGACGGCAGGCAGCACTTCCCGGTGATCTCGCTGCGCGACTGGGTGGGCGCGGTGGCGTTCCTGGCCGAGGACGCGGGAGCCGCCGGCGCCTTCAACCTGTGCTGCCCCCACACCCCCACCGACGCCGAGTTCACCGACGCGCTGGCCTCGGCGGTATCCCGGCGCGCTTTGCTCGCCGTTCCCGCGCCGATGCTTCGCCGTGCCGCCGGCGCGATGGCCCCCGAGGTCCTCGGCTCGGTCAACGCCCACCCGGCCGCGCTGCTGCGGGCGGGCTTCGCCTTCCGCGACCACGACGTGCGCGACGTGCTCTCAGCCGCCCTCGGCTGAGCGTCCGGCGGCCCGCACCTCCCCCACCAGCCACCGCTCGTCCTCGCGGACCAGCAGCACCGTCCGCGTGCGGGCCCGGCCCCGCGGCAGCGCCTGGTCCGTGCCGGGCCCCACCGCCCGACCGGAGGCGAGCCGCTCGGTGACCGAGAGGCGCCAACGGCCCGCGCTCGCGTCCTGCAGCCGGGCCCGCAGGATCTGGGTGCGCAGGTCGCGCACCACCAGCCCGCGTGCGACGTAGCGGCCCAGCATCGCCGCGTCCCGGGCGCCGGCCCCCGAGCCGGTCACGTACAGCGCGCGCAGCGCCACCACGTCACCACGCGCGTACGCCGCGGCCCGGGCGGCGTCCCACTCCCGCAGGACCGCGAGCGCCTGCTGCAGCTCCGAGCCGGCCGGGCCCTGCGCGCTCGTCGCCAGCGTCGGGGCGCGCCGCGTCTCCAGGCGCCACAGCACCCCCGTCAGCGTCGCCGCGAGCACGCAGAGCGCCACCACGAGCAGGAGGCTGCGGCGCGCGGTCACCGCTCCAGCATGGCGGGTGGGCGACGCCGGCGTCGGCGCTCCTCCACAGGGCCGCCGACCGGGCACCGGCGCCGACCGCGCCGGGCACCGGCGCCGGCCGCGCCGGGTGCGGCGTAGGCTCGCTGCGTGGTTGACTTCACGATCGCCGGCCTCGGCCCGGACGCCCTCGACTACCGCGCCGCCTGGGAGCTCCAGCGCGAGGTGCACGCAGCCGTCGCCGACGGTCGCCGGCCCGACACCGTGCTGCTGCTCGAGCATCCGCCGGTCTTCACCTGCGGCAAGCGCACCCAGCCCCACGAGCGTCCCGCCGATCCCGGCACGGCCGACGTCATCGACGTCGACCGCGGCGGCAAGATCACCTTCCACGGGCCCGGTCAGCTGGTCGGCTACCCCATCGTGCGGCTGCCCGAGCACGTGCTGGTCGTCGACTACGTACGCCGCGTCGAGGAGGCCCTGATCGCGGTCTGCGCCGACCTGGGCGTCACCACGGCCCGGGTGCCGGGCCGCAGCGGGGTCTGGCTGCGCGCCGACGAGCCCGGCACAGGCCTGCGTCCGGAGCGCAAGATCGCCGCGATCGGGATCCGGGTCAGCCGGGGCGTGGCGATGCACGGCTTCTCGCTCAACTGCGACGTCGACCTCGGCTGGTACGACCGCTTCGTGCCGTGCGGCATCGCCGACGCCGGGGTCACCTCCCTCTCGACCGAGCTGGGCCGGCGGGTCAGCGTCGAGGAGGTCCTTCCCAGCGTGGAGCGGCACTTCGCCGACCTGCTGGCATGGGCGCCGTACACGCCCACCCCGGACTACGAGCCCCGCCCCGACCCGGCTCGCACCCCGCGCATCGAGATCCTCACCCCGGGCGGCTGACCCGCGCGTTCTCCGTACGGCCGGAGCCCGGACCTGTCACGATCTCGTTCGGGACCGGGCGACGGGCGCGGTGGATCGGCGAGAACACGGGGGTGTGCCGATGGTCGGCAGTGCGGCGAGCAAGGTGCCGGTGGGCGATCTGGTGATCGAGACCCACCGACTGCGCAAGGAGTTCCACGGACGTCGCGGGCGTCGGGTGGCGGTGGCCGACCTCGACCTCGCGGTGCCGGCCGGCGGCGTGCACGGCTTCCTCGGCCCCAACGGCTCGGGCAAGACCACCACGATCCGGATGCTGCTGGGGCTGGCCTCGGCCACCTCGGGCAGCATGGCGCTGTTCGGGACCCCGGTCCCCCGGCGGCTGCCGGCGGTGATCGACCGGGTCGGGGCCGTGGTGGAGTCGCCGAAGTTCTCCCCCGGCCTCACCGGACGCCAGAACCTCGCCCTGCTCGCCGGCTCGATCGGCGTGCCGCGCATCCGCGTCGACGCCTCGCTGGAGACGGTCGGGCTGACCGCCCGGGACCGGGACCGCTACCGCGGCTACTCGTTGGGCATGAAGCAGCGCCTGGCGATCGCGGCGACGCTGCTCAAGCAGCCGGATCTGCTGATCCTCGACGAGCCCACCAACGGGCTCGACCCGGCGGGCATCCGCGAGATCCGCGAGACGATCCGCGGGCTCGGCAACGCCGGCGTCACCGTGCTGCTGAGCTCCCACATCCTGGCCGAGGTGCAGCAGGTGTGCACCTCGGCGACCATCATCGGCCGCGGCCGGCTGCTGGCCTCGGGCACGGTCGACGAGCTGATGGGTGCCGGCGTCGGCCGGCTCCGGGTCCGGGTCGCGGACCCGCAGGCGTCCACCCGGCTGCTGCGCGCGGCCGGCTTCGCGGTCAAGCCCGACCCCGACCCGCGCTCCGCCGCGGACGAGCCCGGCGCCACGCTGCGCGTGGACACCGACCGGCCGCCCCACGAGGTCACCCGGGTGCTCGCCGACGGCGGCGTCTGGCTCTCGGAGCTGACCCCGGTGCGCGCCGACCTGGAGAGCGTCTTCCTCGACCTCACCGCCCGGGACAGCCTCGGCGCCCCGACCAACGAGGGGGCGCTGCGATGATCCGGTTGATCCGCGTCGAGCTCACCCGGTTGCGGTGGCGACGCGCCATCCTCGTGCTGCTCGCCGCCGCGGTCGTCGTTCCCGTGTGCATCGGGGTGGGGCTGGCCTACCAGACCCGTCCGTTCACCGAAGCCGACCACGACCGCGCCGAGCAGGAGGCGGCCGCCTTCGCCGCGGAGCCCTGGGTCGAGGACGAGGTACGCCGCTGCGTGCAGCGCCGCACCGCGAAGGCCGCGGACGCAGGAGGCCCGGCCGCGGTGGACCCAGCCGCGGTGGAGACGGCCTGCCGCGAGCGCAGTGTGCCCAGCGCGGAGGACTTCCTCTACCGGCCCACGCTCTCGCTGATCCAGCAGAGGTACGAGACCGGCACCGCGGTGGTGCTGGTGCTGGCGGTGCTGGCCATGCTGATCGGCACGACGTTCGCCGGTGCCGACTGGAACAACGGCTCGATGAGCAACCAGCTGCTCTTCGAGGTCCGCCGTACCCGGGTCTGGGCGGCGAAGGCCGCGGTGGTGGTGCTGGCCACCCTGGCCACCTGCACCGTGGTCCTGGGCGCCTACTGGACCGCGCTGTGGGCGCTCGCACGCTCGCGTGACCAGGAGATCCACGACGACATCGTCCGGATCCTGACCGGGTTCAGCGGTCGCGGTGTCGTGCTGGCCGTCGCGGCCGCCCTGGGCGCCTACGCCCTCACCATGCTCTTCCGCAGCACGGTGGCCACGCTGGGGGTGCTGTTCGCCGCGGTCGTGGTGGGCGCGTTCCTGGTCGGCGCGCTGCCGTTGCCGGACCCCCAGCGCTGGATGCTGCACAGCAACGTTCTCGCGGTGCTCTACGACGGCGTCGAGTACTGGGACGACAGCCTGTGCGACGGGGCGCGGGCGGCCGAGGACTGCGGCGAGCAGGTCCTCACCACCACCGAGGCGACCCGCTACCTCGGCACCCTGCTGGGCGCCTCCGCCCTCCTCTCGCTGCTGGCATTTCGGCGCCGTGACGTGCCCTGACGGCAGCGGCGGACCGCTTCCGGGACGGGCGTACAGTGGGGCAACGTGACCCAAGCTCCCGCCCCTGAAGGCCGCAAGCTCCTCCGTCTGGAGGTGCGCAACGCGGAGACCCCGATCGAGCGCAAGCCCGAGTGGATCAAGACGCGCGCCAAGATGGGCCCGGAGTACAAACACCTGCAGAGCCTGGTGAAGTCCGAGGGGCTGCACACGGTCTGCCAGGAAGCCGCCTGCCCCAACATCTACGAGTGCTGGGAGGACCGGGAGGCGACGTTCCTCATCGGTGGCGACCAGTGCACGCGGCGCTGCGACTTCTGCCAGATCGACACCGGCAAGCCGCAGCCGCTGGACCGCGACGAGCCGCGCCGGGTCGCGGAGTCCGTGCAGACGATGGGGCTGCGCTACGCCACCATCACCGGCGTCGCCCGCGACGACCTGCCCGACGGTGGCGCCTGGCTGTACGCCGAGACGGTCCGCGCCATCCACGAGCTGAACCCGGGCACCGGCGTGGAGAACCTGATCCCCGACTTCAACGGCAAGCCCGACCTGCTGCGCGAGGTCTTCGAGTCCCGCCCCGAGGTCCTGGCCCACAACGTCGAGACGGTGCCGCGGATCTTCAAGCGGATCCGGCCGGCGTTCCGCTACGAGCGCTCCCTCGACGTGATCACCCAGGCCCGCGACTTCGGCCTGGTCACCAAGTCGAACCTGATCCTGGGCATGGGCGAGACCCGCGAGGAGATCTCCCAGGCGCTGCGCGACCTGCACGGCGCGGGCTGCGAGCTGGTCACGATCACCCAGTACCTGCGCCCCTCGGTGCGCCACCACCCCGTGGAGCGCTGGGTCAAGCCCGAGGAGTTCGTCGAGCTCAAGGACGAGGCCGACGCGATCGGCTTCTCCGGAGTGCTGTCCGGGCCCCTGGTTCGTTCGTCGTACCGGGCCGGGCGGCTGTACCGTCAGGCCATGGACGCGCGATCGGGCTCGGTCGCGACGTCCCTCTGACAGCGCCCCCGGGCGCTGTCACCTCCCTCTCGACCACCCGCACGAAGCAAAGGCACTCGCATGTCGACCCCCGTCGCTCCGGCCAACATGAACCGGCGCCAGCAGTTCGCCCAGACCTACCGGATGGCGAAGAAGTCCGATCCGCGCCTCGGCCTGTGGATCCTGGGCTCCTTCCTCCTCGGTGCCGTGGTCGGCTTCGTGCTGTTCCGGATCCTTCCCGGCAGCGGCATCCTCGAGTGGGTCATGAGCATCGTCGGCGCCCTGATGCTCGGCATCCTGGCGGCGCTGATCGTCTTCGGCCGGCGCGCCCAGCACGCGGCGTACACCCAGATGGAGGGTCAGCTCGGGGCGGCCGCCGCGGCGCTGCAGATGCTCAAGCGCGGCTGGAAGACCGACCCGGTGGTCGCGTTCACCAAGCAGCAGGACGTGGTGCACCGCGTGGTCGGCCCGCCCGGCATCGTGCTCGTCGGTGAGGGCAACCCCAACCGGGTGCGCTCGCTGATGATCAACGAGCGCCGCAAGCACGAGCGGGTCGTCGCCGACACCCCCATCCACGAGGTGATGGTGGGCAACGCCGAGGGCCAGGTGCCGCTGCCCAAGCTGGTCCGCCACATCACCAAGCTCAAGCGTGCGGTCAAGCCCGCCGAGCTCACCGACGTGCTGAACCGGCTCAAGGCCCTCGACGCCAACCGCTCCAACATCCCGCTGCCCAAGGGTCCGATGCCGAACAACATGAAGGGCATGCGCCAGAACATGCGCGGTCGCTGAGCCTGCGCGGTCGCTAGCGAGAACGCGAGAGGGCGCCGGGCCATGGCCCGGCGCCCTCTGCTGTGCGGTGCTGTGCGGTGCTGTGCGGTGCTCAGGGTGCGGTCGTGCTGCCCGGCATCTCGACGATCTCGCTCTCGTCGGGGGCCTCGATGCTCACCGGCTCGCCCCAGCCGTCCATCTCGGTGACGAACGAGCCGGTCTCCTTGCCCAGGTCCATCTCGGTGCGGCTGGTCCGGTTCTCCTCGTCGAGCCACACGTCGTAGGTGAGCTTCTCGGGCAGGTCGCCCTTGGCGTCGCCGGTGCCGCCACCCATCTGGCCGGCCAGGTCCTTGATGGCGTCGGTGTCCAGCGTCATCTCGTAGTGGCGCAGGCTCTCGCCGTCGACGTCCTCCTCGCCCACGAAGACGACCTTGTCGATGTGCTCGCCGAAGCCCTCGAAGGTCTTGCGGGGGTCGAACTGCTCGGTGAACAGCTCGCCCATCGGGTTGTTGGGGTCGTCGCTGTCGAGGGCGAGGAACTTGCCGTTGGTCATCCCGGGCACGGAGGCGTAGATCGTGCCGTCCACCAAGCGCACGTCCATGGCCTCCTCCCCCATTGTCGAGCTCTCCATCTTGATCGCCACCGACGGTGGCTCGGTCTGGTAGTCGACGTCGCCCTCGGCGGTCACCTCCATGGACCCGCCCTCCATCGTCACCTCGACGTGGCCGGTGGTCAGGTCCTCGAGGCCGGCGGCGATGTCGTCGACGAAGGTCTGAGGGTCGACCTCCTCACCGGCGGCCACATCGGCGGCGGGCGCAGTGCCAGCCCCCTCGGAGTCACTCGAGTCGGACTCGCTGGAGGAGGCGGAGCTCTTCTCCGCGGTGTCGGCCTCGTCGGAGCCACACGCGGTGAGCCCGACCAGCAGCACGGGGGTCGCGGCGGCGAGGGCCGCCCGGCGTACGAGTGTGGTGCGTCGCATGGAGTGCCTTTCTTCGCAGGTGCCGAGCCTGCGCCCGGCCGGGGCTCCTCCAGCGTACGACCCTGCCTACAGCCCGGTCGGACGCTCGCCGCGCACGGCGGACAGCGGCACGGTCACCGTGCCCGCCACGATGTCGTGCAGACCGCGACCGTCGGGGCGGAAGACCAGCGGCGGGATCACCAGCGCGATCATCACCTGGCGCACCAGGATCAGCAGCGGCGAGAGGGGGCGAGCGCCGGCGTCCACGCGCACGACGCGCAGGCGGGTGACGAGCTTGCCGAAGGAGCCGCCCGCCAGCAAGGTCAGGACGGTCGACTCGACCACGTAGAGCAGGAGCGTCAGGATGCCCGGGACCGGGTCGCCGGGCTCGCCGAAGTAGGCGTCGGCACCGAGGATGAACAGGGCCACGGCCATGCAGGCGAACCAGTCGATCACCAGGGCCAGCATCCGGTGGAACCAGGACGCGGTCTCCAGGGCGGGGTCAGTCACGGGAGTCAGGCTATCGAGTCGCTGTGAGCGGGTAGACCGGCACCACCTGTTACCTGGGTGAAACAATGTGGATATGGTCCAGAAACTGCCCCTGAGTAGTTTTCGAGGCAACGTTCGGTGCACCGCCGCACCGGAATCTCCCATCGCACTGCATGCCGGCCGCGAGGCGATCCAGATCGTGGCCAAGGAGGACGAATGTTCGCAAACAGCGACGAGCTGCTGAAGTACATCAAGGACGAGCGCGTCGAGATGGTCGACGTCCGGTTCTGCGACCTGCCGGGCGTGATGCAGCACTTCACGGTCCCCGTCTCGTCGTTCGACGAGTCGGTCTTCGAGGACGGCCTCGGGTTCGACGGCTCCTCGATCCGTGGCTTCCAGGCCATCCACGAATCGGACATGCAGCTCTTCCCCGACCCCAGCACCGCCTACATCGACCCGTTCCGGGTCGCCAAGACGCTGGTGGTCAACTTCTTCATCCACGACCCGATCACCGGCGAGGCCTACTCCCGCGACCCGCGCAACATCGCCCGCAAGGCGATGGCCTACATGGCCAGCACGGGCATCGGCGACACCGCGTACTTCGCCCCCGAGGCCGAGTTCTACGTCTTCGACAACGTGCGGTTCGAGACCAAGGCCAACGCCGGGTACTACCACATCGACTCCGAGGCCGGCGCCTGGAACAGCGGCTCCGAGGACAACAACCGCGGCTACAAGGTCAAGTACAAGGGCGGCTACTTCCCCGTCGCGCCGTACGACCACTTCGGTGAGCTGCGCGACGAGATGGTCATCGAGATGGAGCGTGCTGGCCTGCACGTCGAGCGCGCCCACCACGAGGTCGGTACCGCCGGCCAGGCGGAGATCAACTACAAGTTCGACGAGCTGCTCAAGGCCGCCGACGACGTGATGAAGTTCAAGTACATCGTCAAGAACGTCGCCTGGCGCAACGGCAAGACCGCGACCTTCATGCCGAAGCCGATCTTCGGCGACAACGGCTCGGGCATGCACGTGCACCAGTCGATCTGGAACAACGGCGAGCCGCTGTTCTACGACGAGACCGGGTACGCCGGGCTGTCCGACATGGCGCGCTACTACATCGGCGGCATCCTCAAGCACGCGCCGTCGCTGCTGGCCTTCACCAACCCGACGGTGAACTCCTACCACCGCCTGGTCCCCGGCTTCGAGGCCCCGATCAGCCTGGTCTACAGCCAGCGCAACCGCTCGGCCTGCGTGCGGATCCCGATCACGGGCTCCAACCCCAAGGCCAAGCGCATCGAGTTCCGCTGCCCCGACCCGTCGGCGAACCCCTACCTGGCGTTCTCCGGCCTGCTGCTCGCCGGCATCGACGGCATCAAGAACAAGATCGAGCCGCCGGCACCGGTAGACAAGGACATCTACGAGCTTCCGCCGGACGAGATGGCCGAGATCAACCAGGTCCCGACCCGTCTCGACGACGTGCTCACCAACCTGGAGAACGACCACGAGTTCCTGACGGCCGGCAACGTCTTCACGCCGGACCTGATCGAGACGTGGATCGACTACAAGCGGACCCAGGAGATCCTGCCCGTGCAGCTGCGCCCGCACCCGCACGAGTTCGAGCTGTACTACGATATCTGACGGACGTCGTAACCCCGAAAGGGCCTCTGAACTGCATGTTTGCAGGCTCAGAGGCCCTTTCGCTTGCCCTCTGGCGGCCCAAATACCGCAGGAGATCCGCGGGAGCGGTCTTCGGCGGCTCGTGACGACTGCCGTGCCCACTGATCAGGTGAGTGGATCGCACCAGTCCTCGTAGGAGAGTTCCAGGTCGGATCACACCCACTACGGCGAAGCCATCAACACCTGGGCCGAGCGCCACTCAAGCGTCTGGTCGTCCCGCGTGCGCGCGCAAACCGGGCCCTGGCTTGGGTCTGTGACGCTTGGACAGTATCTCTTTGAGCCATACAATCCAAGCATGAAGTCGACGGACGCCCTTCGCGTGGTCGCCGAGGTCACCGCCCACCAGTGGGGCATGATCACCTCAGCCCAAGCCCGCAGGCACGGCGTCTCCCGTCTGGATCTGTCGAGACTCGCCGCGGACGACTTCCTGGAGCGCCTGGCCCACGGCGTCTACAAGATCGCCGGGGCCCCGGGAGACCATGTCGACGACATGCGCGCCGCTTGGCTGAGCACCGATCCCTCACGTCTCGGCTTCGAGCGTGGCAAGGACCTCGCAGGCGGGGTCGTCTTCGCTGGCGCTTCCGCGGCCCGCCTGCACGGGATCGGGGACCTGTGGGATCGGCAGCACGACTTCATCGCACCCACCCGTCGGCAGAGCCAGCGCGCCGAGCTCCGCTACCGCCAGCGCGCTCTCGACTCGCGCGACATCACCGTGGTCGAGGGACTCCCGGTTTTGACGCTGGAGGCGACCATCGCAGACCTCTTCAACGCCGAGGCCGACCTGAGCCATATCGCCGACGCCCTCCGCGACGCCGCGGGCCAGCGCGGTCTCGACCTGGCCCGCCTCGAATCACTGCTGGCGCCCCACGCCAGCCGCCATGGACTGCGCAAGGACGATGGCGCCGGACTCCTCCAGCGCCTCCTTGAGATCGCCGGTCTCGACGTGGACTCACTGGCTCGATTCCTGGCCCGATCACCGACGTACGCCTCGCTCGCATATGTCACCAAAATCGTCGGGAATCTGGGGGCAGCCCCCCGATACGATGAAGCCATGACCGAGATCGCCACGCCCACCCGGCGGCCGCTCAGCGGCCCCACGGGCCGTCGCGTCGCCGCACACCGCGGCGAGGCACGCGAGGTGTTGCGCCGACACGGCGTCACCGACCCCGAGATCTTCGGAAGCGTCGCACGGGGTGACGATCGCGAAGACAGCGATCTGGACCTGCTCGTCGACTTTGCCCCTGGGACCGACATCATCGACATCATCGGCATCCAGCGCGAGCTGCAAGAGGTGCTCGGTGTGCCCGTCGATCTGGTGCCCCGCACCGGCCTCAAGGAGCGCGTACGCGAGCGGGCGGCCAAGGACCTGTTGCCGCTGTGAGCCGCTCAGACTCCGACCTGCTCGACGACATCGCCGAGGCCATCACCTCGATCCACTCGCACCTTCACTATGGCCCCATCTCCGTCGAGATCGTCATGGACGCCGTCGCGATGCGACTCCTGGAGATCGGCGAAGCGGTCAAAGGCATCAGCCATGAACTGACTGCTACGGAGCCGGAGATCCCGTGGAGCAACATCGCGGGTATGCGCGACTTCCTCGCCCATCACTACTTCGCCACGAATCCCGAGATCATCCAGGTCACCATCGACAAGCGCCTCCCGCCTCTCGCTGAGGCGGTCGACCGGCTGAGGGCCCGCCTGACATCCGAGGGCTGAGAGCCCTACATCGCCAGCCCGCGGCGCTCACCGTTCGACACCGAGGGCCCCGGCTTATGCCGGGGCCCTCGTTGCATCTCAAGTCGCGCCGCGGTCAGTTCGTTCGCCTGCATCTGGCGCGTCAGTGCCGTGGCTGGATCGTCGCGTTGGGGAGGACTGGTGCAGACAGGGGGTCGCCGTCGTACCCCCTGACCACGCCGAATCGCCCTGCTGGGTCGGCCCCTCCGATGACCTCGGACTGCCACTCCTGACGGAAGGTGACGATCTCGTCGTGGCTCCGGCCGACGAAGTTCCACCACATGACGATCTCCTCGCCCAGTGGCTCCCCGCCGATGAGCACCCCGCGTACGGCTGCGTCACCCGCGCGGATGACGAGCTCTTCGGATCCTGGAGGGACGTAGCACAGCTGGTGGACGCCGACCTCGACCCCGTTCAGCGCCGGCTCCCCGGCGTCGATGAGCAGACCGTGCTCGAAGGCAGGGTTCGCCGAGAGGCGGACCTCGCCGCCGGCAGGCAGGTCGATCTGTGCCGCTACGAGTGGACTGAACGTCGTCAGAGGGACCGACTGCCCGAGCAGCTCACCGAGGAAGACGCGCACTGTGGCGTCCCCGTGCGTGACCGGATGCGCCACGTGATGCTCGAACAGCGGTTCGGTCCATCGGTGGGCATCCGGCAGAGCGACCCACAGCTGCACGCCGTGCAGGCCTCGGGCGTCCTCGGTCGAGACCTCCGAGTGCTGGATGCCCCGCCCCGCGGTCATCAGGTTCACCTGGCCGGGAACGACGTAGGCCAGGCTGCCCAGGGAGTCGCGATGCTCGACCTGGCCTGCGTACAGCCAGCTGACGGTCTGCAGCCCGGTGTGCGGATGCGGACGGGTGTCCATGGTCCGCGCCGCGGATGCCGGTGTGGGACCGAAGGAGTCCGCGAAGCACCATGCGCCGATGAGGCTGCGCGCGCGTTGCGGCAGTGTGCGCCGGACCATCAAGGCACGCTGACCTCCCAAGGGGACCTCACGCGGCTCGAGTACCTCAGGTCGATCAGCAAGGTGCGTCACGCTCACCTCTTCATCCGGGTGCTGCTCGAGGTTGCTCACGCGGCACCCCTGCCGAGTGCTTGCTGAAGGTCTTCGACGACGGTGACTCGGCCCCCATCTCCGGGCTCGGGATCTGGAACGAGCGCTTCAGGGTCGATGAGAAGGACATCGTGACCATCCAACGTGAGCCGTCGCGCAACCTCCAGCAACATGCGTCGTGCCACGTCATCGATCGAAAAGACCATGGTGAGATCCAGAGCCACTCCGACTTCGGGGGGTGCCGTGTCCAGGATCTCTCGCAGGATCCTCTCGGCTCCGGCAAAGCGAATCCCACCCTGCAGCTGGATGACCCGGATAGCGTGCGGGCCGCCGCCAGCCACGTGGTTGGAACGTACGACCGCGGGCGCAGACGCCGGTACCTCCATCACGTGCAGACCCATGTCGGAGGAGAAACGCTCGAACAACGACACCCCGCGAACGCTGTTCCCGTGCGCGTCCAGTCGGGGTGAGAACGTGGCGATCCCGAGCTGGCCAGGCAGCGCGCCGATCAGTCCGCCGGCCACCCCGCTCTTGGCCGGGATGCCGACCTGGGTCGCCCAGTCACCGGCCGAGTCGTACATCCCGCAGGTGGCCATGACGCTGAGCACCTGACGCACCACCCGTTCGCCGACCACCCGCTCGCCCGAGACGGGGTTCACGCCCCGGTTGGCCAACGTCGCGGCCATCATCGCCAGATCCCGCACGGTGACGAGCACGGAGCATTGACGGGTGTAGCCGTCGACGACGCCCCGCGGGTCCTCGGTGAGGATGTTGTAGCTGCGGAGCATGTGCGCGATGGCAAGGTTCCGATGGGCGTGCTCCATCTCGGAGGCGCATACTGCCTCGTCGATGCTCAGCCGGCGCCCCGCGAACGCGGACAGGCCGTCGACCACACGCTCCACGCGTCCTGTCGAATCGAGCCCCCGCGAGCCCGCCAGCGAGTGCGCGGTGATGGCGCCAGCGTTGATCATCGGGTTGAGGGGGCGTCCGCTCTCACGCTCGAGGGAGATCTGGTTGAACGCCTCTCCCGAGGGTTCCACCCCGACTTTGGCGAGCACGGGGCCGAAGCCGCGATCTGCCAGCGCCAGCGCGTAGGTGAACGGTTTGGAGATCGACTGGATCGTGAACTCGGTATCCATGTCGCCGGCGCCGTAGATCTTCCCGTCGAGGGTGGCAAAGACCGCACCGAGACGACCCGGATCGGCTGCCGCGAGCTCGGGGATGTAGCCCGCCGGCTCTCCGGAGACATCCAACTCGACATCTGCGAGTGCCTCGGTCAGATAGTCAGGAATGACTGATTGCATTGATCCGCCTCCTTCATGCTCGGCCTCGTGCCGCCCGTGTGACGAGTGCGATGTCCGCAGGGGTCGGCCGGCGGAACACGCCGCCTTGCGCGGTGAACTCACTTCCGTGCCGCTTCAGGTGTCGGGCGAACACCGGACATACCGGCACGACGGTGACCTTGCGGCGGAGGCTGTCCTCAAGCGCCTCGCGGACCAGGAGCCCCGCCAGGCCTCGCCCCGCGAACTCCTCGTCCACCTCGGTGTGGAAGAAGATCCGCTCCTGGCCTGTCCCAGGAGAATCGACGAAGTCGGCATGGCCAACGGTTGATCCATCGTCGAGGCTCACTGTGTACGAACTGATAGGGCTGCCGATCTCGAGCCTGACCTGCACGGTTGCACCGGACTTGTCCGTCAGCGTCTTGGTCATGTGGCGTCCTTCCCTTGTGGCAGGTTCACGCCGTACACCATCGGCACGTACTCACGATGCCGTCCGATCCAGCCCTTGATGAAGGGGCACAGCGGCATGACCTTGCGTCCGCCTGCCGCACGGACTTCGTCCAGCGCGAATCGGGCGATGGCCGAGCCGACACCCGTGCCCTCGAACCGTGGGTCGACGTCGGTGTGGGTGAAGACGATCAGCTCGTCGGTGAGGATGTACTCGGCGAAGCCGGCGGCTTCGCCACCGATGCTTGCTCGGTAGCGCAGGCGGGAGGGGTCATGGACAACCTGGATGTCTGTCATGTGTCGGTCCTTTCGGAGCCTCAATCGGTCGGCGATCAGCCGAGGAAGGACTGCAGCGCGGCGTTGACCTCGTCGGCGTGGGTCCAGAGCAAGCCGTGCGGCGCGCCTTCGATCTCGACGTACTCGGCGTCCGGGAGGAGCTTGCGAAAGCGGCGCGCTGTGGCGTCGATCGGCAGGATGTTGTCGGCCGTCCCGTGCAGGATCAGAGCGGGCTTGCCGCTGGCGCGGACCGCCGCGACGTCGTCGCGGAAGTCCTCGATCCAGCTCGGGACGACCTCGTACGCCGCGACGGGGGCGCTGGTGGCGGCGGTGTTCCAGTTCGCCCGGACGACGTCCTCGCTGATCCGCGACCCGAGGGTCTCGTCGAGGTTGTAGAAGTCCCGGTAGAACTGGGTGAACCAGGCGTAGCGGTCGGTCCTTGCCGCGGCCTCGATGCCGTCGAAGACGTCCTGCGGCAGGCCTTCGGGGTTGTCGTCGCGCTGTACCAGGAACGGCTCGAGCGAGGCGAGGAACGCCAGCTTCGCGACCCGCTCGTGGCCGTACCGCGAGACGTAGCGGGCGAGTTCGCCCGTGCCCATCGAGAAGCCGACGAGGACGACCTCGCGCAGGTCGAGGGTCTCCAGCACGGTGGACAGGTCGGCGGCGAAGGTGTCGTAGTCGTAGCCGGACCCGACCTTCGAGGACTGGCCGAAGCCACGACGGTCGTAGGTGATCACGCGGTACCCGGTGGCGAGCAGCGCGCGCGCCTGGCGCTCCCAGCTGTGCCCGTCCAAGGGATACCCGTGGATCAGGACCACGGGCTGTCCTGAGCCCTGATCCTCGTAGTAGAGCTCGATGGGGGCGCTGTTCTCGTTCCCGACGGTGATGAATCCCATGACGTGGTTCCTCTCCTCGTTGTCCTGTCTCGTGGGTGCCGGTCAGCAGCCCAGCTCGGCCAAGCCGGCGGGATCGCCCAGCGCTAGTGCGACGCGCGCGTCGTCGTCGTCGAAGGCGCTCGCCAGGGCGCCGTGAGGGATGTGGACGGTGTCCTTCGCCGCAGCCAGGAGCGCCTTCCTGAACGAGCGCGCGTCCCGGAACCGGTCCTCCGGCTCCTTGGCGAGAGCCTTCGCGAGGACGGCGTCCAGCGCCGCAACGGCGGTGCCGAGCCGTGCGGGCTTCTCGTGGACGTGCTGGTAGGCGACGGAGATGGGGTCGTCCGCGACGAACGGCGGTCGGCCGGTCAGGAGCTCGTAGAGCACGCAGCCTGCGGAGTAGGGGTCGCTGCGGGCGTCCAGGGTCTGACCGCGCGCCTGCTCGGGAGAAACGTAGGCCGGAGTTCCGAGGAACGCCTGCGCCTGGGTCAGGGTCGCGGCGGGGTCTCCACCGGCACGCGAGATCCCGAAGTCCACGACCTTGACGGCACCCTCGGGCGTGATCATCACGTTGGCGGGCTTGATGTCGCGATGGACGACGCCCGCCCGGTGGCTGAAGTCGAGCGCCGAGAGGATCCCGACCTGGTATTGGAGCGTCTCGTTCAGCGTGGGCCGGCGCATCCTGAGGAGGTCCCGCAGCGACCGCCCCGCGACGTACTCCATCACGATGACCGGGACCTCGACCTTGCCTGCCGAGCCTGCGTCGACCTCCTCGTGCCCGGTGTCGTAGACGGCGACGATGGCGGGATGGCGCAGACCCGCCACGGTGATCGCCTCACGCTGGAAGCGGGACCGGAACATGGGGTCTCGCGCCAGGTCCTGGCGGAGCACCTTGATGGCGACCGGACGGCCCGAGTGGAGGTCGCGACCGCGATGGACGTCGGCCGTGGCGCCCCACCCGATGACCTCACCCACCTCGTACCGACCGTCGACGACCCGGTCCGTGCTCATCGGCGCGGCTCCCAGCGGAAGAGTCGACCAGCCAGGGCGACGGCGACGACGACCCAGCCCAGGGTGGGGACCAGGAGGGGCAGCGAGTCGGCGACGGGTACGCCGCCGTCCCAGGCGTTGACGACCAGCTCGGTGGCCGAGCCGCCGGGGAGAAGCCGCTTGAGGTAGGCGAGGTCCTCGGTGCCGGTGATCCCCACCCAACTGGCCACGGCGATCACCGCCAAGCTCACCGGCAGGGTGGTCACCTGGGCGTGCTCGGGTGAGGTCGTGACCCCCGCGGTGGCCAGCGCCAGAGCCCCCATCATGGCCGTCGTGGCCAGGATCGCCACGGCCAGCAGTGGGACATCGGCGGGGCCGGCGACCACCACACCGAGAACGGCCAGGATCGCGACCACCTGGACGAGCGCGACGACGGTGATCGGGAGGACCAGCCCGGTGAGGATGCTGGGGTCGCTGGCAGCGGTGGAGCGCAACCGCTTGAGGAAGAGGTCCTGCCGGCGTGCGGCCAACGTGGTCACCGCGGTGGTGTAGAGGCCGAAGGCCATCACGGTGACCATCACGATCGCAGCGACGAAGCCGAGGCTGCCGAGGTCGGAGTACACCTCGTGTTGGTAGACGAAGTAGCCGCCGACGGCCACCGGGATGACCAGGCCGGTGACCAGGACCAACCGGTTCCGCAGCATCTGAACCAGCTCACTGCGAGCGATCTCGAACATGGCGGTACTTCCCTTCATGGTGGTGCTCGTGGTCCCGGACAGGTCGTGGGCTCAGTCGGCGTCGAGGGTGCGGAAGACGTCGTCGAGGCGGGTGGGGCCGGCCGCCAGGTCCACCAGCTCCACCCCGGTGTCGTGCGCCCAGCCCAACAACCGGTACAGGTCCTGCTGCAGGCTGAACGTCTCGACGTGGAAGGCGCCGTTGAGCGCACCGACGATCGGCGGCTCGGGGGCGCCGGGTGACAGCGCGAAGCTGATCACCGACGGCAGGGTCTGCGTCAGCTCCGCGACCGTGCCCTCCTGCCGCAGCGTGCCCTCGTGCATGAGCCCGATGCGGTCGGCCCGCTGCTGGGCCTCCTCCAGGTAGTGGGTGGTGAGGACGACCGTGGAACCCTCGTCGCGCAACCGGTCCACGGCGGCCCAGAGGGCGTCGCGGGACTGGATGTCCAGCCCGGTGGTCGGCTCGTCGAGGACGACCAGCTCGGGCCCGCCGTAGACGGCCGTGGCGAAGTCCAGGCGCCGCTTCTCGCCGCCGGACAGCTGGGAGACCCGGGTGCTCGCCTTGCGGGTCAGGCCCGAGACGCCGAGCACCCGGTCGACGTCGTCCTGCCTCCCACTCAAGGCGCCGATCAGGCCCACCGACTCCCGCACCGTCAGGTCCGGGGAGAAGCCGCTCTCCTGCAGCATGATGCCCACCCGCGGCCGCACGGAGCGCCGGTCCTGCGGACTCTCACCGAAGATCCGCACCGTGCCGGACGCGGCCCGGCGATGACCTTCGACCACCTCCAACGTGGACGTCTTGCCGGCTCCGTTCGTGCCCAGCAACGCGTAGAGCTCGCCGCGCTGGACGTGGAAGGACAGGTCACGGACGGCCGCGAAGGCACCGTAGGTGACGTTCAGACGTTCGACGTCGATGACGGAAGAGGCGGACATGGTGGTTCCTCTCATGCTCCACGAGCCGGATCCGGCTGATCCGGTCCGTGCGGGCTGGTGCTGCCCCACCAGACTCGCGCTACGCGGGGTGCCTTCGCGTCGGTGGAATCCCCGATGTCTCGCCGCTCATCGCGTCGCCGCGGCGGGCCGGATCTGGCAGGCTGGGCTTCGCAACGGTGAAATCCACCTATCCGTGCCGCCCAGAGGAGAGCGAAGTTGACACACCTCCTGGGCCGTCGCGCGGAGCGCGAGATCGTCGAACAGCTGCTCACGCAGGCACAGGCCGGGCGCAGCGGTGCGCTGGTGGTGCGCGGGGAAGCGGGCATCGGCAAGACCGCACTGGTGGAGCAGGCCCGCGACGCCGCCGCAACGTCGGGGTTCCTGGTGGAGTCCTCGGTGGGGGTGGAGGCGGAGATGCAGTTCCCGTTCGCGGGTCTGCACCAGCTGTGCGATCCCCTGCTGGACCGGCTCGGAGCGCTGCCCGACCCCCAGCAGGATGCCTTGGGGGTGGCGTTCGGACTGCGCGCCGGTCCCGCGCCGGACCGCTTCCTGGTGGGATTGGCGACCCTCCACCTCCTGGCCGAGGTCGCCGAGGAGGCACCGCTGCTGTGTCTCTTCGACGATGCGCAGTGGCTGGACGAGGCGTCCGCACAGGTCCTGGCATTCGTGGCGCGGCGGGTATCGGCCGAGCGGGTGGCGCTGCTGTTCGCGCTGCGCGACTCCGGCGCAGGCGAGGACCACCCGTTCGCCGGGTTGCCCGAGCTACGTCTGGAGGGGCTCGGTGCGACCGACGCGCGCGCACTGCTGGTCGCCGCCGTCCGCACACCACTCGACGCCGCCGTGCGCGACCGGATCGTCGCGGAGGCGCGGGGCAACCCTCTGGCCCTGCTGGAGCTGCCCCACAGCACGCGGGCCGCACACCTGGCCGGCGGCTTCGAGCTGCCCGGTGTGCTGAGCGTGCCCCGCCGCATCGAGGACGGCTTCCGACGCCGTTCGGCCAGCCTCCCGGCAGAGACCCGGCTGCTGCTGCTGGTCGCCGCCGCCGACCCGACCGGCGATGCGGCCCTGCTGTGGCGCGCGGCCACCCACCTGGGCATCTCCCGCGAGGCGGCCGCACTCGCGGAGGCCAGCAGGCTGCTGGAGATCGACACCCGGGTGCGGTTCCGTCATCCGCTGGTCCGTTCGGCGGTCTACCAGGCGGCCACACCGCCGGACCAGCGTCGCGCCCATGATGCGCTGGCGGTGGCGACCGACGCCCAGGCCGACCCCGACCGGCGTGCCTGGCATCGGGGGCAGGCGGTGCTGGGCACCGACGAGGAGGCCGCCGCCGAACTGGAAGGCTCGGCAGGCCGGGCCCGCGCTCGCGGCGGGGTAGCAGCCTCCGCCGCGTTCCTGCAACGAGCGGCCGAGCTGACGCCGAAGCCAGAAGTCCGTGCACGACGAGCCCTGGACGCCGCTCAGACCCTGCACGAGGCGGGAGCGTCCGAGGCCGCCCTGGAGTTGCTGAGCGTCACGGCGGCTCAGCCGCTGGACGACCTGCGATGCGCCCGGCTGCAGCTGCTCCGGGCCAAGATCGCCTTCCACCTCACGCGCGGGAGCGAGGTGCCCGATCTGATGCTGGAGGCTGCCGCAACGCTCGCCCCGCTGGACGCGTCGCTGTCCCGTGACACCTACCTGGACGCCATCGACGCGGCGCTCATCATCGATGGACGCGACACGGCCCGTGTTGCGGCAGCTGCCCTGACGGCTCCCGAAGCCACCAAGCCACCACGGCCTTCGGACCGGCTCATGGACGGTCTCGTGACGACGTTCACCGCGGGGTACACGGCGGGGACGCCAGCACTCAGACTCGCATTGCAGGCGTTCTGCGACGAGGCGCACACTGCCCGGGCACTCGAGGCCCGCAGCGACCGCTGGCTGTGGCTGGCCGGTCGCTGCGCCGTCGGGATCCTTGATGACGAGCTTGCCCACGCTCTGGCGAGCCGTCACGTGAAACTGGCTCGCGAGACCGGCGCCTTGGCCACCCTGCCCGCTGCCCTCAGCTCGTTGGCGAACGTCTTGGTCTTGGCCGGCGAGCTCACTCGCGCCGGCGAGCTGGCCGCCGAGTCCACGGCGATCGCGGAGGCCACCGGCGGAGTGCCTCTGCGGCACACCCTCGTCGCGCTCACCGCGTGGCGCGGCGATCATGCAGCCGCTTCCCACCTGAACGAGGCAATCATCCGGAGTGCCGCCGACCCCGATAGCGACACGGAGGTCGCCGTGGCCCAGTACGCGATGGCCGTGCTGCACAACGGTGTGGGCAACTACGCTCAAGCGCACACGGCGGCGAGGCGGGCATGTGAGTCCGGTGAGCTGGGGCTCATCAACATCGGCCAGCCGGAGCTCATCGAGGCGAGCATGCGTGCCGGTCACCCCGACATCGCGGCGAGTGCCCTGGAGCAATTCAACTCACGCGCGCTCGCCTGCAACACGTCCTGGGCGCTCGGCCTCGCGGCCCGATCCCGCGCGCTGACCAGTGCGGGGCCCATCGCCGAGGACAACTATCGTGAGGCGATCGAACGGCTGAGCCGGTCCCGGATGACCGGCCAGACTGCCCGCGCACACCTCGTGTACGGCGAGTGGCTGCGCCGTGAGGGCCGTCGCCAGGACGCCCGGGAACAGCTGCGCACCGCCCACCAGCAGCTGTCGGACATGGGGATGGAGGCGTTCGCCGAGCGCGCCGCCCGCGAGCTGCGCGCCACCGGTGAGCATCCCCGCAAGCGGACCGCCCAGCCGACCGACGCCCTCACCGACCAGGAGCTGCACATCGCGCGACTGGTGGCCACCGGCGCGACCTCCCGGGAGGTCGCTGCGCAGCTCTTCCTCAGCCCCCGCACGATCGAGGCCCACCTCCGCAGCATCTTCCGCAAGCTGGGCATCACCTCCCGCCGGCAGCTCAGGGAGCTGGCGCTTCCCTGACCCGACGGTGCGGGACTCTCAGTCGCCCCAGCGCAGGTGATAGGCCACGAGCGGCTGCATCGCCGTCAACAGATCGCCACCGCGTGGGGTGAGCCGGTAGCGCACCGAGACCGGCGTCGTCGCGATCACCTCGCGCTCGACGAGGCCATGTGCCTCCAGCTCGCGCAGTCGGGCGGTGAGCAGGCGTGCGGAGAGTCCGTCGACGGCCGCTTCGATCTCCCCGAACCGTGACGCGCCGCGGCCGAGCGCAAGCATGATCGCGCCGGTCCAGCGGCGGCCGATGAACTCCAGACTCACCGTGGCCTCCCGGCAGGTGGCGTCGTCGATCCGGTGCTGGCGGACGGGGGTCGAGCTCCTCCTGGTCACTTACCCATAGTAACCCACTTACCACCAGTTGAGCCGCGCCGTCGCGCGGCGCATGCTGGGGGCATGCCCGACTATGGTCACCCACTTCGCTTCGGATCCTTCATCACTCCGACAGCCGCCTCGCCGCAACGACCGGTGGACCTCGCGCTCCTCAGCGAGGAGCTCGGCTACGACCTTGCGACGTTCCAGGACCACCCCTACCAGCCGTCGTTCCTCGACACCTGGACGCTGATGTCGTACGCCGCCGCACGCACCGAGCGGATCCACCTCGCCGGCAACGTGCACAACCTGCCGTTGCGCCCGCCCGCCGTGCTGGCAAAGTCGGTGGCCAGTCTCGACCTCCTCTCCGGCGGCCGCGTCGCGCTGGGGCTGGGCGCCGGTGGCTTCTGGGACGCGATCGAGGCGTACGGCGGAACCCGCCTGACGCCCGGCGAGGCGGTGGACGCGTTGGCCGAGGCGATCACGATCATCCGCGGCATCTGGGACACCGCCGACCGGTCGGTCCTCGCCGTCGAGGGCGCCCACCACCGGGTCCGCGGCGCCAAGCGTGGTCCGGCGCCCGCGCACGACGTGCCGATCTGGCTCGGTGCCCTCAAGCCGCGGATGCTGCGCCTGATCGGCCGCGCGGCCGACGGCTGGCTGCCCTCGATGCCGTACCTCCAGCCCGGGGATCTCGAGCGCGGCATGCGCGTGATCGACGAGGCTGCCCGTGAGGCCGGCCGGGACCCCGCCGAGGTCGTGCGGCTGCTCAACATCGCTCCCGAGACCGACGCCGACGAGCTGGTGCGCCTCGCTGTCGAGGACGGCGTCAGCACTTTCATCGTGATGGGCGACGACGAGGGCGGGCTGCGTCGCTTCGCCGCACTGACCGACGAGGTGCGCGACCGGGTCGCCGAGGCCCGCGCCGGCTCCGGGGTGCGCGAGCGCGCCCGGGTCCGCGGCTCCTCTGCCCTGGCGAAGCGCCTCCCCGGCATCGGCTACGACGACCTGCCGTCCGGGCTGGCCGAGCGCGCGGTCGAGCCCGGCGACCCGGCTTACGCGCGCTACACCTCGAGCTACCTGCGTGGCGGCGCCCCCGGTCTCGTGCTCCGGCCGCGGACCGTCGCCGAGGTACAGGCCGCGGTCGCGGTCGCCCGTGAGCACCGCGAGCTCCCGCTCGGCGTCCTCAGCGCCGGGCACGGCATCTCCGGCCGCTCCCTCAACCACGGCGGGCTCGTCATCGACGTCAGCGCCCTCGACAGCGTCGAGGTGCTCGACCCCGACACGGGCCACGTCCGGCTCGGCCCCGGCGCCCGGTGGGCCGACGTGGCCCGCACGCTCGCGGCGTACGGGCTCGCGATCAGCAGCGGCGACTACGGAGGCGTGGGCGTCGGTGGGCTCGCGACCGCCGGTGGGATCGGCTGGTTCGCGCGCAGCCACGGCCTGACCATCGACCACCTGAGGGCGGTCGAGCTGGTCCTGGCCGACGGCCGGGTCGTGCGCACCGACGCCGATCAGGAGCCCGACCTCTTCTGGGGCGTGCGCGGCGCCGGGGCCAACTTCGGCATCGCCACCTCCTTCGAGCTCACCGCAGCCCGGGTCGGCACGATCGCCTTCGCCCAGCTCGCCTTCGACGCCAGCGACACCGCGGCCTTCCTGGAGCGGTGGGGGCGCGAGGTCGAGTCCGCGGACCGCAGCGTCACCGGCCAGGTCATCCTCGGTGCTCGCCGGGGCGGGCAGCGGATCGCCCAGGCGATGCTGGTCGTCGACTCCGACGACCCCGACACCGTCATCGAGCGCCTGCAGCCGATCGCCGAGATCGCGCCCCTGGTGCAGCAGCAGGTCGCGCTCACGACCTACGACCAGGTGATGGGCCTGTTCGGCAGCGACGCGCCGCAGCAGGGCCACGGCGAGCCGCACACCCACTCCGGCCTGGCCGACCACCTCTCCCCCGGACTCGCGGCCGAGATCGCGGACCTACTCGACGCCGGCACGTCGTACTTCTTCTCGATCCGCGCGGTCGGCGGCGCGGTCTCCGACGTACCGAGCGGCGCCACGGCGTACGCCGGGCGCAGCGCCGCGTTCTCGCTCTCGGGGTTCGGCACCGGCCCCGCGTTCGACACCGCCTGGGAGCGGCTGGTCCCGCACCTGTCGGGGAGCTACCTCAGCTTCGAGACCGGCACCGGAGCGCAGTGGCTGGAGCGCGCCTTCCCGCCCGCCCACCTCGCCCGGCTGCGCGAGCTGAAGCGCCGCTACGACCCCACCGGCCTGTTCCGCGACAACTTCTTCATCGACCCGACGGCCGCCGCAGTGGAGGGCCCGGCCGCCTGAGCAGCCGACCTCCTCGTCAGGCTCGGCCCAGGACCGAGGCCGGGAGGTCGATGCCTGGGATCAGTTCGACCAGCAGGTCGCGGACCCGTGCGTCGAGGTCGGCGATGATGACGCGCACGGTGTCCTCGTCCTGACCACCCGGGTCGGCGACCGGCCAGTCGACGTACCTCACGCCGGGGACGTAGGGACACTCCTCGCCGCAGCCGAGGGTGATCGCCATGGTGCTGGTCGCGATGGTGTCGCGGGTCAGGAGCTTCGGTTCTTCGGCGGAGGTGTCCAGGCCGAGCTTCTCGAGCACCTCGGCGACCTCGGCGTGGATGTGCTCGCCGGGCTGGGTGCCGGCGGAGAGGGCACGGACGCGGCCGCCGGCGTAGTGCTCGGTGAGGACTCGACCGATGACTGAGCGGCCGCCGTTGCGCACGCAGGCGAACACGACCTGCGGGACATCGGCGGAAAGGTCGGTGCCGGTCATCGTGGCGCTCCTGGGGAGTCGGTCGCAGAGGCGGGAGTCGTTGCCGGTGCGCGCTCGGGGAAGAACTTGCGTGCCCACAGGCTGACGTAGACGAGAGCGACGAGGACGGGGACCTCGATGAGTGGGCCGACGACGCCGGCCAGTGCTTGACCGGACGCGACACCGAAGACACCGATGGCCACGGCGATGGCGAGCTCGAAGTTGTTGCCGGCGGCGGTGAAGGAGACCGCGGTCGCGCGCTGGTAGTCGAACCCGAGGACCTTGGTGAGCAGCATGGAGCCGCCCCACATGAGGGCGAAGTAGACCAGCAGCGGCACGGCGATGCGGACGACGTCGAGGGGCTGGTGGGTGATGGTGTCGCCCTGGAGCGCGAAGAGCAGGACGATGGTGAACAGCAGCCCGTAGAGCGCCAGGGGCCCGATGCGGGGCAGCAGGGTGGTCTCGTACCAGTCGCGGCCCTTGGCGCGTTCGCCGAGGGTGCGGGTGAGGAAGCCGGCGGCCAGCGGGATGCCGAGGAAGACCAGTACCGACTTGGCGATGCTCCACATGGAGACGTCGAGGTCGGTCTCGTCCAGGCCGAGCCAGCCGGGGAGGACCTGGAGGTAGAAGTAGCCGAGGACGGCGAAGGCCAGGATCTGGAAGACCGCGTTGAGCGCGACCAGGATCGCGGCGGCTTCGCGGTCTCCGCAGGCGAGGTCGTTCCAGATGAGCACCATCGCGATACAGCGGGCGAGCCCGACGATGATCAGGCCGGTGCGGTACTCGGGCAGGTCCGGCAGCAGCAGCCACGCGAGCGCGAACATCAGCGCCGGCCCGAGGACCCAGTTCAGGACGATCGAGGTCGCCAGGAGCCGGCGGTCGCCGGTGACGTGGCCGAGCTCGTCGTAGCGGACCTTGGCGAGGACCGGGTACATCATCACCAGCAGGCCGATGGCGATGGGCAGGGAGACCGAGCCGATCTCCACCTTCGCGAGGGCGTCGTCGAGCCCGTCGACGAGCCGGCCCAGCAGGAGCCCGGCGACCATGGCCACCCCGATCCAGGCCGGGAGGAACCGGTCCAGGGTCGACAGGCGCTGGAGTACGGCGTTCTCGGTGCCGGCCGAAGGCGTTTCGCGGACGGTGTCGCTCATGCCGACGCTCCGGCGGGCTCGGCGCGGGTCGCGGTGGCGCCCGTGGTGTTTCCCGTGGCGAACAGGGCGCCGAGCGCGCTCATCGCCTCAGGGCGGGCGATGTAGTAGACCCAGGTGCCGCGCTTCTCGCGGTTCAGGAGCCCTGCCTCGTGGAGGACCTTGAGGTGATGGCTGATCGTGGGCTGGGACAGGTCGAAGTGCGGCAGCAGGTCGCACACGCAGGCCTCGCCACCCTCGTGGGAGAGCACCAGCGACAGCAGCCGCAGTCGGGCGGGGTCGGCGATGGCCTTGAGCATCGAGACGACGCCGGCCGCCTGCTCGGCATTGATGGGCTCGCGGGCCAGGGGGACGCAACACGCCAGACCGTCGGCCGTGAGCGGTCCGCACTCGTTCTGCGAAGACATCGACATGCGTCAATGTTGACATACGTCGATACGGGGACGCCATTGACCGCCGTCGATAGCGATAGCGCCGGCGCGGCTGCCGCGAAGGTCGGTTACCCGCAGGACTTGCCGGAGCCGCTGCCGAGGGTGATCAGCTGCGGCTCGGCGGCGGCCGGGGCGCAGCACCCGCTCGCAGGGGCAGAGGCGTCCGCGAGGCCTTCGGGGTCGTCAAACGCGCCGGCGCCGTTGCACACACCCGTCTCGGGCAGGACCAGGTCCACTCGGTCGGCGGACTCGAGGTCTCCGTCGAGGGCTGCGACCACGGAGCGGACCTGCTCGTAGCCGGTCATGGCCAGGAACGACGGAGCGCGACCGTAGGACTTCATCCCGACCAGGAAGAGGCCCTGTTCAGGCTGGGCGAGCTCGCGGTGACCGTGCGGAGCGACGTCGCCACAGCTGTGGTGGTCGGGGTGGATCTGGTCGGCGAGCACGCGTGCGGCCCCCAGGGCGGGGTCGAGGTCGAGGCGGACCTCGGAGAGGAACCCGAAGTCGGGGCGGAACCCGGTGACGACGATGACCTCGTCGACGTCGGACACCGTCTGGCCGTTGAGGGAGGAGATGCTCAGGCGCCCGTCGGGCTGGACCGCCACCGACTCGGTACGGAACTGCGTGAGAGTCGCGACCAGTCCCCCGGTCACGGCGGCCTTGGCGTCCTGGCCGAGCCTGCCGCGCTGCTCGAGCTGGTCGTTGTCGCCACCGCCGAACGCGTCGCCCACGGACGGGCGGCGCAGCAGCCAGGACACCCGGGTGCCTGCCCCACCCTCGGACGTCGCCAGCTTGGCCAGGCCCACGAGGACGCCCTGAGCGGAGGCGCCCTTGCCGGCGACGGCGACGTGCTTGCCGGCGTAGCGGGCAGCCACGGCCGGGTCGGAGAGGTCGGGGATGCCGTAGCTGATGCGGTCCGCGTGCTCGCTCTCGCCGAGGGCGGGGTAGCCGTCGGCGCCGAGCGGGTTCGGTCGGCTCCAGGTGCCGGAGGCGTCCACGACCGCACCGGCCAGCAGCCGCTGGAGACCCTCAGGGGTCTCCACATGGACGGCGAACGGGTCATCCCCGCGGCCGGAGTCGACCATCAGGTCCCGGCCGGCGCGGGCAACGCCGACGACGCGGGACCCGTAGCGGATCCGCCCCTCGCCCGTGGCGGCCAACAGGTCGGCGAGCGGCTGCAGGTAGGCGCTGCGCCACTCGCCTCCCGTGGGGTAGGCGGAGTCGTCGGGGGCCGTCCAGGTGCCGGCCGCCTCGAGCAGGCGTCGCGCGGCCGGGTCGACCAGCTCGGACCACGAGGAGAACAGCCGCACGTGCGCCCACTCGCCCACGGCCGCCCCCGCATGCGGTCCAGCCTCCAGGACCACGAAGCCCATTCCCCGCTCGGCGGCGTTGGCGGCGGCCGCCAACCCGATGGGGCCGGCGCCGACGATGACCACGGGGTGCTGCAAGACCTTCTCCTCTGACTCTTCGGAAGTATCGAGACGTGTCGATGCGAGAAATGTATCGACCGGCGACGATGAAAGCAAGGTAGTCTGAGGACATGCCGTCCTCACCGGCCGTCGCGCCCACGCCCCAAGCCCCCCAGTCCGCTCCGAGCCTGGGTCAGCAGGAGGCCGAGGGCTACGCCGAGTGGTTCGCCGTGCTGGCCGACCCCACGCGGGTCCGCCTGCTCCACACGGTGTCCACGTCATCGACCGGAGCCATGCGTATCGGCGACCTCGCGGCGGCTCTCGGAGTCAGCCAGTCCACGTGCTCGCACCACGTCGAGCTGTTGAAGAGGGTCGGCTTCGTCGCGGTCGACAAGGTCGGCCGGGCGAGCATGGTCTCGGTCAACACCGCCTGCTGCACGGGCCTGCCGCACGCGGCCGACGTGATCATGGGGACCCTGTCCTCCCCGCCCTGCTGTCCCGAGGACCTGCCCGCCGACGTCACCACCCGTCTGGTGACCGACGACGACATGGCGGCGGTCCTCGCCATCTACGACGAGGGCCTGGCCACGCGCGACGCCACCTTCGAGACGACACTGCCCACCGCCCAGCAGTTGCGCGACCGTTGGCTTCCCGGCCTGGCGTGGGTCGCCGAGCTCGACGGGCAGGTGGTCGGCTGGAGCGCCATCACCCCCGTGTCGGGCCGGTCGTGCTACGCGGGCGTCGGCGAGAGCTCGGTGTACGTCGCTGCCGCGGCCCGCGGTCGAGGCGTCGGCAAGTCGCTGCTGTACACCCAGGTCATGGAGGCCGATCGGGCCGGTCTGTGGACGCTGCAGACCTCCGTCTTCCCCGAGAACCGCGCCAGCCTCGCGCTGCACCACTCCGCCGGCTACCGCACCCTGGCCGTACGCACCCGCATCGCCCAACTCGACGGTGTCTGGCGCGACACCGTCCTGCTCGAACGTCGAAGCGACGTCAACTGAGCACCTTGCGCCCTCGGCGACGACCTCACCCGGGCTGGCGGCTCGGGTTCACCTGGCTGCGGGCACCGGGTCCAGCGTCGCGGTTCCGGGCCGGCACCGACGCAGGCGCTTGACGGTGAGGATCGCGCCACGCAGGGCGCCGTGGGTGTGGAGAGCGTCCAGGGAGTAGCGCGAGCAGGTGGGCGTCATCGGGCAGCAGGGAGGACGGTTCGCCGAGACGTAGAGCTGGTAGGCGCGCACCCGGCGCCACAGCAGGGAGGCGAACCAGCCCTGAGGCCCGCCGGCGACTGCGGGCATCGGACGCAGCATCATGAGCGCCACGGAGAACAGGCCGATCATGCAGGGGCCTCCCAGGTCGACGCTGCAACAGTCGCTCAGGTCGCAGTTGTCGCGCTTGCGCTTGGCGTTCCGGTTGTGGCGGCGGTGGGGGTGGTTCACGTCGGCGTTCTCCTTGGTCGGGCCGGGTGCTCTCGAGCGCGGCCAGCATGCCAGGTGTCTGCCGCTGCCGTGGCGACTTCGGCGAAGGCCGCACGCAGAAGCCGCCGCGCGACCTTCGGGTCGCGCGGCGGCGCTTGTCGTGTGTCTGCTGGGGTGTCCCAGCCCTAGAGGATCAGCGAGCCGAACAGGAAGCCCAGACCGACCGCGATGGAGATGTTGATGGCTCCCGGCAGCAGGAACGGGTGGTCGAAGACGTACTTGCCGATCCGGGTGGTGCCGGTGTCGTCCATCTCGACCGCCGCGAGCAGCGTGGGGTAGGTGGGGAGGACGAACAGGGCCGAGACTGCCGGGAAGGCAGCCACCGCCGCGAAGGGCGCGACACCGATGAGCAGGGCCGTGGGCATCAGAGCCTGCGTCGTCGCGGCCTGCGAGTAGAGCAGGGCGGAGGCGAAGAACAGGACCACGGCCAGCATCCACGGCTGGTTGCTGAGCAGGTCACCGGAGAACTCGGTGATCTCCTCGACGTGGGCGCTGACGAAGGTCGTGCCCAGCCAGGCCACTCCCAGCACACACATGCTCGCGCTCATACCGGACTTGAACGTCGAGGCGGAGAGGATGTCGGGGGTGGGTACGTCGCAGAGGATGACGATCGCCGCCGCGATGGACAGCATGAACGTGATGATCGCGGCGTCGCGCGGCATCACCGGGTCGGTGATCAGACCGACGTTCTCACTGATGGCCGTGGCGTAGGCCATCACGCTCACCAGGCCGATCAGGAAGATCACGACCGAGAGCCGGGCCCGGGGCCGGATCACGCGTGCGGTCGACGGGGCCGCCGTCACGGTGCCGCCCGCCATCCGGTGCTCGTCCCCGGACTGCGAGCCCAGCTCCGTGGTGCCGCGCGCCTTGTCGACGGCCACCATCTCGGCGGCCGCCATCCGGCGCTGGTACTCGGGGTGCGAGGCCAGGTCCGTGGTGCCGCGCGCCTTGTCGATGGCCATCATGATGGCCGCGGTCGCGATGCAGGCCAGGAAGGTCGAGGGGATCGCCACCGCGAGCAGCTCCAGGTAGTCCACTCCCCCCGGCTCGAGCAGGTCGGCGAAGATCACCACGGCGGCCGAGACCGGTGACGCGGTGATGGCGATCTGGGAGGCGACCACGGCGACCGACAGCGGCCGCGACGGCCGGATGTTGTTCTCCTTGGCCAGCTCGACGATCACCGGCATGGTCGAGAAGGCCGTGTGCCCGGTGCCGGCCATGAAGGTCATCAGGTAGGTGATCACCGGGGCCAGGAAGTTGAGGTGCTTCGGGTTCTTGCGCAGGATGCGGTCGGCCAGGTCCACGAGGTAGTCCATGCCCCCGGCCACCTGCATCGTGGCCACGGCGGCGATGACGCTCATGATGATGGACACGACGCCCAGCGGCAGCTCCCCCGGTGTGACGCCGAGGATCGCCAGCACGAGTACGCCGAGTCCACCGGCGAAGCCGATCGCGATGCCACCGAGGCGGGCTCCCAGGAAGATCGCGCCCAGGACCACCAACAGTTCGACGATGATCACGTCATCACACCCTTAGCGGAAGATCGTTCGTTCCGGCCGCGGCGAAGATTTTCCCGCGGTACTGCGGTCGCATCAAGTTCTCCGGGGCGAGGTGGACGTCCAGCTCGGCCTCGGTGAGCAGCCCCATCTCGAGGACCACCTCGCGCACGCTCTTGCCAGTGCGCGCGCACTCCCGGCCCACGCGGTCACCGTTGTCGTGGCCGATCACGGGGTTGAGGAACGTGACGATGCCGATCGAGCTCATCACGTGCTCGCGGCAGACCTCCGGGTTCGCCGTGATCCCGTCGACGCACCGGACGCGGAGGTTCTGGCAGGCGTTGGTCAGCAGGCTGACCGACTCGAAGAGCGCCTGGGCGATGACCGGCTCCATCACGTTGAGCTGGAGCTGACCCGCACCGGCGGCCATCGCGACCGTCACGTCGTTGCCGATCACCTTGAAGCAGACCTGGTTCACGACCTCGGGGATCACCGGGTTCACCTTGGCCGGCATGATCGACGAGCCGGCCTGGAGCTCGGGGAGGTTGATCTCGTTGAAGCCCGCGCGCGGACCCGAGGAAAGCAGTCGCAGGTCGTTGCACAACGTGCCGAGCTTGACCGCCAGGTGCTTGATGGCCGCGTGCATGGACACGTAGGGGCCGGTGTCGGACGTCGCCTCGATCAGGTCCTCGGCCGACACCAGCGGCAGCCCGGTGACCTGCGCGAGCTTGTCCGCGGCACAGCGCGCATAGCCCTCCGGGGTGTTCAGCCCCGTCCCGATGGCGGTGCCGCCCAGGTTGATCTCCATGAGCAGCTCGCCGGCGCGGGAGAGGCGCTTGATCTCGTGGCGCATCAAGGCGCCCAGCGCGGTGAACTCCTGGCCCAGCGTCATCGGCACGGCGTCCTGGAGCTGGGTGCGGCCCATCTTCAGGACGTTCCTGAACTCCTCGGCCTTCGCGTCGAACGCGTCGGCCAGGGCGGCCACCTCGTCCATCAGACCGTCCACGACGCTGAGCACGGCCAGGTGCAGGCCGGTGGGGTAGGCGTCGTTGGTGGACTGGCACTGGTTCACGTGCTCGTTGGGGTGGATGACGTCGTAGCGCCCCTTCGGCAGGCCGAGGTGCTCGAGCGCCAGGTTGGCCACCACCTCGTTGGTGTTCATGTTGATCGAGGTCCCCGCGCCGCCCTGGAACACGTCAACCGGGAACTGGTCCATGCAGCGGCCCTCGACGAGGATCGCGTCGCAACCGGCGATGATGGCGTCCGCCACGTCCGCCGGGATCGTGGCGAGGTCCTTGTTCGCCAGGGCCGAGGCCTTCTTCACCTTGACCATCCCCCGGATCATCTCGGGGTAGTCGTTGATGGTGGCCGAGCTGATCTGGAAGTTCTCGACGGCACGGACGGTATGGATGCCGTAGTAGGTCTCGGCAGGTACCTCCCGTTCTCCCAGCAGATCAAGTTCGATGCGGGTAGATGCCACGTTGCGGCGCTCTTTTCTTGGGGTTGCAATGTCGGTTGTCCACGGCCTCGCTGCGTGCTAGCGGGGTCCCCCGACTCCGTCGATTCACTTGACCACGCCCCACCCCTGCGCAGAGGGGCCGGAAGTCCCTGCCGACCGGGCACCCCGTCATCGGTACGGCTCCTGCGAGTGAAATCGGTCGCCGGGGCGTAGCCTCAGCAGGTGATCCAAGAGAGCCTTATCGAGGCGACCCGCCGCCTCTCCACGGTCCTGAGCCCGGGCGACCTTGACGAGACCCTGCATCGCGTCACCGCGGCCGCAGTCGAGGTCCTGCCCGACGTCGCCTACAGCAGCATCACCATCAAGCATGCCGACGGGCGGCTCGAGACGGTAGCGCCCAGCCACGACCTCCTGTGCGAGCTGGACGCCGCGCAGTACGAGCTGCGAGAGGGCCCCTGCTACGAGGCAGCCGTGGAGAGCGTCCACGTGGCCGCGCCGGACCTGGGTGCCGAGGAGCGCTTCCCACGCTACGGCCGGATCGCGCAGGCCCATGGCATCCGGGCACAGATGGGACTGCGGCTGTTCGAGAGCTCACGTTCCCAGGGGGCCCTCAATCTCTACTCCCCGCGGGTGGGCGCCTTCGCCGATCTCAACACCCTGCGCGAGCTGTTCGCGCACCACTCGGCCACTGCGATCTCCTACGCCCAGGAGGTCGACGACCTCCGCTCCGCCCTGCGCTCGCGCGAGACCATCGGGCAGGCGGTCGGCATCGTCATGGAGCGCTACCAACTCAACGAGCAGCGGGCCTTCGCCTTCCTGTCACGACTCTCCCAGGCCCGCAACGTCAAGCTGCGGGCGATCGCCCAGGAGGTTGTGGACGCCACCATCGAGGGCTGAGCCCCCGAACGTGACGCAGGGCTGCCGTCCGCCTCACGAGACTCGCCACCGACTCTGGCCAACAGCCGGTCGGCGGTGTTTCAGTGGAGGCATGTGCAGGTGGATGGCGTACTCGGGCGAGCCGATCCTGGCCGAGCACCTGCTGTTCCGGCCCGTCCACTCCCTGATCGACCAGAGCCTGCACTCCCGGATGGGAGCGACCACCACGAACGGCGACGGCTTCGGGATCGGTTGGTACGGCGAGGGGCCCAACCCGGCGGTGTTCAAGAGCGTCGAGCCGGCCTGGAACGACCAGAACCTGCGTGAGGTCACCGGGCAGATCCGGACGCCGGTGCTGTTCGCCCATGTCCGCGCCGCCACCGGCACTCCCGTGCAGCGCAGCAACTGTCACCCGTTCCGCCACGGTCGGTGGCTGTGGATGCACAACGGCTCCCTGCGCGGCTTCCACGAGATCAAGCGGGACCTGGTCCTGGCCGTGGATCCGGCTCTCTACGCCGACATCGAGGGCTCCACCGACTCCGAGACCCTGTTCTTCCTGGCCCTCACGTTCGGGCTCAACGACGACCCGTTCACCGCCGTCGAGCGCGCCATCGGCCTGGTGGAGGACGTGGGCCACCGGCACGGTATCGAGCACCCGGTGCAGATGACGGTGGCGACCACCGACGGGGAGTCGGTATGGGTGTTCCGCTACTCCAGCGAGCGCGCGAGCCGGACCCTGTTCTTCTCCACCGCCGTCAGCGCGTTGCGCAGGCTACATCCGGAGATCGAGGTCCTCAAGCAGCTCGGCGACGAGACCCGCCTCATCGTCTCTGAGCCGCTGCGCGACCTCCCGGGTGCCTGGAACGAGATGCCTGAGTCCTCAGCCGGCGTGGTCCACCCCGCCAAGGCCGAGGTGCGTCCGTTCCGTCCCCTCGCGAGCTAGGGGTGCCCGGCGCCACATCGGATCGTCAGCGGTCGATCATCCGCGCCATGGCCTCGGGGTAGCGCTCGCCCTGCAGCTGCACACCGGCGGACGCTTGGTCCAGCTCGGCGAGGTCCTCGGCGGTGAGCTCGAGGGACGCCGATGCGAGGTTCTCGTCGAGCCGCTCGAGTCGCCGGGTGCCGGGGATCGGCACGATCCACGGCTGCTGGGCGAGCAGCCAGGCCAGGGCCAGCTGCCCGGGCGTGCATCCCTTCCGTTCGGCGGTGCGGGTGATCAGCTCCACCAGGGCGAGGTTCGCCTCGATGGCCTCGCGCTGGAAGCGGGGCAGAGTGGCGCGGATGTCACCCTCGCCGAACTCGGTCGCGGCGGTGACCTGACCGGTCAGGAAACCGCGCCCGAGCGGGCTGAAGGGCACGAAGCCGATCGCCAGCTCCTCGAGGGCGGGCAGGATCTCGTCCTCGGGCTCACGCCAGAACAGGCTGTACTCGCTCTGCAGGGCCGTCACCGGCTGGACCGCGTGAGCGCGCCGGATGGTGGAGACACCGGCCTCGGACAACCCGAAGTGTCGGACCTTGCCCGCCGCGATGAGTTCCTTCACGGTGCCGGCGACATCCTCGATGGGCACGTCGGGGTCGACGCGGTGCTGGTACAGCAGGTCGATGGTGTCGGTGCGCAGGCGACGCAGCGAGCCCTCGACTGCGGCCCGGATGTGGTCCGGTCTGCTGGTGACCCCGATCTGCCTGCCGTTCTGGTCGAACTCGAACCCGAACTTGGTGGCGATGACGACGTCCTCACGGACCGGTTGCAGCGCCTCCCCCACGAGCTCCTCGTTGTGGAAGGGGCCGTAGACCTCCGCGGTGTCGAACAGGGTCACGCCCCGGTCCACCGCGGCGCGCAGGAAGGTGATCATCTCCTCGCGCGGTGGGCGAGGCCCGAACGACTGGCTCATGCCCATGCAGCCCAGGCCCATCGCGGAGACGTGGAGGCCGTCCCGGCCCAGGGTGCGTGCCTGCATGGCGGTCTCCTCGGACGAGCGGGTCGCGGTCACAGCGCCACGAGCAGCGCCTGAGGGGCATCATGGCATCGCCGGCCGGGCCGAGCCAGCCGTTCCGGGGATCGGTGAGGGTGAGCTGTCGGCCGGTGCCGCCCCTGCCCGCACGTAACAGGTGGGACACAAGGTTGCCGTGGTGTTGCGGCTGGTGCGCAAAAGGGCTCGAGCGCTGGATCTTCTGCGCCGCCTCCGGATCTCCCAGGATCAAGGGGCCGGCCGCTGGTAGCAGAACAGCGGGGGCCGACCCCGAGGAGACCGCCATGCCTGCCCCCGCCGACCCGGCCGGCCGCCGAACCTACGAGCTGGACCGGCGTCACGTGTTCCACTCCTGGAGCGCCCAGAAGGAGCTCGATCCCCTCGTCGTCTCCAGGGCGGAGGGCTCGTACCTGTGGGACGCGGACGGCCGCCGCTACCTCGACTTCTCCTCGCAGCTGGTCTTCACCAACCTCGGCCACCAGCACCCGAAGGTCGTCGCCGCCGTCCAGGCCCAGGCCGCTCAGCTGTGCACGATCGCGCCCGCCCACGCCAACGCGGCACGCTCCGAGGCCGCCCGCCTGATCACCGAGGCGGCACCTGAGGGCATGGACATGGTGTTCTTCACCAACGGTGGCGCCGAGGCCGTCGAGAACGCCGTACGGATGGCGCGACTGCACACCGGGCGGCACAAGGTCCTGGCTGCCTACCGGGGTTACCACGGGGCGACCGAGACCGCGATCAACCTCACCGGCGACCCGCGGCGCTGGCCCAGCGACCGCGGCACCTCGGGGACCGTCCGCTTCTTCGGGCCCTTCCTGTACCGCACGGAGTTCCACGCCACCAGCCAGGCCGAGGAGTCGGCCCGGGCCCTGGAGCACCTCGAGCAGCTGATCCGCTTCGAGGGCCCCGACTCGTTCGCGGCGCTGATCCTCGAGACCGTCCCGGGCACGTCGGGCGTGATGCCGCCCCCTCCCGGCTACCTGGCGGGGGTGCGGGAGATCTGCGACCGCTACGGCATCGTGATGATCTGTGACGAGGTGATGGTCGGCTTCGGCCGCACCGGTCGCTGGTTCGCCGTCGAGCACTATGACGTGACCCCGGACCTGATCACGTTCGCCAAGGGAGTGAACTCCGGCTACGTGCCGCTCGGCGGGGTCCTGATCGGCGACTCCATCGCCCGCACGTTCGACCACCGTCCGTTCCCCGGCGGCCTGACCTACTCCGGGCACCCGCTGGCCTGCGCCGCTGCGGTGGCCACGATCCAGGCGATGACCGACGAGCACGTCGTGGAGAACGCCGCCCGCCTGGGCGCCGAGGTCTTCGCCCCGGCGCTCGCCGAGATCGGCGCCCGGCATCCCAGCGTGGGCGAGGTGCGCGGGCTGGGCGCGTTCTGGGCCCTGGAGCTGGTCCGGGACCGGGCGACCAAGGAGCCGCTGGCGCCGTACGGCGGGTCGAGCCCGGCCGTGGCGCGCACCTTGAGCGCGGCACGCGAGGCCGGCCTGCTGGTGTTCAACAACATGCACCGCATCCACCTCGCGCCACCGCTCAACCTCAGCGACATCGAGGCGAAGGAGGGGCTGGCCATCCTCGACGAGGCGCTCAGTGTCGCCGACGAGTTCACCGCCGGCGCCCCCGCATGAGCACGCTCGTGGTCCCCGCGTCCACCGAGACCACCTCCCCCGGCTCGGCGCCTCCGCGGCGCCCGGCGCGCTGGGTCCCCCGACTGCGCCGAGCGGGTGTCCATCTCGCCGGGTTCTGCAGCCTGCTGCTGATCTGGTGGGGTGTCACGGCTGCCGACCTGGTCGACGCCCTCATCCTGCCCGGCCCGGGCGCGGTCTGGTCGGCCTTCGTGGAGGCCAACACGTGCAACCCGGTGAGCGCGGGCTCTGACCGCGTGGCGTGCGGAGCGCAGAACCACTTCATGTGGGAGCACCTGCTGGCCAGCCTGCAGCGCATCGGCGTCGGGGTGAGCGCCGCCGTCGTGTTCGGGATCGCGCTCGGCTTCGCGATGAGCACCGTCCACCGCCTGGGCAGGGTGCTCGACCCCTACCTCAACTTCCTGCGCTCGCTGCCCCCGCTCGGCTACATCGGCCTGCTGATCGTCTGGTTCGGCATCGGCGACGTCTCGAAGATCTGGCTGCTGTTCCTGGCGGCCTTCCCGCCGATCACGATGGCCACCATCGCCGGCGTGCGGGGCATCCACCCCTCACGCATCCACGCCGTCGAGTCGCTGGGCGCCTCGCGCTGGCAGGTGCTGGTGCACGTGGTCCTCCCCTCGGCGCTGCCGGACATCGTCGCCGGCGTGCGGATCGCGGTCGGCTTCGCCTGGACCACGGTGGTGGCCGCCGAGCTCAACAACGGGATCCCCGGGATCGGCGGCCTGGCCTACATCTCCGGGACCCAGCTGCAGACCCCGCTGGTGTTGGCCTGCATCGTCGTCATCGGGATCGCGGCCATCACCCTCGACACCGCCCTGCGGTTCCTCGGCGGCCTGCTCGTCCCCTGGCACGGCAAGGCCAAGAGCTGAGCCACTCCCCCGTACCGCCACTCCCCGTCGATGCTCGCCGCCCACCCGACAGAGGCCGCCATGTCCATGCCCGCCACCCTGCCCACCGCCGACGCACCACGCATCACCCTGACCGGTGTCACGAAGGACTTCACCAGCGACAACGGCGACACGGTCCGCGCCGTCTCCACGATGGACCTGGTCATCGAGCCGGGCGAGTTCGTCTGCATCGTGGGCCCCTCGGGCTGCGGCAAGTCGACCCTGATGGACCTGGTGGCGGGCTTCCTGGCCCCCACCACCGGGGAGCTCCAAGTCGGCGACCGCGCCGTCACCGGCCCCGGACCCGACCGCGGGGTCGTCTTCCAGCAGCCCAACCTGTTCCCCTGGCTCAGTGTCCGCCGCAACGTCGAGCTCGGACCGCGACTGCGCGGTGTCCCGGCCGCGGAGCGACGTGCCCTCGCCGAGCGTTTCCTGACCCTCGTCGGGCTCGAGCAGTTCCTCGAACGCAAGCCCTACGAGCTGTCCGGCGGCATGCAGCAGCGCTGCCAGATCGCCCGCGTCCTCGCGAACAATCCCGAGATCATCTTGATGGACGAGCCGTTCGGCGCCTTGGACGCACTCACCCGCGAGCGCCTGCAGACCGAGCTGCTGCAGATCTGGCGACAGAAGCAGAACACCGTCCTGTTCATCACCCACAGCGTCGAGGAGGCCATCTTCCTCGGCACCCGGGTGCTGGTGATGAGCGCCCGGCCCGGGCGGGTGATCCTCGATCAGAGGGTCGCGCTCGCCGGCCCGGAGGTCGGGGCCGAGCTCCGTTCGCTACCCGAGTTCGTGGCCTTGCGCGACAAGATCTCCAGCGCCATCTACGCGGCGCAGGATCTCCCCCAGTGACCCTACGAAAGGCGCACCGATGACCCTCTCCCGCTTCGCCGGCCTGTCCCTGGCGATCGCCGCCTGCACCCTCGGCGTCGGCTGCACCTCCAGTGAGCAGGCCACCGAAAAGGCCAACGCGGAGTCCGCGACCGAGTGTCCGTGGCAGGCCGACGAGACCGTGACCGGGAAGATCCGGGTGGCCTTCCAGATCCTGCCGGTCGGTGACCTCGTCGTGAAGGACCAGCAGATCCTGGAGGCCTGCCTGCCCAAGGCGCAGATCGAGTGGAACCAGTACGCCTCCGGCGGCGACGTCGTCCAGGCGTTCGCGGCGGGCTCCGTCGACATCGGCACCGTCGGCTCGAGCCCGGCGGTCAAGGCAGTCTCCGCGCCACTCGACCTCGACGTACGGGTCGTCTGGGTCCAGGACGTCATCGGCGAGGCCGAGGCGCTGGTCGCCAAGGACCCGTCGGTCACGTCGGTCGCGGACCTGAAGGGCGCCACCATCGGCGTGCCGTTCAGCTCGACCGCCCACTTCAGCCTTCTGGCCGCCCTCGACGACGCCGGTCTGGACCCGGCCCGCGACGTGAAGATCATCAACCTCGCACCCGAGGCGATCGTCGGGGCCTGGCAGGGCGACCAGATCGACGCCGCCTACATCTGGGACCCGACCCTGGGCGAGCTGCTCGCCGACGGGACGAAGCTGCTCTCCGGCAAGGAGGTCGCCGAGATGGGCGCTCCCACCTTCGACCTGAGCGTCGCCTCGGCGGCGTTCCTCGAGAAGACCCCCGCCTTCCTCGAGACCTGGACGCGCGCCCAGGACTGGGCGGTGAAGCTGATCCAGGAGGACCCGTCGCTGGCGGCGGAGTCGCTCGCGGTGGAGATGGGCGCGGACCTCTCCGTGGTCGAGACCCAGCTCGCCGGCACCACCTACCTCACCGCCCAGGAGCAGCTCGACACCTACTTCGGGGGGCAGCTGGGTCAGGTGATGGCCGACACCGCGGCCTTCCTGGCTCGTCAGGGCGAGATCGACGCCCCCGCTGACGTGGCCCACTACACCGACGCGGTGCACAGCGACGCATCCGCGAGCATCACCGAATAGGAGACCCATGAACACCAGCACCAAGCCCGTCGCCGTGATCACCGGGGCCAGCAGCGGCATCGGGGCGGCCACCGCCCGAGCCCTGGCCCGCGCCGGGTACGACGTGGCGCTCGGGGCACGGCGCCTCGAGCGCCTCACCGAGGTGGCTGCCGAGTGCGGCGGCCGAGCGCTGCCTCTCGACGTGACCGACCAGGACTCCGTGGACGCGTTCGCGGACGCGGTGGGACCCGTGGACGTGCTGGTCAACAACGCCGGCGGCGCCCTGGGGACCGAGTCGGTCGCCGAGGCCGACGTGGATGCCTGGCGGTGGATGTTCGAGACCAACGTGCTCGGCACCCTGCGGATGACCAAGGCCCTGCTGGCGCGCCTGGCAGCCTCCGGCGACGGCCAGGTGGTCAACATCGGGTCCATCGCGGCCCGGGAACCGTACCGGGGCGGGGCCGGGTACAACGCCGCCAAGCACTCCGTCGCGGCGCTCACCCGGGTGCTGCGCATCGAGCTGCTCGGGCAACCGGTGCGCGTGTGCGAGATCGACCCCGGCATGGTGCACACCGACTTCAGCCTGGTGCGATTCCGCGGTGACGCCGACCAGGCCGCCGCGGTCTACGCGGGGGTCACCCCGCTCAGCGCCGACGACGTCGCCGAGGCCGTGCGGTGGGTGGTCACCCGCCCCTCCCACGTCAACATCGACCAGATCCTGATGCTGGCTCGGGACCAGACCTCGGCCCAGGTCGTCCACCGGGCGTGATCAGCCCGGCAGGCCCACCTCCCGAGCGGCCTGGGCGAGCAGACGGATCCCGGCGTCGATCCGGTCCGGGCTGATCGAGTTGAACCCCAGGCGGAAGGAGTTCCTCGGTGGGTCGGCACGCAGGTAGTAGCGCTCCCCGGGGATGACGAGGACGCCGAGCTCACGCGCCCGGCGTGCCATGGCGCCGGCGTCGAAGCCGGCGGGGCCGGTGACCCACAGGCTGAGCCCGCCCTCGGGGATGTCATCCACCGGCCACGGGAAGTGCGCCGCCAGTGCCTCGCGCACCAGCTGCCAGTTGCGCTTGAGGAAGCGGCGGTGCTTGGCGAGCACCCGGTCGTACTCCCCGGAGGCGATGAACAGGCCCAACGCCCGCTGGTCGATGCCCGAGGGATGCTTGGTCGCCAGGTAGCGGCGCTCGCGCAGCTCGGCGATCAGCGGCTCCTGCGCCACCACGTATCCGAGCCGGAGAGCCGGCGCCAGGAACTTCGAGAACGTCCCCAGGTACACGACCCGGCCGGTCCGGTCGTTGGCGCGCATCGAGAGCGTCGGGGCGCCCCGGAAGCGCAGCTCGGAGTCGAAGTCGTCCTCGATCACGATGAAGTCGCGCAGCTGCGCCTGTCGCAGCAGCTCGGCGCGACGCCTGGCCGACAGCGTCGCGTTCGTCGGATGCTGATGTCCCGGGGTGACGAAGACGGCGTCGACCTCCGCGCGGTCGTCGAGCAGCACCCCGGAGGCGTCGACGGGGCAGAGCTCGATCCGCGCGCCGGTCCTGGAGAAGATCCGCGCGGCGTCCACGTACCCCGGGTCCTCCACCGCCACCGTGCGACCGCGATCCAGCAGGGCCCCGGCCAGGAGCGAGAGGGCCTGCTGGACTCCCGAGGTGATCAGCACCTGGTCCGGCGTGGCCTCGATGCCCTTGCGTCGCAGCACGTGCGCGATCAGGGTCTCGACCAGCAGCGGGTCGTCGGCGTCGGCGGAGTCGCGCAGTCCGTGCAGGATGTTCGCCCGGTCGAAGACCTGCGAGGTCGCGCGCAGCCAGGCCCGCGCCGGGAAGCTCCCGGGCAGGAGCTGTCCGGGCAGGAACGGGTAGGGGTACTCGGCGTAGTCGGGGTCGCTGACGGACTTCGCCTGCCACGGGTCCCGCTGGGTCAGCAGGTGATCCGCCCACTGGACCGGCGAGGGTGCGGGGCCCAGGTCCGGGCTCGGTGGGAGGGCTCCCCCCGCGTCCGGCCCGCCCTGGCCTGTGGACAGGACCGGGTACAACCCCGAACGCGGTCGGCTGGTGAGCAGGCCGACCGCGACCAGCCGGTCGAGCGCGGTCAGCACCGTGCTCCGCGAGACCCCGAAGCTCTCGGCCAGCAGGCGGCTCGAGGGAATGGGTCGGTGGGACGGGAAGTCACCCCGACGAAGTGCGCTCTCCAGGGCAGCCTGCACCTGCAGGTGCAGCGGCTCGCGGCCCCCGGTCAGCACCCAGGCGCCGTCGTCGTGAGGCGTCCCGGTCGCCGGCACCTCGGTCGAGCTCTCCACGGCGGTTCGCTCCCCTCCCCTGACGGCGGTCGTCGACCTCATGATGGCGCGGGGTCGGCGTCAGCGCTCGATCGGTCCCACCGCGGCCTGGACGAGGTAGATCAGCGCCAGCCCGACCGCCAGCAGGCCGAGCAGGTCGCGCAGGCGCCGCTCGGGCAGATGGGGCTGCAACCGGGCACCGAGGTACCCGCCGGCGAGCCCACCGAGGCCACAGGCGACGCCCAGGCTCCAGTCGGGGCCGACGCTGCCGGGGGCACCCGTGGCAAGGACGGCGAACGTCGCGACGCCCACCACGGAGGTGAGGAAGGTGCTCACCAGAGCGGCCGGTGCGACGACCGCCAGGGACATCCCCGATCCGACGAGGATCGGCCCGAGGAGGGAGCCGCCGCCGAGGCCGTACAGGCCCCCGACCACGCCGACGACGAAGGCCAGCGACGTCACGGCTCGGGGGTGCAGCGGCGGCCTCGCCCGGGAGGGTGTCCGCCTGCGACGCAGGATGACCAGGCCGGTCGGCAGCAGCACCGCTGCCGCGAGCAGCCGAAAGACCAGCGGGTCACTGACGACGTACACACGCAGTACGGCGCCGAGGATGACGCCGGGCAGCGACCCCATCGTCAGGCGGCCGATCAGGATCCACTCGAGCTGGCGTTGCCGCGCGTAGCGGATCAACGCCCCGGGGCCGGAGACCACGTTGAAGACCAGGTTCGTCGCCGTGAGCTGGGGGTGGGCGACCTGCAGGACGCTCAGCTGCACCGGAAGCAGGAAGACCGCGCCGGAGACGCCGACCGGCGAGGTCACCACCGCCAGCAGGAATCCGGCAAGCAACCCCACCGCGTCTCGCTGCCACTCCACCCGGCGACCCTTTCACGCCGCCTCAGGCCACGGTGGGCTCAGCGAAGGAGATCACGCAGCATCGTGTCGGAGGCGAGCAGCGCGTCACGGTCGTACGTCGAGGCGCTCGACATCAGCTCGTCGGCGTGGGTGCGCTCGATCAGGGGGCCCAGGCGCCCCCGCACGGTCGCTGGTCCGCCGGCCACGGCACGCTCCAGGGAGGCCTCGACTCGCCGCGCGAGCTGCGCCGACCAGGTGCTGGCCCGGATGGTGGCCGCAGGCTCGAGCGGGGGAAACTCCCCGTCGCGACGCGAGATCGCCATCGCCCAGGCCTCCGGAAGCGCCAGCTCGCGGGCGGTGGCGTCGTCCTCGGCGAGCAGGACGTCCAGCGAGATCGTCACCCGCGGCGTGCTGTCGAGGTGCGGACGGAACTGCCGCCGGTAGCGACCCAGCACTTCGGGCAGCTCGTCGGAGTCGAGGATCGGACCGCCCACCACCACCGGGAGCCCCAGACGTGCCGCCACGTCGACCCCGCGCCCGGTGGCGAGCAGGTGCATCGGGACCCGCCCCCGCGTGGCCGGACGCGCCGTCACCTCGGCGCTGCCCTCGAGGTAGCCACGCAGCTCCTCCAGGTCGTGCTCGAAGGAGTCCGGCGCGTCGACGTCGCGTCGCAGCGCACGACGTACGGGTGCGGTGAAGCCGAGCGAGCGGCCCAGCCCCAGATCGACTCGGCCAGGATGCAGCGCGTCCAGGACCAGGAACTGCTCGGCGACCACCAGCGGCTGGTGCAGCGGCAGCATCACCCCACCCGACCCGATCCGGATCCGTGACGTGCGTGCGCCGACGGCGGCCAGCAGTACCGCCGGTGCACCGGACGCGATCCCAGGAACGCCGTGGTGCTCGGCCACCCAGTAGCGCTCGTAGCCGACCTCCTCGGCGTGCACGGCGCGCGCCACCGTCTCCGTCAGCGCCTCCGCCTCGGGCAGGCCGGCGCGGGTCCTGGACCGGTCGAGCAACGAGAGCCTCACGCCCGTGTCAACGCGACGTGGAGTCCCCCTCTTCCCCGGCGGAGCCGACGAGTCACCTCAGATCAGCAGGTTCGCCCGGATCGCCCTGATCGTCCTGGTGTCCAGGCCGAGGCCCCGGGTCAGGAAGCGGTCGAGGTTGCCGTACGCCTCGTCGATGGCGCGGAACAGGCTGGCCAGGTTGTCGCCGTCCTGCTCCAGCAGCGGCTCGAGCATCCGGCGGTCCACCCCGATGGCCTCCAGACGCGTGTAGGTCGCCTCGTTGGCGGACCTGCGGTAGACGTTGGACAGCTCGTAGTCGGTGATGGCGTCGCGCTCGGAGACGCCCAGCAGCCGCTGCACGATGGCAGCGAAGGCACCCGTGCGGTCCTTGCCGGCGGTGCAGTTGAAGATCAGGGGAACCCCCTTGTCCTTGGCCAGCACGCGCAGCATCTGGGCGAAACCGTCACGACCGGCCTGGCTGAGCACCAGGTCGACCACACCGTCTCGGGCGATCCTCTCGGCCTTGCCGTCACCGAGGAGGTCCCGGACGACCTGCGGGTCGCCGCTGCGAAGGGCACCTTGGATGGCGAGGGACAGCGCATCGGTGGCGGCGTCGAGCAAACCCACCGAATGCTCGGTGACCGAGGCGGGATATCGGTTCGCGCCGTTCTTGGCCACCTCGGAGGCGGAGCGGAAGTCGACGGAGCGCTGCAGCCTCGACTTCGCCAGGATCGCCTGGTCGCGGACGGTCGGAGCCGTCACCGCCTCGCTGCGAAACAGCACTCCCCAACGGATCGAGCGTCCGTCCACCGTCTCGAGCCCGCCGAGGTCGCGTGCGTTACTGACGCTGTCGAGTCCCAGGCCGCGCGTCGCCGCGACGACTCCCCTGACGTCCCTGATCGTCCTGACCACCTTGGTCTTGCCGTTCCGGCGGACCCTTTTGGTCACCCGAGCGGCCTTCACCGCTGCCGGTGAGGCGATCTCGAAGTACCATCGCGCCCCATCGCTCAGGCCCTTGACGCTGAGCGAGCCCCACTTGCTCGTGCCGACGAGCTGTCCGCTCCTGGACGGGTTCGCGGCCTTGGTGCTGGCGTAGACGCGGTGCCTCCCTGCGCCGTTCCAGGTCACCGAGTAGCTGCCGCCGGCAGTGCGGACGACCTCGATCTCCTTCGGGACTGCCGTGCTGGACTCGGTCGGGCTGCTGGCTTGGCGTGTCGGCGAAGCCGGCGCAGCCGCCGTCGCCGGCAGGCCGAGCGCGAGTGTGGACAGGGCAGCGAGCGCGCAGGTGACGATGTGGCCGGGCTTGTGCATCGAGTTCCTTTTCCAGGCGGACCTCTGTGAGGCGGGTCACGCCAACCTAGGAGACGCACGGTGCCGCGAGGACGACTTCCTGCTCAGCGGGACGCCGGCTCATCCAGCGGCGGCGCTCACGAACGGACGATCCAGTGGGCAAACTGGCGCCGGACCCGCGCCGACAGCTTGTACGGCGGGCGTTCGCTCGTCTGCAGGTAGCGGCGAAGCTCCTCGTCGCTGGGCCGGTGGCCGGCGAACCGGATGAAGTGGTGGACCAGCGCCTGATCGATCTCGTTGCCGGAAGGCGTGGACTCTGCCATCGCTACGCTCCTCGACCATGCGTGGGCTACGCGACGCCGAGGGCTTGACGTCTTGTAGCCACTCTAGGCCGGGGATCAAGGCGCACACTGGGGTTCCGGTCGCCTCTGGATGCGGCCGGAGCGGCGTAGGGTGGGGGCGAGTCCACAGCACGGGCCCATCGTCGCCAGCCGTCACGTGTCTCGTCGAGCGCTTCGTCTGGGGCACTCCGGAGACGTCTATGACCGAACAGCCCGCCACCCAGATCGCCGACGCACTGGCCACAGCGGCCAAGGCCATCAACAGTCCACGCACCCTCGAGGACACTCTCGACACGATCGTCCACACCGCCCTGCTGTCGCTCCCGGGTTTCGACCACGTCGGCATCTCGATCAGTCACCGCGACGGCAGGATCGAGACGATGTCGGGCACCGACCAGCTGGTGTGGGAGCTCGATGAGCTGCAGTACCGCCTCGGCGAGGGGCCCTGCGTCGACTCCGTGTACAGCGCCCCTGTGGTCCTCGTCGAGCATGCCCGCCACGACACGCGCTGGCCGCGCTACATACCCGAGGCGGTCAGGCTGGGGCTGCGCTCGCAGCTCGCGCTGCGCCTCTACACCGAGGGGGAGACCATGGGCGGTCTCCACCTCTGCTCCACCGAGTCCGACACCATCCACCCCGACGCCGTCCACCTCGCCGAGCTCTTCGCGACCCACGCCTCCATCGCGCTGGGCCGCTCTCGCCAGGAGAACCAGCTGAACCAGGCCCTGGGCTCCCGCAAGATCATCGGGCAGGCCACCGGCATCATCATGGAGCGCTACCAGATCGATCAGGAGCGCGCCTTCCAGTTCCTCGCCCGCGCGTCGCAGACCAGCAACATCAAGCTCCGCGACATCGCCCAGGAAGTCGTCGACATCACCAACGACAAGGCGAGGGCGCTGGGCGAGCCGCCTCAGTTCCCCGACTGGAGCGGCTCGCCGGATCAGCCCTGAGGCTCGTCTACAACCGTGATCCGTAGTAGTAGCCCAGGAGCGCCAGCCCCACACCGGCCACCAGGACCCCGATCCCGTAGGCGAGCGCCAGCCCGAGGCGCTTCTTCCGCACGAGCTGGACGGTCTCGTAGCTGGCGGTGCTGAAGGTCGTGTACCCCCCGAGAAGACCGGTGCCGACGACTGCGCTGACATCGGTGTCGGCGATTCGGTCGACCACCAGCCCGGTGAGGAAGCCGAGCGCGAGCGAGCCGGTCAGGTTGATCAGCGCCGTCGACCAGGGGAAGGCCGATTTCGTCGTGCGCTCCTTGATCAGGCCGTCCAGCACGTAGCGCAACGAGGCGCCGATGCCGCCGGCGAGGATCAGCAGCAGATACAGACCGAGGCTCATGCGCCCACCCCTTCCGTGCCGGTCGGTCGTGGCCGCAGCCGCGCCCCGGCCGCGATGCCGAGGATCGTGGCGCCGGCGCCGATCACCACCGTCCCCAGGGCGTAGGCCAGCGCGACACCGATCCGGCCATCGTCGAGAAGCACCGCGCTATCGGTCGCCAGCGAGCTGTAGGTGGTCAGCCCGCCGCAGAAGCCGGTCCCGAGCAGAGCCTTGAGCTGGGCGGTCCGCGTGCGCCCAGGATCCCTGCGGGTGAGGCCCTCGTAGAGCAGCCCGAGCAGAAAGGCGCCGATCAGGTTCACCACGGGGACCACCACCGGAACTCCGTCGAAGTTGGGTATCTCGCGCGAGAGGACCTCGCGGCATCCCGCCCCGATGCCGCCTCCCAGCAGCACCAGCCCGATCGAGGGGGCCTGCAGGTACGCCGGTCGTGGGGACCGCTTTCGTCGTGCCTGGCTCCCCGAGGAGCTCGCCGCATCTGACATCACACGCCCGTCCCTTCCGCTTGTCTGAGATCGGCGACGCTCACGGCGCCGGGTGAGGCCGCTTCCAACAGTGCCAGCAGGGTCTGGTTGACCCGCGCCAACTCGCGCACCACGTCATCGACGGCTCGAGCCGCCGGAGTGGACCGATCGACCTCGAACTGGGCCACCTCGGGCACCACACCACCCGGCAGCTCTCCCTCCAGGCCCGAGACCAAGGCCGCGACGTTCTGGCTCGTGGCCCGGCTGAGGCCGTCCCAGTCCTGGGCGTCGGGCCCGACTCCGGCCGCCACCGCACGCTCGGCCGCGCGGACCAGGCGCCGCGTGTGGTTGGTCAGCGACCACAAAGCGGTCAGCCGCCCCTCGATCCCGCCAGGACCGAGCGCGCCGGGTGCTCGCCGCATCGGCTCGGCCGTGGCGGTGATCGTGCGCACGTGCTGGCTGGTCGTGAGCAGCCGTTGCCGCAAGGCCGGCAGCGCGCTGCTGGACCCCCCGGAGAGTCGAGTCATGCTTGCGGCGACGATCGCGTCCACGTCGCGAACCAGGACGGCGACGTCCTTGTCCAGCACGGTCCTGGTGTGCGCCGGCAGTACCCAGGCAGCGACACCGAGGGCGACGAGCGCTCCGAGGATGGTCTCGAGCACCCTCTGCTCCAGCGCCAGCGTGGTGAGACCGCCGAGGTAGTCGTAGAGCAACGCGAAGATCATCGTGGTCCAGAAGGTCGACATCGCCGGGGCGACCTGCCGGTAGTAGGTCGAAGCGAAGACGGCCACGGCCAGCAGCGGCAGGAGGACTGCGGTGATCCCCGCGCCGGACAGAGCGATCCCGAAGCCGACGATCGCCCCGAAGACCGTGCCCACCACGCGCCTAGCGCCCCTCAAGAAGGTTTCGCCGTCGGTGTCGCCGAGCACCTGGTACGCCGACAGCGTCGCCCAGTACTGGTGGCTCGAGGAGACCAGCCAACCGACGCCCAGCGACACCGCGGTGGTCACCCCCGCCTGGACGGCTCGATGGGTCTCCGGCGCGGCAAGCTGGCGGCCCGACGACGCCGTACCGGCCGATGCCTCGCTCAACACCGGCATCCCCGTGGTGTCCGCCACCGCCTCGTGCTCGTCCTCTTGCTCTTCAGCGCTCAGCGGGACGTCGTAGGAGATCGCGGGGTCAAGAGCGGCGATTGCGGCAGCCCGCAGCGTCCGTGCCACCTCGTGCATCTCGTCGATGGACTGGTGGAGAATCCGGGCGGCGCGTGGCCAGGCTGGCGGCGGGTCCTCGTGGGTCCACCGCGCCGGCTCTGCCGGGGCCGCGTCGGAGTGCCCGGCACCGGATGCGGGTGGTGCGGCGAGCTCGGCCAGGTCGGCCTGCAACAGCTCGATGCGACCGGCCAACCGGGCTCGCGCCTCCAGGGAGACGCTGACGCCGGCGAGCTCCCGGGCTGCCGAGACGAGGCTCATCAAGGCGAGCTCGGTGTCGAAGAGTCGCAACCGCAGCGCGGCGGCCCGCTCGGCGGGAACGCCGATCACCTTCTCGTCGGCGCTCAGCTGTCCCCCGACGAAAGCCGCGTGGTGGCGGACCTCCTGCACCTCGAACTCGACGTGCTTGCGGATGTCGTGGTCCCAACGAGCCCATGACACGGCGTCGAGCAGCACGTCCATCGACGACACCAGGCGCCCGGAGAACCCCTGGAGGCCGCTGCGCAGGACCGCCTTCGGGCGTTCCGGGACGAGGACGTGGTTGACCAGGAATCCCAGACCCACCCCCACCGCGGCGGCGAGGACGTAGTCGAGGACGTCGGAGAGCTCCAGGCGCAGGATCAGCGCGAAGTAGTAGACCATGAACGCCGCCTGCCCCAGGGCCATCCCCCGCGGGCCGTAGCGCCTGGCCCAGACGGCGAGGGCGGCGACCAGCACCAGGAGGGCGTCGGTGAGCCACACGGCCTCAGTCGCGAGCGCGCCCAGGAGCACGACCGCCACGATCGGCACCACCACCACGATGCTGGTGATCCGACGCTCCCGCGGCGTCCGTCCGACGGCGGAGCTCGAGCTCAGCATCGCGACGAAGCCCCCGAACACCGCCGGCTCGACCGCGGTCCGCTCCACCACCTCGAAGACGACGAACAGCAGCGCGACCGCTGCGACGGCCGCGATGATTGCCCGCCCGGCCATCCGCAGCCGCGCATAGCCGGGGTCGGTCTGCGCCAGGTGCCGGCGCAGGAATGCAGGCAGTCGCCACATCCGGGTGCGGTCTTCGCGCACCACGAGCTGGGCCGGCGCCAGGCCGTCCTCGACGGTGCGGCGTATCAGTGCGTCGTCCGGGCGCAGCAGCGACACCGGCCGGGTGGAGACGATGACCGGCTGGTAGTCGAGGTCGTCGCTGACCGCGAGCGTGATCTGCTCGGCGCGGAAGGCGAACGGGAGCCACCCGCTGTAGCGCCGGTAGGCGTCGTCGGGGTCGGCGAGCGGCTCGATCCCGGCCAGCCGGGCCATGGCGGCGTCGAGCTGCAGGAACCGGGCGACCCACACGTCCTCGGTGTGACGCCCGGTGGCGCGGGCGATCCGAGTGAACTCCTCGAGGGCCACCACCTCGGGCACCGCGAGGTTCTTCCACGGCACGGTCCGCTCGAGGTACTCCCCGAACTCGAGGAACTGGAAAGTCAGCGGGACCAGGCCCGGCTCCGTCGAGGCCGGGTGCCCGGTGGGCAGGCCCCAGCGCAACGCGCCGATGGTCCCCCCGAGCATCCGCACGGCATAGGGCAACGCGAACTGGTCCCGCCCGCTCTGGAAGTAGTAGGCGGCGTGGTGCAGCCGGATCCCGTCCACGTAGGACGAGAAGGAGTCGGCGATGCCGTCGAGATGGCCGTCGAGGCCGCTCGGCTCGCCGGCACGGAAGAACGGCACCAGGCTCGCCGGCACCGAACCCGCCCCGCGCTCGGCGGTGAAGAAGTGGCGGCACAGGGCGTTGAGGTCGTCGATGACCGAGTAGACGCCGAGGAGGAAGGTGAGGATGAGCGAGACGAGGATGACGCCGCTGAACGTCTCCGCGACGCTGAGGAACCGCAGCAGGTCGGTCTCGGCGGTGAGCGAGGAGCCGCCGACGGTCGCCATCTGGGCCGCGCTGAAGTAGAGCGCGTCGAAGAGCGTGAGACCTGCGTCCGTGCCTGACACCGAGAACGCCGCGCGCGACATCAGTCCCCGGTAGATCATCCCGAAGCCGAGGATCACGCCGAACAGCCAGGCAGTGATGATCACGACGATCTGCAGCCCGGTCACCTGGCGCAACGCGACCGGGCGCCAGCGCCGTGGCATGCGCCGGGTGAACCGGCGCAGCACACGCCACTGGATCCGGCTCAGCGGGCCCGCGATGAACCCCGCCTCGTCGAAGTTGAGGGCCGTCAGGAAGACGTCGAGCAGCGTCGCCGCGAGGACGACGATCCCGAGAGCCAACCAGAGATTCTCCATCGAGACGGGCTAACCGCCCGTATAGCGGAGCAGTCCGGTGCGCGGCAGTGACATACAAGCCATTAGCACACAAACGATCGGGATCTGGCCAGACTTGTCGAAGTCACGATTGCGGGTACCGTGATCTAGGACACACCCACTACTGGGAGTGCCGGCCAGCCTCTACGCGGAAGGTCGTCGAAAACCATGAACCTGACTCCTCGAGAGCTCGACAAGCTGTACATCTATCAGGTCGCCGACCTCGCCCGCCGCCGCCGAGATCGTGGCACCAAGCTCAACCTCAGCGAGGCGCAGGCACTGATCTGCGAGGCGATCCTGGAAGCCGCGCGCGACGGCAAATCGGTCGCCGAGTGCATGGAGCTCGGCAAGCACGTGGTCTCCGAGGCCGACTGCATGGACGGCGTGCGGGAGCGACTCTCCCTGCTCCAGGTCGAGGCGACCTTCGTCGACGGCAGCAAGCTCGTCTCGTGCCACGACCCCGTGGCCGCGTGACCCATGCGCCTCTCGGGCGGGCAGGACCCGGTCACCACCGTTCTCGTCGGCGGACACGAGAGCGGCCAGGCCGCTGATCTCGCGCCGCTGCTGGAGCTGCTGCCCGAGGCCGTCGTCACCCCGTCCGGGCGCGCCCTGCAGGATGCCCTGATCACGATCCTGGCCACCGAGGCGAAGGCGGTTGTGCTGCCGATGACCTGGGGCCGGGACCCGCGCATGGTCGCCGACACCGCCAAGACGCTCAGCTGGCTCGCGACCGGCGCCGGAGCCGGTCGGCTGGCCCTGTGCGCCGACTTCGGCACCCCCGACCACCTGGTCTCGTGGCTGCGCCGCGCCGCCAACCGGACGGCCCAGCAGCACCCCGGCGCGGCGGTGTTGATCGCTGCGCCAGCGGCCGACCCGTTCGACGACGCCGACCTGCACCGGGTGGCGCACCTGGTACGCACCCACGGGGCCGGCGTCGAGGTCGGGGTGGCCTGCCTGGCCGACCACGCCGACCTGGCGCACGCCGTACGACGCGTTCGGCAGCTGGGTGCCCCCGAGGTGGTCGTGGTGCCGGCCGGGTTCGCCCGGACCGCCCCGCGAGACCTGCCCGCCGACACGTACTTCTTCGGCCCACTGCTCTCCGAGCAGGCCATGCTCGACGTGGTGCGCCGACGCGTCGCCGACGCCGAGCACGAGCTGAGCCACGGCCGCGACGGCATCGCCGCCGGTCTCCTGGCCGACCATGGCCACGGCTACGCCCACTCGCACGCCTTCGAGGGTGGCGACGGAGCCCAGCACCACCATCACCACGCTGATCATCACGCACATCACGAGACGCCGCCGACGAGCGGTCCGTCCCCCGACGAGGCCCTGGCCTCGCCCCACTGAACGCCCGCGGGAGCGCGGTCTTCAGCGCGCCCGAAGACGGAGGGATCCCCCATGCTGGGCAGCCCCAAGTACAACCACCGAGACGACGACATCGAGATCAACGCCGGTCGCCCGAGCGTCACGATCACCGTGAGCAACACCGGCGATCGGGCCGTGCAGATCGGGTCCCACTTCCACTTCTTCGAGGTCAACAGCGCGCTGCTCTTCGATCGCGAGCAGGCCTACGGGATGCACCTGGACGTCCCCGCCGGAACCGGCGTGCGGATCGAGCCCGGCGACACCCGGGAGGTCGCCCTCACCGCCTACGCCGGATCCCGGCGGGTCTGGGGCTTCAACAGCCTGGTCAACGGCGGCCTCGACCTCCCGGCGACCAAGACCGCGGCGCTGAAGCTGATGCGCGAGCGCGGATTCCAGGACGGCGAGCCGAAGAGCTCGACCTCCGCCAAGGGTTCGACCAAGAAGGGCAAGAACTGATGGCCATCATCGCGCGCAAGCAGTACACCGACCTGTTCGGACCCACCGTCGGCGACCGCGTCCAGCTCGCCGACACCAACCTGGTGATCGAGATCGAGAAGGACTTCAACGAGGGTCACTACGGCGACGAGATCGTCTACGGCGGCGGCAAGACCGCGCGTGACGGCATGGGTGCCGACCCGCAGACCACGAGCGCCGAGGGCGCCCTGGACCTGGTGATCACCAACGCGGTGATCCTCGACCCGATCTTGGGAGTCCTGAAGGGCGACATCGGCATCAAGGACGGCAAGATCGCGGGGATCGGCAAGTCCGGAAACCCGCATCTGCAGAGCGGGGTCGACCCGGCCCTCATCGTCGGCGCCGGCACCGAGCTCCTCGCCGGCGAGCACCTGATCGTCACCGCCGGCGCGATGGACCCGCACGTGCACTACATCTCCCCGCAGCAGGCCGAGGCGGCACTCTCCAACGGCATCACCACGCTCTTCGGCGGCGGCACCGGCCCGACCGACGGGACCAACGGCGTGACCACCACCCCTGGCCCCTGGAACCTGCACAAGATGATCGGGGCCGCCGAGGACGTCCACGTCAACATGGGCTTCCACGGCAAGGGCAACTGCTCCCAGCCGGGGCCGCTCATCGAGCAGCTGCTCGCCGGGGCGTCGAGCCTGAAGGTGCACGAGGACTACGGCACCACTCCCGCGGCGCTGAGCACCGCCCTGTCGGTGGCCGACGAGTACGACGTGCAGATCTCGGTGCACACCGACAGCCTCAACGAGTCCGGGTTCGTGGAGAACACCGCCGAGGCGATCGCCGGGCGGACCATCCACACCTACCACACCGAGGGCGCCGGCGGCGGTCACGCACCCGACATCCTCAAGCTCGCCGGTCACGCCAATGTGCTGCCGTCCTCGACCAACCCGACGCTGCCCTACACCGTCAACTCGGTCGACGAGCTGCTCGACATGGTGATGGTCTGCCACCACCTCTCGCACGACATCCCCGAGGACGTCGCGTTCGCGGACTCCCGCGTCCGCGCGGAGACGATCTCGGCGGAGACCGTGCTGCAGGACGAGGGCGTCATCTCGATGTTCTCCTCGGACTCCCAGGCGATGGGCCGCATCGGGGAGTCGGTCACGCGTGCCTTCCAGACCGCCCACCACAGCAAGGACAAGCGCGGCAAGCTGGCCGAGGACGCGGAAGGCAACGACAACTTCCGGGTGCTGCGCTACCTGGCCAAGGTGACCATCAACCCCGCGATCGCCCAAGGGATCGGCCAGCACATCGGCTCCCTGGAGACCGGCAAGGTGGCCGACCTCGTGCTGTGGCCGATCTCCGACTTCGCCGCGAAGCCGAAGATGGTGATCAAGGGCGGCATCGTCAGCTGGGCGCAGATGGGCGACCCCAACGCGTCCCTGCCGACCCCGCAGCCGGTCCTGTACCGGCCGATGTTCGGGGCCTACGGCAAGTCGCAGCGGACCACCCGGATCACGTTCATGTCCCAGGCCGCGATCGCTGCCGGCGTGCCCGAGCAGCTGGGGCTGGAGAGTCAGGTCCTGCCGGTGAAGGGGTGCCGCAACATCGGCAAGGCGCACATGATCCGCAACAACGCGCTGCCGCAGATCGAGGTCGACCCGGAGACCTACAAGGTCACCTTCGACGGCCAGCCCGCCCACATCGAGCCGGCTCAGTCGCTGCCGCTGAACCAGCTCTTCTTCCTGGCCTGAGGACACCTCAATGACGGCGAACCACGTCCGCGACCTGTTGGTCAGCCTGCAGCTGTCGGACTCCGCCTTCCCCAGCGGCTTCTACACGATGTCGCACGGGCTGGAGGGCTACAGCCAGGCGGGCGCGGTCACCGGCGAGCAGGTCGAGGCTCTGCTGAGCGGTATCTTGCTGCACTCCGTAGGCCCGGGCGACGCCACCGCGCTCGCCCGGGCCCACGAGGCGGTCACCGCGGCGGACTGGGCTCGGGTGCAACTGGTGGACCAGATGTTGTTCGCCGCCAAGCTCAACGCCGAGATGCGCCGCGCCTCGGTGCGCAGCGGACACCAGCTCACCGACCTCGCCGTCGAGACCTTCGGCGGCCCCGACCTCGAACGCTGGCAGCGCACGGTGCGGGCCAAGCAGACGCCGGGGTGCCAGCCGGTGGCCACCGCGGTGGCCTACGCCGCCACCGGGGTCGGCCTGCACCAGGCAGTCGCCTCCGACATGTCCGCGTTCGCGGTCAGCTTCCTCGGGGCGGCGCTGCGGCTGCGGCTGCTCGATCACCGCAAGGTCCAGGTAGTGCTCCACGCCGTCGGACCGGTGATCGAGGAAGCGACCGCCGACGCGGTGCACCGCGACCTGGATGACATGGGCGGGTGCGTGCCGATGGCCGACGCGATGTCCGCCCAGCACGAACGCGCGGACGCCCGCCTCTTCGCGAGCTGAAGCGCCTCCCACGACAACCGATCGACGACAACGACTAGGTGGACCCATGAGCGAGAACGTGCTGCGGATCGGAATCGGCGGACCGGTGGGCTCGGGCAAGACGGCCCTCACCGAGGCGCTGGTGCCTCGGCTCCTGGCCGTCGGCCGGCGTCCCGCCGTGATCACCAACGACATCTACACCCAGGAGGACGCCCAGCACGTACGCCGTGAGCTCGCAGGCATCCTCGACCCCGATCGGGTGGTCGGCGTGGAGACCGGCGCCTGCCCGCACACCGCCGTACGCGACGACCCCACGATGAACCTGGCCGCGGGCGCGGAGATGCTCGAGCGCCACCCCGAGGTGGACACGCTGCTCTACGAGTCGGGCGGGGACAACCTCACGCTCACCTTCTCCCCCGCGTTGGCCGACGTGTTCGTCTTCGTCCTGGACACCTCCGAGGGCGAGAAGATGCCCCGCAAGCGCGGGCCCGGGATCACCGACTCCGACATCCTGGTGATCAACAAGATCGACATCGCCCAGTACGTCCGCACCGACCTGGACGTGATGGAGTCCGACGCCATCCGGGTGCGCGACGGCCGGCCGGTGATCCTCACCAACTCGCTGACAGGCGAGGGCGTCGACGCCCTGCAGGATCAGGTCCTGGCCATGTGGAACGCGCGGCCCACGGCGCTGACGCGATGACCTCCGTGACCGCTGCCGCCGCGGTGCCGGTGACCGCGGTGACGCCGGTGACGCCGGTCACGCCGGTGACGCCCCGGTACGGCGGGCCCCGCCTCGACCCGGCCCACTACCTGCCGGCCCGAGTGCCGCCGGAGGTGGCGCGCTTCGACGGCGTACCCGACACCCTGCCCTCGGGCAGCCCGGGCAAGGTCGGACTGCTAGAGCTCGAGTTCGCGCGCACCGAGCGCGCCACCGAGCTCGTCGGGCACTACCAGAAGTCCCCGCTGCAGATCATGCACCCGCTCTACTACGACCCCGCGCGCCCGGACATGGCCTACACCTACCTGATGTCCACCGGTCCGGGGATCGTCCAGGGCGACCGGCTGCGCACCGACCTGGTCTTCGGCCCGGGGACGTCCGCGCACGTGACCACGGCGGCGTACACCAAGGTGCTGAAGATGGAGCACGACTACGCCGTTGCCCAGACGAACATCACCGTCGGCGCGGACGCGTTCGTGGAGTACCTGCCCGACCCGGTGATCGCGTTCGCCGATGCCCGCCTCTACCAGCGCACCCAGGTGACGCTGGATCCCACAGGCACCCTCGTCCTCGGCGAGACGCTGGTGTCGGGACGGCTCGCGCGCGACGAGCGCCACCAGTACTCCGTGCTCGCCACCGACCTGGAGGTGCGCCGCCCCGACGCCACGATGGTGGCACTGGACCGAGTGCGGCTGACCCCGAGGGACGGCGTCACCGGTGGCCTCGCCGTGCTCGACGACCACGACGTGCTGTCGATGCTCTATGTGCTGACCGCACGAGCCCCGGTCAACGAGGTCGCCGACCTGCTGCACCGCACGCTGGAGCCCGCCGCCACCGCCGGGATCGTCTTCGGTGTCAGTGCGCTTCCCGGGGACGCCGGCGTCTGGGTGCGACTGCTGGGCGACGACCTCCACGGCATCAAGCGCGCCCTCACCGAGGCCTGGGCCGCGGTGCGCCTCCTCCTCACCGGCAGCCACGCGCCGGTCATCCGGAAGAACTGAGGCCTGACCATGAGCACCTCGCAATCGCAGCAGCCCACCACGAGCTGGGTCGAGGCGGTGTCCCTGGTACCGCGCGGCGTCTCGCAGATCTTCTTCCAGAACAACGTCTGGACGGGGCTCCTCATCCTCGCCGCGTTCCTGGTGGCCGACTGGCAGATGTTCGTGCTGGTGGTGATCGGGGCGGTCGCCTCGACGCTCGCCGGTTGGCTGCTGCGGGTCGACCGCGATCACTTCTCCATCGGCTTCCAGGGCTTCAACGGCGCACTCATCGGCGCCGCGGCGTTCACCGCGCTGGGCGACCAGGGCTGGGCCTACGTGGTGACCGTCCTCGGCGGCGTGGCCTGCGCCCCGGTGACCTGGTTCTTCGGATGGCTGTTCGCCACCCCGGCGCTCGCCCGCTTCGCGCTCCCCTCGACGACCGCGCCGTTCTGCACGGTCGCGGGGATCATCTACGCCTGCACCACGAGCCTGCACGTGCGCTCGACCCCGCACCATGTCAGCGACGGCACGGGCGAGTCGATGTTGCGCTCGCTGCTGACCAACGTCTCCGAGGTGGTGCTGGTCAACAGCGTCTGGTCGGGCGCGCTGATCCTGATCGGGTTGTTCATCGCGTCGTGGAAGGTCGGTCTGGCAGCGGCGATGGGCAGCGCGATCGGGACGGTGAGCGCCTGGGCGCTCGGCGAGACCTCCGAGACCATCAACGAGGGGCTCTCCGGCTATTCCGGTGTGCTGACCGCGATCGCGCTGGCCGCCGTGTTCCTCGTCGGCACGGCAGCCGCCTGGGTCTACGCCGCGGTGGGAGCCGCGATCACCGCGGTGACGACCCTGGCGATGACTGACCTCTACGGCGACCCGCACTACACCTGGCCCTACATCCTCACGACCTGGGTCCTGCTGGTGATCGCGACCTACATCCCCGCCCTGCGGAGACCATGATCAGGCCGGGAGGTGGATGGTCAAGGGCCATCCGATGACCGGGACGGACCTGGAGCCGCTGGAGGCAAGGTTGCCGGCGAGCCATGCAAAGGAATCCCTGCCGAGAGCCGGGCAACGACGCCTGCCACCTTTCGACCTGGAAACCGGGTGGTGAGCGGGAGCGAGTGCGTGCCAGGGTTCAGGGTGCTTTCTGACCTCTGGCCGACGCTGAAACTCCGCCTCGGAACCCCACGCCTGACCCTCCGCATCCCCGACAGTGACGAACTGTCCGCGCTTGCTGAGTTGGCCGCGCGCGGAGTGCACCGTGACGGCGAACGTCCGTTCCTCACGCCTTGGACTGAGGGCACACCCCAAGACCGGGCGGAGTACGTGCTTCGGAACTACTGGGGATGCCTGGCCGAGTGGGACAGCGCCAACTGGTACCTGAGCCTCGGCGTATTTCCGACCAAAGGCGGGGGGCCGATTGGCTCGGTCACCTTGCGGGCTCGCGACTTCGCCGTCACGCGTGAGGTCGGGACTTCCTCGTGGCTCGGCCTAGAACACCAGGGTCAGGGCTATGGCACCGAGGCCCGGACGGCGCTGCTGAGCCTGGCGTTTGACCATCTCGGGGCAACCGACGCCGTTACTGAGGTGTTTCAGGACAACCACGCGTCGCAGGGCGTCTCACGTCGACTTGGCTACCAGCACGATGGCGTTTCCCGCGACCCGCGCGACGGAGAGGTGCTCGTCTCCGACCGACTACGACTGACGGCCGAGCGGTGGGCAGGCATTGAGCGAGTGAGCGTGTCAGTCGAGGGCCTGGACGCGGCCCGCGCCATGTTTGGCTGCTAGCCCTAGGTCAAGACTGCGCTCCGCCCGACCACGCCGCCCAGCCCGCTATCCGCGCGGCCCTTGCTGTGGGCGTTGGCATCCTCATATCCGTCGTCCAAGCCGTCGTCGTCACTGTCGGCTTTTACCGGGGTCGCTGCTGTACTCCGCTCCAGACTGCGTGAGCACCAGCCACCCCAAGAGCTACGACGAGCACCAGCCAGAGGAGCCAGGGCGACTTATCAGCTCTGCCCGCCGACTCGCTTGGCGATGACCACCTGGTACTTGGTGTAGTGGAAGCGCCCGTTGCCGTAGACCACCCGCCCGGTGCAGCTGATCAGCACCAGCCGGTGCGCGCCGGTCGTGGCGAAGAACCGCTGCGGCAGACGCCGCGTCCGGTCGAACCGCGCGGTGCTGCTCACCTTGTACCGGTAGGTCTTGCCGCCCTTGGCCACGGTCACGACCTGCCCCTTCTTGGCGCGGCTCAGGCCCCACATCGCACCCGGCCGGTCGCTGCGGTCCGAGACGTGACCGGCCACCACCGCGGCGCCGATCCGGTCCCCGAACCCGGCCGAACGGCGCAGCCAGCTGGTGACAGCCACGTTCGTAGGCAGGCGCATCTGTCCACGCCTGATCGTGGTGGGCACGACCGTCGCGTCAAGCCCCATCCCCGGGCCCCGGACGGTCGTGGGCGCCACCCGCGCGGACCCGGAGCCCGAGCGCGGCAGAGTGCCGGAGAACCCGCCGTTGATCACCGGAGCCGCGTAGGGCGCCTTGGCCACCGTCGTCGTCTCCGCGGCGAGCCCGCACCGCGTCGTCGCGGCACCGTTCGCCGTGGTCCGCTGCGTGCTCACCTGCCAGGTGTAGACACCCGGCGCGCGCACCCGCACCGCCCGCGTCCGGCTCCACCCCGCACCCGCACGCCAGGTCACCGTGCGCGCCAGGTCCCCCGGCCGGCAGGTCGCCGCGGCCCGGGAGGGGTAGGGGCCGTAGAGGCGGGCCGTGGCCGGCACCGTCGTCCCCCGCGCGAGCCCGGTCAGGCGGACCCGGTCGTAGAACGCCTGCCCGGGCCTGACCCGCTTGGCCGAGGTCCGGCTCTGCACGTTCACGGTCGACTGGGTCTCGTAGGCGTTGGTGACCGTGACCGGCGTGACCGCGTTCTCGACGATCTCCACACTCCCCGGCGATATCGAGGTCGCGGTGAGGTTGACCCGAGAGTTGTCGCCGTTCTGCGGCTCGGTGATCGTGCAGGTGGCCCCGGCAGGCAACCCGGTCACCGGGATGGTCCGGGAGCCCGCACCCGTGCCGGCCGGGATCCTCACCCGGCGCTCGACCGGCGTACCCCCGTCGGCCGGGGTACACACGACGCGGATCACCACCGGGTCCTGCAGCCCGGCACCCGCACCACTGATCGTCTTGATCACGTCGATCCCGCCGGCGGCGTACGGCGTGATCCGCACCCCGGCGACGACCTCGATGCTCTCCGACCGTGCGAGGATCAGACTCTGGGCGGTCGCCCGACCAGGAATGCTGCCGTCATAGACGTAGACGGTGCCCTCCTGGACGGTCAGCTCGCGCTCCAGGGCGAAACCCTGTGGCGTTTCGGTGCTGGTGACCGCACGGACCCAGAGCCGCGCACCGGCGGGAACCGTGGCTCCCGACGCCAGCGGCTGGGTGCCCGCGGCGTCGCTGAAGACCTCCACCCCTTCGAGGCTCAGCGTCGAGGGACCGTCAGCGGTGACCGTGAACGGACCGACCAGCTCACCGGTCAACGGAGCCGACGCGGACGCCGGCGTGACGGTCAGCGCCGGCGCTGCGGGCTCGGCCACCGGACCGTTCGCGAGGGCGTCGTTGACGATGGCCGAGGTGAGCGCGTACAACTGCGGCTCCTGGGTGGGGTCGAGCACCAGGTTGTCACTGAAGTACCAGATCGCGGCCTGCACCGCGGCAGACTTGACGTTGTCGGGGACGCCCGCGGGCAGCGGCTGGGACGGGTAGTAGTTCGCCAGGAGGTAGGCCATGTAGCCGAGGTTGGGCACGTTGGCCTCGGTCCACTCGCCACGCTCGTAGGTGACGCCGGCCTGGGTGGAGGTGAACGCGTCGATGCAGTAGGTCAGGGCCGTGACCCCCTGGGCGTCGCGCGTGGGGATGAGCCCGAGGTAGGAGCCCTGCGTCCTGGGCGTCGATCCGGGCGGCAGCGTCTCCGGGTACCCGCCGAGCGGGTCGAAGCTGGCCGGGGCAAAGTAGCTCCTGGTGCCGATCACGCCCTGCGCCCCGGTGATGGGCAGAATCTGCAGTTCGGTGAAGGCCGAGCGCGCCGGCGGGGGCTCGCTCCCCCCGATGATCGGGTCGGCCTGCGCCGAGCGTCCCACCACCAGGAGCACGCTGGTCAGGGTCAGCACGACGGCAACGCGGAGCGCCTTCGCCGGCCAGTTCGTCAGGATCGAGTTCACGGACGTGCACCTCCCGAAAGCAGTCGGAGCAAGACCCGGTCCCGAGCCGCTCTGCAACCTCCCGCTCAAGAAGCGTCGCACCAGTCTCCGGCCCCGGCAAGGTTCACGGCCGGCCCGGGGACCCGGCGGCCGATCATCCGGTGGGCGACCACCGGATGTCGCGCCGCCAGGTGCTCCGGCTCTACCGGCCGACCCGCTTGGCGACGACCACCTGGTACTTGGTGTAGTGGAAGCGCCCGTTGCCGTACACCACCCGGCCTGTGCAGCTGACCAGCACCAGCCGATGCGCGCCGGTCGTGGCGAAGAACCGCTGCGGCAGACGCCGCGTCCGGTCGAACCGCACGGTGCTGCTCACCTTGTACCGGTAGGTCGTGCCACCCTGGGCCACGGTCACGACCTGCCCCTTCTTGGCGCGGCTCAGGCCCCACATCGCACCCGGCCGGTCGCCGCGGTCCGAGACGTGACCGGCCACCACCGCGGCGCCGATCCGGTCCCCGAACCCGGCCGAACGGCGCAGCCAGCTGGTGACCGCCACGTTCGTAGGCAGGCGCATCTGTCCACGCCTGATCGTGGTGGGCACGACCGTCGCGTCAAGCCCCATCCCCGGGCCCCGGACGGTCGTGGGCGCCACCCGCGCGGACCCGGAGCCCGAGCGCGGCAGAGTGCCGGAGAACCCGCCGTTGATCACCGGAGCCGCGTAGGGCGCCTTGGCCACCGTCGTGGTCTCCGCGGCGAGCCCGCACCGCGTCGTCGCGGCACCGTTCGCCGTGGTCCGCTGCGTGCTCACCTGCCAGGTGTAGACACCCGGCGCGCGCACCCGCACCGCCCGCGTCCGGCTCCACCCCGCACCCGCACGCCAGGTCACCGTGCGCGCCAGGCTCGCCGCCCGGCAGGTCGCCGCCGCGCGGGACGCGTAGGGACCGTAGAGGCGGGCCGTGGCCGGCACCGTCGTCCCCCGCGCGAGCCCGGTGAGGCGGACCCGGTCGTAGAACGGCTGCCCGGGCCGGACCCGCTTGGCGGAGGTGCGGCTCTGGGCGCTCGGCTGCGCCTCGTAGGCGTTGGTGACCGTCACCGGGGTGACCGCGTTCTCGGCGATCGTCACACTCCCCGGCGCGATGGAGGTCGCGGTGAGGTTGACCCGAGGGTTGTCACCGTTCTGCGGCTCGGTGATCGTGCAGGTGGCCCCGGCAGGCAACCCGGTGACCGCGACGGTCTGGGAACCTGCCCCCGTGCCGGCCGGGATCCGGACCCGGCGCTCGACCGGCGTGCCCCCGTCGGCCGGGGTGCACACGACGCGGATGACCACCGGGTCCTGCAGCCCGGCGCCCGCACCGCTGATCGTCTTGATGACGTCGATGCCTCCGGCGGCGTACGGCGTGATCCGCACCCCAGCGACGACCTCGAGCGTGGTCGTCCGCGCGAGGATCAGCTTCTGGGCGCTCTCCCGATCGGGATCGCTGCCGTCGTAGAGGTAGACGGTGCTCTCCGGGACCGACAGCTCGCGTTCCAGGGCGAAGCCCTGTGGAGTCGCCGAGCTGACCGTGCGGACCCAGAGCCGGGCGCCGGCCGGGACCGTGTCCCCCGCCACCAGCTGCTGGGTGCCCGCGGCGTCGCTGAAGACCTCCACCCCTTCGAGGCGCAACGTCGAGGGCCCATCGGCGGTGACCGTGAACGGGCCCACCAGCTCACCGGTCGCGGGCGCCGACGCGGACTCCGGCGTGATGCTCAGCGCCGGCGGCGTCGGCTCCGTCGCCGGCCCGTTCGCAAGGGCGTCGGCCACGATCGCCGAGGTGAGCCCGAACAGCTGCGACTCCTCGGCGGGGTCGAGCACCAGGTTGTCGCTGAAGAACCAGATCGCGGCCTGCACCGCCGCGGACTTGACGTTGTCGGGGACCCCCGCGGGCAGCGGCTGGGTCGGGTGGTAGTTCTCCAGGATGTAGCTGACGTAGCCGAGGTTGGGCACGTTGGCCTCGGTCCAGTCGCCGCGCTCGTAGTTGACGCCGCTCTGAGTGGAGGTGAACAGGTCGATGCAGTAGGTCTGGGCGATGCCCCCCGCGTCGTCCTGCGCCTCGATGAGCCCCATGTAGGAGATCTCGTTGGGCGTCGATCCGGCGGGCACCGTCTCGGGGTATCCGTTGAGCGGGTTGAAGCCGGCCGGGGCATCGAAGGCGCTGACGCCGCTCTGGCCCAGCGCCCCGGTGATGGGGAGGACCTGCAGCTCGGTGAAGGCGGAGCGGGCCTCGGTCCCCCCACCGAGGATGGGCTCGGCCTGCGCCGGCAGGCCCACGGCGAGAAGCACGCTGGTCAGGGTCAACACGACGGCCACGCGAAGCGCCCTGGCCGGCCAGATCTTCAGGATCGAGTTCACGGACGTGCACCTCCCGAAAGCAGTGGTGTGGGACCTGCTCCCACACCGCTCTGCACCTCCCGCTCAAGAAGCGTCGCACCAGTTTCCATCCCCGGCAAGGGTCGCGCGCTCGGCCGGTGCGCGGTCCACGCGGGAGCGACCCGCTCTCAGGCGGACCTGTCTTCGGGGTGCGCGAACGGCGGCGGTGCTCGAGTCGTCCCTGGACACGAGGCGCCCCGGGCGCCTGGGACTCGAGACCTGCGGCGACGGCCGGCCCGGTGATCCGGGCCGGCCGTCGTCTGGTGCAGACGAGCTCAGAGGTTGATCGGACGCAGCACGCGGTTGATGCCGTGGGCGATCTGCTTGTTGCCCTTGTTGATGTCGAGGGCGAAGACCCGCGGGTTGCGGTCGTCGCGGTCCCGGTCGGCCAGGAACACCTGCGATCCGTAGACCCTCACCTCGACCTTCGAGCCGAGCGCGGTGGTCACCGACTTGTCGTCCAGGGCCACGACCCGGCGCGAGTCCAGGGTCTTGCCCGGCACCACGTGGTAGAGCAGCACGGCCTCGAGGGTGTCGACGTCCGCGGCCTGGGCGATCGCCCGGAAGGTGGCCCGCTCGGTGTTCGGCGCCTCTCCGGTCAGGTCGTGGGCCAGGCGCCGGAAGGCACGGTCGCTCGGGATGAACGCCGTCACCCGGGTCCGGCCCTGGGTGAGCACCTTGACCGCGCTGTCGGGCTTGGCCTCGAGGACGGTGAGCACCGCCTTCTCGACGATGTCGAAGTCCTGCCAGTTGCGGTCGAACCCACTGTCGGCCGCGAGCACCGTGGCCAGGCTGCGGTTGCCGGCCTTGCGTGCCGGCTCGTCCGCGGCCTGCGCGGGGGCGGTGGCCATCGTGGTTCCGGCCAGGGCGGCGGTGACGATGCCGACGAGGCCGAGCTTGACGCTGTGACGCTGGTTCATGGTGCTTTCCCTCCGGTGATGTACCCGACGCGGGCGGGCCGGTGCGCGGCTGCCTGCGTTTCCCTTGTCGAGGAGAGTTCGACACCGGGCCGAGATCGGATGGGGGAATCGGCGAAGTCGTCGTGGACGCGTTCGCGACCACGACTGCCTCACCGGCTCACACCGGCTCTCAGTGAACGGCCTTGAGCCCGATCACGCAGCCGACCAGCCCGAGCATGAGGAGGATCTTCACGCCGCTGACCGCTTCCTCGCCGACCGCCATGCCGTAGGCCACGGTGAGGCTCGCGCCCACGCCCACCCAGACGGCGTACGACGTGCCCACCGGCAGCGTGCGCATCGCGAACGCCAACCCGCCCATGCTCAGCGTCAGGGCGACGGCGAACACCACCGAGGGCACCAGCCGCGAGAAGCCTTCGGACCTGCCCAGGGCGACCGCCCAGACCGCTTCCAGGACACCCGAGAGAACCAGGACGAGCCAGGCCATGACGAACTCCTCGAGGCCGTCTTGTCGCGTTCCGGGTACGGCTCCCTCGTCCGGTGAGCCGCTTCGGGGCTCGATTCCCAGCCTCTCACACCGCCCGCGCGGCCGCCCCGCTCACGCCTCGGTCGCCGCAGCCTCCTCCAGGGTGCGCACCACCCGTGCCGGGTTGCCCACGGCCACCACGTTGGCCGGCAGGTCCCGGGTCACGACCGCCCCGGCGCCGACCACGGTGTTCTCCCCGATGCTCACGCCGGGCAGCACGATCGCGCCCCCACCCAGCCAGACGTTGTCGCCGATCACGATCGGCTTCGCGGCCTCCCACTTGTCCCGGCGAGGCCCGGCCTCGACCGGATGGGTCGGCGTCAGCAGCTGGACGTTGGGGCCGATCTGGACGTCCTCGCCGATGGTGATGGGGGCGACGTCGAGGGCCACCAGCCCGAAGTTCGCGAACGTGCGGGCCCCGATGCTGATCCGCGATCCGTAGTCGACGTAGAACGGCGGGCGCACCTCGACGTCCTCTCCCACCGAGCCCAGCAGCTCGGTGAGCAGCGCGCGGCGCAGCGGCGCCTGGCGGGCGGTGGTCGCGTTGTACGCCGCGATCAGGTCGAGTGCCGTGGCGCTCTCCTCGGCGATCTCCGGGTCGTCGGCGAGGTACAGGTCGCCGGCGAGCATCCGCTCGCGCATGGTGCGGGCGTCGGGTTGCGTCGATGCGCTCATGGGCACGAACGTACACACCGTGGCGGGCCTGCGTCAGACGGTGAGCAGCACCTTGGTGGCGGTGCGCTGATCCATCGCCCGGTAGCCCTCGGCCGCCCGGTCGAGGGGAAGCGTGAGGTCGAAGACCCGGCCGGGGTCGATCTCGCGGTCCCAGATCAGCTCGACCAGCTCGGGCAGGAACCGGCGCACCGGCGCCGGCCCACCGTGCAGGTGCACGCCGGCCATGAAGAGCGTGTCGCCGGGCAGCGCCACGCCGTGGGACACGCCGACGAAGCCGACGTGCCCGCCGGGACGCGTGGAGGCGATGGCCTGCATCATCGACTCCTGGGTGCCGACCGCCTCGACGACCGAGTGCGCGCCCAGCCCGCCGGTGAGCTCCTTGATCATCGCGGCGCCGTCGTCGCCGCGCTCCTCGACGATGTCGGTGGCCCCGAACTCGCGCGCCAGCGCCTGACGCTGCGGATGCCGGCTGAACGCGATGACCCGCTCGGCCCCGAGCCGGCTGGCGGCCAGCACGGCGAGCAGTCCGACCGCGCCGTCGCCGACCACCGCCACCGTCTTGCCGGGGCCGGCCTCGGCGGCCGTGGCGGCGAACCAGCCGGTGCCGAGCACGTCGGAGGCCGCCATCAGCGAGGGGATGAGGTCCGGGTCGGGCCGCCCCGGGGTGGCCACCAGGGTCCCGTCCGCAAGCGGGATCCGGGCCAGCTCGGACTGGGTGCCGATCGTGCCCATCAGCACCCGGTTCACGCAGTAGGCCTGGTAGCCGGCGCGGCAGATCTCGCAGGTGTTGTCGCTGGCCCAGAAGGAGCCGACGACGAAGTCGCCGACCTTCACCTCGTCCACCAGGGAGCCGACCTCCTCGACCACGCCGACGTACTCGTGGCCCATCGGCTGGTGGTCCACGGGCTCGGCGCCGCGATAGGGCCACAGGTCGCTGCCGCAGATGCAGCTCGCGGCCAGCCGGATGATCGCGTCGGTCGGCTCGACGATCCGGGGGTCCTCGCGCTGCTCGACCCGCACGTCGCCGGGTCCGTGCATGACGACTTGGCGCATGGCGTGCTCCTCTTCGCTGGCTCTCGGACGCTGAGCGGCCGGCCAGGCGCCGGCCTCGGAGCATCGAGTCAACCCCACAATCGGCCTGCGCGGCAGTCAGGCGTCGACCGTGACCCCCGGCTTGCCCGCCTCGGCGTAGGAGCGCACGGTCGAGATGTTGAGCGGGAAGTCGATGGGCAGGTCGCGGAACAGCAGCTCCGCCGCGGTCGCAGCCGCCTCGCGCGCCTGCGCCGCGACCTGCTCGGCCAGCGCCTGCGGGGTGTGCACGACGACCTCGTCGTGAAGGAAGAGGACCAGGTGCGGGCGGGTCACCAGCGGGCCGGCCCCGCCGAGGCGCCACAGCCGGTTGCGCAGGTCGGCGATCCAGCACAGCGCCCACTCCGCACCGGTGCCCTGCACGACGAAGTTGCGGGTGAACCGGCCGTGCGCGCGCCGGATCCGAGCCTCGCGGTCCGGGTCGCGGCCGGAGCCCTGGTCCCACGCGTCGCCCAGGCGCGGCGACCCGCGGCCCAGCAGCGTGCGCACCTCCTGGCCGCGCTCCCCGGCCCGGGCCGCCTCCTCGACCAGGCCGAAGGCGTCGGGGCAGCGCCGGGTGAGCCCGGCGACCATCCGGCCGCTCTCGCCGCTGGTGGCGCCGTACATCGCGCCGAGCAGCCCGAGCTTGGCGTGCTTGCGGCTGGCGACCGCGCCGTCGTCGACCATCGCCTGGTAGAGGTCGGCGCCGCGGGCGGCGCCCGCGAGCGCGCGGTCGCCGCTCATCCCCGCGAGCACCCGCGGCTCGAGCTGGGCGACGTCGGCGACCACGAACGTCCAGCCGTCGTCGGCCACCGCGGCCGGGCGGACCTGCACCGGGAACGACAGCGCCCCTCCCCCGTTGGAGGACCACCGGCCGGTGGCGGAGCCGGCCGGCTGGTACGACGGCCGGAACCGGCCGCCGCTGACCCACTGGTCGATCCAGGCCCAGCCGTTGGTCCAGAACAGGTGCGCCAGCTGCTTGTAGCGCAGCAGCGGCGCGATGGCCGGGTGCTCGAGCGCACGCAGCGAGGAGGCGCGGGTGTCGGTGACCTCCAGGCCGGCCCGGCGCAGCGCCGCCAGCAGCTCGGGCCGCGAGTCCGGGTTGAGCCCCGGCGCCTCGAGCGCGCGTCGTACCTGCTCGGCCAGCGCCTCCAACCCGGCCGGCCGGGCACCGCGCGGTGGGCGCGGCCCGAGCAGGTCGGCGAGCAGGCGCTCGTGCACGTCGACGCGCCAGGGCACGCCGGCGTACGACATCTCGGCGGCGACCAGGGCGCCCGCCGACTCCGCGGCGAGCAGCAGAGCGAGCCGGCCGGGCTCGCGCGACGCCGCCACGGCCGCCCGCTGGCGGGCGTCCTCGAGGTCGGCGCGCAGGTGCTCGGCGGTGTCGTCGATCGAGAACAGCGCCGGGTCGGACGGCGCGCTCGGGCCGAGCCGGTCCCAGCGCTCGGACTGCTCCCCGTCCAGCAGCCGCGCGTCCACCGCCGGGGCCTGGCGCAGCAGGTGGTGGGCCAGCCGCAGGTCGTGGCAGCGCTGGACCCGCACCCCGGCGGCCAACAGCGGCGGGTACCACCGGGCGGTGTCGTCCCACACCCAGCGCGGCGCGTCGGCCTCGCGCTCGCGCACGTACGCCGCCAGGTCGGCCACGGCGACCCGGTGCTGCTGGTCGCCGTCGACCACCAGCACCTGCTCCCCCGACAGGCGCGAGAGACAGACCCGGGTCATGGGAGCAGCCTGACACGCGACGCCGACACCGACGCGCGGGCGGGTGTCGCCACGCCCGGGTCTCAGCCTGGCGCAAGATCGAGTAGGTGCTCGCGGCACGCTGCCCCGGTGAGGCGGACGCCGCGCGTAGGCTCCACGCGGCTGCGCTGACGACGTGCAGGCTGACGACGTGCAGGTGATCCGGCGAGGTGATCGATCGATGGCGGTAGTGGACAACGCGGTCTACGTGGACGGCTGCCGCCGTCTGGAGCCGCCCTCGCTGGAGGAGACCTACGAGCTGCTGCGCACCCAGAAGGGCGTGGGTTGGATCGGCCTCTACCGCCCGGACGCCGACGAGATGCGATCGGTCGCGGCCGAGTTCGAGATCCACGACCTCGCGGTCGAGGACACCATCACCGCACACCAGCGGCCCAAGCTCGAGCGCTACGGCGACGTGCTGTTCACGGTGCTGCGCCCGGCCCGCTACATCGAGGCCGACGAGCGGGTCGAGTTCGGCGAGCTGCACGTCTTCACCGGCGCCGACTTCGTCGTCACCGTCCGGCACGCCGAGGCGCCCAACCTGGGACGTGTCCGTCGCCGGATGGAGGCCTCGCCCCAGCTGCTCCGGCTCGGCCCGGAGGCAGTGCTCTACGCCATCCTCGACGAGGTGGTGGACGAGTATGTGCCGGTCGTGGAGGGCCTCGAGAACGACATCGACGAGATCGAGGATCAGGTCTTCGAGGGGCACCCGGAGGTCTCGCGGCGCATCTACGAGCTGTTCCGCGAGGTCATCGAGTTCCAGCGGGCCACCAAGCCCCTGCTCACGATCCTCTCCGGCCTGAGCGCCGGCTTCGAGAAGTACCACGTCGATGACGAGCTGCAGCGCTATCTGCGCGACGTACAGGACCACACGATCCGCATCGTGGAGCGCGCGGACGGGTTCCGGGCCCTGCTGCAGAACATCCTCACGGTCAACTCCACGCTCGTGGCCCAGCGCCAGAACGAGGAGACCCAGCGGCTCACGCAGACGAGCCTGCAGCAGAACGAGGAGGTCAAGAAGATCTCCTCGTGGGCTGCCATCCTGTTCGCGCCGACCCTGGTCGGCACCGTCTACGGGATGAACTTCGCCACGATGCCGGAGCTGGGGTGGCAGTACGGCTATCCGATGGCCCTGGGCCTGATGCTGCTGATGGGGCTCGGCCTCTACCAGGTGTTCAAGCGACGCGGGTGGCTGTGAGGCCGGCGCCTGCCCGTGCGGTGGCTCGAACTCATGACCGGCTGCCCTGGCGCGTCAGCGGCGGCTGGAGCTGCTGGGCGGGACCCCGGCGATACAGCAGCGCCGGGCGTCCCCCGTCCCGGGTGGTGCTCTCCCCCGTGGGCTCCAGGAACCCGGGCGCCTTGGTCGCCTTGCGGTGGAAGTTGCGAGGGTCGAGCTCGGCTCCCCAGACGATCTCGTAGACCCGGCGCAGCTCGGCCACGGTGAACTCGGCCGGGCAGAAGGCGGTGGCGAGCGCGGAGTACTCGAGCTTGGCGCGGGCCCGCTCGATCCCGTCGCGCAGGATCTCGGCGTGGTCGAAGGCCAGGTCGTCGGAGAGCTCCTCGACGGGTCGCCAGCGGGCGGCGGCCGCATCGGAGCCTGCGCGGGGCGTGGGCAGGTCCGGCGCGAGCGCCAGATGGGCGACGCTGACCACCCGCATCCGCGGGTCGCGCCCCGGTGCGCCGTAGCTGCGCAGCTGCTCGACGTGGACCACGTCGGGCGCCAGGCCGGTCTCCTCGCTGAGCTCGCGCGCGGCCGCGGTGTCGAGGTCCTCGTCGGGCTTCACGAAACCGCCCGGCAGCGCCCAGCGCCCCCGGAACGGCTCCTCCCCGCGCCGTACGACGAGCGCGCAGAGGCGGTCCTGGCGGATGGTCAGCACCACCAGGTCGACGGTGACCGCGAGGGCCGGGTAGTCGGACGGGTCGTAGGCCATGGGCCGATCCTACCTCCTTCGCGTCAACTTGACGAGAACGAGCCGTGCTGCATATCGTCACCTTGACGATAACAACCCACGACCGAAGGTGACCCCCATGGCCGACATCGCCCGCTACCCGTTCCTTCGCCACCTGCGTGGCACGCCGACCACCTACGTCCAGCACGTGCGCAACGGCCGCACCGTGCACGCCGGAGTCGGCTCCGCGTTCTGGTTCCGCCCGCTCAGCGCGGTTCTCTCGGAGGTTCCGGTCGACGACCGCGAGCTGCCCCTGCTGTTCCACGCCCGGACCGCGGACTTCCAGGACGTCACCGTCCAGGCCACCGTGACCTTCCGGGTCGTCGACCCGACCGTCGTCGCCGGCCGGATCGACTTCTCGATCGACCCCGAGACCGGTCAGTGGCGCAGCACGCCCCTGGACCAGGTGGCGGGGCTGCTGGCGCAGACCGCCCAGCAGTACGCCCTCGACCTCATCGCCGGCGTCGACCTGACCACCGTGCTCAGTGGTGGCGTCACCCCGGTGCTCCAGGCGATCACCGGCGGGCTGCACCAGGACGGCCGGCTCGCCGAGACCGGGATCGCGGTGATCGGGGTGCGCGTGGTCGCGATCCGGCCCGAGCCCGAGGTCGAGCGAGCACTGCAGACGCCGACCCGCGAGCAGGTTCAGCAGGACGCGGACAAGGCCACCTTCGAACGCCGCGCGGTCGCGGTCGAGAGGGAGCGCGCGATCGGCGAGAACGAGCTGCAGACGCAGATCGAGCTGGCCCGCCGCGAGGAGCAGCTCGTCGCCCAGCGCGGCACCAACGCCCGCCGCAAGGCGCAGGAGGCGGCTGCCGCCGGTGCGATCGCCACCGACGCCGAGGCCGAGCGCGCCGAGCGCCTGGCCGCGGCCAACGCCGCGGCGACCCGCGTCAACGGCGTGGCCGAGGGCGAGGCGGAGGCCGCCCGGCTCGCGGCGTACCGCGACCTGCCGGAAGGGGTGCTGCTGGCGCTGGCGGTCAAGGACCTGGCGGCCAACCTGCCGCACATCGAGTCGCTGGTGCTCACCCCCGACCTGCTGGCCCCCGTCCTGGCCCGCCTGGGCGCCGGCCCGAAGGAGGCGTGATGGCCGCCCTGGCGCCCCGCGTCGTCCTGGTCCACCGGCGCACCGAGCTCGACGAGCTCACCGCCCGGCACGGGACGCGCGGCCAGGTCGCGTTCTTCCTCAAGAGTCGCGGACGCGACCTCGACGAGCTCGAGCACCGTCAGCGCGCCGACCGGGCCGCGATCGAGACGGTGACCAAGGCGATCCCGGTGGACTGGCGGCGCGGCAGCGTCGAGCGCGCCGACCTCGACCGGTTCCTCTTCGCCCCCGACGACATCGTGGTCGTCGTCGGCCAGGACGGCCTGGTCGCCAACGTGGCCAAGTACCTCGACGGGCAGCCGGTGATCGGGATCAACCCCGAGCCGGACCGCAACCCCGGCGTGCTGGTGGCGACGGCGCCCGGGGCCGTCGCTCCCCTGCTGCACGGCGAGGGCTGGACCGAGGAGCGCACGATGGTCGAGGCCCGCACCGACGACGGGCAGCGCCTGCTCGCGCTCAACGAGATCTACCTGGGCCACCCCAGCCACCAGACGGCGCGCTACCGGCTCACTGCTCCCGGCGCCCCGGCCGAGCGCCAGGCGTCCTCCGGGCTGATCGTGGCGAGCGGCACCGGGTCGACCGGCTGGTGCCGGTCGGCCTGGCTGGAGCGGCACAGCACCCTCGCGCTGCCGGGGCCCGGCTCACCGCGGCTGCTGTGGTTCGTCCGGGAGGCCTGGCCCTCGCCGAGCACCGGCACCGCCTACACCGAGGGCGAGCTGGACGCAGCCGACCCCCGCGGGCTCACCGTCGAGGTCGAGACCGACGGGCTGGTCGCGTTCGGCGACGGGATCGAGGCCGATCGGCTGACCCTCGGCTGGGGACAGAGCGTCCGGATCGGCGTGGCCGAGCGGCGGCTCACGCTAGTGTCCTGACGGCCGCCTCGCGCACCGCAGCGCTCAGCGCCTCCAGCGCCGGGCTCTCCAGGCGCCAGCGCTGCCAGTGCAGGACCACGGTCACCGGTTTCGCACCGGGCAGCCGGACCAGCTCACCTGCCTCGACGGCGGGCCCGAACTGCGGGTCCGGCACCATGCCCCAGCCCAGGCCGCAGCGCACCGCCTCCAGGAAGTCGGCGCTGCTCGGCACCCGATGCACGACCCGGGGCCGGGTCGCCCGGTGCGCCGCGAGCACCTCGTCCTGCAACTGGTCCTTCTCGTTGAACACCACCATCGGGATCGACGACCAGTCCACGCCTCGCCCCCGGCGGTGACGCTCCAGCAGCTCGCGCGTCGCGCCGGCCCAGTAGCGCAGCCCGCCCAGCCGCTCGACCCGGCAGCCCTGCACCGGATCCGGCTCGAGGGTCACCGCTGCCAGCGCCTCGCCCCGGCGCAGCAGGTCCAGCGAGAACGACTCGTCCTCGACGTGCAGCCTCAGCGCTGTTCCTTCCCGGGCGGCCACCGCGGCGAGCACCGGGCGGAACCAGGTCGCCAATGAGTCCGCGTTGACCGCCACCGCCAGCTCGACCACCTCGTCGTCGCCCAGCGCCCCGGCCGCCTCGGCCGCGAGCAGGCGCATCTGGCGGGCCAACCGCACCAGCGGGGCACCGGCGCCGGTCACGTCCGCCGGCGAGGTCCGTCGCACGACCACTCGTCCCGCCGACCGCTCCAGCGCCCGGATTCGCTGGCTGACCGCGCTCGGCGTCAGGTGCAGCCGGCGCGCGGCGCCCTCGAACGAGCCTTCCTCCGCGATCACCAACAGGGTCTCGAGCTGGAGCGGGTCGAAGCGCATGAGCCTAGTTAAGCATCGCTTCATCACGTGCAAAATGATTCGCTGGCCTTCAGTACGACGTCGCCGTAGCGTCGACGGCGTGGTCCCCTCCCTGATCGCCGGCTTCCTCACCGGCGGCTCCCTCATCATCGCCATCGGCGCCCAGAACGCCTACGTCCTGCGCCAGGGCATCCTGCGCCACCACATCGCCGCGGTGGTGGCGGTCTGCGCGCTCTCGGACGCCGTCCTGATCGTGGCCGGCGTCAGCGGCACCGGCGCGATCGTCGACCGGGCGGGCTGGATCATCGACGTCTTCCGCTGGCTCGGCGTCGCCTTCCTGCTCTGGTACGCCGCGGGCTCGATCCGTCGCGCCCTGGGCCCCGGCTCGCTGGACGCCGGCGGCACCAGCGCGGCCCGCGCCGAGCCCCGCCGGACCGTCGTCGGCCGCGCGGTCGCCCTCACCTGGCTCAACCCGCACGTCTACCTGGACACCGTGCTGCTCGTCGGGTCGATCGCCGCCACCCACAGCGGCGCCTCCGGCGGCGCGATCGACGGGCGCTGGTGGTTCGCGCTCGGGGCGGTGCTGGCCAGCCTCGCCTGGTTCACCGGGCTGGGCTTCGGCGCCCGCGGCCTCGCGCCGCTGCTCGCCCGACCGCGCGCGTGGCAGGTGCTCGAGCTGCTCATCGCCGCGACGATGCTCCTCGTCGCGGCGAACCTGGCACGAGGCTGAGGCAGGACAACGAGGCGCAGCCCGGAAGGTGATGGCCCCCAGCACATGATCCTCGACACACCGTGCTGGCGGCATGCCCCCCAGGTCACAGGGCACCAAGGGCCAGCGCGCCGATCGGTGCGCCTTTCCGTTGCCTCGTGCTCTCACCGCTTCATTCCTCGAGGCGTCCGCGCCGCGGGCACGAACCCCAGTAAGGACGCGAGAATATGACCGACCAACAGCTCCACGAGCACACCAGCGGCCCGACGACGGACGCGTACCGTCCCCAGCGGAGCCGTCGGATCAGCACCGAGACCAAGTCGTCGTACAAGACGACCGAGCTGATCGCCTACGTCCTGGCCGTGCTGGGCGTGCTCATCGCCTCGGCCGTCGTCGACGCTTCGGACTTCGGCGCCCAGGAGGCCTGGTTCTACGTCACGCTGCTGACCATCGGCTACATGGTCAGCCGTGGACTGGCCAAGTCCGGCAGCCGCGAGCCGTTCGACGACACCGTGCGCTGATCCACACACCTGGCGCGCCGGCACCCTTCGGGGCGCCGGCGCGTTCGTGCGCGGCGGGGCTCATCGCCCATGGTCCGGCAACCTCACAAGCATGAGGGAAGCCATCGATTGCGGACCGCCGCTGTCCGCCACGGGTGCCACAGTCCAACCATGACCACCAGCCGCCAAGTCCAGATCACCTTCGACGCCCACGACCCGCGCGCGCTCTCCACCTTCTGGCGCGACACGCTGGGCTACGTCCACCCCGGGCCGCCCGGGGTCGACCTCCCCGAGGGCGCCGACCCGCTGGCCGCCTGGGAGGAGCTCCTGGCCAGGCTCGGCGTGCCCGAGGACCAGCGCAACACGCGCTCGGCCATCGAGGATCCCTCCGGGCACGGCCCCCGGCTGTTCTTCCAGCAGGTGCCCGAGGACAAGGTCGCCAAGAACCGCGTCCACCTCGACGTGCGCGCCGCTCCCGGGCTCGAGGGCGAGGAGCGGATGGCCGCGCTGGAGGGCGAGTGCTCCCGGCTGGTGTCGCTGGGCGCGACCCGGGTGCGCCGCGAGGAGCCGGCACCGCCGATGGGCGCCGGCCATCTGGTGATGACCGATCCCGAGGGCAACGAGTTCTGCCTGGACTGACCGCACGCCTCAGCGGACGTCGCGCCTCGAGACCAGCACGCCGACCTTGTCGATGCGGTGTTCGGGATTGTCGAAGCGGTCCGACCAGTAGTTGCCGACCGCGTGGTCCTCGGCGGTCGCGCACGTGGACAGCGTGATCATCGCCCGGGTCGCCTCGGCGCCGGGTCGGCCCGGCACGGGCGCCGCCTGCGCGGCGAGCGAGCGCGGCGAGCGGAACGACGTGGACCGGGTCTGGGTGATCCGGTAGACGAAGAGGTGCTCTCCGGAGCGGACCCGCACCCGGTCCCCCACGCCCACGGCGGGCAGGTCGCGGAACGGCGCCGTGTGCGAGGTGCGGTGTCCGGTGACGATGAAGTTGCCGACCTCGCCGGGCCCGACGCCGCCGCGCCGGCCGCGGGGGGACGCCATCGGCCCGCCGTTCTGGATCCGGGTGCCCGGTCCGTCGTCCGGGCTGCCGACATAGCGGACCACCGGCGTCCAGCCGAGCCCGATCGCCGGGATGCTGAGCAGAGAGCGCCGCGGCTCGGGTGTCGGCTCCGGCACCGGCTCCGGGGCTGGGGCAGGCGGTGTAGGCGCCGACGACGAAGGCGCCGCCCGTGCCCCCTCCGGGGAGGGCCCGGCGCTCGAGCAGCCCGCCAGCAGCCCCGCGGCCGCGAACCCGGCGAGCCCGGCGAGAGCCGCCCCGGGCCTCACGACGCGCCCATCCGGCTCTCGAGGAACCGCACCGTCCGATCCATCGCCGCGAGGAACGCCGGGCCGAAGGCGTGTCCGTCGTCGTACCACTCCAGCTGCGAGCGCACCCCCGCGGCCGAGAGGGCCCGCTGGGTCGCGGTGGCCCAGCGCGGCGGGCAGGTGTCGTCGTAGCGCCCGTGCACCATCAGCACCGGCTCGGTGATCCGGTCGAAGTAGGGCCGCGAGGAGTTCTCCCGCCAGGCGCGTGGGTTCTGCGCCGGGGTTCCGTAGCGGCTGGTCAGCTGCGCGCGGCGCGCGGAGTCGCCGGGGTCCGGGGCGATGAACTGCTCGTAGTTCTCCCCCTCGAGCGAGGAGACCGAGGCCCACAGCGCGGCGGCCTGCACCAGCCCCGGCTCGGCGACCAGCGACTTCAGCACCACCCCGCCGCCCATCGAGCGTCCGAACAGCGCGACCCGCTCATCGTCGACCGGCACCTCGGGTGAGTCGCGCAGCGCCTTGACCGCGTTGATCACGTCGGCGCTGTAGCCCAGCCGCAGCCGTGCCAGCGAACGCCGGTCGTCGTCGGACTCGGCGTGCCCGCGGTAGTCCACGTGCAGGGCGATGTAACCGCGCGAGGCCAGGTAGCCACGCTCGCGGGTCATCCCCTGGCCGCGCTCGTAGACGGCCGGGTCGATGTAGCCGTGCGCCAACACCACCGCCGGGAACTCGCCGGGCCCGGTGGGCACGTTCAGCACCCCCGAGATCGTGTAGGACTCCTCGCCCTGCGGCGTGGTCGAGCGGCTGCGATAGCTCACGTCGTACGACGTGTAGTCGCCGGTGCGCTCACGCACCCGGCCCAGTCGCAGCCGATCTCCCTGGTGCCGCTGCTCGGCCAACCCCGGCACCGAGACGGGCCGGACCTCGGGCGTGGGAGCGGGCGCGCCGGTGCTCGCGCCGGGCTCCGCTGTCGGGTCCACCGCCGACGGGGACGTCTCGGCCTCTCGTGAGCTCGGCTCCGGCTCGTCGGCGGTGCAGCCCGCGAGCAGGACGACGACGGCGACCGCGGCGCCCCAGACCCCTGCACGTGCACGCATTCGAGCAACCTCCACAGGTGGGGCCGGGACGGATGTCCAGCGTAGAACCACGGTCCCCGGATCCGGCGGTTTGCGGCGGACTCAGCGGGGTACCTGCACAGTCCAACAACCGGCGGAGCCCACGGCCTGCTGCCTGAGACCGGGGGGTCGCCGTGGGTGCTGTCCAGGAGTCACTCTTCGTCGACGTCGACGGGCCGGTGCACATCGCCGACTTCGGCGGGCCGGCCGAGGCGCCGGTCGTGCTCTGCGTGCACGGTCTCGCCGGTTCGGCGGCCGGCTGGCGGGCCCTCGCCGACGCGCTGCCGGCGTACCGGGTCCTGGCGGTCGACCTGCCCGGGCACGGCCGCTCCCCCACCACCGGGCGACCGGTCTCGGTCCTCCACGCCGCGGCCGTGCTGGAGGAGGTGATCGCGCAGCTCGACCTGGGCCCGGTCACGCTGGTCGGCCACTCGATGGGCGCCGCGGTCTCGCTGCTCACCGCGGCAGCGGCACCCGAGTCCGTCGAGGGCCTGCTGCTGCTCGCCCCGCCGCTGCCGCGCCAGGGGGTGGGCTTCGTCAGCCCGGCGGTGCTGCCGCACGTGGCGCTGTGCCTGTGGCCCCGGCTCGGCCTGATCGCGCTGCAGCGGCGGAGGGCGCGCCAGACGCTGGAGGAGCACGTGTGGAGCCGGCTGCGGCTCACCTGTGCCTCGATCGAGGAGCTCCCGGAGGTCGCCGGAGCCCTCGCCGAGACGCTGGCCAGCGAGCTGCAGGAGGCCTACGACAACGGCGAGGAGCCGCTCGAGTCGTTCATCCACGCGGCTCGGTCGGTCGGGATCCTGGTCACCGAGGGCAGCCGCTACCGGGACGCGCTCACCCAGGTGCAGGCCCCGGTCTGCGTGGTGCACGGGCTCCTGGATCGGGTCGTCAAGCCCTCGGGGCTGCGCCAGCTGCGCTCGCTCCAGCCAGGTTGGCGGGTCCGCCTGCTGGCGGGGGTCGGTCACTCACCCCATCTCGAGGCACCCGCCGAGGTCGCCCAGGCCCTCGAGCGGCTGGTCCCCGACGCGGCGTACACCCGGGTGCCCGCCTAGCCGCGGCGCAGGACCCTGATCGGTGCGGCTACCCGACGCAGAGGCAGAACGGGTGGCCGGCCGGGTCGAGGAAGACCCGGAACGACTCCCCCGGCTGGTGCTCGTGCCTGGTCGCGCCCAGTTCCAGCACGGCGGCCTCACCGGCGTCCAGGTCGTCGACGAGGACGTCGAGGTGCATCTGCTGTGGCGCCTCCTGCTCCGGCCAGCGCGGAGGGCTGTAGTCCTCCACCTTTCTGGAACGACCGGGACAGTCGATGACGATGCTGGGAAGTCGCGCGATGGCCATGCCCTCACACGCTACGCCCAGGAGACAGCGTTGCCCCCGCCCTCCGGGCGCCGGCGGATCGCGCCCGTCAGCCGGTCGACGGCAGCGTGCGCAGCAGGCGGCGCTCGGCGGCGCCGGTCTGCTCGACGAGGCCCCAGAGTGTGGAGGAGGTGGCGCCGTTCGTGGCCGGGAGCTGCGCCGGACCGTCGGCTGCCCCGTCGGCTGCCCCGTCGGCTGCCTGGAGCATCGTGGCGGCCCCCGTCAGCGACGCGCGGTCCAGGGTGGCGGTGTTGACGAGAGTGCTGAGGTCACGCAACCCGGAGCGGAGACGATCGAGCTCGGCGAGCTGTCGATCGTCGAGGTGGTCGCGATCCGGAACCAGCTCGTCCTGCTTCTGCGCGGCGTCGCGTTGCAGCGCGACGAACTCGGGAACCGATGACGTGGCCCCGTGCGCGGCGGCGCGCAGCACGGCCTCGGTCGCCTCGGTCGCCGACACGACCCGCTCACGCAACGGCGCCGGCCGGAACGCCGGTACGACGATGAAGCCGAGGACCACCCCGACCACCACGGCGCAGGCGGTCAGGACGACGTACTGGACGAGCAGGTCCCCGGCGTCGAGGTGACGGCTGGCGGCGTTGATGCCCACACTGACGACCACCATGAAGGCGCTGCCCAGCGCGGGCCGGGTGGTGATGTACCAGAGTCCGAGGGCAAGCGACACGGCGGCGATCGCGGTGAGGTACCGCTCTGGCACGACCAGCAGGATCACGGCAACGGCAGCCGCCCCGCACACCAGGCCGATGATCTTGGATCTCGCCTTGCCGAGGGTGTCGCGCCAGCTCGCCTGGAGGATCGTGAAGGTGGTCAGGAGCACCGTGGCGACCAGGGGGTCTCCCGGGCCGAGGCTTGCCGTGAGGACCAGCATGACCAGCAGCCCGAAGGCAGTCCGGAGCGCATGCCGCACCTGGATCGAGCGCAGCCGGGCGGACGGGTGCAGGACCGCGTCGCGGAGCTCGTGCCGGCTGCCACGGTCGAGCACCACGGCAGTCGTATCCCGCTTGCGGACCGCCTGCGCCACGGTGTCGAGCGCCGCCGCGGCCTGGCCCAGCGACTCGACGGTGGTGGGGCCCGTCGAGACACCGGCCGTGACGCCGGGGGCGGCGTCGGCGTCGGGGGCGTGCTTGTCGCGCAGCCGGTCGGCGAGGTCCGCCGCCCGGTGGCGGAGGGTTGCGGCCTCCTCCGGGCGAGCAGACCCGGTGACCTCGCCGGCGCGCAGCGCCAGGCGGTATCGCGAGGCCCCCTCGAGGGCGGTGGCCAACCAGCGCTGTCGGCCGTCGCTGAGCCAGGTGTCGATGGCGGTCGCGGTCGCCGCGGCCGCATCGTCGGCGACGAGGACGTCGGCGACCTGGTCGCGGGTCGGCTTGGAGGGATCGGAGATGCCGAGGACGACCCGCAGCAGGAGCGCCACGACGACGCCGGCCACCGCGGCCGCGATCACCTGCCGGTGGTCCGTCGCCCCGTGGGTCGCGTAGGCGTAGGCGTACAGCGTGGTCATCGCGAGGCCCAGGCCGGCATGCTCGAAGCGCGGCCCCAGCCTGGGGAGCAGGGCGGCCACGAAGCAGATCACCACGACGAGCGCGATCGCGGCTGGGCGCCAGACATCGGTCAGCAGCCGCGGGACGATGGCCCCGAGCAGCAGAAGCGGCACCATCAGCGCGGCCGTACGCAGGTCGGCGCGCAGGGGGCCGCCCATGAGGGCGATCAGGGAGAACAGAGCGACCAGGCCGCCGATGATGGCTGCGGGGCCGGCATCGAAGGTGTCGGCGAGCATGATCGCCGGTACGAGCACGATCGCCATCAGCAGGATCACCACGGGGCTGCCCCCGGGCCTCCTCGGCCGGGTCGGCTCGTGCGCCGTCGACGTGGCGGCCCCCTTGACTTTGCTCACGTCTCTCCTCCCGAGACCGTGGCCGGGACGCGCCCCCTCACCACAGGCGAGGCGCGCCCCGACCTCCCGGTCAGTTGTCGCGGGTCTTGTCGAGCACCTTGAAGCTGGCGTCCAGGTCCACGTCCCACTCGGTGTTGTCGCTGTCGAGGACCTCGACCTCGTAGGCCTGAACTCCGTCGTCGCTGGCCTCCACCCGGATCACCTTCCCGCCGCCGACCGCGCTGAGCGCGGCCCTCTCGGCCGAGGCGAACTCGCTGTCGGTGAGCACCCGGTCGTCGTCACGGCGGTCGCGGTCGTCATCGCGCTCGTCGATCCGGCCTCGGTCGTCGCGGTCGTCGCGGTCTCCGCGGTCTCCACGGTCATCGCGGTCTCCGCGGTCTCCACGGTCATCGCGGTCATCGCGGTCGTCGCGGTCGTCGCGGTCGTCGACGTCCTGGCTGACGACGTCGAGGTTCTCGTCGAGGGTGACGTCGGTCGTGGTGCCGTCGTCGAGGCGGACCTCGACCTCGTAGGCCTCACCGGCGTCGTCGCTCTTCTCGACGTCGATCACGGTGCCACCACCCACGGCCTCCACAGCCGCGGCGCTGACCCGGTCGCGCTCGCTGCCCTCGACCTTCTGGTCGGCGGTCGCGGTCCAGACCGTGGCGCCGACGCCGAGGACGGCAACGGTGGCGATGGTGGGGATGACGACCCGCTTGCGGCGGAGCTTGGCGGTGTCCATGAAGGGCCTCTCTTCGCGTTCTCAGGGGTTGCTGACTTGCTGTACCAAGCGTGCAACGGGGTCGCTGAAGCCCACCTGAACGCGCCTGAACGCGCTTTCAGGTTGCCGTGCCACCGCTGGCCGGCAGCCGTACGACGAAGCGCGCCCCGCCCAGCGGGGACGTCCCGACGCCGACCGACCCGCCGTGCGCGGTGACGATCGCGCGCACGATCGCGAGACCGAGGCCGCTGCCCCCGGCGTCGCGGGCGCGCGCCTCGTCCAGACGCACAAAACGCTCGAAGACGCGCTCGCGCTGGTCGGGGGCGATGCCGGGCCCGTCGTCGTCGACGACCAGCAGCACCTCGCCGTCCTGCTCCGTGACCGAGAGCGCCAGTCTGGAGCGCGCATGCCGTACGGCGTTGTCGACGAGGTTGCGCACCACCTGCGCCAGCCCGGTGTCGTCACCGCGGACCCGGCCGGCGCCGACGCCGGAGGTGTCGACCGCCAGGTCCGCCCGGACCGCACGCCGGGCCTCGGTCAGGGCCAGGTCGTCGAGGTCGACGTCCTGGGGAGCGCGAGCGGCCGCACCCGAGCCGGTACGCGTGAGCACCAGCAGCTGCTCGATGAGGTGCTGCATGCGCTCGGACTCCTCGAGGACGGCTTCGGCGAGCTCTCCCTCGGGGAGGGCTCCGGGGTGGGCGTGGGCGACCTCGGCGGTCTGGCGGATGCTCGCCAGCGGGGAGCGCAGCTCGTGGGAGGCGTCGGCGACGAACTGCTGCTGGCGGTCATGGGAGTCCTCGAGGCGCCCGAGCATCTGGTTCATGGTCGCCGCCAGCCGGTGGATCTCGTCGCTGGAACGCGGCACGGGCACCCGCAGGTCCAGGCGGTCCCCGGTGATCTGCTCCACCTCGCGGCGGATCCGCTCGACCGGTGCCAGCGCCCGGGTGGCCACCACCCACGTCGTACCGCCCACCAGCAGCAGGACCAGCGGCAGCCCGACGAGCAGCGGCGTGATCAGCGCGTCGGTGGAGTCCTCGACGTCCTCCAGCGACACCGCGACCGCCACGTCGTAGTCGCGCTCGCCGTTCGAGGCGTCGTCGGCGACCACGACGTAGCGGTGGTCGGCCCCCGGCAGCCGGACCCCGTCGGCGTCGTCGACCGGCAGCGGCTGCTCCAGGGGCTCGGAGCCGCGCACCACGCGCCCGGACTCGTCGATCACCTGCCAGACGAGCTCGTCCGGCTCATCCTGTTCATCGCGGTCGTCGCGGTCCTCGCGGTCCCGGCGGTCGTCGCGGTCCTCGCGGTCGTTCGGCGCACCGTCGTCGCCGACCGGCGCGTCCGGCAGCCCGGCCCGCTCGATCTCCTCGACCAGCGCGGAGGCGCGTTGCTCGGCGCTCGACTCCAGCCCGTCGCGCAGCGACTCCCGAACCAGCACCACCAGGGTGAGGGCCGCGATGCCCAGGGCGATCGCCACCACCAGCACGGCCGCCGCGGTCGTGCGCAGCCGCACCGAGGCCCGGCTGCCGCGGCGCTCAGCCACCGTCGGTGCCCAGCCGGTAGCCCGCCCCGCGCAGCGTCTGGATCGCCGCCCGGCCGAACGGACGGTCGATCTTGTTGCGCAGGTGGCGGATGTAGACCTCGACGATGTTGGGGTCGCCCTCGAAGTCGAGGTCCCAGACGGCCTCGAGGATCTGTCGCTTCGAGACCACGTCGCCCTTGTGTCGGGCCAGGAACGCGAGCATCGAGAACTCCCGTGCGGTCAGCTCCACCTCGACGTCGCCGCGCCAGACCCGCCGGGCCGCCGGGTCGATCCGGATGTCGCCGACCTCGAGCAGGGTGGGCCGCTCGCGCGCGCCACGGCGGGCCACCGCGCGCAGCCGCGCGACGAGCACCGGGAACGAGAACGGCTTGGTGAGGTAGTCGTCGGCCCCGGTGTCGAGGCCCTCCACCTGGTCCCACTCGCCGTCCTTCGCGGTGAGCATCAGGATCGGGGTCCAGTCCTTCTCCGCGCGCAGCGTCTCGCAGACCTTGTAGCCGTTGATCCCCGGCAGCATCAGGTCGAGCACGATCGCGTCGTAGGTGTTCTCCCGCGCCAGCCACAGACCGTCGGTGCCGTCGTGAGCGACGTCGACCGAGAAGCCCTCGGCCTCCAGGCCCACCTTGAGGGATCGGGCGAGCCGCTTCTCGTCGTCGACGACGAGTACGCGCATGTCTGCCTCCGGGGTCGGGAGCAGCCATTCTTGCGCAGACCGGCTGAACGGCGGCTGAACGCGGCGTACCTCAGCGAGTGTCCGCGGCCCCGCCCGCCGGCGCGGGGGCGGAGGGGGCGTAGGCCAGGTGCACCACCCCGGTCTGGAAGGGCTGGGCCGAGATCAGCCGCAGGTGGCGCTCCGGGCCGCCGTCCTCGAAGAGCCGCAGCCCGGAGCCGGCCGTCGCGGGGTGCAGGAACAGGTGCAGCTCGTCGAGGAGGCCGGCGTCGATCAGCTGGCGCACCACCGACACCGAGCCGCTCAGCACGATCCGGCCGATCTCCGGGTCGCTCTTCAGCGCCGCCACCGTCTCGAGCAGGTCGCCCTGCAGCTGCTCGGAGTTGCGCCAGCTGAACTCCAGCGGGCTGCGCGACGCGACGATCTTGCGCACGTCGCCGAGCTGCTTGGCGAACGGCGCGTCCTCCTCCCCCGCCTGCTCGCGGACCGGCCAGGCGCCGGCGAAGCTGTCGTAGGTCACCCGCCCGAACAGCATCACGTCGGCTTCGTGGGTGCCGCCCACCGCCTCGCCCATCTCGTCGTTGAAGTAGGGGAAGTGCCAGTTGCCGATCCCCGGGTCCACGCCTCCGTCCAGGGCGGTGAACATGCTGGCCGTGACGCTCGTCATCGCCGCTCTCCTTCGCTCGTGGTCCTCCCTGTCGGCTAACGACCCGAGCGACGCGGCGAACTCATCGGGCTACGGTGGGGCGATGACCACCGAGACTCCCAACGCACTGCTCCACGGCGGCCCCGGCGACGGTGAGCCGGCGTACGTCGCGAGGCCCGACGCCACGCTGTCCTACGAGGACGTCGGCGGCGGCTCGGTCACCTACGTCGCCACCGACCGCACCGAGGAGCGCGACGGCGTCACGCTGCGGGTCTACGAGCCCAAGTAGGCATCGGCCGGCGCGGCACCGCCCTGGACGGCGTCGAAGGCCAGCACCCGGTCACACACCTCCGCGAGCAGGGGGCCGTCGTGGGAGATCACCAGCACTCCGACTCCCCGGGTCCGCACCGTGTCGGCGACGCACCGCCACAGGTCCGCCTGGGCCAGCGGGTCCAGGCTGCTCGAGATCTCGTCCAGGACCAGGTAGCGCGGATCCGTGCGCAGCGCCCGGGCCAGGTTGACGCGCTGCAGCTCGCCACCGCTGAGCTCGTGCGGATGCCGTTCGAGCCAGTCCTCCTCCACGAGCCCCTCGACCACCCCGGGCCCTCCCCCGGCCTCGGCGAGCACCTGCCCGATCCGCCAGCGCGGGTTCATCGCCCGCTCCGGGTGCTGCTGCACCAGCTGCACCGGCTGCAGCCCGCGGGCCGGCAGCGGCTCCCCGTCCACGCTCACCGCGCCGCGGCCGGGCCGCGCAAGACCCGCCAGGACGCGGGCCAGCGTGGTCTTCCCGCAGCCGCTGGGGCCCTGGATGCCGACCACCTCGCCGGCCCCGACCGAGACCTGCGCGTCGCGCAGGACCCACGGGCCGCGCAGGCGGTGCCGCAGCCACAGCCCCTCACCGTGCAGTCCCTCACCGTGCAGCACTGAGCGCTCCCTCGACCAGGAACCCGTTGCCGGGAAGGGCCCGCCACATCGCCCGGGTCCACGGGTGCTCCAGCTGCTCTCCGCCGCCGGCGAAGCGCTCCGGGTCGACCACGTCCACGGTGCGCCCGGCCACGCAGACCACCACCCGGTCGGCCACCGCGAGGCCGTTGCGCAGGTCGTGGGTGATCAGCACGACTCCCGCCCCGTCGTCGGCCACCGCACGCAGCTCGGCGAGGGTCTCGCGCACCTGCGTCTGGGGCAGCCCGGGGGTCGGCTCGTCGGCCACCAGCAGCGCGGGGCGTCCCAGCAGCGCGATCGCGGTGAGCACCCGTCGGGCCATCCCGCCCGACAGCTCGTGCGGTCGGCGCCGCTCCACCTCCGCGCCCAGCCCGCGCGCGGCCAGGGCCGTCCGGGCGTCGCGGCGCGGGTCCGAGGACCCGGCCAGGCGCGCCGCACGCCGTACCTGCGCGCCCACGCTCGCGGTCGGGTCGAGGTGCGACAGGGACTGCGGCAGCAGACCCACCCCGCGTCCGGCCAGCCGGCGGCGGGCCTCGGGGTCGACGGCCTCGCCGCGGATGCGCACCACGCCCTGCTCGACCGCGTTGGCCGGCAGCAGGCCGAGCACGGCATGGGCGAGCAGGCTCTTGCCGGCGCCGCTGGCCCCGACCACGGCGACCAGCTCCCCGGCGCCCACGCGCAGGTCCATCCCGGTGAGCACCTCGACGGTACGGCGCCGCAGCCCGCGCTCGTACTGGACGAACCCGACGCGCAGGTCCTCCACCTCGAGCATCGGCGAGTCACTCATCACGGACTTCCCCTCACTCATGGCGGCTGTACGGGTCGATGAGGGCGCGGACGGCGTCGCCGACGACGTCGATCCCGCGCACGAGCAGCAGCAGGCAGGCCCCCGGCAGCACCGCCAGCCACCAGTGCCCCGCGGACAGCGAGCGCATCGACTCCGCCAGCAGCACGCCGACCGCGGGCTCGCCGGGGTCGACGCCGAGGCCGAGGAACGACAGCGCCGCCTCGTGCAGGATCGCGTGCGGGAACATCAGCACCACCCCGACCAGCAGGTGCGGCAGCAGGTGCGGCAGGACGTGGCGGCGCGCCACGTGCAACCGGCCGTGCCCCAGCGCGCGGGAGACCCCGACGTAGTCGGCGCGCACGATCTCGTGGCCCACCGACGCCAGCACCCGGGTCAGCCGCGGCCAGTGCGTCAGGCCGATCGCCAGCACGACCCCGGTGGTGCCCCCGCCGAGGGTGAAGGAGACCAGGATCAGCAGGACCAGGTGCGGCAGCGCCAGGAACAGGTCGACCAGCCAGTCCACGACCGCCCGGCCCCACGCGCCGCCCGCGGTGGCCACGCAGGCCAGCAGCAGCGCGATGGCCCCGGACATCAGGGCCGCCACCGTGCCGACGACCAGGCTCAGCCGCAGCCCGGACAGGACCCGGGCGAACAGGTCGCGGCCCAGTCGGTCGGTGCCGAACCAGTACTCCAGCGAGGGCCCCTGGTTGCGTGAGGCCAGGTGGGTGAGACCGGCCTGGTCGGCGGTGAGCGCGGCCCCGACCAACACCACCGCCACCACCACGGCGCCGAAGGCGGCGCCGGCCACCAGACGGGTACGGCGAGCGCCGGGCACCGCCTGCAGCGTCGCCGTGCTCATCGGACCGCCTCGGCGCGCAGGCGCGGGTCCGCGGCCCGGTGGGCGAGGTCGCCCAGCGCGTTGCCGGCGAAGACGAACAGCGCGGTGAACAGCGCGATCCCCAGCAGCAGCGGCACGTCCTGGCGCAGCGCGGCCGCCGTGGTCGCCTCACCGAGCCCGGGATAGGTGAAGACCTGCTCGGCCAGTAGGGAGCCACCGAACAGCTCGCCCACCGAGCTGAACTGCAGCATCAGCGCCGGGCCGGCGGCGTTGCGCAGCACCCGGTGGATGGTCAGCCCCCAGCCGCGCTCGCCCTGGGCGCGCGCGAACCGCACGTAGTCGCTGCGCAGCACCTCCAGGGTCGCCTCACGGGTGTGCAGCAGCACAGGCGAGATGCCGACCACGCTCAGCGTCAGCGCCGGGAGCAGCAGGTGGTGCAGCCGGTCCAGCAGCCCGGCCTCACCGGGCAGCATGCCGACCGGGGCCGCGCAGCACACCGGAGTCCACTGCAGCGACACCGAGAACACGTAGAGCAGCACCAGCGCCACCCAGAACGTCGGCGCCGACGCCAGCAGGTAGGCCACCCAGGTCAGGGCCCGGTCCAGCCGGCTCCCCGACCTCATCCCGGCCAGCAGCCCGAGCGAGAACCCGATCACCCCCGAGAACAGCCAGGCCAGCGCCATCAGGCTCAGGCTGGCCGCGAAGCGGTCGGCGATCACCGCGGTGACCGGCGCGTCGTAGATCTGGGAGTGGCCCAGGTCGCCCTGCAGCAGCCGGCCTCCCCAGTCCGCGAGCCGCTCGATCGGCGGCCGGTCCAGGCCCCACCGCTCCTCGATCTGGGCGCGCTGCTCGGGTCCCACGGCGGCCACGTCGGCACCTACGTAGGCGTCGACCGGGTCGACCGGGGAGCCGAGCAGCAGCAGGAAGGAGCCGACCGCCACCGCCGCCAGCAGCGAGAGCAGGCGGACGGCGCGCAGCAGCGCCCGACGGCGGCCTCGTCGTCGCGACGGCGCGCCGTCCTCGCTCAGCAGGTGCGGCGCCACTGCGCGATGCCTGCCGTGATCGGCCAGCCGTGTCCGTGCGGCTCGACCTGGAGCTCGCCCAGGTCCAGGCACTCGTCGACGTAGTAGGTGTGCTCGAGGTTGACCAGCCAGGCCCACGCGGCGTCGCCGGCCGCGGTGAAGCCGTCGCCGGCCTCGTCGAGCTGCGCGGCCCGCCAGTGCTCGGTGGCCGCCTCCTGGTCGGTGGCGCGCATCGCCGCGTCGAGGTGGCCGTCGACCGTCTCGCTGGCGTAGTAGCCGGGGTTGTAGAGCTCCACCCCGGCCCGGCTGGAGTGGTAGAGGTTGTACATCTCGGTCGGGTCGTGGCTGCCCCAGCCGAACATCACCGCGTCGGAGTGCAGCCGCTGGTAGATCTCCTCCCAGCTGGCGCCCTCGGCGCGCACCTCGATCCCCGCCTCGGCCACCATGTCGACGACGCTGAGCGCCAGGCCTTGGCGCAGCGAGTCCCCGGCCGGGTAGAGCAGCGTGAAGCTCGCCGGCACGCCCGCCTTCTCGCGCACCCCGTCGCCGTCGGCGTCGACCCAGCCCGCCTCCTGCAGGATCGCGGCGGCGCCCGCGGCGTCGGCGTCCTCGATGACGGCGTCGGGGTTGGCCCACGGCAGGTGGTCGGCCGGTCCGGCGGCCGGGGCGCCGTACCCCTCCAGGACGCCGTCGACCAGCGCCTCCCGGTCGACCGCGACGTTGACCGCGCGGCGTACGGCGACGTCGGCGGTGACGTCGTTGCCGATCGGCGCGCCGGCCGGAGAATGGCGTCCGGTGTCAGCGACGGTGGGGAACGCGATCCCGCGGTTGTCCACCGACGGCACCGCCGCGACCCGCATCCCCGGCACCGGGCTCGTCGCCAGCGACGAGGCCACCGAGGCCAGCTCCAGCTCGCCGGAGCGCGCCATCGCCAGGGTCGCGTCCTCGTCGGTGAACACGAAGGTGATCCGTTCGAACTGCGGCAGGTCGCCGTAGTAGTCGTCATTGCGCTCGACGACGAGCTGCTGACCGCGCTGCCAGGAGACCAGCCGGAACGGTCCGGAGCCCACCGGGTCGGCGGCGTAGCCCTTGCCGTGGGCGTGCTCGGGCACGATCCCCAGCGACGCCAGCCGGTTCACGAACGCGCTGCGCGGCTCGTCGAGGTGTAGGGCGACCGTGTCGGCGTCGACGACCTCGGCGGTGCGCAGCGCCGTCACGTCGGTGAGGCCGCCCTGCTCGGCGGCGGTGTTGAACGTGTAGGCCACGTCGGCGGCGCTCACCGGCTCCCCGTCGGTGAACACGGCGTCGTCGCGCAGGTCCACGGTCCAGGTCAGCCCGTCCTCGCTGACCCGGTAGTCGGTGGCGAGCTCGGGCACGAGCCCGAGGTCCGCGTCGCGGCGCAGCAGCGTCGACTGGAACAGCGGGGAGCCGTAGCGCCCCCAGCCCAGGGTGGGGTCGAAGCCGTCATCGGGCTCGCCGCCCAGGGCCACCCGGAGCTCGGTGCCGGAGCCCCCCGAGTCGCCCGCCGAGCCCTGCTCGCTGAGCCCACCGCCGCAGGCCGCCAGCGCCGGCGCCGTCGCCACCACCGCGAGCAGGCCGGCCCAGCGTCGACGCTGGGGGCGCGGGTGGTGACGACGGCGCATGCGTGGCTCCTGGATCAGAACGGGGTCGTAATGACCACATCCAACCAGTGAGCCCTACACGGCGTGACGGCGGCCCGTCACAGCCGCCAGCAGGACGACGTGGCCGGGAGGCCGGCCAGGCGTGCCTCCAGGAACCCGTAGACCTCCGCGGCGTTGTTCAGCATCCCGCCCACGTGGCCCGGGCTGGCGTTGGTGCTGAGCCGGACGTTGGCGCCACCGGCGCACCAGTCCTTGGCCAGCTGCTTGCCGACCCGGTAGGGCACCACGTCGTCGAGAAGGCTGTGGGTGAGGAGCACCGGCGCCTTCGGTGCCCGGCGACCGATGCGTTGGTCGTCGATCATCGTGCGGAACGGCTCGCGCGTGATCAGCTCGGCCAGGCTGGAGCCGTCGGAGGTGTAGTCCTCGGAGCTCTTGAACGCCGAGCCGAACAGGTCGAAGACGCAGTCGTCGGCGATCTCGGCGAACATCTCCTTGCCGGCGGCGTTGAGGTAGGGGCCCATGTCGACGTCGTAGCTGGCGGTCTGGCCGGCGATCGCGAACCAGGTGAACAGCGAGAACAGGGTCCCGTCGATCGCCCCGGGCAGTGCGGCCAGGTCCGCGGGCACCGCGCCGGCGACCGCGCCCTTCACCTTCAGCTCCGGGGCGTACGTCGCAGCGAGCTCCGCGGCCGAGGCGCTGCCGGCGCCACCCTGGGAGTAGCCGTAGAACGCGACCGGGCTGTCGGCTGCCAGTCCGCTGCCGGGCAGGCGCTGCGCCGCGCGGACCGCGTCGAGGACCGCGTGGCCCTGCGACTCCCGATCCATGTAGGTGTGCATGCCCTCGGTGCCGAGACCCTCGTAGTCGGTCATCGCGATCGCGTAGCCGCGCGCGAGCAGGCCGGCCATGAAGACGCCCTCGTACTCGAGGCCCTCGCTGAACATCCGGGACGGCGCACAGCTGTCCCCGATGCCCTGGGTGCCGACGGCGTACCCGATGACCGGGCGCTTGCCGGGCCCGACCCACCGCTTCTTCGGGACGAGCACCGAGCCGGACACCGCGATCGGGTCGCCGGTGCGGTCGGTGGAGCGATAGAGCACCCGGGTGGAGGAGAACGCGACGTCGCTCGCTCCGGCCGGATCGAGCAGGAAGCGCATCGGCTCGCTGCGGACCAGGTCGCCGTTGGCTGCGGGCAGCGTGGCGGGCGCCTGGTAGAAGGCCGGGAGCGGGTCCTCGGCGTGGACGGGTCCTGCTGACATCGGGATGACGACTGCGACCGCGATCGCGGCCACCATCCCCCTGAGATTGATGGTCGGCACTAGGCTCCCTCTCGTTACCTGCGGGTAGGTCGGGGGCAGCAGACCATGTGACGCCCGTCATAGGCAATGGTTGTTCTCAGCACCGATCTCCCACCCGACGCAGCGAGAGGCACCACCCGTGAGCCGTTCGAGGACCATCGCTGCCACCGTGCGCCCGCTCGCGGGCGGGGCCCTGCTGGTCAACGGCGTGCCGCACGGGGTGAAGGGGGTGAGCGGCCAGCGGTTCCCGACGCCGTTCGCGCAGCCGCCGGGGGTGGGGCTGTCCTCGCCGCTGGCGAACGTCGCCTGGAGCACGATGAACCTGGCCGCCGGGAGCCTGCTGCTGCGGGGGCGGACCACGACCACCCGCGACCGGCTGACGGCCGCGGCGGCCGCGGGCGCGATGGCGTTCTACCTGGCCCACTACTTCGGATCGCTCGAGGCCGGGCGCTGACCGGTCACGAGCGCCGCCTCCTCCTCGCCGTCGACGCGCCCTCCCTGCTGCACCGCAACCACCACGCGCGCCGGGAGAGCGACCTGCGCGACCGCACCGGCCGCCCGGCCTGGGCGCTGCACGGGATGCTGCGCCAGATCCTCGAGGCGATCGACCAGTTCGCGCCCGACGCCGTCCTCTTCGGCCTCGACGACCGGCGCTCCTCGGTGCGCGAGACGGCCTACCCGGCGTACAAGGCCGGTCGCGCGGCCAAGGACCCCGAGCTGGTCGACCAGCTCGAGCGTGCCGGCGCGCTGCTCGACGCACTGGGCTTCCACACCCTGACGCCGCCCGGGTTGGAGGCCGACGACGTCAACGCCTCGGCCGCCACCTGGGCCGAGCGCGAGGGGTGGAACTGCGTGATCATCACCTCCGACCGCGACTCCTTCGCCCACATCAGCGCGCACACCCAGGTGCTGCGGCTGATCAACGGCGGCATCAACGCCTCGCCCCTGCTCAACCCGGCCCGCATCCAGGCGCTGTACGGCGTGGCGGCCGAGCGCTACCTGGAGTTCGCGGCCCTGCGCGGCGACGCCAGCGACAACCTCCCCGGCGTACCGGGGATCGGCGAGAAGACCGCGCCGCTGCTGCTCTCCCAGCTGGGCTCGATGCAGGCGGTGTGGGCCGACATCGACCACTGCGCGGGCGAGAACCTGGTGGCGGCGCTCGACTCCTATTGCGAGGAGATGGGGCTGCGCCGGATCGGCGCCGGGCTGCTCAAGCGGCTCACCGCCCCGGGCGCCCGGGAGCGCTACGAGTTCAACCTCTCGATGATGTCCGGGCGCACCGACCTGGACCTGGGGCTCACCCCGGACGTGCCCGGCTCCCCCGGCCTGCTCCCGCTCCCGCCCGACCGGGTCTCACGGGTCGTCGGCCACCTCGGCGTCGGTGCGACCACGCAGCTGGCGCTGCGGGTGCTCACCGAGCCGCCGGCGTCGACGCAGTAGCGCTCAGCCCTCCGCGCCCTGGATCGTGCGGTGGTTGCGGATCACCTCGTCGATGATCAGGCTCAGGAACTTCTCCGCGAACCGCGGGTCGAGGCCGGAGCTCTCGGCCAGCGCGCGCAGCCGCTCGATCTGGAACGCCTCGCGCTCCGGGTCGGCCGGCGGCATCTGGGCGCGGGCCTTGAGCTCGCCCACCTGCTGGGTGCACTTGAACCGCTCGGCGAGCAGGTGCACCAGGGCCGCATCGAGGTTGTCGATGCTCCCGCGCAGTCGTCCCAGCTCTTCGGCGGCGTCTTCGTTCGTCACGGCGCCCATGCAACCAGATCCCGCCGCGGCGCCTTACGCCCCCACCACGTCGCGGACGATACGGCGTACCAGCGGGAGCCGGCGACGCACCGGCAGCCGCCCGGCGGCCGCGTCCTCGAAGAGGGAGCCGACGGTCTCGGCGGCGCAGCCGCGGTTGGTGCCGATGCCCCCGACCGGGCCGCGCTTGATCCACCCGGTGACGTAGGTGCCGGGCAGCGGCTGGCCGGTGGCCGGGTCGACGACCCGCCCGGCCTGGTGCGGGATCGTGCCGGTGGCCTCGTCGAAGGGCAGCCCGGGCACGGCGACGCCGCGGTAGCCGATCGAGCGGAGCACCAGTCCGGTCGGGATCTCCACCGCTCCCCCGGCGCCGGTCGTCTCCTGAAGCCGTACGGCGCTCACGGCAGTGTCGCCGAGCACCTCGACCGGCGTGGCATGGAAGCGCAGCACCAGCCGGCGTTCGGCCGGCGGCGGGGCCGACCAGTCGACCGGCTCGACCGGCAGCCCCTGCAACCACGAGCCCTTGTCACGCTGGCCCGCCGCACCGATCGCGGCGGCCAGGTCGGCGTCGCCGTCCACCACCACGTCGAGTCCGGGGGTCTCGCGCAGCGCGTGCAGCTCCGAGCGGCTGTACGACGCGTGCTCGGGGCCGCGGCGGCCCACCAGCACGACCTCGCGCACCCGGCTGCGGCGCAGCGCGGCCAGCGCGTCGGGCGCGATCGCGCTGCCCACCAGGGTGTCCGGCTCGGCAAGCAGGATCCGGGCGACGTCGAGGGCGACGTTGCCGTTGCCGATCACCACCGCACGCTCGGCGGAGAGGTCGATCGCGGCGTCGGGGACGTCGGGGTGGCCGTTGTACCAGGCCACGAACGTGCGCGCGGCCATCGACCCGGCGAGCTCCTCACCGGGGATGTCCAGCGCGCGGTCGGAGGCCGCGCCCACGGCGTAGATCACCGCGTCGTGCTCGGCCAGCAGGTCGGCGTGGCTGACGTCGACGCCGACCTCGGTGCCCAGCCGCATCCGGACCCGCGGGTGGGCGTGGAACGCGGCGAAGCGCTCCCCCATCCGGCGGGTGTCGAGGTGGTCGGGGGCCACGCCGTAGCGCAGCAGACCGCCGGCGTCGGCGAGCCGGTCGACCATGGTGATCTTGCAGCTGGTGCTGAGCAGGGACTGCACGGCGTACCCGGCCGAGGGACCGGTGCCGACCACCGCGACCCGCAGCGGCGCCGAGCCGTTGGGCAGCGACGGCGGGAAGACCGGGCTACCCCACTCGGGGGTGGCGTTGCCCTCGGCGAACCAGGCCGCGTTGATGTCGGCGTAGACCTCCTCAGGCCCGCGCAGCAGGTCGACGGGCTTGATCGCGTCCACTGGGCAGGCGTCCGCGCAGGCGCCGCAGTCGATGCAGACCTTCGGGTCGATGTGCAGCATCTCGGTGCTGCCGAAGGCGCGCTCCTCGGGGGTGGGGCTGATGCAGTTGACCGGGCACACCGACACGCACGAGGCGTCGGCACAGCAGGCCTGCGTGATCGCGAACGCCACCGGCTCAGACCATTCCCACGCGCTTGTAGATGGCCATCGCGGGACGGGTGAGCAGGCCGACCTCGGCGAGGAAGTGCATCAGGTGCGCGCAGCTCGCGCGCATCATCGTCTTGTGGTGCTCGTTGCTGCGGACCTGCTCCAGGGCGCGCTCGGGGTCGAGGCCGGCCGCGGCGTAGACGTCCTTGTTCACCATGTTCTTGACGATGAAGTAGGCGGCGGCCGCGATCACGGTGGCGCTGAAGTGCCGGCGCGCCGGGCTGACGCCTTCCATGTGCTCGCGGATCTCCTGGCGCGCGAACTTCATGTGCCGCGACTCCTCGACGACGTGGATCTCGCTGGTCTTGCGCACCAGCGGCAGCACGTTCTCGCCGCGCATCCAGTCGCGCTGCATGACATCGAGGACCTCCTCGGCGACCAGGATGCCGCCGTACGCGCCCTCACCGAAGGCGGTGGCCTTGAAGACCCGGCCGAGCTCGATGCTGGTGCGGGTCGGGAAGTAGGCGTCGATCCCCATCTTCTCGCAGGCGCGGGCGAACATGATCGAGTGGCGGCACTCGTCGGCGACCTCGGTGAGGGCGAAGCGGAACTCGGGGTTGGCGTAGTTCGTGACGTACTGGTCGCGCAGCACCATCTGCTGCAGGATCATCTCGAACCAGATGCCGGTGCTCATGATCGAGGCGACCTCGTGGCGGGTCAGCGTGACCCGCTGCTGCTCGGTCATCTCGTCCCACAGCTGCGTGCCGTAGAGCGTGCTCCACTCCGGGTTCAGGCCGTAGTGCGACGGGTCGAGGTCGGCGTCCCAGTCCACCTCGGTGGCCGGGTCGTAGGAGAGCTCCTCGGAGGACTCCAGGAGACGCCGGGAGATGTCGTTGACGGATCCGGTCGAGCTGGGGGCCGTGGGCTGCGCGAACGTGGTCATTGAGCCTCCATCGATCGATGCGTAGCGGGTACACGTCGTACCCACAAGTTGCACGGTACGCGACGTACCCCCTAATGACCAGACCCTGTCCACGTAGGATCGCCACATGTCCCGAGACCCTGGTCACTCCTCCGACGCGGTCGTCGACGGTCGCGCACGGCGGTGGTCGGGGCAGCACGAGCGGCGGCGCGCGGAGTTCGTCGAGGCGGCGCTGCTCGCGATCGCCGAGCACGGGCCGGACGTCTCCACTGAGCAGATTGCCCAGCGCGCCGGAGTGGCCCGGACCCGGCTGTACAAGCACTTCGCCGGCGCCCAGGAGCTGAACCAGGCGATCGCGGCCCGCGCCGTCGAGCTGGTCACCGCCGAGCTCGAGCCGGTATGGAACCCCCAGGGCACGCCCGCGGACATGATCGCCACCGCGGTGGCCACCCACCTGCGCTGGCTCACTGAGCACAGCAACCTCTACCGCTACCTGACCCGGCGCTCGGTGACCGGCGCGGACGGCTCCGACGTGGTCACCGACATCAAGGGCAGCATCGCCCAGCACCTGTCCGACCTCTTCGCCGGCTACCTCACTCTGTTCGAGGTCGACACCAGCCTCGCCGAGCCGCTCGCCTGGGGCCTGGTCGGGTACGTCGACTCCGCGGCGACGCGCTGGGTCGACAATCCGGGCACCACGTCGTTCCAGCAGATGGCCGACTTCCTGGCACGCGGGATCTGGGCGATCCTCGACGACGCGCTGCGCCGCTACGGCCTGACCTTGGACCCGCACGAGCCGCTGACGCTCTGAGCGAACATGGTCTTGCTATTTCCTCGCGGGCCCGACCGCGGTAATCGGGGCGCTCGCGTGGATTCTCGCGTGGGCGAAGACGCCTGCCCAACCCCCTCCGTCTACACGCGGGCGCCTTGCTCGGGTTCTCCTGTCACTGCCCCTGCTGATCGTGCTCGTGCCCAAGCACGCTCTCTGGCAGACGGCACCGAGTTGTCCTCAGGCTGACTGATCGCCGACCGGGTGGCGCAGGTGGCCGCGCCGGCTGAGCCGACTGGCAGCTCATCTCAGGCGCGCCGGTCTAGCTCGCGACCAGCTCCGCGAAGGCGACTTCGAGGCGGCTGCGCACCTGGACAGCGCGACCGGGCAGCGGTGGAGCCGTCGACCGGTAGGAGTGCCCGGTCGGGGTGATCGTGACGACGCTGTGCCGTGGGCCGGGTCGGGGTCGGGCCTGCCAGCCGGGGGCCTGCTTGGCGTGGTTGCACTGCACGCAGAGCCCTTGACCATTGCCCGCGGAGGTGGGGCCGCCGGACTCGACGGCGACGACGTGGTCGCGGTGCCGGATCGGCGCGTCGCACCAGGGGGTGCGGCAGACGCCGTCGTCGCGCACGTCGATGAACCTGCCGAGGCCCTCGGGGAAGTGCAGGGCCCGCGAGTCCAGGGCGACGAGCTCTCCGCTGGTCGGGTCCGCGTAGAGCCGCCGCAACCAGCCCTGCAGGGCCCCGCTGGTGTCGTCGGCGGATTCAGCCACGACCCGGCGCGCCAGCCAGGCCGGCAGCGAGCCCTGGCCGGGGACGTGGGCGGGAGCGTCGTCGACGCCGAGCAGCGCACGGTCCGTCATCACCAGCTCGACGCCCACCGAGACGGCGGACGCACGGGCCTGGCCGGTGAGCCGCTCGACGAACAGGTCGGCCATCATCTGGCTGCGGCTGCGCGGGTCCCCGGCCGCGACGAGCGCGTCGGCGGCCTTGCTGAGCGCGGCGTGGCAGGCGACTCCCTGGACCATCGGGACCAGGCCGGTCACCTGGACCATCGTGTCGGGGGCGGGGCGGATGCTCACCCGCCGATCGGCCTCGGCCCGAGCCCGGCGTCGTACGACGGAGGCGGGGTCGAGGCGGTAGGCCAGCTTCATCGCCTCGGCCTTGATCTGCCGGGTGCCGAGACCCTCCAGACGGGCCGGGTCCGCGCACAGGATCCGGTCCACGGCCTCGCGGTCCTCCACCGACAGGCAGGCGGTCTCCTGCACGAGGATGGTGGCGCGCCACTCCGAGAGCACGCCGCTGGCGAGCAGAGCGTGCGTGTGCGGCATCTCGTGGACGAGGGCCTTGGCGAAGCCCAGCGCACGCGACCCGCGGTGCGGCGACTCCCGCCGCGCGGCGGCGATCTGCGAGGCCACTCCCCTGCCCTGGTGCGCGGCGCGCACTCCGGCCGCGGCCTGCTCGCGGCGCTGGGAGGCGTCGAAGGCGACCTCGATCCGGGCCTGCGCCGCGGCGGCCGCCGCCTTGAGCTCCTCCAAGAGGCGGATCAGATCGATCCGCTCGGCGTCATCCACGCCCTCCAGAGCCCCCAGAGCGTGGAGCACGGCCCGCAGCCCCTCAGGCCCCGTGGCGGGCCGCAGAGCGGCGCCGGGAGCGTCTGAGGAGGGGTTCGTGCGAGCCATGCTCCATTCTATCGAACGTGTGTTCGATCACACAAGAGCTATTCCACAGGACTTTTGCGGATCTGCGTCGGCTCCCGGCGTCGGCTTCCTCAGGGCCGGCGCAGCAGCGTGACCGAGAAGTTGGAGTCGGCGTCGAAGGGCACCAGGTCCCAGGTCGAGAAGCGGCTCTCCACGACCAGCCCGGCGGCCCGCAGGTCCTCGTCGAAGCGCTCGAAGGTGTAGCTGTCCTGACGGCGGAAGCCGATCACCAGCCGCCCGCCCGGTACGACGTGCGCGGCGAGCCGCTCGAGCACGCGGCGCTCGGTGTCGGGGGCGACGAAGAGCAGCACGTTGCCCGCCATCACGACCAGGTCGAAAGGCTCCTCGTCGAGGTCGAGCTCGCTGAGGTCGGCGGTGATCCAGGTCGGCCCGGGGTGGTCCTCCTGCGCGGCGGCGATCAGCTCAGGGTCGACGTCGACGCCGACGACCTGGTGCCCACGCGCATGCAGGGCAGCACCCACCCGACCGGGCCCGCAGCCGGCGTCGAGGATGCGCGAGCCCCGCGGGACGAGCGCGTCGACGAGCCGGGCCTCTCCCTCGAGGTCGGCCCCCTCGGCTGCCATCGTGCGGAAGCGCTCGATGTACCACTGGGCGTGGCCTTCCTTGGTGTCGGTGAACCAGCGAGGTGACGTCATGCCCCCATGGTCCCCTATCGCTGTCTCAGTTCAGGACCCGCATCGTGCCGGGCACCTCGCCGCCGCGCTGGACGTCCTCGACCAGCTCCTGCAGGGCGGTGAGCGCGACGTTCTGGGCCAGCGGCCCGTAGGAGACGCGGGCCACCCCGAGCTCCTGCTGGCGGGCCAGCGGCGGGGTGCCGGGGATGCCGATGGTGGTGAGCCGCTGCGGCCCGAAGGCCTCGACCAGCGTGGCGATCTGGTCCTCGTCGAGGACGGCCGGCACGAACACCAGGGGCGCGCCCGCGTCGAGGAAGGCCCGGCCGCGCTCGACCGCATCGGCGAGGTTGTCGGCGGCGGCGCGCTCGCGCTGCAGGTGGAAGGCGTCGGTGCGCGCGTTGAGCGCGAACTCGACGCCCTCGGCCTCGGCCGCCCGCATGATCGCCTCGACCTGGCCGGCCGCCTCCGCGAGGGGCTTCATCTGGTCCTCGATGTTGGCCCCGACCACCCCGAGACCGATCGCTCGGCGCACCGCCTCGGGCGCGTCGCCGTACCCGCCCTCGAGGTCGGCGGTCACCGGCAGCGTGGTCGCCTCGACGATGCGCCCGATCGCCTCGAGCATCAGGTCGAGCGGGATGTGCTCCCCGTCCTCGTAGCCGTAGGAGGCCGCGATCGAGTGGCTCGCGGTGGCCAGCGCCTTGGTGCCCGGCACGTCGCCGACGACCTTGGCGGTGATCGCGTCCCAGACGTTGACCACCGTCAACAGCTCGGGATCGCGGTGCAGCCGCATCATCTCGCGGGCACGGTCCTGGGTGATCTGGTCAGCAGTCACGGGCGCTCCTCGGTCGAGACGACGTGCTCGCGACCTTAGAGCAGGTTACTGATCTGATCCAGGTCGCCTTGGCGGCCTCGTCGCCGACCAATAACAACCGTTCTCGCCGAACATGGCGGCGGCGCACAGCGGTGGGGGTTCGTCGCGCACAATAGCGACCATGCTGCAGGCACCAAGCGCGTGATGGGCGGGAATTCGTGGTGATCGACCTCGCGACCGCCCGCAACCGGGGTTCGGTCCCGGCGTGGGCAGGGTGGGTGCTGTGGGTGCTCGCGACGCTCCTGTGCCTGCGCGGCTGCGTGGTGATGGTGCAGGAGATCGACACCGTCCTCCGCACCGATGCCAGCGTGGTCGGCACCTTCGACGACCCGGGAGAGTCGTGCCCGAACCGGGTCGCGTACGTCGTCGCCGGGCGCAGCTACGCCGTCGCCACGGACGCTCGAGGTCGGTGCAGCCGAGAACACGGCGATTCGACGAGCCCGCAGCGCGTCTACTACGACTCTGAGGACCCGGCCGTCGCGATCCTCGCGGACCCGGTGGGCACGACGCCGACCCTGGTCATCAACGGCGCGGGGGGCGTGGCGCTCGGGGCCCTGGCGATCTGGCTGCAGTGGCTCGGGTGGCGCCGGCTAGGACCCCGGCTGTCGCGCAGGCTCCGGGGGCGTCGGCACCGCGTGCCAGACCACGCCCGCCGTTAGGTTCGGCGCATGGGAGACCGCGCCGCCTGGACGAACACGACGCACGACTGGGCGAAGCTCGTCGACCACGACCACCTGCGCCAGATCCGCGCCCAGGCCGGCACCGGTGAACGCATCGGCGTCGAGCACCTGGTCCTCGAGGTCCTGGCGTACGCCGACGACGAAGCGGAGTCCCTCGGCCGTCGCGGGTGCTGCGCGCTCACCTTCCACAGGGACGGCTCGATCTCGGTCGTCGCCGCCCTCAGCACCTGGCTCGAGCACACCAACCACCGCCTCGAAGGCTCGTGGACCCAGCCCTACGAGCGCGGAGTGCCGGTCTCCGAGCTCATCGAGCTGCCGGCCACCGGGCACACCGGCACGACCGTGCGGTTCCTGCCGGACCGGGACCTGGTCACCGACGAGGAGGTGAGTGCGGACCTGTTGGGTGATTTCACCTGGCTTCAGGTGGACGTCACCCGCTGAGCCGAAGGGGAACGCCGCCCCATCACCATGAAGACCCTGCCGCTGTCCCTCGCGGTGCTGATCGCCACCGCTCCGATCTCCCTGGGCTGCGCGGCCGTCGACGAGCCGATCGAGGCCACTTCTGCCGGCCCGACCGCAGCCCCAGCCACGCCAGACTCCGCCGCATGGGCCTGTGCCTCCCGCCCCCAGACCGGCTTCACCACCGACCCGGTGGTGCACGACGTGGACGTCCCCCTGACCGAGATCGCGGCGCAGTCGGACGCGGGCACCTTCAGCATCGTGCGCACCGGTCGTCGCGCCACCGTCACCTTCCGCGACGACCACGGCCTGATCCGTCAGCGCCTGCAGTACTCGCGGCGAGCGACCACCGGCTGGCAGCTCGAGCGGGGGCGCACCTGTTCCCGCGGGTAGCCCACGCTCACCGGTCCAGCAGATCCCATCCCGGATGGAGCGCCGAGTAGGCCACGAACAGCGCGACGCTCAGGGTCAGCTCCACTCCGGCGGCGAGCATCGTGGCGCCGACCACCCGGAGACCCACCACCCTCCAGCGCGACACCACGAGCAGCGTCAGACCGGCCAGGAACGTCGCGGTCAGGGTGAGCAGCGGGAGGTAGATCGAGCCGTCCACCGCCGAGGTCCAGGCCACCAGCGCCGGCGGCACGAAGACCAGCAGCTGGCCCACCAGGATCAGCCGCCCCCAGGGCAGCGCCACCCACCGGGGTACGTCGGCCACGACATCGCTCACGCAGCGCAGTGTGACAGCCGGCCGCCCTCATGCCCAGTGTCGTCGCATCACCGTGCTCACCGCGAACGGGTCGCTCCCCTGTTGCGCGGCCAGGATCCCGGCCCCCTCGGGCGAGCCCGTGTAGAGCGCCCCTCCCCCACCGACCCAGTGGTCCCAGGCGGCGGCGTACCCCTGGGCCCGGGTCGCGTTCACCCCCAGCGACGTCGGCACCGCGTGCCAGACCACGCCGTCCGCCCCCACCCGGCCGTACGACGCGCGCAGGGCGCTGCCGAACCCCGACGACCCGGCCGCCACCACCCACCTCGGCAGCACGTAGCGCGGCGTCAGCATCGGCGAGACGGCCTCGTCCAGGGCGGTCGCGAAGACGCCCGACTCCGCCTCGCTGACCCCGCGCAGCCGACAGCGGTACTCGCCCTCGTGGTCGATCTCCACCTCCACCGCGTCGGCGCCGCGTGCGGTGAGCCCGGCGGCCCGCAGACCGTCGGCCACCGCGCACGCCACCTGTGCGAGCGCCGGGGGCTCGGCCGCCTGAGCGAGCACCTCGCGCCCGTACCCGGCCAGGGCACGGACGTGGGACAGCGCTCCGGCGAGCAGCAGCCCGGCCGCCAGGATCGCGAGGATCAGCGAGGCGGTGCCGCCGGCCAGCGGCGCGGCCACCAGTGCGGCGGCCCCGGCGCCGAGGCACCACGGTGTCGCGCCGTCGGTGGGCGCGGGGCGCCGGCCGGTGCGGATCTGCAGCCCGCGCTCGTGCACAACGACGGCGGGCACGCCTGCCCGGGCGCCACCGATCCTGGCCCGGTTGCTGGGCAGGATCCGGACCGTCTGGGCGGTCTCGTCGGCGTACGGCTCGCCGACCCGCCAGCGCGCGCGGATGCCGCGCCGGTCCTCGGAGTGGACCACCATCCGGGCGTTGAGCTCGTCGAAGCGCTCGACCGGCGGCGGCGCGAACGGCGAGAGCTCCGGATCGAGGTGGGCCACGCCGTCGACGACGTCGCCGTCCTGGTCGACGGCGAAGAAGCCCTCGTGCTTGCGGACCAGCCGGTCCCAGTCGTTGGCGCCCTTGGGGTGCTCGGGCGAGACGGTGACCACCGACCAGTTCAGCGCCACCTTGTCGGGGCGCGCGGGGTCGGTGCGCAGCGCGCGACCGCGGGTCTGCACGACCGCCGTGGTGGTAGTCACCGCGGTCAGGTCGACCAGGCCGCTGACCCGGCGGGCGTCCCAGCCCTCGCCGAGCAGCCCGCGCGTCCCGACCAGCACCCGGGCGCCGCCGTCCTCGAAGAACCGGGTCACGTCACCCACCCAGGTGCGGCTGGTCCACGGCCCCTCCAGGCGCGCCACGGCCCCGTCCGGCACCACCTCGAGCCGCTCGGCCAACTCCGGGTCGCGGTGCGCGACGTGGGCGATCAGCGCCGCCAGGGTGTCGGGGGCCCCCGCCACCGTCCGGCCGGTCACCAGCAGCGCCCCGTGCGCCCGGGTGGCCGGGTCCGCCAGCAGCGCCTCCAACACCGCGTGCGCCGAACCGGACTGCTGGTCGAGCACGCCGCGCAGGCCGGCGGGCAGCGTGGCACCGGCCCGCTCGTGGTCGCAGAGCACCAGCATCCGCATGTCCTCGCCCAGCTGCGCGTGCTCGTGGCCGACGATCTCCACCGCGGCGCGCATCTTCGACTCCGAGCGGGCCAGCACCCGGTCGACCGGGGAGCGCCCGCGGCGGATGCCCCGGCGCGTCCACTGGTAGCCGACGCCCGGCAGCGCGCGCCGTACCGCCTCCACGACGGCGTCGTCGCGTGGGTCGCCGGTGCGCGAGAGGTGCCGGGTCAGCCAGTCGTCGACCAGCGCCACCCAGTCGTCGGCGGACGGCGGGTGCCGGTGCTCCTCGGTGAGCCTGGCCCCGGTCGGGAGCGCCAGCAGTCCGGCGTGGTGCATCCGCAGGGCGGCGGCGCACAGCACGGGCTCGCGGCGCGCCAGCGCGCTCCAGGACAACGTCGGGCCCACCGCCGTCACGAAGCGGGCGTCGAGCCAGGCCAGGAACGAGATGCTGCCGAAGTCCGGGTCGGTGAGCTCGGTGACCAGCTCGTCGAAGCGGGCGGCCTGCGAGGCCAGCCAGTCCGACTCGGCCGGCGTCGGGGTGGTCAGCCAGACCAGCTCCGCGAACGGCGCCAGGTCCCCCTCGCGGACCACCGCCGGGATGGAGGCCTCGAAGACCGTCTCGCCGAACAGCCGCGTCACCAGGTCGGCCTGCTCGGCGGTGAGCGCCTGGGGCGGTGTGGCGGTGAGCCCGAGCACCTGGGCGTGCGGGAGCTCCTCGAGCAGCTCCCCGAGCAGCCGGCCCCACACCTCGAGCAGGTGGTGGCACTCGTCGAGCACCAGCAGGATCGGGCCGGCCGCGCGCAGCGCCTCGACCAGCGCCCGGCCGTTGTCGTGCAGCCGGGACAGCAGCGGGGTCTCGTCGCCGTCGTCGTCGACCTCCGCGTCGGCGTCGAAGACCGCCAGCGACTGATACGTCAGCACCGAGACCTCGGCGGCCAGGTCACGCTCGGCGCCGGCGTCCAGCCCGTGCGCCCGCGCCTGGGTCAGCCACTGCCCCTGGATCGCGGTGTTGGGGGCCAGCACGACCGCGCGGCCCACCGCGCCCGCGGCGCGGCGCGCGCAGATCGTCTCCAGGCCGACGCGCGTCTTGCCCGCCCCGGGCGGCAGCACCACCCAGGCGCGGGTCCGGCCTTCCTCCCAGGCGAGCTCGAGCGCGTCGAGTGCGAGTCGCTGGTGGCGCCGCAGCACCGCCTCAGCCCCAGAAGACCCGGTCGACCACCGCGTGCGCGCGCCGGGTCGTGCGCAGATAGTCGTTGACCATCTCGTCGTTGCTGCCGGGCGGGTAACCGAGCAGGTGGGCCAGGGCGGTCCGCTCCCGGTGGTCGCGGGGCAGCTGGTCGGCGGGCTTGCCGCGCGCCAGCGTCAGGGAGTTGCGCACGTCGCTGACCAGCCGCCAGGCGGCGGTCAGCTCCTGGGCGTCCTGGTCGGTGACGAGTCCGGCCTCGCGCGCCGCCTCCAGCGCCTCGAGGGTCCGCGGCGTGCGCAGGCCCTCGACCCGCCCGGCGTGCTGGAGCTGCAACAGCTGCACGGTCCACTCCACGTCGGCCAGGCCGCCGCGCCCGAGCTTGAGGTGGGTGTGCGGGTCCGCGCCGCGCGGCAGCCGCTCGTGGTCGACGCGCGCCTTGATCCGGCGGATCTCGATCACGTCGTCCTCGGCCAGCCCGTCCGCGGGATAGCGCAGCGGGTCGATCAGCGCGGTGAACCGCTCGCGCAGGCCGGGGTCGCCGACCACCGCGTCGGCGCGCAGCAGGGCCTGGAACTCCCACACCTGCGACCACTTCGCGTAGTAGGCGGCGTAGGACGCCAGCGTGCGGACCAGCGGCCCCTGCTTGCCCTCGGGACGCAGGTCGGCATCAACCTCCAGCGGCGGGTCGGTGGCCGGTACGGCGAGCAGCCGGCGCAGCTCGTTGGCGACCGCCTGGGCGAACGACGCCGCGACCTGGGCATCGGCGCCGGGGACCGGCTCCTGGACGAACATCACGTCGGCGTCGCTGCCGTAGGACAGCTCGAAGCCGCCGTAGCGCCCCATCGCCACGATCGCGATCCGGGCCGGCGCCTCGCTCAGCCCGCGCTGGGCCAGCACGGAGCGGGTGGCCACCTCGAGCGTGGCCTCCAAGGTGGCGTCGGTGAGCCGGGACAGCCCGATGCCGACGGCGGGCACGTCGGTGAGGTCGAGCAGGTCGCCGACCGCGATCCGGAACAGCTCGCGGCGCCGGATCGCGCGGATCATCCGCACGGCCGTCTCGGGGTCCTCCTGGCGCCGCGCCGAGGAGAGCATCTCCGTGGTCAGCGCCTCGGCGCTGAGCGGGGTCAGGTCCTCGCCGAGCATCCGCACGCCCTGCGGCTCGCGCTCGAGGAGGTCGGTGGCGTAGCGCGAGCTGGCCAGCACCTTGGCCAGCCGCTCGGCGACCGCGCCCTCGTCGCGCAGCAGCCGCAGGTACCAGTGGCTGCTGCCCAGCGTCTCGCTGATCCGGCGGAAGCCGAACAGCCCGGCGTCGGGATCCGGGGCGTCGGCGAACCACTCGAGCATCACCGGCAGCAGCGTGCGCTGGATGGACGCGGTCCGCGAGAGGCCGCTGGTCATCGCCTCGAGGTGGCGCAGCGCGCCGGGCGGGTCGAGGTAGCCCAGCGCGGAGAGCCGCTTGCCGGCCTCCTCCAGCGACAGCCGCGCCCCCGCGCCGGGGATCCGCGCGACCGCGGTCAGCAGCGGACGGTAGAAGAGCTTCTCGTGCAGCCGGCGCACCTCGCGGCGGTGGTGGCGCCACTTCTCGTCGAGCTCGGCGACGGGGTCCTTGTAGAACCCCAGCGACCGGCCGAGACGTCGGCGCGCGCCCTCGTCCTCGGGCAGCACGTGGGTACGGCGCAGCTGGTGCAGCTGGATGCGGTGCTCGAGGGTGCGCAGGAACGCGTACGCCTGGTGCAGGGAGTCCCCGTCCTCACGCCCGACGTAGCCGCCGCGGGTCAGCTGGGCCAGCGCGCTCAGCGTGGCCCCGGAGCGGATCCGGTCGTCGGCGCGGCCGTGCACGAGCTGCAGCAGCTGGACGGCGAACTCGACGTCGCGCAGTCCCCCCGAGCCGAGCTTGAGCTGGCGCTCGACCTCGTGGGAGGGGATGTGCGCGAGCACCCGTCGGCGCATCGCCTGGACGTCCTCGACGAAGCCCTCGCGCTCGGCGGCCGCCCAGACCATCGGCTCGATCATCTCGACGTACTCGCGTCCCAGGGCGAGGTCGCCGGCGACCGGACGCGCCTTGAGCAGCGCCTGGAACTCCCACGTCTTGGCCCAGCGCTCGTAGTAGCCGCGGTGGCTGGCCATCGTGCGCACCAGCGGCCCGTGCTTGCCCTCGGGGCGCAGGTCGGCGTCGACGGGCCAGATCGTCCCCTCGGCGGTGTGGTCGGAGCAGATCTGCATCAGCTGGGCGGCCAGCTGGGTGGCGGCCTTGAGCGCGGCGTTGTCGTCGGCGCCCTCGACCGGCTCGGCGACGAAGACGACGTCGACGTCGGAGACGTAGTTGAGCTCGTGGCCGCCGCACTTGCCCATCGCGACCACCGCGAGCCGGGTCAGCGACGCGGCCTCGCCGACGCGGGCGCGGGCCACGGCCAGGGCGGCCTCCAGGGTGCCGGCCGCGAGGTCGGAGAGCTCCGCGGCGACGTCGTCGACGCCCACGTGGTGGGCCAGGTCGCGGGCCACCAGGCGCAGCAGGATCCGGCGGTACTCCACCCGCAGGGCGTCCGCGGCGTGCGGGTCGCCCAGCGTCGCCACCGGGGTCGAGGAGGACGGATCGGCGCCGACGGCCTCGAGCAGGGCGGCGCGCACCGCCCAGGCGGCGGGGCGGCACGAGCCCAGCAGCGGGTCGGTCAGCTCGCGCCAGTGCTCGGTGTGGCGCAGCAGGTGCTCGCCGAGCGCCTCGCTGGCGCCGAGCACCGCGAGCAGCCGCATCGCGGTGCCCTCGTCGTCGACGAGCTCCTCGAGCAGCTCGTCCGGGTCGTCGACCTGCTCGCCGAGGTCCAGCAGCCGGCCCAGCGCGAGGTCGGGGTCGGCGCACCAGCCCAGGATGGTGCTGAGCGGGCCGGCGGCCTCGCCGAGCCGGTCGAGTCCGTCGCGGGCACGGTCCACGTCGCGGAACCCCAGCCGCAGCAGGTCGCGGCGGCTCCCCTTCCAGGGGCTCATCGGGTGGCCACGTCCCCGGCCCGGGACCTGGCCAGGTCCCCCAGGCGGGCGGCCAGCGGCTGCCAGGCGCTCTCCAGCTCGTCGTGGGCCCGGTCGATGGCGCCCAGCAGGGCGTCGGTGTCGACCCCGCGCTCGAGGTGGTCGGCGCGGTCGCCGTCGGCCCACGCCGAGACGACCGCGGCGTCCGCCTCCGGGTGCAGTTGGACGCCCCAGGCGGCGGGCCCGAAGCGGGCCGCCTGGATCTCCCCGTGGGCCGTGGCGGCCAGCAGGCTCGCGCCCGGGGGCAGCGCGCTGACCAGGTCGTTGTTCCACTGCACGCCGCGGCGCTCGCTGGCGACCGCGCCGAGCAGCGGGTCCGCGGCGGCCCGGTCCGTCCAGCCGACGTCGAGCAGGCCGGTCTGCTGCCCGCGCGGGTTGCGGGCGACGTCGCCGCCGAGCGCCACCGCGATCAGCTGGTGGCCCAGGCAGATGCCGAGCGTCGGCACGCCGGCGGCCACCGCGTCGCGGATCAGCTGCTTGAGCGGCGCGAGCCACCCGAACCGGTCGTCGTCGTGGGCCGACATCGAGCCGCCCAGCACCAGCACCGCGTCGTACGACGTGACCCGTGACGGCAGCGCGTCGCCGGCGTACGGGCGGCACACCTCGAGGGTGCAGCCGGCCGCCTGGAGCCAGGCGCCGAACCGGGCGGGTGGGCAGGCGGCCTCGTGCTCGACGACCAGGACGAGAGGGGACGGGCTCACCGGGTCAACCTAGATGACCGGCAGCATCCGGTCGCGCTCGAAGACGCTGACCTGGCCGCGGTACTCCTCCCACTCCGCGCGCTTGTTGCGCAGGAAGAAGTCGAAGACGTGCTCACCGAGGGTCTCGGCCAGCAGCTCGGAGGACTCGGCGACGGCGATCGCCTCGGCGAGCGACTTGGGCAGCGGCTCGATGCCGAGGCTCTTGCGCTCTCGCTCGGTCAGCGACCAGACGTCGTCCTCGGCCTCGCGGGGCAGCTCGTACTCCTCCTCGATGCCCTTCATCCCGGCGGCCAGGACCACCGCGAACGCCAGGTAGGGGTTGCAGGCGGCGTCGAGGGTGCGCAGCTCGATGCGCGTGGACTGGCCCTTCTCGGGCTTGTACATGGGGACCCGGATCATGGCCGAGCGGTTGTTGTGGCCCCAGCAGATGTACGACGGGGCCTCGCCGCCGCCGATCAGCCGCTTGTAGCTGTTGACCCACTGGTTGGTGACGCAGGAGATCTCCGGCGCGTGGCGCAGGATGCCGGCGATGAACTGGCGGCCGGTGCGGCTCAGCTGGTACTCGGCGCCGGGCTCGTAGAAGGCGTTGCGGTCGCCCTCGAAGAGCGAGACGTGGGTGTGCATGCCCGAGCCGGGGTGGGTGGTGAAGGGCTTGGGCATGAACGAGGCCCAGATGCCCTGGCTCAGCGCGACCTCACGGATGACGGTGCGGAACGTCATGATGTTGTCGGCGGTGCTCAGCGCGTCGGCGTAGCGCAGGTCGATCTCCTGCTGGCCGGGGCCGCCCTCGTGGTGGCTGAACTCCACCGAGATGCCCATCGACTCGAGCATGCCGATCGCCTCGCGGCGGAAGTCGGCGCCCATCGACTGCGCGGTGTGGTCGAAGTAGCCGCTGCGGTCGACCGGCACCGGGTCCTTGCCCGGCTCGGGGGTGTCCTTGAACAGGTAGAACTCGATCTCGGGGTGGGTGTAGAACGTGAAGCCCTTGTCGGCCGCGGCGCTGAGCGTGCGCTTGAGCACGTAGCGCGGGTCGGCGTACGACGGGCTGCCGTCGGGCATCACGACGTCGCAGAACATCCGCGCCGTGGAGGGGCCGTCGCCGCTGCGCCAGGGCAGGATCTGGAACGTCGAGGGGTCGGGCATGGCGAGCATGTCGGCCTCGTAGACCCGGGCGAAGCCCTCGATCGCGGAGCCGTCGAAGCCGATGCCCTCCTCGAAGGCTCCCTCGAGCTCGGCCGGGGCCACCGCGACGGACTTGAGGTAGCCCAGCACGTCGGTGAACCACAGCCGCACGAAGCGGACGTCGCGCTCTTCAAGAGCGCGGAGAACGAAGTCTTCCTGCTTGCCCATGGAGCAACTATGGCGTATGCCTCACCGCGGTTCGCCGGAGGGCACGTTCTCCAGCTCCGCGAGCCAGGCGGCGGGGCTGGCGTCGGACGGCATCCGCCAGTCGCCCCGCGGCGACATGGTCCCGCCGGGCGACACCTTCGGCCCGTTCGGCAGCGCCGAGCGCTTGAACTGCGAGGCGAAGAACCGCTTGACGAAGACCTCCATCCAGCTCTTCACTGCTGCCAGGTCGTAGGCCTTGCGCCGGTCCTCGGGGTAGCCGGGGGGCCACTCGCCGGCCGCGGCGTCGCGCCAGGCGTGCCAGGACAGGAAGGCGATCTTGCTGGGCCGGTAGCCGCGCCGGATCACGTGGTAGAGCGTGAAGTCCTGCAGCGCGTAGGGACCGACGGAGTCCTCGGTGGCCTGCGGCTTCTCGCCCTCCCGGGTGGGCACCAGCTCGGGGGTGATCTCCAGGGCCAGGATGTCGCGCAGCACCTCATTCGTCTCGTCGGTGAACTGCCCGCTCTCGATGACGTAGCGGATCAGGTGCTGGATGAGCGTCTTCGGCACCCCGGCGTTGACGTTGTAGTGCGACATCTGGTCGCCCACGCCGTAGGTGCACCAGCCCAACGCCAGCTCGGAGAGGTCGCCGGTGCCCAGCACGATGCCGCCGCGGTGGTTGGCGAGCCGGAACAGGTAGTCGGTGCGCAGGCCCGCCTGGACGTTCTCGAAGGTGACGTCGTAGACCTCCTCGCCGTCGGCGAAGGGGTGGTCGAGGTCGTCGAGCATCTGCCGGGCCGCGGGGGTGATGTCGATGGTCTCGAACGTCACCCCCAGCGACTCCGAGAGCCGGGTGGCGTAACCCTTGGTGGTGGCGCCGGTCGCGAAGCCGGGCAGCGTGAAGGCGTGGATGTCGCTGCGCGGGCGCCCGAGGCGGTCCATCGCCTTGGCCGCCACGATCAGCGCATGGGTGGAGTCGAGGCCGCCGCTGACGCCGATCACGATCTTCGGCTGACCGATCGACTCCAGGCGCTTCTCCAGGCCGGAGACCTGGATGTTGTAGGCCTCGTAGCAGTCCTGGGCCAGCCGCTCGACGTCGTCGGGCACGAAGGGGTAGCGGTCGACCTTGCGGCGCAGGCCGATGTCCCCGCTCGGGGCGCCGAGGAGGAAGCCGATCGTGCGGAACTCGGCGATCCGGTCCGCGAACGAGCGGCGGTTGTCGTCGAAGGTGCCCATCCGCAGCCGCTCCTGGCGCAGCTTGTCCACGTCGATGTCGGCCACCGAGCGGCGGGGGCCGTCGGGGAACCGCTCGGTCTCCTCGAGCAGGTCGCCGTTCTCGTAGATCATCGTCTGCCCGTCCCAGGACAGGTCCGTGGTGGACTCCCCCTGCCCGGCGGCGGCATAGACGTACGCCGCGCAGCAGCGCGAGCTGGCGCTGCGGCACAGCAGGTGGCGGTCCTCGGCCCGGGCGATGGTGATCGGGCTGCCGGACAGGTTGGCCAGCAAGGTGGCCCCGGCCAGCGACGCCTCGGCGCTGGGCGGGATCGGCACCCACAGGTCCTCGCAGATCTCGACGTGCAGCACCAGGCCGGGCACGTCGCCGGCGGCGAAGAGCAGGTCCGGCCCGAGCGGCACCTCGCGTCCGGCCAGGGTGATCGTGGCGCCGCGCAGGTCGTCGCCGGGGGCGAACCAGCGGCGCTCGTAGAACTCGCGGTAGTTCGGCAGGTGCGACTTCGGGGCGACGCCGAGGATCTCGCCGCGGTGGATGACCACGGCGGCGTTGAGCAGCCGCAGCCCGGCGCGCACCGGGGCGCCCACGACCAGCACCGGCATCAGGTCGGCCGAGGCTGCGACGATCTCGGCCAGCGCCGCCTCGGTCGCCTCCAGCAGGGTGTCCTGCAGGAAGAGGTCGTCGCTGGAGTAGCCGGTCAGGCACAGCTCCGGGAAGACGGCGATCGCCACGGACTCGTCGTGGCAGGCGCGTGCCTGCTCCAGGACGCGCGCCGCGTTGGTGGCGGGATCGGCGACCGAGACCGGCAGCGTCACCGCCGCGACGCGGGCGAAGCCATGGGCGTAGGCCGAGTAGAAGTCCACGCCGGCGAGTGTGTCACGTGGCCTGTCCCACGAAACCCGGCGTGAGCGTCGCCACAGCCCATCGGCAGCCGCCCGGGACTAGCCTGTCGGTGGTCCGTGGACTCCACCCGGGAGCCGCGAGAGCACACGAGGTGAACCCCATGAGCGAGCAGAACGCCGCTTCGGCAGCAAGCGGCGAGGTCGCCGCGCCGTACGGCACCGGGCCCGCGAAGCCGGCCGGCGCGCCGGCGCCGATCCGCCGGATCCGCACCCACCACCTGCGTGAGATGAAGCAGCGCGGCGAGCGCTTCGCGATGCTGACCGCCTACGAGCAGTACGCCGCGCAGACCTTCGACGAGGCCGGCATCGAGGTGCTCCTGGTCGGCGACAGTGCCTCCAACAACGTCTACGGCAACGAGACCTCGCTCCCGGTGACCGTCGACGAGCTGATCCCGCTGACCCGCGCCGTGGCCCGCTCCGCGCACCGGGCGCTGGTCGTCGCCGACCTGCCGTTCGGCTCCTACCAGGCCTCCCCCGAGCAGGCCTTCCACACCGCGGCGCGGTTCATGAAGGAGGGGCTCGCGCACGCGGTCAAGCTCGAGGGCGGGGTCGCGATGACGCCGCAGACCAAGCTGCTGACCGACGGCGGCATCCCGGTGATGGCCCACATCGGCTTCACCCCGCAGTCCGAGCACAACCTCGGCGGCTACCGGGTCCAGGGCCGCGGGGACTCCGCGGCGCGGATCATCGAGGAGGCGCGGGCGTTCGAGGAGGCCGGCGCGTTCGCGCTGGTGATGGAGATGGTGCCCGGCGACGTGGCCGCCCAGGTGACCGAGGCGCTGTCGATCCCCACCATCGGCATCGGCGCGGGCTCGCGCTGCGACGGGCAGGTGCTGGTCTGGCAGGACGCGTTCGGGCTGCGCACCGGGCGGATGCCCCGCTTCGTCAAGCAGTACGCCGACGTGCACGGCGTGCTGCTGGCGGCGGCACGCGAGTACGCCGCGGACGTCAAGGCCGGCACCTTCCCCGGCCCCGAGCACACCTTCTGAGGCCGTAACCTGGGTCACATGCGCCTGGCACTCGGAGCCCTCACCCTCGCCCTGATCGGATCGTTCACCCCGGCGGTGGCCGTCGCGCCACCGGACACTGCGCCGGCAGTGCAGCGGGCCGCGGCCCCGGCACTGTCGGTGACGCGTGCCGTGGGCGGCCTGACGCTGCCCTGGGACGTGCAGGCCATCGGCGGTGGCGACCTGCTGATCACCGAGCGCGAATCCAAGCGGCTGCTGCTGCACCGCGACGGCCGGACCACGCCGGTCGCCTTCCCCTCCGGCACCGTGTGGGCCAGCGGGGAGACCGGGCTGATGTCGCTGGCGGTGGACCCGGGGTTCGGCACCAACCGGCGCTTCTACACCTGCGCGGGCGGCTACCGCTCCGGCGGCGGAAACGACGTGCGCGTCACCGCGTGGACGCTGAGCGCCGACGGCAGTCGGGCGACGCTCAACCGGACCCTGCTGGCCGGGCTGCCGGCCACCACCGGGCGCCATGGCGGCTGTCGGTTGCTGATCACCCGCCAGGGCGCGCTGCTGGTCGGCACCGGCGACGCCGGGGTGGGCCACAACCCCCAGCGGCTCGGCTCCCTGGGCGGCAAGGTGCTGCGGCTGAACCGCACCACCGGGGCGCCGTGGCCGCAGAACCCGTGGGCGAAGAAGGGCAACAAGAACCGCCGCTACGTGTTCACCTACGGCCACCGCAACGTCCAGGGGCTCGCCCAGCGCGCGGACGGCAGCCTGTGGTCGGTCGAGCACGGCAGCTACCGCGACGACGAGGTCAACCGGCTGCGCCGGGGCGGCAACTACGGCTGGAACCCGGTGCCGGGCTACAACGAGTCGGTGCCGATGACCGACCAGTCGCTGCCGGGTCGCCAGGTCGCGGCCCGCTGGCGCTCGGGCACGCCCACCATCGCCACCTCCGGGGCGGCGTGGGTGCGCGGGAAGCGCTGGGGCGCCTACAACGGCACGCTCGCGGTGGCCGCGCTGGCCGGCGAGCGGCTGGTCTTCATGAAGTTCGACCGCGCCGGGAAGCTGCGGTGGGCGCGGGCTCCGCGGGCGCTGCGCACCCAGGGCCGGCTGCGCTCGGTGACCCGGGCGCCGAACGGCGACCTGCTGGTGACTACCTCGAACGGGTCGAACGACGCCGTGCTGCGCGTCTCGCCGCGGCGCTGAGAGGGCTCAGGCCCCCCAGCCCCACCAGAGCGCGCCGGCCGCGATCGCGCCGATCCAGGCGAGCAACGCGACCAGCGGCAGCGCCGCCACCCGGACCGGGTGCGGCGTCCACCAGCGGGCGCCCAGGACGAGCAGCACCAGCCAGAGCGCCAGGAGAGCGGCGACGCCCCACCAGGGCGCGACGGCCCCGCTGGCGGCGTACACGAAGAACATGCAGGCCAGGCCGCCCATCCCCAGGAACGGCCAGGGCGGCGCCGCGGTGTTGCGGCTCACGCCTTGGGCTCGGGGCCGGGCTCGCCGTCTACGTCGTCGTTCCAGTCGGGGTCGTTGTCCCACGACTCGTTGCGCTCGGCCACCGTCTCCAGGGCCCGGGCGGCCTCGGCCGCGGAGGCGTAGGGCCCGAGCCGGTCGGCGTTCTTGCAGCCGTCGCGCTCCTCGACCACGTGGTGGGTCAGGCAGAACCAGTACTCGCGGGGGTCACTCATAGCGGCGAAACTACACTCGCCCCCATGTCCGCCATAGCTCCTGCCACGATCTCGCCGCAGCGCCGCGTGCCCACCCACATCCCCCGGCCCGAGTACGTCGGCAAGGACGCCCCCGCGAAGTTCACCGGCAGCGAGGTCAAGGACGCCGAGACCATCGAGCGGATGCGCGCCGCCGGCCGGCTGGCCGCGCAGGCCCGCGAGCTGGTCGGCAGCCACGTGGCGCCGGGGATCACCACCGACGAGCTGGACCGGATCGGGCACGAGTTCCTCTGCGACCACGGCGCCTACCCCTCGACGCTGGGCTACCGGGGCTTCCCCAAGTCGCTGTGCGCGAGCGTCAACGAGGTGGTCTGCCACGGCATCCCCGACAGCCGAGTGATCGAGGACGGCGACATCGTCAACATCGACATCACCGCCTTCCTCAACGGGGTGCACGGCGACACCAACGCCACGTTCCTGGCCGGCGACGTCGACGAGGAGTCCCGGCTGCTGGTCGAGCGCACCCGCGAGGCGCTCGAGCGCGGCATCCGCGCGGTCAAGCCGGGGCGGCGCCTCGACGTGATCGGGCGAGTGATCGAGTCCTACGCGAAGCGCTTCGGCTACGGGGTGGTCCGCGAGTTCACCGGGCACGGCATCGGCACGTCGTTCCACAGCGGGCTGGTGGTCCCCCACTACGACGAGTCCGGCTACGACGACCTGATCCTGCCGGGGATGACGTTCACCATCGAGCCGATGCTCAACCTGGGCACCCACGAGTGGGAGATGTGGGACGACGGCTGGACGGTGGTGACCCGCGATCGGCGTCGCAGCGCGCAGTTCGAGCACACGCTGCTGGTCACCGCGACCGGCGCCGAGGTGCTCACCACCCCCTGACTCCCCCTCTTGGGGTCGCCCTCAGCGCAGGTCGTCGAGGGAGCCCTCGGGGCTCTGCGCCAGCAGCCGCTCGACGCGGAGCACGGCCAGCTCGTGCTCGGGGTCGCCGCTCATCGCCGCGGCCAGGCGAAGGTGCGGTAGCGCCTCGCGCATCCGCGACTGGCGCTCCAGGCTGCGGCCCAGCGCGTGACGGACCCAGTCGTCATCGGGCAGCAGCTCGACCAGGTCGCGCAGCTCCGCCTCGGCCTTGACCAGGTTCGCGCGCATCAGCAACGCCCAGGCCTTGAGCACGCGCAGGCCGGTGGCGTCGGGGTCCTGGGCCAGCGCGGGCTCGATGATCTCCAGCGCCTCGCGCGGGGCGCGGCGGGCCAGCAGGTCGTGCGCGGTCCGGTACGCCGCGACCGGGCTGTCGGCCTGCCCGGGGAACACCACGGCGGGGGCCCGCAGCTGCTCGTCGTACTCCATCGTCGTCCTCTCCGTGTGGTGGCGTGGGGTCAACGTCACGCTCGGGCGCGTTCTTCCCCTATCCTGACTCACGCGGATGGGCTGGCCGGGCGACCGCGTCGTCCTCTCACGAGGATGCCGAGGAAGGTCCGGGCTCCACAGGGCAAGGTGGTGGGTAACGCCCACCCGGGGTGACCCGCGGGACAGTGCCACAGAAAACAGACCGCCTCCCGGCTTGCCGGGCGGTAAGGGTGAAACGGTGGTGCAAGAGACCACCAGCGCTCCGGGCGACCGGAGTGGCTAGGTAAACCCCACCTGGAGCAAGATCAAGAAGCCGTTCCCTCTCCGGAGGGGGCGGTGCGCGAGTGTTCGAGGGCGGCCCGCCCGAGCTCGCGGGTAGATCGCCCGAGGCTGTCGGCAACGGCAGCCCTAGATGGATGGTCGCCAACCGTGTGGTCGTGAGGCTGCATGGCGAACAGAACCCGGCCTATGAGCCAGCCCCTCCGCACCCTCTCCCTAGGGCAGGATGGCCCGATGTCGACCACGCGCCTGCGGACCACGCGCCGGGCCTCCTCCGTCGCCGCCGCCTGCGCGGCCGCAGTGTTCCTGGTGACCTACGCCTACGGCTTCCTCCAGCAGAACGGGGTCTGGGACGTCGAGGAGACGTGCGAACTGGACGCCGGCGTGCCCTTCGACCTGGACTACTACGCCGCACACGTGGACGCGCCCTGGTGGACGTTCACCAACCCCTGCAACGCAGAGCACGACCTCGTTCCGTCCTGGGTGACACCGACCGCCTGGACGTCCTTCACCCTGTGCGCCGTCCTCACCGTCACCGCGATCGGGCTGAGGATCGCCGCCTCGAGGCGTGCGGCTGACGAGGCACGCTGACCTGTCAGTCCAGCGGCCTGTCGAACCTCAGGAAGAGACGGACCTCGTCGCCGACGACCTCCAGTCCCGAACACACCTCTCGACGATCGAGCAGGCTCCGGGCGGCGCAACTCTCACCTGTGCTGTTGATGCCTGCGGCGACCTCCGCCGCCGACCAGGCGTGCGGCCCGCTGACGGTCCATTCGCGCCAGCAACCACCGGAAGCGCAGTTCACCCTCGGGTCGGTGGCGGCGAACCCATCGGGAAGGGACGGCGCATCCGTCGCGGGCGGTAGAGCAGTCTCGTCGATCGCTAGCCACAGCACTGGCGCGGTTACAGCGGTTGCAGCGAACGCGAGTGCCGACAGCACGATCACGAGGATGGCGGCGGTGCGACGCATCTGTGGACTGTAGGCCGCCGCACGCTTGTTGGCATGTGTGGACGGGCTAGGACCTCGATCGCTGTCACCCGCAATCGGATGGGGGGCGGACTGGGACGACCTGCGTGGCGCCTTGGTCACCCACTGCATATCGCCCAGATAGCGCAGCGTCGAAGCGCCCAGATACCAGTTGGGCGAGCCCGAGAATGATTCTGTGGCAACCGACTACGGCGGGGTTAAGAGAAACAGATTCTCGACCGCCGGAACTCCACGCTGCCCCTTGGAGGCCCCGAGGGTCGAGTGCGTTCGCTTGGACTGCGCGACAACTGAGAGCTTGCCATGCTCCCGCACGCTCATCTCCAACTCCTCTAGGGAAAGGAGACCGTTGCCGGGATAGCTGATAAGCAAGTCCGCATCGCAGGCGCTCGCAAGCGAGGCGAGGCTTTCGAAGCCATCCGCTGCTCGCGTCCGATAGCAGAAGTCGCTTAGGTGCCTGTCGGTTCGTACACGACCGGCTCCCGTAATGTCCGGATAATCGTATAAGGCGAGTGTCTCGAGGACGTGGTAGAACCTGCTGTAATGGTCCTTAGTGTAGGGAGGGTCTGCGTAGATGACGGTCTTACTATTCCAGCCTCTTGCCCGTCCAGATGGGACCGCAACGGCGTCGGAATGCATGACTCGGTTCCCTCGGCGCCAGGAGGTGCTACCAACGCGACCCCAGCCCCCCAATACACGTTCGTACGTCTGAAGCACGTCCCGGTTCCAGTTCTGGCGAACTCGTGTGTACCCCGACTCGGTACGCGACGACAGGAACTGAGCCGTATGCCCCGGACTGTTGACGATCATCGACGCAGTGGTTAGCCATGCCGCAAGAAGGACGTCTCGCGCGGACCCTCGATCCCACGTTGACGCCGGAGCTCCGGAGTTGGGCCACGATTCGTCGATGACCTCGCGGATACAGTCGAGCATGATCGCTTGCTCTGTCGAAAAGTAACCTCGTGAGAAATAAATCCGGACCAGTTCATGGCCCCCTGCCGCGGCTAGTCGACTGGCGTGCCTTGCAACTTCGTCCGAGTTCCCCGGATGCTCTGAACCCGCGATCAGTCCATGGACCGCGTCGCGCCCCGTTGCAAGTGCGCAGCGCTCGCTGGCAATCCGATCCTCAAAACGCTTACCTTGCGCCACCGCTCGAGCGCGTGCGTCCGCAACCAGCGCTCGCTTGGTCCCCGGCGCTAGACGACCACTGTTCTGAAGTAGCCGCGCGCGGGCAACAAGCGGCGGGAATGACAGAGCGTCGTTGCATGTCACAGGCATTACCTCGGCTAAGGACGAGGCTACAGCGGCAGTACCTGCGAACAGATCCACGAAGTGATTAGCGCGCACTGACCGGTTCGACAGATATTGATGGATTTCGGGGATCAAGAATCTCTTTGTCCCCATGTATCGAATCCTGCTCACGAAGCGACCGGCTCAACCATGATCGAGATACCCGCGATTGAACCTGTCGCGCGCCGCTCCTCCGGCGCACGACCGCCATCCGCCGACATGCGCCATACTGTGACATTGTGGCCATTAGCGACAGCGATCAAGGTTGCAGCCAAGGCAAACGGCTTCGGCCCCAACGGCACGATTACTACCCGGCTCGTTCGAGACCATGTACTGACACTGGCATTCAGGTCCATGATGGTCTGTCGCATGTCCGCGACACTGTAGTCGTGGACCGCATCCACGACGCCTGACGAAAGAAGAGACTCGTTGCGTCTCCTCACGACGTCGTCGTAGCGAGAATCTTCTCCATGCGGAATTAGGACGACCGTTTGTCGAGGCTCGATCGTTTCGATCGCCGCGGTCGCCAACTTCTGCTCGAATCCAACACCTAGGACGCACACAACCGGAGCGTCTGGGTCGGATGTCCAACCCTCCATGCCGTCCATCGGGCGGTTGACGAGGACTGGCCCTTCACTCCCCACGAGTTCCGCATCGAATTCTCCGAACGCATAGAAGAAGTCGACCTGCAAAGGCTCCGACTGGTCTTCCGTGCAAGCCAGGACTGTCCGCGCGAGTCTGTCGCGATCCATACTCGAGATGTCGATCGCAATTCTGGGGGTAACTCGCTCACCAGTCGCTTGGTCGACGGCCATGCTCCCACGGACCGACTGAATGAACTCGACTAAACTCTTCCGATATCGACTGGGCGATTCACGCACGACCTCGAAGGCACTGAAGAAAGTAACGTTGGCCTCATAACTGAGGCACGGGACGGTCTGATAGTCGTAGGCACATATCCGGTGACAGTTTGCGGCGAGACGAGTCGCTACTGCGGTCGACCGCTCTTCAAATCCCAACGTCGCCACCAGTGCGTCGTACGTCACCCCGTCGTCAAGTGACGGCGCCGGCCGCACGCGAAGTGTAAAGGTCACGGGCATGTCCCATCATTTGACCGGACAGACGACCTTGACCGATCACTGGTCAAACAGCGTAGCTTCGATGTCCTCACGCTTCTCATCATCGCGTCCCCCCTCCCGATATTCGGACGTTCTCCACTCGGGCAGCAGCAGTTCTGACAGTGAGGCGGACGGAGTCAGGTGGATCGGCAGGCCATACTTCGTAGCGAGCAGATGCGACAGTCGGAATTGTCTGCCGACGATCTCTCCGGCAAGTTGATCTCCCCCGTGCCGAGGCGGAATGTGAACGAATGCGCCCGCATTGATTCCCCGGACAAAGAGATTCTGGATTTGTGGATGCACCGACTTGTTTACGCGAAGAGTCAAGGCTACGTTGTCACTAAAGGGAAACTCAACGACTTTCTGGGCTAGCCTATTTCCGATCCGATCCGCCAGATCCATCAACGAGACGGATCGACCCTCGATAACTACGGCCTGCTGGGCATCAAGCAGGGCGAGAAATCGGAAAAGTACGGACTCGATAGCTGCGCTCTGAGTGGAAGTCTTGACGCGACCGGGGGCGGCGGAGTTTTCGATCGTCGGAAAGAGTTGTCGGACAAGTGAGATGATCATCCTAGGATTGCCGTCGGGCAAACTTAAAATGCTCTCCGCTCCCGTGTACAACTCAAAGCTTTTTCGGGACCGACGCCTCCCGTCCTCCCCGCGGAAGAATTCGCGCACAACTACTAGATTACGAATCTTGCGAAGGCGTGCGGCGCGGCGCGCTGGGTCCAGCTTCTCTAGATTATCCAGGTCAATTCCATTGGTTTTCAGGTATTCGGCGAAGGACTCGTCGCGATCCCTCAGCGACTCCATTGCGCGCCAAAGGCGGGAGCCAACCTCATACGCCCGAGTGGGCGTAACCTCCTCAGCAGTCAGATCCTCTCTTGAGTCCAGGCTTCCCGAACCAAGGAAACGTTCGATCGGAGGGGTCGGCGTTACCGAGTTCCGATTGAGCGTGGACTGAACTAGAGACTTCGCGAAACGAATCGCGGGCCGTTTTCGCGCATACGTCAGTGTGACATGTTCGTAGTCCTGTCCGGCGACGGGCCCATGCTCTTGCTCTAAGACCTGAAATCGCTCATTCGCAGGAGCCAAGGAAAGTTTGAACAGCAGGCGAGGCTGCGCGCCTCGCAGCGCACCTAGAAGTTCCTCGACGATGAAGGCGGGCGCGAGCTCAAGTTCATCGAATAGTAGTGCCCACTTCTGACCCGGTTGACCAACGGCAAGGTTGCACGCGTCGACAGCGACGTCTGCGAGAGTCAAAAAATCGAGGTCACACCAAGTGGGCGGCCGGAGCTCTGAATCTCTACGGAGTCGCTTGCGGAGCGACCCAATCTCCACCAGGCGGTCTGAAAGAAGAGAGCGCAGCGACGGCAGCGAGACTGCGGTTTTGTCTAGCTCGCACAGGTCCGAGATGCGGCGGGCCAGCGCGGGCTCATCGAGTGTGTCGCCGTCCAATCGAAGATGCGGACGCGTGGTCATCGACAGATCGCCACGCAGTCTGTAATCCATTGCATCGACGATGGCCTTCATGCCATGCGTCGTGAACGCTGCGCTTGTGAGGGCAAGACGCGACTCCTGATCGAGGCCTTGGCCGCGCATAGCCAATTGCTCGTTCCAAGTGCGATCCGCCCCTACGAAGACTCCGACCGACCGAACTGTTGCGCTCGCCAAGTCGGCGTCGAGCGCACTCCAATGCTCGAGTGCCTCCGACGTCAACATCTTCAGCATCGTGGTCTTCCCGCTGCCTCGCGGTCCCGTCAACACCGCGTTGTCAGCATGGAGGAGCGCGTCGAACGACGGAGGAGCCACGAAGGTTGCTGCAACTTCTCGGGCACTGAGCTTGATGGCGTTCAGCGACGTCAACGCGGTGGCGCTATCTGTCATGACCTTGCCTCGACCAGAACGAGTCTCTCGAGACAGCCCTCCGTATCCAGTCGCGCTTCAATCGCAGGATCTAGCTCATTCAGGTGCCGCGTGAACTTGCGGAGATCGTCGGGGGCTAGGTACCGCAGGCGGGGTTGCAGCTCGAGGAGCGTAGCGAGGGTTAGGTCCGTGCCTGCTTGACGCACGTGAGTCGCGGCGATGCCCGCGAGGCGCCATGGGTCGGCCCTCCATCCGAAGCCACCCTTCGCAGGAAGGCCATCAGTCTGTCCGGACGGCACCCACGCCGTCGTTCCGTGCGGACTGTAACTCCAAGCCAGGAAGTTGCCCGCGACGCCGAGATCCAGGGTGAAAGCCGCGGTGTCCTCGAGCAATTCGATGACGTAGAACTGGTTCTTCGTGCTCTGCGCAAGCACACCGTCCAAGGGCGCCGAGAAGCTTCCAGCACTGAAGAGTGTCGCGGAGCCGCCTCCTCCTGGGGCGTACTGAATCCATGGACGGTGCTTGTGGCCATGAACGATTAGCCAGGGCCCGTCGTCGTCGATCACCTCCAACAGCGTCTCGACCCCGCGGATCAGGCTCGACTCGTTTAAGTCGATGGACGGGAGTTGGACTGGGTGGTGATGCGTCACTAGGACCCGGACACCCTCTGGCCGCAACTTCTGGAGGCTCGCGCGAAGACGATTCATGTCACTGGGCTGGACACGACCGTGCTTGTACTCGTCTCCGTCAGGGCCGGTGAGCCCGCCCAATGCGCCAGAGTTAAGGGTGACGATTGTCTTTCCGGCTATGTCGACACGAGCAAAGTTGTCAGTAAAGTACTCAAGCCGCGCTCGCTCATCCCTCGCTGGGAACGGTGGGTTCAAGTCCTTCAGCAGCCGACGCGGGTCGTTGCCGTCCTTGGCACGACTGTCGTGGTCATGATTGCCCGCTGTGGCCACGAGAGGTGCGTCGAGTTCGTCTGCCAGCTTGCACAACTGAGCCCAAACCTGCGTCAAGGCCGTCGGATCGGCTCGATCGGTTAGGTCTCCCGCACAGATCACGAGATCGATCTTGCCGACGTCGGCGCTGGTCAAGGCAGCCTTGACACCGCCGAACATCCGATCCACTCCCGCGGCAGTGCCATGAAAGCTGAGACGCGTGGCGCCGCCCGCGTCTGGCTCCGACGCTGTCGCATGCAGGTCCGACAGAACAAGTAGTCGCAGGTGCGCGGGGTCGGACACGAGCCGATGCTAGGTGATCTTGATGCCCCGCGAAGCGATTCGCTCGCGAAAGCGGACAGCGACTTGCCAGCGCGCGGACTGACGAGTGCGCTGCGCTAACGGTGTCAGCCTGGCCTGACCGATTCCGCCGCGAAGCGGACGGCCCATCCGAGCCATGCAACTACTGTCTTGCGCGCTCCAGAGCTCTTACGACGAGACCGGTCGGATCCGTTCGAGGGTTCGTCCAGTCCACCACGCTCGGGTGGGTCAGCGTCACGACCTGGATGCCATCTCGACCTTGATGCGTCGTGCTCCGCCATCGGCGTTCATTCATCTCGACAAAGATGTCGCTTGCAGCCTCGTCGATCGCGCCGACCTGGGCTCGGACCCATTGCCCTGCGGCCTGTCCAAAGCAGACCACCACTCGGACCCCCAGGGCCGAGACGACCCTCTCGTGGACCACCCAGCAGGCACGCAGGAGTTCCTTCACGCGCTGAGTGTCGAGTGCCTCAACGCGCGTACTGCGCACGAACATGGCGTTACTCGCCGGCACCTTATGCAGATCAGCGATGCCACAAGCCGCGATCAAGTGCCGAACGCGCCTTTGGAACGCGACGGCGCCCGGCCCGAACACGCGCCAGTCGTCATCGAAGCCGGACCAGTCACGTCGTCCGAGCTCGCGGGACGCCTGAAGATCGGCCCCGATCGTGTAGCGGCTCAGTGAAGGGTTCGACGGGTCCCCACCCGGGTTGAACCCCAATAGATAGATCAGCGATGGCTGCTGGAACGCAGTGGTGCCTGAGTAGAAGACCTCGCCAGGCTCCTGATAAAGCTCTGCAGGCACGAGATCCAGTAACCCCTCGAGCAGCATCGAGGGGTCGCTCGCGCTCTGTGGGTCCATCATCATGGCAATAGTCTCGGCGCCAGCTTCAACCATTGCTGCGGGTGTCCACCACGCGCGTCATTCCGCCGCGTGCCGGACGTACGAACAGACTGAGATCCGGATAGTCACGCTTGAAGGCCTGCCCCGAAGACCAAGGCCGGGCCACCCATTTTGTGAACCTCGCGCTCGAGGACAAGTCCGAGCTTCGTCGCCACGCGCTGCGAGGCCAGATTGGCTGGCCGGATGATCGCGATCAAGTGCTCAACTCCGGCCGTGCGAGCGGCGTCTCGCACCGCGACGGCTGCTTCCGTGGCTAGCCCCTGGCCCCGCAGGTCGGAACGGACGTGCCAACCCGCTTCGACGAACCACTGCCCGCCCACTTCCTGCATGGTCAAGCCGCAGTCGCCGACAAATAGCCCCGCGTGGGTCTCGATAATCCAGAGGCCGAACCCGTGGTTTGCATAGTTGCGACGGTTCCAGGCGATCCACCCGTCCGGGCCACGGGAGCCGCCGATGTTTAGGGTCGCGATGTCAGGCAGGTCCGCATCGGTCATCTCGCGGAAGCAAAGTCTCGATGTCGGATTTGGAAGCACCCGGTCACGGTAGCGGTCGAGCACGCCCGCACTACGGCGAAGAGCGCGTCACTCCCCGGGGCCGGACGCACGGGTCTGCCGTGAGCGAACGGCCTGCCTTGCCCCTCAGTGGAGGCCTTGCACCGGGACCTGGCCGCGCAGGAAGTCCAGCTGGTCGCTCACAACTTGCTCGAAGTGGGGTTCCACGTAGGGGTCGAAGTGCCCGCAGTCGTAGACGCGCACGGTCGACTGGGGCATCTTGGCGGCGGCTCTCTCGGCCACTGGGCGGGGCGTGACGGTGTCGTGGGCGGCGATCTGGACCAGCGCGGGGCAGGTCACGCGATCTGCATACCTGGCTGGCGAGTAGAGGCCGATCTTGAGAGTGACCCGGGCTGCGACGTAGGTGGGGTAGTCATCCTCGACGAGACCTGATGCCTCGATCTGCCGGGCGAGACCTGGCGCGGCGTCGGGGGTGGTCATGACGGCGGTCGTGCCTGGCTCACCCACGGCCTCGACGTAGACAGGAGTTCGTCGGCGCAATGCCGCTACTTGGTCGAGCACAGCTGGGCGCAGGAGACGCAGAGCCGCGACGATGCCCGTCGCCCGCACCGCTGCGGGACCACTGACGTGCGGGACCTGCGCGATGATCGCGGCTAGCCCCTCTCCCTGTCCCGCCAGGGTGATGACGTGGCCACCGCCGAACGAGGTGCCCCATGCGATGAGCCGCTCGGGGTCGGCACCCGGCAGTGCGCGGGCGAAGCCCAGCGCGGACCGCCAGTCCTGAAGCTGCATGGCGACGTCCAGCACCTGTCGGGGACTGCCCTCGCTCTCCCCGAACCCGCGGTAGTCGAAGACCACGACCAGGTAGCCGGAGGCGACGAAGCGCTCGGCATAGGCATAGAGCCGCAGCGCCCGGACACCGCCGAAGCCGTGACCCATCACGATGACTGGCCTGGGGTCGTCCGCAGCCGAGGGGTGTGCGCTGGGGCGATAGACGCGCGCCGCGCACGCGGCCCCCTCGGATCGGAATGTCTGCTCCGAGGTGGTGAACGGGAGATCGGACGGCTCTGGCACTGGCACTCCTGGCTCGTCTTGAATGGCGCGCAAGAGAGCCTCGCCGACTCTTGAACCGCGGTCAAGATAAGGTGACCCATGCCTCGAAACCGCCGCCAGCAGGACCCCGGGGTGAAGCGCGCCGAGATCGTCGATGCCGCAGCAGAACTGTTCACCGAGGCCGGCTACGACAACACCTCCATGGCCAAAGTCGCAGCAAGCGCCGGAGTCACGACGAACACGATCTACTGGTACTTCAAGGACAAGGACGCGCTTCTCGTCGGCGTACTCGACCACCTCCTCAGCGAGTCGCTGGCGACCGCTTCCCTCCACGCCGGCGAGCCCTGGGTCGACCAGGTGCTGTGGGCAGTCGAGCAGCTCGACCAGTACAACCGGCTCGTCACGGACGTCCACGCCAGAGCCTCCACCTCGCCCGCCATCGAGGCCTGGCACAAGAGCTTCCACGACCTCATGGACTCGCTGATGGCCAAAGGTTTCCGCGCAGTCGGCGTAGCAGAGGCCGACCTGGACGCGATGAACCGAATCGGCGCCTTCGTCGTCGAGGGCCTCCTGATGCACCCACACACGGGGCCGAGCCGACGTGAGATCGTCGAGCAACTTGCCCGTCCTCGTGGAGATCGAGGCGCGTAGCTCGCCCGTCACTCAGCTTGCATCAACGTCCGCAGCCGCGATCCGCGCGTATGCCCGGTGCGTCTAAGCGCCGTCTGCCGGCCGCGCGGTTCTGCCGCTGAGCGCACGTTGCCTGTCGACGTGCGACTACGTATGAAGACCGGCAGGCGCAACGACCAGCGATAGGGTCCGGCGATGAACCGGACCCGGATCAATGATCTCGCCCACGCCGATCACCCGATCGCCTCACCCTTGAGCGAGGAGACCGTTGACCGCCTTCTCAGTCTCGCAGTCGGCGGCCAAGGCAGCGTGCTCGACCTAGGCTGCGGCGACGGCAGTTGGCTACTGCGGGCCCTGCGCCAGAATCCATCGCTGACCGCGGTCGGAGTCGACCTGTCCGGCGAGGGCTTCGCTCGGGTACGTGAGCAGGCCGAACAGGAAGGACTCTCGCAGCGCCTTCAGTTTGTGCGCGCCGACGCCCGTGAGTGGACAGCCCCTGACCTGTTCGACGTCGTCCTGAGCGTAGGTGCCACGCACGCCTTCGGTGGCCTTGAGCCCACCCTGGCGGCCATGGGCGAGCACCTGCGCCCAGGCGGCCGGGTGCTTCTGGGCGAGTGCTTCTGGGAACAGCCACCGACCCAGCAGGTACTGGACATACTCGGTGCTGAGATCAAAGACTACGGCGACCTGGCAACTAGCGTGGAGACGGCGGCGTCGAACGGCTGGGTACCTTTACAAGGGCACGTGAGCACCCTGTCGGAATGGGATGAATATGAGTGGTCCTGGACCGGGGCGCTCGCGCGCTGGGCGCTGGAGCACCCAGATGAGCCGGACAGTGAGCAGGTCATGACCACCTCGATCGAGCATCGTCGGGCGTGGCTGGCGGGCTACCGCGGCACGCTCGGCTTCGTCACCCTGCTACTCGGACGTTCCAAGCCGTACCCAGGTTGACGCCAGGCCGGACGCACTCATCTGCCGCAAGTCGCGCACTCCAAGATGTGGGTCTTTCCGTCGCGGATATCCAAGGCCCTCAGCTTGCGTGGTGCTGAACGACGTTGAGCACGTTGCCATCGGGAGCGCGGACGAAGAAGCGAGTCACGCCCCATGCCTCGGTTGTCAGGGGATGCACGATCTCGTACCCGCGCTCCTGTGCTTGGCGGTAGGCGGCTTCGACGTCGTCGACCATGACCGAGACCACGGGGTCCACGGGCGCGGTGGCATCGCTGGTCATCACCTGGAGCGTCGCCCTGGATACCGGCGACGTGTGGCGGGCCACCCAGCCCAGGTTGAACTCCTCTTCGGCTAACCCGAGGTAGTCGCTGTAGAAGCCCCTGGCGGCGGGGAGGTCGGGTACGTGGAGGTCGGCGAAGATCTGCGTGACGCGGATGCGTGACGGGTCGGCACTCCCAGCTCGGGCCGTTTCGCCTGAGTTCTGCTCCGATACGGCGCCCAGGAGGTGGATCCAGCGAGGATCCTGCTGGCCCGGCCGGCGCTCGAGTTCGCGTACCAGCGGTTGCGGGCGGCTCGCCATCCGGTGCAGGCACTCCTCGACCTGGCCCCGGTCGGCGAACCCGTGCAACCGCTCGGTGCGGGTGCGCAACTCACCCGGCGCCTGCGCGCCGCGTAGCAGCAGCACCGTGAGCAGCGCCCGCTCGTCGGGCTCGAGGGCGAGGTGCTCGTCGAGGATCTGGTGGTACTTCAGTGTCCGGCGCCCGGTGTCGGACCACACGATCCGCAATAGCCCGCGTTCCTTGAGCGACTTCGCGGTCCGTTCAACGATCTGCTGGTCGAGGTCGGTGACGGGGTCGCGGCTGCTCGTCTGGTTGCATGCCGACATCAGTGCGTTCGCGGAAAGGGGATAGGTGGCGGGCACGGTCGTCTGCTTCTCCAGCAGGCTGCCGAGGATGCGCTGGTCAGTCGCATCGAGGACGGGGAGTTCTCTCACGTCACGACCTTAGGTCTGCCTGGCACGATGCGGATCAAACAGCGTCTATTCACCGCGAATCAGCGTGGAGCCGCGCAGTCGATCAGTCGGCGACGCCCCTGCCGTGTTGGCCTAGTCTGCGAACGTTGCGAAGGTCCAATGGTTGCCGTCGGGGTCAGCCACCGTGAAGTCGCGCGACGGATAGTCGGTCTGGTCGACGATCTCGCGCACGACTCTGGCGTCCAGTGAAATTGCGCGAGCCAACACCGCGTCTGGATCTGCGGTCACCACGTGCAGCGAGGCGGTGCCCGGCCGGCACGGTGTGGGTCGCTCACCGGTGCTTGAGAGCAGGATCCGCCCACCCTCGGGCCAGTCGAGCTGGCAGTGGTGAATGGCATCCACACGCTCACCGGGAATCAGAAGGTCTTCGGCGAACCCGAGTTGGAGCAGCCAACCGCGAAGGGCCTGGGCGTCATCGCTGACGAGGCTCGCCCAGACGCTGTGCTGCAACACCCGACTAACCCGGACGGTCATGATTGTCAGCGTACGTCTCACGCGCCTGACAGTGCCTGCATCCTGCCGGGCCCCGCCACCCTGAGGGGCCTCGTACGCGCTCCGAATCAGTCACGCTGTAGTCGGCGTACGGCCGGTGCTCGGTCGATGCGGCGGCCGTCACTGATGCCGAACTGAACGAAGATCTCCGGCTCTCGGTGTCCCCGCAGACAGCGAGTGGGAACGGCGAGCCGAATGCGCGCCTGCCCCCACTTACCTTCGACACCTCGACAGCGACGCGGGGCAGCATCGAAGTGGTCGAAATACAGGAGCTTGGCGCGTGCGGCTCGTGCCCGTCTCTTGCTGATCTCCACGACATAACCAGCCTCGAAAATCTCGAAGCGCGAGATGCTGAGCGAGGCAGTCCCGTTCCGCCGAAGACCCGGAACATGGGCCGCGACCGCTACTTTCTCGGACGTATGCACGTATCGCGCGCTCTTAATGTCAACCCCGGCCGAAGCGTCGTTCAACCTGTCCTCACGAGTAACTACCTCAGCCGAGGAGACCCCTGCCGGGATGGTGAGCATGAGAGTGACGGCGGCGATCAATGCACCGGGCCTATTCATTCACGCAGGATGACACGAGGATCTGGTTCGCCACCTGCGGCCTCGGGTGCCACCGAGGGATCCGAGGGCTGCTTTGGCCAGTCCCTCCTACTCACACCGCTGACCTGCCCAGATGCAGGTCGCCCGAGGGCGGCCGAGGTCCCCGCTCGACGGTAAGAGACCGTAGTCCCCGTGCGCCGCCCCGACCTGACTCCGCTCCAGGTCCTGAGGACCACCTTCGGCCACCAGGCGTTCCGCGGTCCACAGGCCGCCATCGTCGACACCGTCACCTCCGGCGGCGACGCCCTGGTGCTGATGCCCACCGGCGGCGGCAAGTCCCTGTGCTACCAGATCCCCACGCTGGTCCGCCCCGGCACCGGGATCGTGGTCTCGCCGCTGATCTCGCTGATGCAGGACCAGGTCGCCGCACTCGCGGCGCTCGGCGTGCGTGCGGCGTTCTGGAACTCCACGCTGACGCCGGCCGAGCGCGACGAGGTCGTCCGCGCCTACGCCGCGGGCGAGCTCGACCTGCTCTACCTCTCCCCCGAACGGCTGGCGGCTCCCGGCACCCTGGAGCTGCTGGGCCGGGCCCCGATCAGCGTGATCGCGATCGACGAGGCGCACTGCGTCGCGTCCTGGGGGCACGACTTCCGGCCCGACTACCTGACGATCTCGCGGCTGACCGCGCAGTTCCCGGAGGTCCCCCGGATCGCGCTCACCGCGACCGCCACCACCGCAACGGCCGCCGAGATCGCGGACCGGCTCGACCTGCGCCTCGGTGACGACGACGCCGGCCGGTTCGTGGCGTCGTTCGACCGGCCCAACATCGAGTACCGGATCGTCGCGAAGACCGATCCGCACGCCCAGATCCTCGACTTCCTCACCCGCGAGCACCCCGGCGAGAGCGGCATCGTCTACTGCCTCTCGCGCCGCTCCGTCGAGGAGACCGCGGCCTTCCTGACCCGCCAGGGCATCGAGGCGCTGCCCTACCACGCGGGCCTGCCCACGGCCCTCCGCGCCGAGACCCAGGCCCGCTTCCAGCGTGAGTCGCCGCTCGTCGTGGTGGCCACGATCGCGTTCGGGATGGGCATCGACAAGCCCGACGTCCGGTTCGTCGCGCACCTCGACCTGCCCAAGTCCGTCGAGGGGTACTACCAGGAGACCGGCCGCGCGGGCCGCGACGGCGCCCCGGCGACCGCGTGGCTGGCGTACGGCGCGGCGGACGCGGTGCGGCTGCGCGGGTTCATCGCCCGCTCCCCCGGCGGCGCCGCCCAGCGCAAGGTCCAGACGGCGAACCTGGACGCGATGCTCGCGCTGTGCGAGACGATGCGCTGCCGGCGCGCCCAACTGCTCACCTACTTCGGCCAGCCCACCGTGACCGCCTGCGGGAACTGCGACACCTGCACGAGCCCGCCCGAGGACTACGACGCGACCGTGCCCGCGCAGGAGCTGCTCACCGCGGTGGCGCGGCTCGCGCAGAGCCGGCAGGTGCTCGGCGTCGAGGCGCTCATCGAGCTGCTGCGCGGGGAGGGCTCCCCCACCACCGAACAGGAGTGGCGCGCCGTGGTCCGCCAGCTCGTGGCGCAGGGCTACCTCTCCTGCGACGTCCGCGGCCGGCAGACGCTGCACCTCACCGATACCTCGGCGCTGCTCCTGGACGGCGAGGTGAGCCTCCGGCTGCGCAAGGAGACGCCGGTGGCCGCGGCGCCGGCCGCGCGGGCGGCACCGCGCGCCGCCCGCGCCTCCCGCCGCCGTGGTCGTCGCGGCCGCACCAAGCGCAGCCGCAAGCGCAGCACCCGGGCGAGCAAGGCTCCCGCGCCGCTCGTCCTGGGCGACCTCGACGCGGACGCGCAGGCCCGCTACGGCGCCCTGCACGCGTGGCGCTCCGACCAGGCGCGCGACCTCAGCCTCTCGCCGTTCCTGATCCTCAACGAGCGCACCCTGCTCAGCATCGCGCAGCAGAACCCCAGCGACCCCGACCAGCTGCTCGACATCGTCGGCGTCGGCCCGCAGAAGCTCCAGCGCTGGGGTGCGCCCGTCCTTGGGGTGCTCGCCGACGCCTGACCCGGCTGGGTCTACGGCCCGTAGAAGCCGATGACCAGCGCGACCGCCCGCTGCCAGCGCCGCAGCCCCTCGAGGATCGCGCGCGCGTGGGCGTAGCTCGCGCAGACGACCACCTCGTAGTCGCCGCCGTAGCGACGGCGCAGCTCACCGCCGATGACCTCGCGCGAGACCGCATCGGTGGTCGCGAGCAGCATGATCGGGTCGGTGTCCTCCATGGCTCAGGCTGCCTCCTCGGCTCCTCGCGGCGTGATCCCCCCGCGGGCCGATCTCGCCCTCTCCTCAGCCTGACCTCGGGCGGGCCGGAAAGTCATCGCAACGGGACGGGCTGTTTCCCGGTTGACCGATGCGGTGGTGCAGGGCACCGTGAATCAGAACGGCGCCGTGCGCGAGGAGAAGCCGATGAGCTCGATCGAACGCCCCCCAGCCATCGTTCGCTGGACGCTGCGCCTCGAGGAGACCGTGGCCCTCGACCGTGCGGTACAGGCCATCGAGCCCTCGATCCGCGCCGAGTTCGGGACGGGCACGCGAGGCTCGGTGCTGCGCGGCGACTGGCTCGGGCACGCGGTCCATCCCGCGCTCACCGACGTCGTCCTCGGCACCTGGACCTCCGCCACGGTGCTGGACCTGTTCGGAGGCCCCGGGTCCGCGGCGGCGGCGCGGCGACTCGTCGGCACCGGCCTGCTGTTCGTCGTTCCCACCGCCTGGACCGGGTGGGCCGAGTGGTCGAGTGCCGGCCCGCGCGAGCAGCGGGTCGGCGTGGTGCATGCGGCCACCAACGCCGCCGCGGTCCTCACCTACGCGGCGTCCTGGACCGCCCGCCGCCGGGGCCGGCAGCGCGCCGGGGCGCGGCTCGCGCTGGCCGGCGCGACGATCGCGGGAGTCGGCTCCTACCTGGGCGGGCACCTGGCCCGGGCGCGCCAGGTGTCCTCCCACGATCCCGCCTACGACGCTGCGCCGGGCGAGTGAGGACGCAGGCTCCCGATGACCTACGACGAGAGCCTGGCCGAGCGGATCCGGGCCGCGGTCCTCGCGGCGGCCGGGGCGGACGGTGTACGCGAGATCAAGATGTTCGGTGGCCTGTGCTGGACCGTCAACACCCACATGGCCGTCGGTACCGGCGCCGATGACCTGATGGTCCATGTCGGCGTGGACGGAGTCCACGAGGCACTCGCCCAAGGCGCCCGCCCGGCGATGATGGGGGCGCGCACCATGGGCGGCGTGGTGCTGGTCCCCGCGGCCGATCTTCCGGACGCCGACGCGCTGGGGGCCTGGGTGGGCCCGGCGGTCGAGCGCGCCCGGGCAAGGCCACCGAAGCAGCCGAAGCCGCCGAAGCCGCTCAGACCTGCCCGCTGAGCTGCTCCAGCCGAGCCGCCAGCGCATCCACCATCGCGCCTGCCCTCTTGGCGGAGATGGCCGCGTGCCGGTCGCCGCCCTGGCTGGACACCGGGAGCACGTCGACCGAGAGCCTCGCGCCGCCGGCCAGCGCCCGCAGCTCGTCGATCTTGTCGCCGAACGGCGAGCCGCTGCCCGGGGAGTAATAGCGGACGACCTCGTCCAGCTCGTCGGCGTACAGGTCGGCCTTCGTCACCGCGATCACCAGCCAGATCGGCCGGTCGCGGCGTACCGCCATCGAGGCGATCCGGTGCGCGGTGATCGCCCAGTCCTCGAGCTCCGCGGTCAGCTGCTCCTCGCGGGTCGCGACCGCAGCCCCCGTCGTGCCCGCGGTACGCCGCGGCGTGGCGTGGCCGTTGGCGACGACGTGGATGACCCCGTCCACGGGCTCGTCGTGGAAGACCTCGTCGAGGGCACCCAGGCGCGTCGCCGCGTTGTCGCCGGGCACCACCAGGAACCGGAAGCCGTGCAGGCGGGCCGAGCGCCGGGTGCGCCGTTCCATCACCGCCGAGCCGACCTCGGCCACCCCGTCGCCGGAGGTGCGCCGCGCGAGCCGATCGGCGAGCTGGGTCTTGCCGACCCCGGTCATCCCGGTGACGGCCACCGTCGGGAAGCGCCGACGGAAGAGTCGCCCGATCCGGTCGGGGGCCGACGCGAGGCCGGTCAGCACCCCGCCGGCGAGGGTGGCCCCGAGGGCCGCGCGGCCCGATCCGGGCAGAATCGTGCGGAATCGATCTGCGGCGTGGGGCACGGCGCCTCCTCGGTCAGCGTTCGGTGCGGGTGCGGCACGCGCGAGCCTACGTTCCTGCGGCCCTCACGCACCGCAGCGCGGACCCGGATTGAGCGTGAGGCCGTCCCTACCTCCGCTCGATCCGTGGCGCGTTCACGGGCAATGCGCTGAGCTGGGGCTCGCTGTCGTGCTAGTCGCAGTCGCTGCAGAGGTCCGAGCCCGGCGCCGAGCGTCGCGAGCCGTGCTGGACCAGGTAGCAGCCGGTGCAGGTGAACTCGTCGGCCTGCATCGGCGTGACCTCGATGGAGAGCGTCTCGTGGGAGAGATCCGCGCCCGGAAGCTCATACGACTCGGCCAGCTCGGCCTCGTCCTCGTCCACCTTCCCCGAGGTCTTGTCCTGCTCGCCCGAGGTGAGGCGTCGAGCCTCCAGGCTCTCTTCCTTCTGCTCGTCCTCTGTCTTGCGGGATGCGTCGTAATCAGTGGCCATGCGGGGTCCTCTCTGGGCGGAGCGCGAATGTTATCGCCGCAGGTTTCCCGGCCCGCAATCACGGTGCCGCCGGGCCGCGCGGGGGACGGCTGGTGGACGACCGTTCAGAAGGAAAACGCGAGCCCCGCCAGGCTGCTCCAGGCGTGGGCGCCGACGTGTTTTCCTTCCGAACGGTCGCTGCCCCCCGCGGCTCGGGGCAGTGGGAGGGTGAGCCATGGGCATCTTCAGGAGGAAGCCGGTGACCGAGCCGCCCGCTGCGCCCAGCGAGCCGAGCGTCGGGCGGCACTGGATCCACTACCTCTACTTCGCCGGCGAAGACGCGGCCCGCACCGCCGCGGCACAGATCAGCGCCGCCGGCTGGGGCTTGCAACGGGTGGACCGGTCCGCCGGCGGCGGTCCGGAGTGGATCGTGATCGCAGAGGCGCACGGCGCGGTCGTCGATTCCGAGACGGTCGACAGGGCGCGCAGCTTCTTCGAGGCGGTCGCTGCCGCCCACCACGGCGGGGACTACGACGGCTGGGAGGCCAGCCTCTGAGCGGGCACGCCCCTCAGCTGCTGGGGTTGAGCACCTCGTAGTCCTCGTCGAGCTGGATCTCGACGTCCTCGCCGTTGTCGAGCGTCACCTCGACGACGTAGGCGTAGGGGTCGTCACCGTCTCCCTTCTCCACCTCGGTGACGCGGCCCTCGCCGACCTCCTCGAGGGCGACCTCTCCGGCGCGGTCGCGCTCACTGTCGCTGACGGAGTCGTCCTCGCCACAGGCGGAGGCTCCCAGGACGAGGATCAGGGCGGCGGTGAGGGTCGAGGCTGTGCGGCGCATGGTGGGTCCTTCCCGAGCGGAGGTCGCTCTTCGAGGCTACTCCCGGCCGGTTTCGCCCAGCCGAGTCGAAGGCGCCGAGCGGAGACCGAACACGGCGGCGCGGAGGTCGCGGATCGTGGTGTCGATCTCCTCGATCGCCTGGCCCAGGCGGCGTCCCATCTCCACGTGGTCGTGCAGTGACGCCGTGCCCTGCAGCTCCAGCTCGATGGTGAACAGCCGCTGCAGGACCAGGCCGTGCAGGTCCTGGGCGATCCGGTCCCGATCCTCCAGCACCGCCAGCCTCTCCGCGGCGCGACGGGTGCGGGCGATGTGCAGGGACAGCGCCGCCTGCTCGGCCAGCAGCGCCACCAGCGCCGCGTCCGGCGGTCGGACGGCCGCGGCGGCGTCGGCGTCGGCGTCGGCGTCGGCGCACCAGCCCAGCGTGACCACGCCCTCAAACCCGATCGCGCTGCGCAGCGGCACGCCGATCCCGGCGGCGACGGGCTCTCCGCCCAGGGCCCGGCTGACGTCCACGGCACGCGGGTGCTGGGACAGCCGCCGCACGGCGAGGGGACGCCCGCAGGCGGCGGCACAGCGCGAGAGCGACCTGCTGAAGTCCAGCCCGGACATCGCGTCGGGCTGCGCGGGCAGACCGGAGACCACCTGGAGCCGCAGGTGGGCCGGGTCGGGGCCGGTGACCAGCCAGGCGACGTCGGCCCCGGCCAGGTCGCGGGCCCGGTCCGCCACGATCTGCAGGGCGAGGTCCTCGGCGTCGGGCCTGAGCACCGCGGTGGCGAGGTCGGCAGCGGCCGCCAGCCAGCGCTCGCGGCGCAGCGCGTCCTCGCGCAGCCGGGCGTGGTCGATCGCCACCACCGCGGCCGCGACCAGAGCGGCCACGAGCTGCTCGTCCTCGTCGCCGAACCCGCCGCCGGGCGCGGCGGTGAGGTGGAGCGTGCCGAGGACCTTCTCGGCCAGCCGGAGCGGGACCCGCAGGAAGGGGCGCCGGGGTGGGTGCGGTGTCTGCGCCGCGCCCCGGATGCGCGCCACCTCGTCGACGGCGGGACCGTGGCTGGCCAGCACCCGCTGCCCCACCGCGCCGTCGGCGATCGTCAGCGTCGCGGAGCGGGCCCGGGTGAGGTGGGCGGCGACCGCGAGCACATGGTCCAGCAGCTGGGAGAGCGACAGATCGTCACCCAGGGTGGCGAGGGCGTCGACCAGCGAGTGCCAGCGGCCCTCGCCGCTCGTGGCGCCGTCGACCTGCTGACCTGCCATGCGCATGAGCTCGTCGAAGGAGATCTCGTCCCACGCCGGAGACGAGCCCTCCCCCTCGAACGCGCCCGAGGACTCCTGCATGCCGCTCCTAGAACACGGACGCCGCCGGTCGTGGCAGCCACCCTGATCACGGTAACGCGACCGGGGCCCCGAAGGGCACCAGAAGCGGCGCCTAATCAGTCCCTGGCGTGGTCCGCCACCTGGCGGCGCCGTGCCCGCGATCGAGGAGCCTCGGCGCGCCGCGTGCCGGGGCGCCACTCCTCGCGGTAGTCGGGGTGGTCGGCGTACAGCTCGGCGCGCATCTGCAGCGCGTGCAGGCGACGGTGGGTGCGCGGGTCCTCGCCCTGGCTGCGGACCCGCTCCACGCCGGCCAGCGTGATCCGGCTGCCGTCGACGAGGACCAGGTCGGCCGACCCGTCGGCACAGGCCGCCTCCTCGTCCTCACGCGCGCGGGCCTCGAGGAACTCGAGCATGGTGGACAGGGACGTGGATGAGGGGCAGGTCATGGCGGGTCCTGAGGAATTAGCGGTGCGGGTACGGCGTGGACCCTTTCTCTACCCGCGGGTAGGCCGCGCTCATCGACCAGGAAGGTAAAGGATCCCCACAATTGGGTAACAAAACGCAGGCTGCGCTCCACTCGACCCACGCCGCCGGCCGCGCGGCCGCACCGCCTACCCTGTCGGTCGTGCTGATCCTGTTGCCGCCCAGCGAAGGCAAGGCCGCGCCCCGCCGGGGCCGCCCCCTCGCCCTCGACACCCTCGGCTTCCCGGGACTCACCGACGCTCGCCAGGAGGTCCTCGACGCCCTGGTCAAGCTGTGCGACGGCCCCACCGAGGAGGCCGCGAAGGTGCTCGGTCTGGGCGCGACCCAGCTGGACCTCGTGCAGCGCAACGCCGAGCTCCGTGAGGCCCCGACCGCTCGAGCCGACAAGGTCTACACCGGGGTGCTCTACGAGGCGCTCGACTTCGCGACGCTCTCGACCGCAGCCAAGCGCCGGGCCGGTGCCCGGGTCGCGGTCACCTCGTCGCTGTTCGGGCTCGTCCGTCCCGGTGACGCGATCCCCGCCTACCGGCTCTCCGGCGACGCGACGCTGCCGGGCGTCGGCTCGGTGGCGGCGCTGTGGCGCGCCCACCTGGGCGCGGCCGCGGTCGAGGCGCTCGGCGAGGGCCTGCTGGTCGACCTGCGCTCCGGGATGTACGCCGCGTTCTGGCGCCCCGGGCCGGAGCTCGCGGCGCGGGTGGCGACGGTGCGGGTGCTGCACGAGGTCGACGGGGTCCGCAAGGTGGTCAGCCACTTCAACAAGGCGACCAAGGGCCGCATCGTGCGGGCCCTGATGGAGGACGGCCGCGCGCCGCGCACCCCCGCGGCGCTCGCCGAGGTGCTGCGCGACCTGGGCTGGGTGGTCGAGCTCGGCACCCCCGGACCGCGCGGCACCCAGCTCGACGTGGTCGTCGGCGACGTCTGAGGGCCGCTCAGCCCTCGGAGCCCTGCCACAGCGGATGCGTGGCGTCGTAGGACAGCGACTTCACCATGTGCACGACCGCGCCGGACTGCGGCTCGTCGCGGAAGTGCAGCCGATCCACCAGCGCCCGCATCAGGGTGAGCCCGCGTCCCGCCTCGGCCGACTCCTCGGCCGTGCGTGGGACCGAGCTCGCGTCGAAGCCGCTGCCGCTGTCGACGACGATGATCGCGCACCGGTCGGCGGCCAGCTCGACCTTCACGTCGTAGGTGTCGGTCTCCATGGCGTGGTCGATCACGTTGGCGCAGGCCTCGGTGATCGCGAGCTGGACGTCGTCGATGTCGGAGTCGACGACCCCGAAGGCCTGGAGCGCCTGGGCCGCGAGCCGGCGCACCACGGGCACGCTCACGCTCTCCCGGGGCAGGCTGAGCGAGAGGTCGAGGTGCGGCGTCGGGCCCTCGTGCCGGGCAGCGGTGGGCGGCCAGCGGTGCGTCTCGCCCTCCTCTTGGCCCCGGGAGCCGAGCCAGATCTGCAGGTGACACTCCCCCGTCTCACCCTCGATGGGCCGCTCCAGCGCGACGGTGGCGACTCCGTTGAGGCGGGCGCCCAGCCGGCCGGCGAGACCGCTCACCACGTGGCACAGCGTCTCGCTGCCCGGGCCGGAGGCTCCCAGGGGGCAATCGAGCACCATCACCTCGACGGCATCCTCCGCGACGGAGACCAGCCGTGCCCGCCCGCCCAGGACGCGGTGGGCCTCGAGGAAGATCTCGCCCACCTCCGCCGCCGCCCGGGGTGGGGAGTCCCCGACGAAGCGGTCCGCGAGCGCGGCGCCGGCCAGGGAGGCCATCTGCGCCGGGGTCGCCGTGGGGTGAGCCTCGGCGGCGGCGGCCAGCGCCACCGCGACGCTGACTGCCCCGATCTTGCGGGGGTCGGCGTCGATCTGCGGCATCGGCGGCGGGCCGTCGTCGAAGGTCCTACGGACGCGGACCGTGGCCGGCGACGCCGCCGCTGCCCCTTCCGACGGGTCGAGGATCCGGTCCATGGCGCCGCCTGTCGGTAGGGGATGTGGCACCTCACGATTCCCCGGCGCGGCACGGACAAACGGGGCGCCGAGCCCTCGGCATCGGCGCCCCGCTGTGACGACTATCTCAGGGCGGGGTGGTCCGCCGGCCGAGCGTTGTACAGGCGCATCGATGCCATCGACTCGTCGCCGTCGTGCCCGCCGAGGAAGTACGACAGCACGGTGACCGACGCCGGCGAGAGCTCCATCCGGTAGACCGACTCCAGCGGTGCGCGCAGCGCGTCGGCCACCAGCGTCTTGATCGGGGTGACGTGGCTGACCACGACCACCGTCTTGCCGGCATGGCGGGTCAGCAGCCGGTGCAGCCCGGCCAGGACCCGCTTCTCGACGGTGCGGAACGACTCGCCGCCGCCGGGGGCCACGTCCATCGAGCCGAGCCAGGCGTCCAGCTCGCTCGGGTGCCGACGGGCGATCTGGGCGAAGGTCAGCCCGTCCCAGGTGCCGAACTCCATCTCCGCGAACCCCGGCTCGACCTCGACCTCGCGCGGCGCGCCCTCGTCGAGGAAGTCGGCGATGATCTGTGCGGTCTCCAGGGTGCGCCGCACCGGCGAGGAGACGATCGCGTCGATGTCCTCGACCAGCGGCGCCAGCCACTCGGCGGTGGCCCGGGCCTGGGCGCGGCCCTCGTCGCTGAGACCGGGGTTGTCGCCGCCGAGGCCTCCGGAGAACCTCTTGGCCGAGGTGTGCTCGGTGACGCCGTGGCGCACCAGCACGACCGTCGTCGGCTTGTCGCCGGTGGCGGCCCAGCCGCGTGCCGGCTGGGTGTCGGGGTCGGAGAGCTCGGGGTCGTCGAGGCCCTGGTCGGGGTCGATCCCGGCGGCGGTGATCCCGTTCCGCTTGCCGTCGAGCGCCTCGTTGGCGAGCCGGTCGGCGTGGCTGTTCTTGGCGCGCGGGATCCAGGTGTACGTCGTGCCGGGCGGCGCCAGTCGACGCGCCTGCTCGGCCAGCGGCCGCATCGAGGGGTGCTTGATCTTCCACCGCCCCGACATCTGCTCGACGACCAGCTTGGAGTCCATCCGCACCTCGACCTGCGCCCCGGCGGCGAACTGCTCGGCGAGCTTGAGCCCGGCGATCAGGCCCGAGTACTCCGCGACGTTGTTGGTCGCAACGCCCAGCGTCTCGGCGGCCTCCGCGATCACCGCACCGGTGCGGGCGTCCTTGAGCAGGGCGCCGTACGCCGAGGGACCGGGGTTGCCGCGGGAGCCGCCGTCGGCCTCGACGACGACGGCCTCGTGCGTGGGCAGTCCCGAACCCTGGCCGGAGCCAGCGCTCACAGGCCCGACTCGTCGGTGCGGACCAGGATGCGCGAGCACTCCTCGCAGCGGATCACCTCATCGGAGGGCGCCGCCTTGATCACGGCCAGCTCGGCGGCGTCCACGGTCAGCCGGCAGCCGCCGCACTGGCGGGCCCGCAGCGCCGCGGCGCCGACCCCGCCGTGCTTCTCGCGCAGCTTGTCGTAGAGCGTCACGAGGTCCTCGGGGAGGCCCTCGGCCTCGGCGGCGCGCGAGGAGCGCACGGCCTCGAGGTCCGCGTCGATCTCCCGGGTCCGCTCGTCGCGGGCCGCGGCCAGCTCGGCCAGCCGCTCGTCGATCACGGCCAGCTCACCGGTGAGGCGGTCCAGGTCGCGCTGGGCGTCCTCCAGGCGCGCCATGATCTCCAGCTCCTCGTCCTCGAGGCTGTTGATCCGGCGGTCCAGGGAGACCAGCTCGGTCTGCATCCGGGCGAGGTCCTTGGGGTTGGTGATCAGCCCCTGGTCCATCCGCTCGCTGTCGCGGCGTCGACGGGTCTTGACCAGCTCCACGTCACGGTCGGCCTTCTTCTGGTCCACGCTCAGGTCGTCGACCACGATCCGGGCGTCGCGGACCTGGTTGTCCAGCCCGGTGCGCGTCTGCTGCAGCTTCGCGATCTCGGCGATCTCGGGCAGGGTGCGGCGCTGGTGGGTCAGCCGCGCGATGCGGGCGTCGAGCTCCTGCACGTCGAGCAGCTTGAGTTGGGCGAACGGGTCGGCTTTCAGCGTCGGCTCCTCGATCAGGGGGTGGCACGGTGGTGGCGGGCGGGTCGGCGACTCACAGCCGGAACCGCCACGGGTCGGTGGGCAGGGTGCTCACGCGGGTCTCCACCGTATCCCCCGCACCGCCCTCGCCCAGCGCCGCGGCCACCCGAGCCGCCACCACCGGCAGCCAGGTCCACTCCGCGGCCCAGTGCGCCACGTCGACCAGCGCCGGCCCGCCCTTCTCGACGAACTCCGAGGCGGGGTGGTGGCGCAGGTCGCTGGTCAGGTAGACGTCCACGTCGCTGGTGGCCATCCGGTCCAGCAGGAAGTCCCCCGCGCCGCCGCAGACCGCCACCCGCCGTACGACGCGGTCGGGGTCGCCGGCGACCCGGACGCCGTGCGCGGTCTGCGGCAGGCTGGCCGCGACCCGCTCAGCGAAGCCGCGCAGGGTGGTCGGCGCGACGTCCCCGACCCGGCCGGTGCCGGTCTCGGCCAGCCCGGGGTCGGCCAGCTCGACGACGTCGTAGGCGGGCTCCTCGTAGGGGTGGGCGGCCAGCAGCGCGGTGACGACGCCGCCGCGCCGCGAGCGCGGCAGGACGGCCTCCACGCGCACCTCGTCGACGACCTCGAGCCCGCCGACGGAGCCGACGACCGGCTGGGCGCCGGGCAGCGGCCGGAAGCGGCCCTCGCCCGGCGTGCTGAACGAGCAGTGGTCGTAGTCGCCGATCGCACCCGCCCCGGCCGCGGCGAGCGCCTCACGCACCCGCTCGGCGTCGCCGCGCGGGACGTAGGTGGTGATCTTGTCGAGCGCGTCCGCGTCGGCCGCGATGATCGGGCTCAGCCCGGTCAGGCCCAGCGCGTGGGCCAGCGCCTCGGAGACTCCCCCGATCGCCTGGTCGGCGTTGGTGTGCGCGGCCAGCAGCGCGCAGCCGGCGCCGGCCAGCGTGGCCAGGGTGCGTCCCTTGGGCGTGGTGGCGGCGAACCCGTGCACGGGCTTGAGGAAGAGCGGGTGGTGGGTGACCAGCAGGTCCGCGCCCCAGTCGGCGGCCTCGTGCGCCACCTCCGGGCTGGGGTCGACGGCGAAGAGCACCTTGCGCACCGGCGCCGCCGGGTCGCCGTACACGAGGCCCACGGCGTCCCAGGACTCCGCGGTCGCGGGCGGGTACCAACCGTGCAGCAGCGAGACCAGGTCACCGAGCGTCGTCATGTTCGCAGGCTAGTGCCGGCTCAGTTGACCTGGCGCTCGCGCCCCTCCCAGTACGGCGCGCGCAGCTTGAACTTCTGCAGCTTGCCGGTGGCGGTGCGGGCCAGCTCGTCTCGGAACTCGATCGCGGTCGGGGCCTTGTAGCCGGCGGCCCGCTGCTTGCACCAGGCGATCAGGTCGGCCTCGGTCACCGCCTGCGCCTCCTCGTCGGGGGCCTTCACCACCAGCGCCATGATCGTCTCGCCCCACCGGTCGCTGGGCACCCCGATCACCGCCACCTCGGCGACGGCCGGGTGGGAGAAGAGCACGTCCTCGACCTCGATCGAGGAGACGTTCTCGCCGCCGGTGATGATCACGTCCTTCTTGCGGTCGCTGATCGTCAGGTAGCCGTCCTCGCCGAGGGTGCCGCCGTCCCCGGTGTGGAACCAGCCGTCCTCCAGCGCGCGGGCGCTCTCCTCGGGCTGCTCCCAGTAGCCCTCCAGCACGACGTTGGAGCGGGCCAGCACCTCGCCGCTGTCCGAGGTCGCCAGGCGTACGCCGAGCGCGGGCGCCCCGGCGCGGACCAGCTTGGCGGCGCGCTCCTCGGCGGTGAGCTCGTCCCACTCCGCGCGGCTGCGGTTGACGGTGAGCAGCGGCGAGGTCTCGGTGAGGCCGTAGATCTGGATGAACTCCCAACCGAGCTCCTCCTCGACGCGGGCCACGGTCTTGGTCGGCGGCGGCGCGCCGGCGACGACGATGCGGACCCGGTCGCGACCGGGGATCTCGCCCTGCCAGGTCTGCGCGGCCTCGAGGACGGCGGCGACGACGGCCGGCGCCGCGCACATGATCGTGACGCCGTGCTCGGCGACGCGGCGCAGGATCTCCGCGCCGTCGACCTTGCGCAGCACGATCTGGGGCACGCCGAGCCCGGCGGTGGCGAACGGCATCCCCCAGCCGTTGGCGTGGAACATCGGCAGGGTGTGCAGGTAGACGTCGCGGTCGCTGAGCCCCAGGTGCATCGCCATCGTGGTGGCGTTGACCCAGATGTTGCGGTGGGTGATCTGCACGCCCTTGGGGCGCGCCGTGGTGCCGGAGGTGTAGTTGATGCAGGCGGTCGCGGACTCGTCCGGCTCCCAGGGCACCGGCTCGGCGCCGGCTGGGGCGAACAGCTCCTCGTCGGAGCCCAGCACGATGCGGTGCTCGACCGGGACGACGTCGAGCTCCTCGGCGATCTCGGGGTCCACCAGCAGCACCCGGGCACCGGAGTGCCGCACGATGTAGTGCACCTCGTCGGGACGCAGCCGGAAGTTGATCGGCACCAGCACCCGCCCGGAGCCGGCCACCGCGAAGAACGAGGCGAGCATCCGCGCGCTGTTGTGCGAGGCGATGGCGACCCGCTCCCCGACCCCGATGCCCAGCTCGTCGAGCCGGGCCGCCTGACGTCGGGCCAGCGCGGCCAGCTCGCGGTAGCTGAGCGTCCCCAGCGCGGGGGCGGGCTGCTCCGGCTCGTCGAGGACCCCGGGGCGCTCGCCGTACACGGTCTCGGCGCGGTCGATGAAGTCCGTGACGCTGAACGGAACGAACATGTGCTCTCCCTCACACGCTGGCGTGGGCGTCACTGTAGCCAGCCGATGAGGGTCCTCTCATCAGGCTCTCACCACGGGCCCACGATGGGGCAGGATCGTGGGTCTGATGAGCACGCTGCTGAAGGTCCTGCTCGGGCTGCTGATCGCACTGCCGATGACGGCGTACGTGGTCGGCTCGCTCGCCGCGTCCTCGCGGGAGCATCCCAACCGGCTCGAGCCGGTGGTGATCACCGAGGCCCCTGCGTCCCCGCGCCCCCCGGCAACCACGCCGAGCCGCGCGCCCGAGCCCGAGCGCTCCCCCGGCGACGGCGGCGACGTCCGGGTGCTCACCCCGCAGCCCACCCAGCTCGACGACGACCTGGACGACGGACCGGACGAACTGGACGACGGGCCGGACGATGACCGGGACGACGACGCCGACCGTGAGGGGGACGACTCTGACGAGGACTGAGCGATCGCGGCGCGGTGTCCTGCCGCAGTTCTCGGTGCGGACCCGCCTGGTCGCCGTCATCGCGCTGCTCACCGCCACCGCCATGGCCGTGGCCGGGGTGCTGGTCTACGCCCTCGAGTCCCAGCGCATCGACCGAGCGGTCACCGAGCAGATCGAGCAGGAGGTGGCGGAGTTCCGCCAGCTGCAGACCTCGGGGAACGACCCCGCCACCGCCCAGCCGTTCCGTGAGGTCAGCCGCCTGCTCAAGGTCTTCCTGGTGCGCAACGTCCCCGACGACGACGAGATGCTGGTCGCCCACTACCGCGGCCGGGCGCGCGACGTCACCGCCAACCGCTACGGCCAGGAGATCCTGCAGAGTCCGGCCTACACCGCCGCCGTCGGGCGGATGCTCCAGGACGGAGGCACCGAGGAGATCGAGTCCTCGGAGCTGGGCGAGGTGTGGGTGACGATCGTGCCGGTCCGCAGCACCCGGGACGCGGGCGGGCTGATCATCGTCAGCTTCCTCGACGCTGAGCGGGCCGAGCTCAACCGGACCATGCAGACCTACTCCCTGGTCGCCCTGCTCGCCCTCGGCGCGGTGACGGCGCTGGCCGGCTGGCAATCGGGGCGGCTGCTCGCGCCGCTGGCCACCCTGCGCCGGACTGCCACCGAGATCACCGCAACCGACCTGTCGCGCCGCATCCCCGAGCGCGGCAACGACGACATCACCGCGCTGACCCGCACCCTCAACGACATGCTCGACCGGCTGGAGAGCGGGTTCGCCGACCAGCGCCGCTTCCTCGACGACGCCGGACACGAGTTGCGCACCCCGCTGACCGTGTTGCGCGGCCACCTGGAGCTGCTCGACGCCGACTCTCCCACCGACGTCGCCGAGACCCGCGAGCTGCTGCTCGAGGAGGTGGATCGGATGTCACGGCTGGTGGGCGACCTGATCCTGCTCGCCAAGAGCCGGCGCCCCGACTTCCTCGCTGCGCGCCCGGTCGGGCTGGGGCCGCTGACGCACACCGTGTGGGCCAAGGCCCAGGGCCTGGCCGAGCGCGACTGGCGCCTGGACGGCACCGGCGAGGGCACCGTGATCCTCGACGAGCAGCGGCTCACCCAGGCGCTGTTGCAGCTGGCTGACAACGCCGTCAAGCACACCGGTCCCGGTGACGTGGTGGCGGTCGGCTCCTCCTACGAGCCGCAGCCCGGGTCGCCGGACGTGCCGGGCACCGTCCGGCTCTGGGTGCGCGACGAGGGTCCCGGCGTCGCGGCACAGGACCGTGAGCACATCTTCGAGCGCTTCGCCCGCGGCAGCGTGTCGGTCGCCGACGAGGGCTTCGGGCTGGGGCTCTCGATCGTCTCCGCGATCGCGGCCGCGCACGGAGGCGAGGTGCACGTCGAGGACGCCGAGCCGAGCGGCTCACGGTTCGTGATCACGCTCCCCGCCCAGCCGCCCGCTGCGCGCCGTACGACATCGCAGGAGGACACATGGCCCGAATCCTGATCGTGGAGGACGAGGAGCGCATCGCGTCGTTCGTCGCCAAGGGGCTGCGCGCGGACGGTCACCGGACCACCGTCGCCGCGGACGGGCGTGAGGGGCTCGACCTGGCGCTCGGCGGGGACTTCGACCTGGTGGTGCTGGACATCGGGCTGCCGAGTCTGGACGGCTTCGCGGTGCTCGACCAGCTGCGCTCGCAGGGGTCCCGGGTCCCCGTCATCGTGCTCACCGCGCGCGACTCGGTGACCGACACCGTGTCGGCGCTCGAGGGTGGCGCCGACGACTACATGCCCAAGCCGTTCCGGTTCGCGGAGCTGCTGGCCCGGGTCCGGCTTCGGCTGCGCCAGGACGGGGCGCCGGGCGCCGGGGGTCGCGAGGAGGTGCTGACCGTCGGCGCGGTGCGCCTGGACCTGCGCACCCGTCGAGCCGTGGCGGCCGGGCGGCAGGTCGACCTCTCCGCACGGGAGTTCGCGCTCGCCGAGATCTTCATGCTCAACCCCGGCCAGGTTCTCTCCCGCGAGCAGCTGCTCGACCACGCCTGGGGCTACGACTTCGACCCCGGGTCCAACGTCGTGGACGTCTACGTGGGCTACCTGCGCCGCAAGCTCGGGGCGGGGGCGATCTCCACGGTGCGCGGGATGGGCTACCGGTTCAACGCGTGAGCCTGAACCCGGCCAGGTGGCCGCGCGGCTGGCGGGCCAGCACCGGCTCCAGGGCGTCGGCGATCTCGTGCGGCACCGGCCGGTCGGCCGGGTCCGGCTCGAGGGCGGCCGCGATGACCTTGGCGACCTCGTGCGGCACCGCGTCGGGCAGCTCGTACGGCGCGTCGCGCAGCTGCGGGAACCGTTCGGCGAGGTCCGCGGCGTCGGGCTCGCCGACGTCGAAGGGCCGGTAGCCCGCGACGGCCTCGAACAGCGTCGCCCCCAGTCCCCACACGTCGCTGGCGTGTCCCGGCCTGCCGGTGCCGGGCGGATCGCACTGCTCGGGCGCCATGTAGGCGTCGGTGCCGATGGGGCTGCGCAGTGCCTGCGCGTCCTCGACGCGACGGGCCACCGAGAGGTCGATCAGCCGCGCCGGGGCCCCCATGATCACGTTGCTCGGCTTGATGTCGAGGTGGGTGTGGCCGACGTGGCGCAGATAGTGCAGGGCGGCCGACACGTCGATGGCCAGGGGCAGGTACTGCTGGGCCTGCAGCGGCCCGAAACGCCGGATCAGCGTCGAGAGACGGGGCCCGTCGATGTGTTCGAGGACGACGTGGGGTCGCTCGCCCGCCAGCTCGTGGCGCAGGCCGCGCACGAGCACCGGGTGGCTGGCCAGGGCCAGCGACGCCACCTCACGGCGCAGCCCCCGGAGGCTGGCCTCGTCGGCGACTTGGTCGGGACGCAGCACCTTCACCACGACCGGCGAGTAGGTGATCTCGTCGAACGCCAGATAGGCCTCGTAGGCCGCTCCCCCGCCGAGCAGCCTGGCCACCGTCAGCTCGGGGGTGAGGGCGTCGCCCTCGGCCAGCCTCCAGCTCTGCGTCATCTCTCCCGACCTCCCGGTGCTCGCGTCGTACGCCGTCAGCCGCGGCCGCGGGTGTCGTTGCGCGAGCGGTCGTTGGTCCGGTTCGCCGACCAGTCGCGCTTGCGCTGGCCGGCGCCGTCGCGGGTCCAGTCCCGGGTCTTGTCGCTGCGGCTGAGGTCGCGGTTGCGGCTCACCCGGGTGAAGTTGCTGCGGGTGTTGTCCCGGGTGGACCGGCTGAACCCGCTGTCGCGATCGCGGGTGTTGGTGTGGGTGTCGGCGTTGGTGTCATCGTCGTCGTCGTCGGCGACCAGCACCAGCTCGGGGACGTCGTCCTCACGCTTGCTGAACTCGTCGCCTCCCGTCGCCGACACGGACGGGGACTGCATCGCCAGCAGCCCGACCGTCACCATCCCCGTCAGCGCGAGCACTCCGGTGGTGAGTAGCTTCCTCATCGCGATCTCCTCTCGTTGCGGCGGGCGGCCCGCCTGTGCACCTGACCCCCCAGACGCTGCCCGCCCCCCGTGAGCACACCGTGAGCCCCCGATGAGACCCCTCTCATCTCCGCGTTACATGAGGGTCCTCGGCGCCGCGGGCGGCGTTTTGTGGCTCAGCCGAACGGGTACCCGGCAGCGCCCCGTCACCGGGCGGGGTCGCAGAGCGCTCACCCCCGAGGAGCAGGAGCAGCCGATGCCCGACCAGTCCCCCGAGACCACCGACCCGCACCGCCAGCACCCGCAGCCGGACACCTCCGGCGAGCAGCTCCCGGCACCCGGCTCGTCGGGGTCGGTCACCCCCGCCATGGACAGCCAGCCCGACCACGGCGAGGACAGCTACCGGGGCACGGGCAAGCTCACCGACCGGGTCGCGCTGATCACCGGCGGCGACTCCGGGATCGGGCGCGCGGTGGCGCTGGCGTTCGCCCGTGAGGGCGCCGACGTGGTGCTGACCTACCTCCCGGGCGAGGAGGAGGACGGCCGCGCGACCGTCGCCCTGGTCGAGGAGGCCGGTCGCCGCGCGGTCGCGGTGCCCGGGGACCTCACCTCGGAGGAGTTCTGCCAGCAGCTCGTGGACCGGACCGTCGAGGAGTTCGGGCGCATCGACATCCTGGTCAACAACGCCGCCTACCAGATGTCGCAGCCCGGCGGCCTGGCCGACATCACCACCGAGCAGCTGGACCGGGTCTTCAAGACGAACCTCTACGCGATGTTCTGGCTGTGCCGGATGTCGCTGCCCCACATGAAGCGCGGCGCCTGCATCATCAACACCTCGTCGGTGCAGGCCTCCTCCCCGTCCTCGCACCTGCTCGACTACGCCACCACCAAGGCCGGCATCGCCAACTTCACCCGCGGCCTGGCGGCCAGCGTGGCCGAGGACGGGATCCGGGTGAACTCGGTGGCCCCCGGCCCGATCTGGACGCCGCTGATCCCGGCCACGATGACCGAGGAGAAGGTCGAGAGCTTCGGCGAGCAGACCCCGATGGGTCGCGTCGGCCAACCGGCCGAGGTGGCCACCGCCTTCGTGTTCCTGGCCTCGGCCGAGTCGAGCTACGTCACCGGCGAGGTGCTGGCCGTGACCGGGGGCCAGCCGGTCACCGTGTGAGGCCGGCGGGAGTGGGCGCAGAGGGGATCGAACCCCCGACCGCTGGTTTGTAAAACCAGAGCTCTACCGCTGAGCTATACGCCCGTGAAGCCCGCACAGACTAGACGAGATCGACACGTGCGGGGCAACTCGGCCGGGTCGGCCGGGACCCACGCCGGACGACCGCCGGACAAATGAGAGTCGCGCCGCTGGCGTCTCGGGTCACCAGCGGCGCGACATCAACAAGATTAGCGCGGGGTCTCGCACCCGTCAGGAATCGAGGCGGAAATCACCGGAAACCCGCCGCCTCGGTCTAGACCGCGGCGTCGTGCAGCTGCTTGAGGTGCTCGTCGAGGTCGCGGCCCTCGGGCATCGCGTTGTGCACCGACCAGGTCACCCGGCCCTCGGCGTCCACGATGTACGACGAGCGCCGGGGGCAGCCCTTGGCCTCGTCGAAGACGTCGTACGCGCGGGCCACCTCGCCGTGCGGCCAGAAGTCCGAGAGCAGCGGGAAGTTCAGCCCGTCCTGGTCGGCGAACGCCCGCAGCGAGTAGACCGAGTCGCAGGAGATGGCGAGGACCTCGGTGTCGAAGGTGAGGAACTCCGCGAGCCGGCCGCGGATGCCGGCCAGCTCACCGGAGCAGACACCGGAGAAGGCGTAGGGGTAGAAGAACAGCGCCACCGCCTTGCGCCCGCGGAACGAGGACAGCGCGACGTCCTGGCCGAACTGGTCGCGCAGCGCGAAGTCGGGGGCGATCCCGCCGAGCTCGATGCCGGTCATCGAGCGGCCCCGCTGGGTCGGCGCTGGTGGTCGGCACTCATGGCCCCATCCTCGCACCCGGGAACGCGGCGGAGCCCGTGCGGGTCCCGGCCGCCCCCGCTCACGCCTCGTGCAGCTCGCGCTTGAGCACCTTGCCCGTGGAGTTGCGGGGCAGCTCGTCGAGGAACACGATCTCGCGCGGCACCTTGTAGCGGGCGAGGTTCTCCTTCACCCAGCCCTTGAGGTCGTCCTCGCTCGCCGCATCACCACCGCGCAGCACGACGAAGGCGCGCAGCCGCTTGCCGAAGTCGGGGTCGTCGACGCCCACCGCGGCCACGTCGGCGACGTCGGGGTGGCGGGCCAGACAGTCCTCGACCTCCTTGGGGAAGACGTTCTCCCCGCCGGAGACGATCATCTCGTCGTCGCGGCCCTCCACGTAGAGCCGGCCGTCCTCGCCGAAGCGGCCGACGTCCCCGGTGGACATCAGGCCCTCGACGACCTCCTTGTGACCGCCGCCGGTGTAGCCCTCGAACAGGAAGCTGTTGCTGACGAAGATCCGCCCGGTGGTGCCCTGCTCGACCTCCTTGCCCTGCTCGTCGAGGATCCGCACGACCGTGGCGTAGGGCGGCTTGCCCGCCGAGCCCGGCGCCGCGCGCAGGTCCTCGGGGGTGGCGATGCTCGCCCAGGCGACCTCGGTGGAGCCGTAGATGTTGTAGAGGGTGTCGCCGAAGCGGTCCATCCAGGCGAGCGCCAGGTCGCCGGGCAGCGCGGAGCCCGAGGCCGCGACGACCTTGACCGCGCTCAGGTCGTGGCGGTCCAGCGCCTCCTCGGACAGCTGGAGGATCCGCTGGAGCATCACCGGGATCACCACGAAGGAGTCGCAGCGCTCCTCCTCGAGCACCTGCAGGCACCCCTCGGGGTCGAAGCGGCGCCGCAGCACCAGCGTGGATCCCAGGAGCATGGACAGGGCCATGTGGGCGAAGCCCCAGGTGTGGAAGAGCGGCGCGGCCACGTGGGTGCGCCAGCCCGCGCGCAGCGGCATCCGCGACAGCAGCGCCACCGCGGCGTCGATGCCGGCCTCGCGGCGCGGCGCCCCCTTGGGGGTGCCGGTGGTGCCGGAGGTGAGGATCACGATCCGGGCGTGGCGCTCGGGCGGGTCGAGGTCGTCGTCGGCACCGGCGCGGATCAGCGCCTCCAGGGTGGGTACGTCGCCCTGCTCGGAGTCCACCCACGCCAGGATCCGGTGCTGCGCGTCCGCCTCGGCGAGGAGCTCGGTGAACTCCTCGTCGTGGATCACCACGACCGGCTTCTCGCGGGCCAGCACGTCCACCAGCTGAGGTCCGGCGAAGGCGGTGTTGAGGTAGAGCAGGTCGGCGCCGAGCTTGGCCACCGCCACGGTCGCGTCCAGGAACCCGCGGTGGTTGCGCGCCATCAGCGCGACGCTGTCACCCTCGCCGACGCCCCGCTCGCGCAGCCCCCGCGCCAGGGCGTTGCTGCGCCGGTGCATCTCACCGAAGGTGAGCGAGCCCAGCTCGTCGACCAGGCCGACACGGTCGGAGAACCGGGCCGCGAGCGTCGTGAAGCCTCCCGCCGGTCCGGTGCCCCAGGTGAGCACGGTGCGGGCCAGCCGGCCCAGCACGAGGGGCGGGAAGGGACGGATCACGCCGGCCGAGGTGAGCACCCGGGCGCTGGTCGCGGCCGTCCCGGCCAGGTCGAGAACGCGTCGCATCAGCCTGCTTCCGGGTCGTGGGGACGTGCGGGGCGTCAGGCAGGGGTCTTGGGTGCCATCAGCCGCGTGGCCGACCAGTCCTTGCTGACCGTGGCCGTGGTGGTCTGGGCCAGTCCGGCGACCGGCGCGGCCTCGGAGATGTCCGCGGCGTCCACGGCGTCGGGGCGGCCGACCTTCGGCGTCAGCAGCCAGATCGCTCCGCCGCCCACCAGGTCGGTCAGGGCGTCGACGAGGGCGTCGACGAGGTCGCCGTCGTCCTTGCGCCACCACAGCACGACGGCGTCCACCACGTTGCCGTAGTCGCCGTCGACCATGTCGGCGTCGATGCAGTCCTCGATCGCAACGCGCAGCTCGTCGTCGCTGTCGTTGTCCCAGCCGAGCTCCTGGATGACCATGCCCGCCTTGAAGCCGAGCCTGGCGGCCGGCCCCGAGGGCGTGGACTTGTCTGCATCCTGCGAAGCCGGACCGGTCTGGCCTGCTTCTGTCTGGCCTGCATCTGTCTGGGTGGACCCGCCACCCGCGGTCGGACTCACTGACGCCTCCATCTGCTCTGCTGATCGACACGGATGCGGAACAGTGTCCCGCACTTGGTTCCCGACCAAACACCGCCCGTTCGCGTGGCGCTCTGCGCTGCGACGTACGGGGTGGCGTGGGCAAGGGTGGGGGTAGTCCATCGAAGTTCCTCCACCGACGCAACCCTTGCCCCCGTTGGACCCGCGCGACGCGCGATTAGTCGTGGGTGGATTTCCTGTCAACAGCGCGCGTGCAACGATGGTTCGGTGACCGACGACGTACCCCAGTCCCGTGCCAGCTCCACCCCGTCCGTGATCCACGAGGGCCTGCCGACCCAGTTGCCCGACATCGATCCGGACGAGACGCACGAGTGGATCGACTCGTTCGATGCCCTCGTGGACGACCGCGGCCGGGAGCGTGCCCGCTATGTGATGCTCCGCCTGCTCGAGCGCGCCCGCGAGAAGCAGGTCGGGGTGCCCGCCCTGCGCAGCACCGACTACATCAACACGATCCCTCCCGAGCGCGAGCCCTGGTTCCCCGGCGACGAGGAGATCGAGCGACGTATCCGCGCGTTCATCCGCTGGAACGCCGCGGTGATGGTCTCGAGCGCGAACCGCAAGGGACTCGAGGTCGGCGGGCACATCGCGTCGTACCAGTCCTCGGCCAGCCTCTACGAGGTCGGCTTCAACCACTTCTTCCGCGGCAAGGACCACCCCGGCGGCGGCGACCAGATCTACATCCAGGGTCACGCCTCCCCCGGCATCTACGCGCGCGCCTTCCTCGAGGGCCGCCTGGAGGAGCAGCAGCTCTTCCGCTTCCGCCAGGAGGTCCAGCACGGACCGGGCAAGGGCCTGCCGTCCTACCCGCACCCCCGGCTGATGCCGGACTTCTGGGAGTTCCCCACCGTCTCGATGGGTCTCACCGGCCTGAACTCGATCTACCAGGCCCGCTTCAATCGCTACCTGCACAACCGCGGCATCAAGGACACCTCCCAGCAGCACGTGTGGGCCTTCCTCGGTGACGGCGAGATGGGCGAGGTCGAGTCGCTGGGCGCGATCTCGGTGGCGGCGCGCGAGGAGCTCGACAACCTGACCTTCGTGGTGAACTGCAACCTCCAGCAGCTCGACGGACCGGTGCGCGGCAACGGCAAGATCGTCCAGGAGCTGGAGTCGATCTTCCGCGGCGCCGGCTGGAACGTGATCAAGGTCGTCTGGGGCCGCGAGTGGGACGCGCTGCTGGCCCGCGACGTCGACGGCGTGCTGGTCAACAAGATGAACACCACGCCCGACGGCGACTTCCAGACCTACTCGGTGGAGACCGGCGGCTACGTGCGGGAGAGCTTCTTCGGCGGCGACCCGCGCCTGCGCAAGATGGTCGAGCACATGAGCGACGACCAGATCCGCAAGCTGCCGCGCGGCGGCCACGACTACCGCAAGGTGTACGCCGCCTTCGACGCCGCGACCAAGCACGTCGGCCAGCCGACGGTGATCCTCGCGCACACCATCAAGGGCTGGACGATCGACGCCCTGGAGGGCAAGAACGCCACCCACCAGATGAAGAAGCTCACCCCGGCCGACGTCAAGAAGTTCCGCGACCGGCTGTACCTGCCGATCAGCGACCGGGACCTGGACCGCTCCTACGAGCAGAACGGCACCGCCCCGCTGTTCCACCCGGGCGCCGACTCCGCGGAGATCGAGTACATGCTCGAGCGTCGCCGCCAGCTCGGTGGCTCGCTGCCGCGCCGCGTGGACCGGGCCAAGCCGCTCCAGCTGCCGGGCGACTCGGTCTACGCCGCTCTCGGCCAGGGCTCGGGCAAGAACAAGATCGCCACCACGATGGCGCTCGTGCGCCTGCTCAAGGACTGGATGAAGGACCCGGAGATCGGCAAGCGGATCGTGCCGATCGCGCCCGACGAGTACCGCACGTTCGGCATGGACGCGATGTTCCCGACCGCGAAGGTCTACAACCCGGCCGGCCAGCAGTACCAGTCCGTCGACCGCAAGTTGTTGCTCTCCTACAAGGAGTCCGCACAGGGTCAGATGCTCCACGAGGGCATCTCCGAGGCCGGCGCGCTGGCCTCCGCGACCGCCGCGGGCTCGGCGTACGCCACGCACGGCGAGCACATGATCCCGTTCTACATCTTCTACTCGATGTTCGGCTTCCAGCGCACCGGCGACTCCATCTGGGCGATGGCCGACCAGATGGCCCGCGGCTTCCTGATCGGCGCCACCGCCGGGCGCACCACGCTGACCGGCGAGGGGCTGCAGCACGCGGACGGGCACTCGCCGCTGCTGGCGGCGACCAACCCGGCCGTCGTGCACTACGACCCGGCGTTCGCCTACGAGGTCAGCCACGTGATGCGCTCGGGCCTGGAGCGGATGTACGGCGCGCACCCGGAGAACGTGATCTTCTACCTGACCGTCTACAACGAGCCGGTCACCCAGCCCGTGGAGCCCGCGGACGTGGACGTCGAGGGCATCCTCAAGGGTCTGCACAAGGTGTCGACGGCCGAGGCGGAGGGCCCCCGGGTCCAACTGCTCGCCTCCGGCGTCGCCTACCCGTGGATCCAGGACGCCGCGCGGATGCTGGCCGAGGAGTGGGGCGTCGCCGCCGACACCTGGTCGGTGACCTCGTGGAACGAGCTCTCCCGTGAGGCGATCGCCTCGGAGGAGTGGAACCTGCTGCACCCCTCGGCGGAGCCCCGCACGGCGTACGTGACCGACAAGCTCTCCGGCTCCGAGGGCCCCGTCGTCGCGGTCTCGGACTTCATGGCGGCGGTGCCGCTGCAGATCGCCCGGTGGGTCCCGGCCGACTACCGGGTGCTGGGAGCCGACGGCTTCGGCTTCGCCGACACCCGACCGGCCGCCCGGCGCTTCTTCCACATCGACGCGCAGTCCGTGGTGGTCCAGGCCCTGCAGGCCCTGGCCGACGACGCGCAGATCTCCCCGGAGGTCGTGCAGCAGGCGTTCGAGAAGTACCGCATCGACGACCCGACCGCGGTCGCGGACGTCGAGCAGGAGGGCGGCGACGCCTAGCTCCGCGTAGCACCGGCAGCGGCCGGGCGGGCCACCACCTCAGGCGATGGTGGCCCGTCCGGCCGTTGCGTTCGGCTCCGCGCCGCGTCCGTGCCGATCCACGGGTGCGACCGGGCGGTGCCCCGCCTCGGCCTCGCGAGGCAGCACGGTGGCACCGTGCTCGAGCAGGGCGCGCCACTCCTCGCGGCTGTGCTGGGCCGACTCGGTGGCCCGCACGAAGTCGTTCACGATCTTGACGAACCGCTGCGGGTGGTCCTTGTGCGGGAAGTGCCCGGCGTTGCGGATCACCTCGACCCGCGCGTTCGGTGCGAGTGCCGCGGCGTTGGCGGCATGATGCACCGGGATGACGGCGTCGTCGCGCCCCCAGATGACGCACATCGGCAGCGCCTCGGTGAGGTAGGCGCGATCGGCCATCGTCACGATCTGGCCCTTGAAGTCCACCACCGCCCGCACCACGTGGCGGATCGCGGCCCGGGCCTCGGGGTCCTTGAAGGAGTCGTAGATCTCGGCCACCTCGGCCAGGTCGCGGGTCCCCTTGAGCGGGCTCAGCCTGGCGATCGCGCGCATCCCGGCCCGGCCCAGGTGACGCACCCCGGGCAGCGTGAGCACTCCCATCGCCTGGTGGAAGCCGGGCGTGGTGACCACCCGGATGGCGGGGCTCACCTCGGGCCCCAGTCCCCCGCTGGCGACCAGCACCAGACGCTCGGTGCGCTCCGGGTACTGGTAGGCGAACTGCATGGCGACACCGCCGCCGAAGCTGTGTCCCACCACGGTGGCGCGGTCGATGCCCAGGAGCGTGAGCAGGTCGCGCATCCCGTTGGCGTAGCCGCCCAGCGTGTAGTCGGCGCGCGGCTTCGCCGAGCGCCCGTGCCCGAGCAGGTCGGGGGCGATGACGGTGTAGCGGCGCGCCAGCGCGTCGATCACCGGCGACCAGGTGGTGTGGTCGCAGCCCAGTCCGTGCAGCAAGAGCAGGGCAGGGCCCTTGCCGGCCTTCACGAAGGCGCGGCGATGGCCGTGGATCTCGAGGTACTGGACCTCGTGCGGCGTTCCGGTCATCGGAGCCTCCTCAGGTATCCCCCGATTCAAGCAGACCTGGGGCCCGGCGGAGGGGGAAGCCGGTGTCCACGGGCGATCGACATCCTCTAGCCTCGCCCTCGTGACCACTCCCGAGCTCTCCGGACGACAGGCCCGGGCCCGGGCTGCGGACGCGCTGCTGCGCTCGGTCGGCGCCCTGAGCACCTCCGCGGTGACCCGGATGGAGTCGGCGCTGCCCTGGTTCCGCGGGCTCAGCGCGGAGGACCGATCCTGGGTGGGCCTGATCATCCAGGCGGGCATCCGGGCCTTCGTGGAGTGGTACCGCCACGAGGCACGCCGGCTCAGCGGGGAGCACGCGATCGCGGCCGAGGTCTTCGGCGCGGCGCCGCAAGCCCTCACCCGGGTGATCAACCTGCGCCAGACCGTCGACCTGGTGCGGCTGACGCTGGAGGTCGTGGAGGAGCAGGCTGCCACCTTCCTGCACCCCGAGGACGTGCCGGCCGTGCACGAGGCGGTGCTGCTCTACGGTCGCGAGGTCGCCTTCGCCACCGCGGAGGTGTACGCCCGCGCCGCCGAGCAGCGCGGCGCCTGGGACGCCCGGCTGGAGGCCCTGGTGGTCGACTCCATCCTGCGCGCGGACGCCGACGAGGAGGTGCTCTCCCGGGCCAGCGCCCTGGGCTGGGAGGGCCGGGCCGGCGTCGCCGTGATGCTCGGCAGCCTGTCCTCCGCCCGACCGCAGACGGACCTCTTCGAGGAGGTGCGCCGTACCGCCCAGGGCGTCGGGATGGACGCGTTGTGCGGCACGCACGGCGATCGGATGGTGATCGTCCTCGGCGGGGTCGAGCTGCCGGCGGACACCTCGGTCGCGCCCCTGGCCGAGCTGTTCGGGCCGGGGCCGGTGGTCGTGGGGCCGGTCCTGGGCGACCTCGGCGGTGCTCACGTCTCCGCGCGGGCGGCGCTGTCCGCGCACCGCGCCAGCGCCGGCTGGCCGCAGGCGCCGCGCCCGGTGCAGAGCGACGACCTGCTCCCGGAGCGGGCCCTGTCCGGCGACGGGCACGCCCGGCGCCACCTGATCGAGGAGGTCTACCTGCCGCTGCTCCAGGCGCGCGGCACGCTGATCGAGACGCTGGCCGCCTACCTGCACGGCGGCGGCTCGCTGGAGGGCACCGCACGCGAGCTGTTCGTGCACACCAACACGGTGCGCTACCGGCTGCGCCAGGTGGCGGAGCTGACCGGGCTCACGGCCTCGCACTCGCGGGACGCGTTCACCCTCCGGATCGCCCTCGTGCTCGGACGCCAGTCGGGCCGCGGGCCCCAATAGTTGTAGGAACCCTCCAAAGAACCCCGCTCGGGTTGGTGTGCGCCGAAGGCGAATCTGAGCCCGGCCAAGGGGCACAGTGGTGTGGTGCTCGTCATTGTCGCCCCCGGCCAAGGGGCCCAGACCCCCGGCTTCCTGACCCCGTGGCTCGAAGACCCGGTCTTCGCGTCGCGCTTCGAGTGGTTGGCCACAGTCGCCGGCCTCGACCTCGTCCACTACGGCACCGAGGCGGACGCGGAGACCATCCGCGACACCCGCATCGCCCAGCCGCTGCTGGTCGCCTCCGGCCTCGTCGCCGCCCTCGAGCTCTTCCCGCACCCGGCCGACGCGTTCTCCCGGATCGGGGCCGTCGCCGGGCACAGCGTGGGCGAGCTGACCGCCGCGGCCGGTGCCCGCGCGATCAGCGCCGAGCAGGCGATGGTGCTGGTCCGCGAGCGCGGCCGGGCGATGGCCGACGCCGCCGCCGTCACCGCCACCGGGATGACCGCGATCCTGGGCGGGGAGCGCACCGACGTGCTGGCCACCCTGGCGCGCCTCGGTCTCACCGCCGCGAACGACAACGGCCCCGGCCAGATCGTGGCCGCGGGCACCACCGAGCAGCTCGCCGCCCTGGCCGAGCAGCCCCCCGCCCGCGCCCGGCTGATGCCGCTCAGCGTCGCCGGCGCGTTCCACACCGAGCACATGGAGCCGGCGGTGGGCCACCTCGCCCAGCTGGCTCGCTCGGTGTCGACCCACGACCCGCGCACCGCCCTGATCTCCAACCGCGACGGCCAGGTCGTCCACGACGGCCGGGAGGCCCTGGCCCGCATCGTCGGCCAGATCGCCAGCCCGGTCCGCTGGGACCTGTGCATGGAGGCGATGCTCGACCTCGGCGTCACCGGCATCCTCGAGATGCCTCCCGCCGGGACGCTCACCGGCATCGCCAAGCGGGCCCTCAAGGGGGTCGAGACGTTCGCGTTGAAGACCCCCGACCAGCTCGACGACGCCCGCGCCTTCTGCGACAAGCACGGCGAGGCCAACGGCCTCGACCTCCACCCCACCTGGCGGATGGTGGTCTCGCCCGGCAAGGGCACCTTCCACCGTGCGCGCGAGGTGGCCGACGCCGAGTTCCTGCCCGCCGCCACCGTCATCGGCGAGGTGGCCAGCACCCGGGACCGCACCTCGATCAGCGCCCCGCACGGCGGCCAGGTGGTGGAGTGGCTCGTCGAGGACGGCGACCTGGTCTCCCCCGGCCAGCCCCTGCTGCGCCTGCACCCCCAGGAGCCGTGATGAGCGCGTCCGTCCTGTCCGGCGGCATTCCCGGGGCAGCCCACGCGGGCGTGCTGGGCGTGGGCGCCTACCGCGCCAGCCGGGTCGTGCCCAACTCGGAGATCATCGACGCGATCGACTCCACCGACGAGTGGATCCAGCAGCGCTCGGGCATCCGCCAGCGCCGCTTCGCCACTGCGGCGGAGACCATCCAGATGATGTCGGTGGCCGCCTCCCGCGGGGCCCTGGAGAGCGCCGGCATCGACGTACGCCAGATCGACTGCGTGATCGTGGCGACCGTGAGCCACCTGCTCCAGACGCCGGCCATCGCGACGGCGATCGCCCACGAGCTCGGCACCGAGCAGGCAGCCGCCTTCGACATCTCCGCCGCCTGTGCGGGGTTCTGCCACGGGGTCGCGCTGGCCTCGGACATGGTCCGCGGCGGGACCGCTCGCCACGTCCTGGTGATCGGTGTCGAGCGGCTCTCCGACATCACCGACCCGGCCGACCGCGGGACGGCGTTCATCTTCGCCGACGGCGCGGGGGCGGCGGTCGTGGGCCCCAGCCCGACGCCCGGGATCAGCCCGGTGGTGTGGGGATCCGATGGTGAGCAGTTCGACCTGATCCGTCAGCGCGAGGACTGGCGCGACGTGATCGCCTCCGAGGCCCCGCTGATGCCGCACCTGACCATGCAGGGCAACCCGGTCTTCCGCTGGGCCTCCTTCACGATGGCCAAGATCGCGCAGCAGACGCTCGACCGGGCCGGGATCACCTCCGCCGACCTCGACGTCTTCGTCCCCCACCAGGCCAACATGCGCATCATCGACGCGATGGCCCGCGCGATGAAGCTGCCCGAGCACGTGCGCATCGCCCGCGACGTCGCCGACCAGGGCAACACCTCGGCCGCGTCCATCCCCCTGGCGCTGCACCGGATGATCGAGGAGGGCGAGGCCCGCAGCGGCGACAAGGCCCTGCTGATCGCCTTCGGCGCCGGGCTCTCCTACGCCGCCCAGGTCGTCGTCGTGCCCTGAGCGGCGCCCCCAGAGTTCACCCCCACCCCCCACAGAGAAGGAACACAGATGGCCACCACCGAAGAGATCCGCACCGACCTCGCCGACATCGTCAACGAGGTCGCTGGGATCGACACCGACGACGTCCAGCTGGACAAGTCGTTCGTCGACGACCTCGACGTCGACTCGCTGTCCATGGTCGAGGTCGTCGTGGCCGCCGAGGAGAAGTTCGGCGTGTCCATCCCCGACGACGAGGTCAAGAACCTCAAGACCGTCGGTGACGCCGTCGCCTTCATCGAGCGCGCCCAGGGCTGAGCCCCCTCGGTGGTCCCGCTGCCAGCGGGACCACCGGTCCAGCCTCCGGTCGGCCCCGTGGCCACCACCCAGCTCGTCACCACCCCACGTGAGACCCCCGCAACCCGAAGGACCTTCCTCATGTCGCTCAAGCGAGTCGTCGTCACCGGTCTCGGTGCCACCTCCCCCGTCGGTGGGGACGTACCGACCACCTGGGAAGCGCTGCTGGAGGGGCGCTCGGGCGTCGGTGTCCTGAACGACGACTGGGCCCAACCCCTCGGCACCCGGATCGCCGCCCGCGTCGCGGTCGAGCCCGGCGAGGTGCTGGACCGGGTCAAGGCGCGCCGGATGGACCGCTCGGGCCAGCTGGCCATGGTCGCCGCGCTCGAGGCGTGGCGCGACGCCGGGCTCGCCGTCGAGGACGGCGAGGACCCGCTGATGGACCTCGAGCGGCTGGGGGTGGCGCTGGCCTCCGGCATCGGCGGCGTCACCACGCTGCTCAACAACTACGACAGCCTGCTCGCCAAGGGCCCGCGGCGGGTCTCCCCGCTGGCCATCCCGATGCTGATGCCCAACGGGCCCGCCGCCGCGGTCGGGCTCGCGATCGGCGCCAAGGCGGGCGTGCACACCCCGGTCTCGGCCTGCGCCTCCGGCAACGAGGCGATCGCGCTGGGGATCGACCAGATCCAGCTGGGCCGTGCCGACGTGGTCGTCTGCGGCGGCACCGAGGCGGCCGTGCACGCCCTGCCGATGGCCGCCTTCGGCCAGATGATGGCGCTCTCCAAGCGCAACGACGACCCTGCCCGCGCCTCGCGTCCCTGGGACAAGGGCCGCGACGGCTTCGTGCTGGGCGAGGGCGCAGCGGTGATCGTGCTGGAGTCCGCCGAGCACGCCGAGGCGCGCGGCGCACGCATCTACGCCGACGCCGCCGGCGCCGGCATCACGGCCGACTCCCACGACATCGCGCAGCCCGACCCCGTGGGGCGTGGCGCCACCCGGGCGATGGGGATGGCGCTGCGCCAGGCGAACCTCAGTGCGTCCGACCTGGTCCACATCAACGCCCACGCCACCTCGACCCCGCAGGGCGACCTCGCCGAGGCGCTGGCGATCCGCACGGCGCTCGGCGACCCCGCCGACCAGGTCGTCGTCACCTCCACGAAGTCGATGACCGGTCACCTGCTGGGTGCCGCCGGTGCCCTGGAGTCGGTCGCCACGATCCTGGCCCTGCACCACCGCAAGGTGCCGGCCACCATCAACCTCGACGCTCCCGAGGACGTCGGGCTCGACCTCGCCGACAAGGTCCGCGACCTGCCCGCCGGAGACATCGCGGCGCTGAACAACTCCTTCGGCTTCGGCGGGCACAACGTGGCGCTGGCCTTCCGGAGCGTGTGATGACCCAGACCGCCACGCCCGCGCGTCGCGAGAAGCTGCCGCGCGACCAGGACCCTCGCCACCCGCTCAAGCGGCTGGGCGCCCTGCTCGATGACGGCTCGCTCGAGCTGATCACCGCCGACGACGACTCGGGCATGCTCGCCGCGGTCGGCACCGTCGAGGGCGCACCCGTGGTGGCGTTCTGCTCGGACGCCACCGTGATGGGCGGCGCGATGGGAGACCAGGGCTGCAAGGTGGTGGTCAAGGCCTACCACCGGGCGATGACCGACCGGGTGCCCGTCATCGGTCTGTGGCACTCCGGCGGGGCCCGCCTCGCCGAGGGCGTGCTCTCGCTGCATGCGGTGGGCCGCATCTTCCAGGTGATGACCCAGGCCTCCGGCAAGATCCCGCAGATCTCGGTGGTGCTCGGACCCGCCGCCGGCGGCGCGGCGTACGGCCCCGCGCTCACCGACGTCGTCGTGCTCGGCCCCGAGGGCCGGATCTTCGTCACCGGACCCGAGGTGGTCCGCTCGGTCACCGGCGAGGACGTAGACATGCTCCGCCTCGGCGGCCCCGAGCCGCACGGCCGCCGCTCCGGCGTGGTCCACATCCTGGCCGAGAGCGAGCAGGAGGCCCTCGATCGGGCCCGCGGCGTGGCATCCCTGCTCGGCGCCCAGGGCAGCCTGGATGCCGAGAACGTCGTCGACACGGACCTCGCCGCGCTCCTGCCCGAGTCGCGCAAACGCGCCTACGACGTCCACCCGCTGGTCGACGGCGTGCTGGACGTGGGGACGGCCCAGGAGCTGCACGCCCGCTGGGCCCCCAACATCGTCACGGTGCTGGGCCGCTTCGGGGGTCGCACCGTCGGGGTGGTGGCCAACAATCCGCTGCGCCTGGGCGGCTGCCTGGACTCGCTGTCCGCGGAGAAGGCATCGCGCTTCGTGCGCATGTGCGACGCCTTCGGCGTGCCGCTGATCGTGCTCGTCGACGTCCCCGGCTACCTGCCGGGCGTGGGACAGGAGTGGGACGGAGTCGTCCGGCGCGGAGCCAAGCTCCTGCACGCCTTCGGCGAGTGCGTGGTGCCTCGGGTGACGCTGGTGACCCGCAAGACCTACGGCGGCGCCTACATCGCGATGAACTCACGCTCCCTGGGCGCCACCCGGGTGTTCGCCTGGCCCGGCGCCGAGGTGGCGGTGATGGGGGCGGTCGCCGCGATCCGCGTGCTCCACCGCCGGCGGCTCGCCGAAGTGGCGCCCGAGATCCGTCCGCAGGTGGAGGCGCAGCTGGCCGCCGAGCACGAGCGGCTGGCCGGCGGCATCGACAAGGCGGTCGAGATCGGCGTCGTCGACGAGGTGGTCGAGCCGTCGCGTACCCGCTCGGCGCTGGCCCGTGCGATCTGTGATGCCGTCGAGACCGACGGCGTCAAGCGGGGAGCCCACGGCAACATCCCGCTCTGAGCACCACCTCGCCCGCACCCAGGGCGGCGCCGCGCCGCGTCGTACGGCGGCGCAGCGTCCCCGGCGGGCACTGAGCACACGAAACCCCCGCTTCCCACGTGTTCCTTCGTGTGGGAAGCGGGGGTTTCACACGTTAACTCGTGAAAGCCGGGGTGATCGTGACCAGAGGGGCTCGCTCAGACGACCTGGTGGAGCCAGCGCACGGGGGCGCCGTCCCCCGCGTGACGGAACGTCTCGAGCTCATCGTCCCAGGGCTTGCCCAGCAGCTTGTCGACCTCGCCGGTCAGCGTGGTGTCGCCCAGCGCGGCCTTGACCACCGCAGCCTTGAGCCGGTCCTCGGGGATCATGATGTCGCCGTGCAGGCCGGTCACCGCGTGGAAGACGCCGAGCTCGGGGGTGTAGGAGTAGCGCGAGCCCTCCGTGGAGGCGGTGGGCTCCTCGGTGATCTCGAAGCGGAGCTGGTTCCACCCCCTCAGGGCGGAGGCGACGGCAGCGGCGGAGCCCGCCGCACCGGTCCACGAGAGCTCCGCGCGGTAGGTGCCCGATTGGGCGGCCTGCGGAGTCCAGTCCAAGCTGACGGGCACGCCAAGGACGCCGCCGACTGCCCACTCGATGTGTGGGCAGAGCGCCGACGGCGCTGAGTGCACGAACATGATGCCCCGCGTCCCCGGACCGTTGGGGCGGGCGGCAGTACGTGTGGTCACGGTGACCTCCTTCATCCTCGGCGTCGAGATACGCCTTCCCCAGCGGTCTCTTTCGAAGATGTCGAAGCCTTGAGTGACACGTGTGTAGTTATGAGGACATTGTGGCGGAAAAACCCGCCGAATGCCAGCAGGTGCGCGTCAATGCCTCAGCGTGTCACGCGGCATCCGACGAGATGCAGATCAGCGGTCGAGCTTCTTCTCCAGCTGCTCGGCGCGCTCCGCGGCGTCCGTGGTCTCCTCGCTGTCGATGGCGTGGGTGCGGTGGAACCACTCCAGCGCGTCGCGCTCGCGACCCGCGGCGACCAGGGTGTCCGCGTAGGCGTAGCGCAGGCGCACCACCCAGTTCGCGCGGGTCTTCGAGTTCAGCGGCGCGAGCTCGAGCGTCCGCAGCGCGGCGTCGAACTGTCCCATGTCGCGGCGGGCGCCGGACTCCACGATCGTCATCTCGGCCTTGGCCTCGGCCGGGAAGCCGGCCACCGACGGGCTCTTCGCCAGCTTCAGCGCCTGCTCGGGCTGTCCCAGCGCGCGGTGGCAGTCGGCCATGATCGGCAGGTAGGCGGTGGCGCCGTTCATCCGCTTGGCGGCACGCAGCTCGGCCAGCGCCTCGGCGTAGTGGCCGGCGGCGTAGGCGGCCTCCCCCGTCGCCTCTCGCACGACCGCGAGGCGCGAGGCCCGTGCGCGAGCAGCCAGCGTGTGCTGGTAGGCGGTCTCGGGGTCCTCGTCGATCAGGGTGCCGGCCGCGGCGAGGTGACGAGCCACGCGCGCCGCAAGCTTCTCGGGCAGCCCCTTGAGCTGCGCGGTGATCGACCGGTCGAGCTCCTGGCCGGTGATCCCCTCCGGCAGCGGCGGACCGTCGTAGCGCGCCTGGTCCTCGTCGCGGGTCTTCTGGTCGGTCGCCGGACGCTTCCAGTCACCCTGGCGCGCCGGACGGTCGTCACGACCACGACGGTCGTCACGACCCCGCCGGTCGTCACGACCCCGGCGGTCGCCGTCCCTCGCGTCGGAGCGGCCACGCGCAGGCGCGCCGCGGCCTCCGCTCTGGGGCGCACTGCCCGAGCGCTTGGGACCATCGGAGCGTCCTCCACCAGAGGCGGGGCGCTGGCTGCGGCGGTCTTCAGCCACGAGTCTTCCTTCCAGGAGCAGTCGATCTCTCAGACACAGTAAACACTGCGCCTGGTTGTAAATGCCGTAGAGGCCACCCAGGTGGGTGGCCTCTACGTGAAGTGTTGTCCGGCGGCGTCCTACTCTCCCACAACCTCTCGATTGCAGTACCATCGGCGCTGTGAGGCTTAACTT
>NZ_JCBAJY010000007.1:0-281286 GCF_059766615.1 Nocardioides sp. Z43_10 | reverse complement strand
CACGCGCACCACCCCAACCACCACCATCAGGTGACGATCAGGCGCCGGGGCAACCTGCAGAAACTTACCCGATCCGCCCCACCCGGTCAAACCGGCGAGAACCAGACCGCCCCTCCCCCAGACACACCGCAACCGGGCCAGCCAGCCACACCCCGAAAGGCAAGACCCGACCACCCCAGCAGGAGCATCAGAGAGAGAAGATCAACCGGAGCCGGGAGCCCGCACCCTCTTCAGGGCCTTGCTCCCCGCCGCTCTCGGCGACAGACAGAACATTAGCCCCGCCCCTGCTGGCCGGGCAAATCGAGAGCGCGTGACCCCCGGCACAGACCCGAGGGGCGAGCTCGCCGCTCGCAGAGCGTGTCTCCCGGCGGCCGCGACCGGGTCCCAGGAGACGCGGAAGGCCCGCCGTCCCCGGGGGGACGACGGGCCTTCCGGTGCTCGCGTTGAGGCCGTCAGAGGGCTCTCAGGCGCCGCGCAGGCTGCGCAGCACGTACTGCATGATGCCGCCGTTGCGGTAGTAGTTCGCCTCACCGGGGGTGTCGATGCGGACGACGGCGTCGAACTCGACGTCACCGGCCTTGACCTTGACGGTGCGCGGGATGCGCCCCTCGTTCAGCTCGGTGACCCCGGTGAAGCTGAAGGTCTCCTCGCCGGTCAGACCCAGGGACTCTGCGGTCTGGCCCTCGGGGAACTGCAGCGGCAGCACGCCCATGCCGATCAGGTTCGAGCGGTGGATCCGCTCGTAGGACTCGGCGATGACCGCCTTGACCCCGAGCAGCGCGGTGCCCTTGGCGGCCCAGTCACGCGACGAGCCGGAGCCGTACTCCTTGCCGGCGAGCACGACCAGCGGCGTACCGGCGGCGATGTACTTCTCCGAGGCCTCGAAGACGGTGGTGACGTCGCCGTTCCCGGTGAAGTCGCGGGTGAACCCGCCCTCCGTGCCGGGAGCCAGCTGGTTGCGCAGCCGGATGTTGGCGAACGTGCCCCGGATCATCACCTCGTGGTTGCCGCGGCGCGAGCCGTAGGAGTTGAAGTCGCGCTGCGAGACACCGTGCTCGGCGAGGTACTTGCCCGCCGGCGAGTCCTTCTTGATCGCACCGGCCGGCGAGATGTGGTCGGTGGTCACCGAGTCACCGAGCTTGAGCAGCACCCGGGCGCCCTCGATGTCGGTGACCGCCTCGGGCTCCGCCGGCATGCCGTCGAAGTACGGGGGCTTGCGGACGTAGGTGGACTCGGGGTCCCACGCGAAGGTCTTGCCCTCGGGCGTGGGCAGCGAGCGCCACTGCTCGTCACCGGCGAAGACGTCGGCGTAACCGTCGTCGAACATCTCCGAGGTGATGGCGCTGGCGACGACCTCCTCGATCTCGGCGGCGGTCGGCCAGATGTCGCGCATGTAGACGTCGTTGCCGTCGGTGTCCTGACCCAGCGGGTCGTTGAACAGGTCGACGTCCATCGAGCCGGCCAGGGCGTAGGCCACCACCAGCGGCGGGGAGGCCAGGTAGTTCATCTTGATGTCGGGGTTGATCCGGCCCTCGAAGTTGCGGTTGCCCGACAGCACCGAGACGACCGCGAGGTCGTTGTCGTTGACGGCCTGGCTCACCTCGGGGATGAGCGGCCCGGAGTTGCCGATGCAGGTCGTGCAGCCGTAGCCGACGAGGTTGAAGCCCAGCTTGTCCAGGTACGGCGTGAGGCCGGACTTCTCGTAGTAGTCCGAGACCACCTTCGAGCCGGGCGCCAGCGTCGTCTTGACCCACGGCTTGCGCTCGAGGCCCTTCTCCACCGCCTTCTTGGCCAGCAGGGCGGCGCCGATCATCACCGACGGGTTCGAGGTGTTGGTGCACGAGGTGATCGCGGCGATGGTGACTGCGCCGTGGTCGATCGTGAACTCCGTGCCGTCGGCCAGGGTGACGCGTGCCGGGTTCGAGGGACGTCCCTCGGCGGAGGCCGCGGCGTGGGTGTGCCAGTCGTCGGGCGCACCGGAGCCGTTGCCGCCGCCGGCCCCGCCGTTCGAGGCGGGGGCGTCACTGGAGGGGAAGGACTCCGCGGAGGCCTCGTCGACCTTGGAGGTGACGCCGAAGGGCTGCTCCTGGGCGGGGACGCCGGGCTTGCGGTCCTCGGTGCCGGTCTCGTCGGCGCTGACGTAGTCGGCCAGGGCCGTGCGGAAGGCGGGCTTGGCCTCGGTGAGCGAGACCCGGTCCTGGGGGCGCTTCGGGCCGGCCAGGGACGGAACGACCGTGGCCAGGTCGAGCTCGAGCTTCTCGGAGAAGCGCGGCTCAGCGGCCGGGTCGTGCCACAGGCCCTGCTCCTTGGCGTAGGCCTCCACCAGGGCGAGCTGCTCGGCGGAGCGGCCGGTGAGCTCGAGGTACTTGGTGGTCTCCTCGTCGATCGGGAAGACCGCGATCGTGGAGCCGAACTCGGGCGACATGTTGCCGATGGTGGCGCGGTTGGCCAGCGGCAGCGCCGAGACGCCGGGGCCGTAGAACTCGACGAACTTGCCGACGACGCCGTGCTTGCGCAGCATCTCGGTGATCGTCAGCACCAGGTCGGTGGCGGTGGCGCCCTCGGGGAGGTCGCCGTTCAGCTTGAAGCCCACGACGCGCGGGATCAGCATGGAGACCGGCTGGCCGAGCATCGCGGCCTCGGCCTCGATGCCGCCCACGCCCCAGCCGACGACGCCGATGCCGTTGACCATCGTGGTGTGCGAGTCGGTGCCCACGCAGGTGTCGGGGTAGGCCTGGAGCTCGCCGTCCACCTCGCGGGTGAAGACGGTGCGCGCCAGGTGCTCGATGTTGACCTGGTGCACGATGCCGGTGCCCGGCGGGACGACCTTGAAGTCGTCGAAGGCGCCCTGGCCCCAGCGCAGGAACTGGTAGCGCTCGCGGTTGCGCTCGTACTCGATCTCGACGTTGCGCTCGAAGGCCTCGGGCGTGCCGAACACGTCGGCGATGACGGAGTGGTCGATGACCATCTCGGCCGGTGCCAGCGGGTTGATCTTCGCCGGGTCTCCCCCGAGGTCGGCCATCGCCTCGCGCATCGTGGCGAGGTCGACGACGCAGGGCACGCCGGTGAAGTCCTGCATGATCACGCGCGCGGGCGTGAACTGGATCTCCTTGTCGGGCTGCGCCGTCTCGTCCCAGCCGGCGAGCGCCTTGATGTCGTCGGCGGTGATGTTCGCGCCGTCCTCGGTGCGCAGGAGGTTCTCCAGCAGCACCTTCAGGGAGTACGGCAGGGACGCGACGTCCAAGCCTTCCCCGGTGACTGCGTCGAGGCGGAAGATCTCGTAGGACTTCCCGTCCACATCGAGAGTGCTCTTCGCACCAAAGCTGTCCTGACTGGCCATCAGCCATCTCCTCGTGACGTCTTCATGGGTTCGCTCGCGCCCATCTTGCCGCCGCCGCGGAGGGCACGAAAGGAAGGTTCCCCTTACCCGGGTGCCGCTCCCCTGGTCGGCAGTGCGACCGTCGCGAGCGAATGTATCTCGATATCAAGATACACGATGTCGAGGCACAATCGGAAACCACCTGCCCGGGTGAGTAGACCGCCCGCAGAGACAGCCGCAGGCGCACCCCACCCGAAGCAGCGCTCCCTAGCGCCCCGCTACTTGAGGTCCGCGTCGTCGAACAGGTGCGCCGTTGCGCCGGGCACGCGCGCTGCGAGCCACTGCCCTTGAGCGTAGGGACCCATCGCGTCCTGTCCGCCTTGCCAGACCGACACGGGCACCCGGATCTCCGCCATGTCGAAACCCCCACAGCGCGACCAGCGCCAGTCCGTCGTGCACGCCCCGACCGACCCCTGGGCACCGGCCGCCTGCAAGCTTCGGCTGAGCCAGTCGGAGTACGCCGGGGTGAGCGCAGCGGGGTCCACCGCCGGCAACAACCCGCCCAGCGCCTCGAGCAACTCCTCACCGGTCGCGGCGAGCATCGGCATGACCTCGTCGACGACATATCGCTCGTAGGCCTCAGGCCCCGCTGGGCGGCGGCGCACTCCACGACGTCCTCCTGCGCTATCCCGGCGAACCCAACGGCACGGGTGGTCACCCCTCAGGGCCGTGTAACTCCCGATCGCCATCGGCTCGACGTACCGGGACGGACAGGGGTCGGATTCAAAGGTGCTCGTTGACCCAGTCAGGGATGAACGAGGCGCCGATGGCTTCGTTGTCAGCGCCAGCGTGCGCGGATCCACCCGAGTCGTGGGTGAAGAGGTGGAACTCCCGGTACGAACTGTTGACCGCGTTCTCGTACTGGGGCGTGGCGAACTCCATCGGGATCTGTTTGTCGTCTTCGCCGTGGGTGACCAAGAAGGGCACGGTGATCCTGTCGACGACACCCTCAAGCGTCATGCTCGGTGCCCAGGCCATGAACTCCTCAAGTGAGTTCTTGTTGAAGACCCATTGGACGTGAGCCCAGTAGTGCGGGACCGGGTTCTCACCCTCGCGCTGCAGACGACGTTTCTGCAGTTCACCCCAGTTGTAGTTGGCTCCCCAGACCGCGCACAGCTTGAGGCGCTTCTCGAACGCCACTGCCCGCGGGGCAAAGTAGCCGCCCAGAGAAACGCCCATCATGCCGATCCTCTCGGCGTCGACCCCGCTATGGGTCTCGAGATAGTCCACCGCCGCCGAGGCCCACGCTTCGCTGTCGTGACGGCCGTAGAGGCCGCGCTTGCGGATGGCTCCACCGGTGCCCGGCTGGTCGACAATAAGGGTGTTAATGCCTCGCCGGGCGAACTCGTGGGCGATTCCCGTGCCGTAGAGCATCTCCTTCATGCTGTCGAGGCCGTTGCAGAAGATCATTGTGCGAGCCGGGCGCTCGCTGGCTTCGGCGCGGATGAAGAGCGCGGGGAACGACGTGTCCTGGTACGGGATCTCGACGACCTCCACGGGAAGTTCGTCGTACTCGATGGCCTTGCCGTAGGTCTCGACCATCTTGTCGTAGGCGCTCTGTCGATCAGGGAACTCGGGACTCTGCATCCGCTCCGCGACGAGGTAATAGATCCAGGCACGGTTGTAGAGCGAACCGGCACCGAGACGACGACCATGCGCGAGTTCCTGCTCCGCGCGGGCGACCAAGGAGTCGGCCTTGTCGACCCACGACTTGAAGAACTGGTGTGTGCCAGCGTCGTCGCCCTGCTTCGAGATCTCCAGCAATGGCTTGCAGATCTGGTCGATCTCGCCGATCTTGGCGCCGCAAGTCATGGCGATGTTGACTGACAGGTTCCAGACGTAGTTGGTAGGGAAATACTGGAACATCTCAGAGCTTGCCTTCTGCCTTCATCTGCTCGGCCCACGGTCGGCTCTGCAGATCGGAGAGCGGCACCCCAGCCTCGTAATGTCCGAGCAACTTCTCCATGTCGACCGGCAAGTAGATGCGGTCGTAGTCACCGGTGGTGCCCATCATTCGCTCGAGCCCCTTGAACATGCCGACCATTGCCTGGCCCTTCGTTGCCGCGAACTGGGCGAGCATCTCAACCCGATTGAGGTCGGGGTCCAGGTAGTCGATGGTGAAGTCGAACGGGCTCAGGCGGGTCGTCAGGGGCCAGATGCCGAGCTCGTCGTGAACCCGGCGAGCGGTGATGAGCAGATCCTCCATGGTGCGGAAGCGCCAGTTCATGTGCTCCAAGCGGCAGGGACGCTGCGGAAGGGTGCGAGGCTCGACGCCCTCGGGCACCTCGACCTCCGTGCGGACGTCGAGCTCCATGGCGCGGGGGCGGTTGCCCTCGTAGGCGTTGACGATGCCGATGCGGTGGTTCTCGTCGTCGTGGCTCAGGGCGATGAACTCCCAGGAGCCGTAGTCGGTCTTCCAGACGTATCGCAGGTTCAGGACGGTCTGGTAGAAGCGAACCAGGTCGTCGACACCAGGGCCCTGGTGGAAGACGGAAAGATGGAGGATCTCCTCCGGCACCGGGAAATCCGCGTGGTCGGGACCGCCCCAGAACTTCTGCTCAGTGGAGTTCCATTGATTCGGATGCGCCTCGTTGGTGGCTGCGGAATGTGCGGTTTCGGTCATGGTCGTCTTCCTGTTTCTGCCTGGTCGCGGCGGGTAGGGGCGGACCGTCAGCCGATGCCGCCGCTGGTGTCCCGGTGGGGTGCACTGAGGAACGGCCGGTTGAGCGCCCCTTGGTCAACGACGAAGACCTGTCCCGTGACGATCTTGTTCTTGTTCGAGGCCAGGAAGGCGTAGAGCGGGCCGTGATCCTCCGGCGTCGGTAGCTCTTCGAGGAGGCTGACCTCCCGGAAGAGGTTGAGGAACGCCTCCTTGGGAATGTCGGACTGCTTGTAGCCGTCCAGACCGAGGGCTTCGGGACCGCGCAACTCGCTTCCCGCGAAGCCGGCCGGAGCGAGTCCGTTGACCCGGACCTTCGGAGCGAACTCCAGGCCGAGCTGCCCGATGAGGCTTCGGACCGCGCCCTTGGTGGCCGTGTAGAACAGGCCGCCGCCGTCTGCCATGAAGGCGGCGACAGACGCCGTCAGGACGATCGACCCGCCGGCCTTCTCGAGCTCGTCCACGAAGACCCGGGCCGCGAGGATGTAGGACATCACGTTGATGTGGAAGAGCTCGTCGAAGGTGCTCTCGACCTTATCGAGCGGCATCTCCTTCAGGGGAATGTTGCCGTCGAAGACACCCTGACAGCCGACGTAGGCGTCGAGGCGCCCGAAGCGCTCGAGGACGGCCTTCTTGGTGGCCTCGAGGTCCGTCAGCTTGGTGGCGTCGCCCTGGATGACCAGGACGTCATCGCCGAACTCTTCCTTCAAAGAAGTGACCTTGTCAGGGACGATCTCGAGGATCGCGAGTTGCGCGCCCTCGCTGCGGAAGTGGCGGGCCACGCCACGGCCCATTCCGGAGCCACCGCCGGAGAGAAGGACGACGTGGTTTTCGAGCATCGACATGGTGATCCTGTTCTTGCTGATGAAGTCTGTTGAACGTGCCCGTCGGACCGGCTTCGCCATGTGCCTCAGCGCGACGGGTCAGTTCCGGTGGTGTCGGGGCCAATGGAGGCGGTGAGGAGTCGGGAGAAGTCCTCGGGGGTCTGCCAGGTCAGGCTCTCGAGCTGGATCGCGTCGAGCAGGATCTCCGATCCACGCCGGTAGGAGGCGAGGCGCAGCCGCTCGCCGTTGCGGGTGTAGACCTTCTGGAGGCGGACCTCCGCGAACTCGTTGACGATCGTGATGATCGGGCCGTCGGGGGTGACGTCGCCGGTGGTGCCGGTGGTGACGTGGTCGGTGGTCACAGGAACACTCCGAGGTTGGGCGTGCCGAGGATCGTGTGGGTGAAGAACACCTCGCGGCGGGCGATCTTCCACCTGTCCCCGACCTTGATCACCTTGTCGACCCGGTCAGCGAGGAGCAGGTCGTACTTCACGCGGTCCCATTGCGAGCGGTAGAGAAGGAGGTAACTCTTGACAAGGAGTTCATCGGTGGCGGTTTCCTCGATCCGGATGTTGCTGACCAAGCGGCGTGTGCGTGAGGCCGGGTCCTCGGCCCATGCGTGCTCGGTGAGCAGGCGGTTCACGCGGGCCTTCATGGTGTTGTAGGTCTCGCGCATGTGGAAGCTGTCAGTGGCGAACTCTGACGCTCCTGGTTTGCGCTCACGGGTAGTTCGGACTGGGACCAGGTATTCAAGGCTCTCGGCGAGGCAGGTGTTGAACCAGTCGACGTAACGCGTCTGGTCGAGCAGCTCGGCCTCGGTGTAGAGCAACTGCGCGACCTCACGTTCGGTCTGCAGGTCGACCAGAGGAGGAAGAATCACGCCGTCCGTGATCTCGAAGGACTGCATGCTCACTGTCCCGACACCGCCTTCTGCCACTGCTTCCAGAATCGAAGCTGGTTGTATTCGTCGTAGGAGGTCGTGGTCGCGACCCCGGGGAACTTCCAGTCCTCGACCAAGCCGAACCCTCCGGGAGTGCCCTGGCCGAGCTGGTAGTTGAGCTTCATCGTCTGGCGCGCGAAGACCGACGTGCCGACGTCGGCCGGGCCTTCCCAGGCGACGGTGTCGTCCTGCTCGAACATGCCGGCGGGACCGAACGAATTGATCGCGGTGTCATAGGACAACCTGTTGAAGTCGGCAGGAGCGTCGATCCACTCCATGGGCCAGTTCCAGATCTCGGTCTCGTCGTGGGCGTAGGGCTGCCACTGCCGCAGCGCGGTCATGAGCACCGGTGGAGTTGTCTCGGCGTCATATACGCCAGGGGCGTGGATGATCGAGAGGTTCGGGAAGACGGTGAAGACCGTGGCGCACCAGCCGTTCTCGATGAACTCCCGCTGTTCAGGCTTGAGTTTGTCGAGCTCGAAGGTGTCGGCAACCTCCTGGGGCCAGCCGCCGTACTGCCACATCGGCGGAGGCAGGAAGCCGCGGCTCGCGACGATGCTGTGGCCACCGTCGACGGCGATGTGGAACTGTCCGGAGAGGGCGTCGTCGATGTGCGGAAAGACGCCGGTCTCCTCGCCGGAGCGGTGCAGATGCGGCACATGGTAGGCGTCGCCACCGAAGTTCTCCGCCCCCGACTTCCAGTTCGCGCCGGCGATCCATCGCTGCGGGTCGCCGACGACGCGCATGCCGGTGGAGTTGAGACCGAAGGTGACGTCGAGGTACCACGCCATGTCACCCAGGTACTCCTTGAGCGTGATCGCCTCGGGGTCGAGGTTCACGAAGATCAGGCCCTGGTAGGTGTCCAGGTGTGGCGCCTTGCGAAGGCCCCACTGTTTGGGGTCCATCGTCCGGGGATAGGCGTTGACCCGGTGCGGGGCGCCGTTCCAGTCACCGTTGTTCTTGTAGATCCAGCCGTGGTACGGGCAGCGGAAGTGCGAGCTGTTGCCCTTCTCGGCGTGGCACACGGCCGTGGCCCGGTGCATGCAGCTGTTGAACAGGAGGTTTATCTCGCCACTTTCATCGCGGGCGAGGATGAACTGGTCCTTGCCCACGTAGCGAAGGACGTAGTCGCCAGGGTTGGGGATTTCGGTGACGTGACCGACGTAGACCCAGCTCTTGGCAAAGATTCGTTCCAGTTCGAGCTGGTGCAGCTCGGGATCGGAGAACGCGCGGATGGGGAGAACTCCGCTGTCGAGGTCGGTGGCCACCTCGGTGAGGAACGCATCGATGTCCCCCTGGCTGTGCTGTTGTGCCGTCATCTCTATTCCTGTTCCTTTCCAGACTCGGCCTAGTGCCGAGTGGCGAGGTGGTCTTGTGGTCAGCCGGCCGTGATCGAGTTGCGGGCTGCGTTGAGTTCCGTGAGGAGGCGTCGGCGGAGCTGGAACATGCTCCGCGGTGAGTTGAAAGAGATGGCCCCTACGTCGCAGCCGTCGCGTTCATAGATGGCGAGGAGTTGGCGAGCCTCCCGCGAACCCTCGACGATCCGCACGGCGTCGGTCGGCCGCGGGCGTCCGATGACCTCGATCTTGATGCCGAACTGCTCGGACCACACGAAGGGCAACGAACCGAAGCCGTCGCCTTTCTCGCCACGGGCAATGGCCTTGGCGACATAGGTCGCCTGCTCCCCCACGTTCGTCCAGTGCTCGACCCTCATCCGTTCTCCGAGCAAGACGTTGTAGAAGTTGCAGACATCTCCGATCGCGTACACCCCGGTAGCAGCGCTCAGGTGTTCGTCACACACGACGCCGTTCTGCAGGTGCAGGCTGGAACTCTGGAGCCAGTCCACGCTCGGACGAGCCCCGATGCAGACGAGGACCGAATCGGCCTCGATGAAGGAGCCGTCTGCCAGACGGACGCCGCGCACTCGCTCGTCCCCTTCGACGCCGAGCACGCTCACCTCGTGGTGAAGCTCTACCCCGGCGTCGTCGAAGATCGCCTTGGTCATGTCGCCGAAGAACGGTCCGATCGCGCGGGCCAACGGGGCTTCGGTGTTGTCCAGAATGGCCACGTCCACGCCGACCCGACGGGCACTGTAGGCAACCTCGGCGCCGAGGAACCCGGCGCCAACGATGGCCAGGCGCTTTCCAGGCTTCAGATCCGCACGTAGGGCGACGCAATCGCCCCAGGTGCGAAGCTGATGCACACCGAGGAAGGAACCCCAGTCGTCGAAGATGAGCGGGGCGCTTCCGGTGGCGATGATCAGCGAGCCGTAGACCAGGTCTTCCCCCGTGCTGAGCGAGACCGTCTTGGAGGGGACATCCAGGGCGGTTGCCCATACCCCGAGGCGAGTCTCGACGTCCAGGTCACTCAGCTGTGCCTCCGAGATCAGCAGTTTTGCTACCGCATCGGTAAGCAGCAGTTCCTTGGAAAGCGGCGGGCGGTCGTAGGGAAGCTCCAGTTCACCGCCCACCAGGACGATGCGGCCTCGGTATCCGTGGTCGCGCAGCGCCTGGACGACGCGTGCCCCGCCAAGAGAGGCACCGACGACCACGACGGGCGCATCGGGAGGCTGGATCATTCCGCGAGCGCCAGCGCGTGCGCCGGGCACTCGCGAACGCCCTGACGCAGGGCGACAAGGTCGGCGGGGTTCGGGTCGAGCACGACAACCTTGCCTTGATCGGAGAGGTCGAACACCTCCGGCGCGGCCATCACGCAGTTGCCATACCCCTGGCACTTGTCCAGGTCGACCACGATCTCCATTGATTCCTCCGAAGGTTCGAACCGGCGCCATGAGCGGCGCCCTGATGAGTTGCGGCGCTTGTCAGGCGGCCGCCGTGACTCCCGCCACACGCTAATGCGCAGAACGGCAACATTCAAGAGTTTTCATGTCTGCTCTTACATGTCGAGCATGACAAAATCAAGCCCGCCACCGCCCCACGACGAAATCGACGACGAGTCGCGAGAACGCCTCGGCACGCTCGATCTGAGACCAGTGGCCAGAGCCGTGGAGAAACACCGCATCGGCCGCCGGGATGACATTCACCAGCTCCCAGGTGCGCGCTGGGGGGATCACGTGATCGGCGAGCCCATGGACAAGCAGGACCGGCAACCGAAGTTGCGCGAGCGCTTCGTTGTCCAACGGCAACGCGGCGCGGTCACGTTCTCTTGCCTCGATGACCTGGTCGAGCCGACCCGAGGAGACTTCATGTTCGGCGACCACCTGTCTAGCCACCACCATGGCGTCGGTGACGAGGCCCGGGTCGGTCACGAACCCCTCAAAGGATCGGCGCAGCGCAGAGAACTCCGTATTCGGCGTCGCGTGCGCCCTGATTGCCGCGGTCGGCGCGCTTCCGCCGGTGCCCATCGAGACAACCCCGAGTACCCGGTCGGGGTGCTCGATGGCGAGCAGCAGCGCGATCCATCCGCCGAGCGAGTTCCCGACGAGCCAAGCCTTCTCGATCCCGAGCGCGTCGAGCAGCCGCAGCGTGTGGTCACCCCATTCGCGGATCCCGTACGTCACCCCCGGCGCAGTCACGGTGGCTCCGAAGCCGATGAGGTCGGGGGCGATGGCCCACATGTCGTGCTGGACGGCAGGCAGCGTGAGCCACCAGTTGGCCGCCGCGGATACGCCGGTACCGGATCCGTGCAGGAAGACCACGGGGGTCCCCTGGCCGGTCTGATGCAGATGCGTGACTTCGCCCTCGGCGGTGGGAAGCCAGTCCTCTCGCAGCCCGAAGAACGGATCGGTGGAGTAGTCAGTCGTTCCGATCATGATTCGGACCGCGGCGTCGCTGGCGAAGTGCTGGCGATGATGCCCATTCCGGTGATCCACTTCTTGACGGGCTCGTAGGCACTCCATTCGAGCGGGCCTCCCCATGCGGCAATGGCGGCCGCCCAAGTGCGGATCTCATGCGCACCAGGCCCGCCAAGGTGCATGACGTCCTCCTCGTCGAGGCTCCGGAACACGTGCGGATCGGCGAGGGCACGGGCGAGGAGACTCTGGTCCCAACCGGACTCGACTCGGCCGGTCGCAGCGCCGTCCGCGAGGGCCTGGGCCTTCGCCACGCGTGCGGGCTCCATCTCATCGACGCGGGCCCGACCGTGGATGAGGAAATTGCGCCACTCGGGTGTGATGTTGGGGTCGAATGCGTCGGTGGAGGCCGGCCAGTGCGACATGCCCCCTGATCCGATCGTCAGGACACGATCGGGACCCTCGAAGTGACGGATGGCCTCACCGACCGCCGCACCGAAGTCGAAGGTTCGAGCAAACGACGGCAGCGGCGAGCAACCCGAGTTCACGATGATCGGGACGATCGGGATGTCCCGGTCGGGCACCAGGCGGGCATACACCTGGGTGAGGCCATGGTCGATGCGCAGGTCCAGCGAGATCGCGGGGTCGAAACCGCGATGGACCACGCCGGCGTGAATCGCAGCGGCCAGCGTCCGGGCGAGCGGAAGCTCGCCCTTGGGCGTGTTGTAGTCCCCGACACCCTCGACGCGCTCGAGACCGATGGTGAAGGGCGGCAGGACGTCGTAGAAGACGCCGCGGGCATGGTCCGGGCCAAAGATGACAATCGCGTCAGGCTGCAACTCGGTGATGATGCTCCGCGCGCGATCGACCTCCGCCACGAACGTGCCGCCCTCCTCTCCAGGCACCGGGTCCGGGGCAAGGTTCCACAGGGGCGAGTGAGACAGGTTGATGCTTCCGACCACGTGAGCCATGTCGATCCCCTCAGTGCCCGTCCGGGATGGTGCCGCCGATGAGGATGAAGGCGACCACAGCCCGCGTGTCGGAGCGGTTCGACCACGCGTGGCGCGTGCCACGCTGGATCAAGACCTCACCGGGCTTCATCAGGCGTTCTTCCTCGTCAAGGACGGCCCAGATCTCTCCCTCGAGAACGATCGCGTAGTCCAGTGAGGGGGTGGCGTGGACCTGGTCCGCGACGCCGTTCGCCTTCCAGTCGGCGTCCGGGGGGAACTCGACCATGCGGAAGACCGAGCCACCCGGGGGCGGATCGAGGGTGACGTCACCGCCGACGCCATCGTCGACCGGCCCGTCGTTGATCACCGGAACCTCGGCGTGCTGCCACAGGTTGGTGACGACGAAGGTAGGCGTTTTAGCCACAGTCTGGATCGAAGAGGTCTCGCCGTCCTCGATGAAGACCGCCTTGCCCTCCTCATTGACGCCCGTGACGAGGCGGCGGAAGTGGCGCATTCCGGCGTGGGGGGCGATGCCCGCACCAAGCTGGACGTGGTGTTCTGCGGTGGCAGACATGACGGTTCCTTGCGTTTGGGGTCGGCCGGGGTCAGGGAATGAGGGAGAGTCCGCCGTCGGCGACGACGGTTTGTCCGGTCGTGTAGTTGGCGTTCATCAAGGAGACGATGAGCTCGGCGACGTCCTCGGGTCGGCCAACACGCTTGAGTGGCGCGACCTGGCGGACGTGGTCGTAGAGCGCGTCCCACGCGTCGCCGCTGGTCCAGGGCGTCTCGATGAGGCCGGGAGCGACGGCGTTGACGCGAACCTCGGGTCCGAGGACCGCGCCGAGCAACTTCACCATGTGGTGGAGGGCTGCCTTCGAGACCGCATAGGGAATGCTGCTGCCGCCCACGTCCACGCCGGCGAGCGCTCCCACGAATGTGACTGTGCCATTGCCGCTGGCCCGCAAGGCCGGCGCCGCGGCCTGGACGAGGCGCCAGGGGGTGATGACGTTCATGCCGAGGATCCGGTGCCACACGTCGTCGGTGACAGCATCCAGGTCGGCGTGCGGGATCTTGACCGTGGCGCCAGCAGAGTAAATGACGTCGTGCAGGTGGCCGTGAGCCGTGATGATCTGTGCGATCAGCCGCCCCGGACTCGCCGGGTCCTCCATGTCTGCCTGGACGTAGGTGGCACCGGTCAGCTCCGCAAGCAGCGGCGCAGCCGCCTCCTCGGAGCGAGAACCAGCGACCACCACGGTGTTGCCGTGACCCGCGAGCATGCGTGCGACCTCGGCTCCGATGCCGGAGGTGCCACCGACGACGAGCGATACAGAGTTCCGTGACATGGCACACAACCTAGGTCGAGCGGGACGATCATGCAACTTTTGTCATGATAGTTCTTACATGTCGCGAGATATACACCTGAGCGCTACATTCATCGCTATGTCGTTGGACAACGCGATCTTGGGGTGGCTCTCGACGGGTCCCGGCTCCGGCTACGACCTGGTCAGGCAGATGGACTTGGGTCTCGGCTGGTTCTGGGGGGCCGCGCACAGCCAGATCTATCCGCGCCTGAAGGAACTCGAGGCCCGTGGGATGATCAGGTCCGAGTCCGTAACGGTCGGATCGAAGCTCGAAAAACGGGTCTACTCGATCACCGACGCTGGCCGGCAAGCGGTACGGGAGTGGGCCAGCGAGCCACCCACCTACCCTCCCAACCGGGACAGCGAGCGCCTCCGACTGATCTTCGGAGACGGCAGCGACACGCGCCACATCCGGCGCCACTTCGAGACACACCTGGCGCATTTCGAGTCTCGCCTGAAGGAACTCAAGGAGTTCGCCGCCGTCTTGACCAGTCGACAGCACCCTCGAATCGAGAAGCGGATCGCCGAGGCATCGACCCCTGCCGAGAAGGAGCTCATCCTGGCTGTGCGCGAGATGGCGTACGGCGGCGACATCCAGCGTGCAGAGCTCGAGATCGCCTGGGCGAATTCATGCCTTGCCTGGCTCGACGAATACGAGACGCGGCACGACACCAACGGCGAGGCTGGAGAGCCCGAGCTGGCCGCGACGACCTCGGTCAACGGATAAGCCAGCCACCCACCGCAGGTGTCGCCTCCGACAAGTACACCTGTCTACGGCGCGCAGGCCCGCTCACGCGGGAGCAACCGCTCCGAGCACCCACGGGGATCCCCCCGGCCCTGTGGTTCACTGCTGCGCGGCGAGACCCCCACGGGAGACCCGGCAAGCTCTAACGCCATGTGAGGCCTGATGTGGGCCGGTTCCCGCGGTGCAGGATCGGAGGGAATCGCCCTGGGCCTGCTCCCCCTCAAACACCTAGCGCCGACCCGTCTCAGTCAAGCGAGGTTGCTCCCCCGGAGCTCCGAGACGGGCTGCCAGTCGGCTAGCAGGGGCGGCCAAGCGAGATCGCGGCGATGATGCCTCCGATGCAGATCAGTGCTGAGACGACGGTCACCGCGGGCGCGGCCACGTGCGCCACTCGGCCGGCGACCAACCAGCCTGACGACACCTCGGTGCCGTCTGCCAGGGAGCGTGCTCGACGGGTTGCCACCACCCCGAACAGCAGGGCCACGAAAAGGTAGCCCGAGACCACGAGGGCGAATCCCGGGGTTACCAAGGTCGCGACCACGATCAGCGCGAGCAGCGACGAGACGACCCGAGTAAGACGCTCGACCCCGCGACGGAGCGGTGGGGCAGGCGTCTTCGCCCACGCGATGATCCACCACATCGCCCCGGCTACCGCGGTCGGGCCAGCGATGAAGACCATCTCCCCAACCAGACCGGTCCACCCGACTGCCAACACTGGCTCACGGTCACCGTATGGGACTCCCCCCGCTGCCCTGAGAACGCCGAGCTGAGCGCCCTCGGGAGTTTCGCGGTGGCGGCCGCGGGGGACGGTGCGGCGCATGGACCACGAGAGTTCGGTCGAGCCGGGGGCTGCCACCGAGCTCACCGCGCCCACCGAGCCGGCCCGGCCGGCACCGCCCCGGACCGAGCGGTGGAGCCTGTGGCCTCTGGTCGCCCTGCTGGCGGTGCTCGTGGTCGGGCTCTCGACCGCGCTGGTCGTGATACGGGGCGGTAAGGACGACCGGCCCCGGGCCCAGGTCGGCCAGCTCTTCGACGCGCCGTTCGCTGAGGACGACCTGCCGCACTACGGCCAGGTCCTGCTGCCGTGGGCGCGGACGAAGGCCGGGGCGGGAGACACGCGCGAGGAGCTGCCCGACCTGCTCGGGGCGGAGGCCAACGTGCGGGCGCCTAAGGGTGGCCGCTTCGTGCGGGTCGAGGTGGAGGTCGAAAAGAACTACTTCATCCCGATGACCTCGATCGGCAGGCCCTATGCGCAGGAGACCGAGGTGGTCCTGCGCGCCGACGGGCGCGACTATCCCGTGTCCGGGCGTGATGGGCTCGTCCTGGATCCCAACGTGCCCTTCTCCCGGGGAGGCGGGGTCTGGGTTGCCGTCGATGGTGACCCCGCCGAGCTCGAGGTGCGCGTCACCGTCGACGGCGTGACCCAGGTCGTGCACGCCTCCGATGGGTCCGTCGAGGGCGGACAGGCGAGCCGCCTCGCCGACCTCCCGTCCTCGGAAGAGCTCGCCGAGATGCCGGCGACACCGTGCGGCCCGCCGAGGCGTCTCGACGACAGCGGGATCAGGGTCTACTTCCGAGCCGCCCTGCAGTGCCGCGTCAAGCTCACCCTGCGCACGCCGTACGTCGACGGTCTGGGCTGGGCCGACCAGGGCCGCGAGTTCCTGGTGGTGCACGTCGTCCGCCCCCGCCGCCTATCCCTGGTCAGCGGAAGTGGTGACGCCTCGACGTACTGGGATGCCGGCGATCTGCAGTTCTCAGCGCGCCTCGGCAACGCCGAGCCGCTCTCCCCGCCCGCGGATGTCAACGACCTCAACGCGGGGCCGCTGAGCTTCTCGGACCCCGATGACCCCGAGCAGTTCGTCTTCGACATCGCGGAGGGGAAGCCGACCCCCGCCCTGCGGTTCGACTACCAGGGACCGGCCGTCGACCGCGAGCCCTTCGCCCGCGAGCGGCGGCCCGTGCACTTCCAGTGGACCATCCCGGGCGGAGACCTTCCATGACGACCACCACCCTCACCACCGACGCTCGTCGCAGCGATCGCCTCCGCGCGCTGGCCTCACTCCTGTCGGTAGCACTCGCCGTGGTCGTCCTCGTCCTCGGCATCATGGTGTGGCGCGCGGTCGACGACGGGCCGACGGTCGCGGCCGAGGTGGGCGAGCAGCTGCCGCTGAGCTCGCCGGCCTACGGCCGCTCCGTGACGGTGCAGGTGCCTGGCAGCGAGGTCACGGTCCGGGTCGGCGCCCCCGTCGAGACCCTCGGGCACGAGCTCATGGAGGTCGACTACGGCGACCCCACGTGGGACGAGTCGCAGGACCTGGCCGCCCCCAAGGACGGCAGCCTGATCCCGGTCAGCTGGGAGGTCCGCAAGGTCGGCTGGTCCACGCATCGCGACCCGAACCCGGTCGAGGTCCGCCTCGTCGTCGGCGACCAGCGCGTCGACCTGGCCTCGATCGTGCTCGATGACTCCAGCAGCGACTCCGGTGACGACCCGACCTCGATCGCCGTCGGCATCGAGGGGCGACCCAGCGTCGAGGACCTCACGGTCGAGGTCGAGTACGACGGCCTGACCCAGACCGCCCACGTCGAGTCGGGCGAGATCGATGCCGGCGTGGCCGAGGCGTTGTACGACGGGAACCGCAACTTCTCGACCGCCTGCGCCGAGACAAGCGCGTGCGCGTTCGTCGCCGCGGACCCCGACTCGCCGCTGCGACCGGGACTGGCCACTTACACCTCCAGCCACCTCACCCTCTACCCCTATGACGCGGCGCTCGGGTGGGCCGACGAGGGCACGCTGTGGGCCAACCTCCGGCTCCAGCTCTACCGCGCGAGCACCGTGGAGAACGCTGCCGGTGACACGTGGTTCCCGGCGCGGATGAGTGCGCCTGTCGTCACCCTCGACGGCGCCCAGCCCGTCCGTCGTGAGGGACTCAAGGCCTCGAGCCACGCCGCCCTGGGTCGGGTGGTCTTCGCGGTCGACACCGACGTGGAGCCGCGCGAGCTCGTCTTGGAGCAGGTCCTTTCCTTCACCGGCGCCGGAGCGCCGCAGGATCTGCCGATCCGGTCCCGCCTGCGGCTGATAGGGGTCGGCTGAGAACCGCGGCCCTGACTGGGCGTCACCGCAGGTCAGAGCTGGTTCTCTCCAGCAGCGCGACGCACTCCACGTGGTGCGTCATCGGGAAGAGGTCGAAGGCGCGCAACCCACTGACCCGGTAGCCGTGCTCGGCGAAGATCGCCAGGTCGCGCGCGAGCGCCGCGGGGTCACAGGCGACGTAGGCCACCGCCCGCGGAGCCCGATCGACCACCTGCTCCACGACCTGGCGACGGGCGCCCTCGCGCGGCGGGTCCAGGACGACCAGGTCGAACGGCTCGTCCAGCCCGTCGGCGAGCACCTCGTCCACCGAGCCGTGCTCGACCCTCACCGGCAGGCCGTGCAGGTTCGCCACGGCGTGCTGACACGCCCGGCGGTCGCCCTCGACCGCGGCCACCGAGCCGCCCTCCCCGACCGCCTCGGCGAGGAAGCGGGAGAACAGGCCCACTCCCGCGTACAGGTCAAGCACCCGCTCCCCGGCGCGCGGCTGGAGGAATTCCAGCACGCTGTCCACCAGGACGTCCGGGGCCCCGGGGTGCACCTGCCAGAACCCGTCGGCCTCCACCACGAACTGCTGTCCGGGGGCCTCGTCGTGCTCGACCCCGCGCCCGTGCACGGTCTCGACGACCACGTCGTCGGCGCTCTCCCCCGCGATCCGCGCGTCGGGGTGGGCGATCAGGCACTCGTCGACCGCGATCACCGCGCGGGAGCGGTGCACCCGCATGCCGCGTCCGCCCTCGGGCGTGGTGGCGAACTGCACCCGGGTGCGCCAGCGCAGCCCGTCCACGTCGCCGGGCACGGCCTCGACGGTGACCGGGAGGTCCAGGCCGGCCAGCCGGGCCAGCTGCTCACGCACCACGGCGGCCTTCAGCTCGCGCTGATGGCCGAGCTCCACATGCTGCAGGTCGCAGCCGCCGCAGCGGCCCGGTCCCGCGTAGGGGCACGGCGGGGTGACCCGGTGCGGGGACGGCACCAGCACCTCGACCGCGTCGCCTCGCCAGAAGCGGTCCCCGTCGGTGCCCTCGGTGATCTGCACGACGACCTCCTCGCCGGGGATCGCGTGCCGGGTGAACACCACCCGGGTGCCGGGCGAGCCGTCCGGTGCGGGCGCCGCGGCCGGATCGCTGACTCGTACGACGCAGTGGCCGCCGTGCGCGATCGGCCCCACGGTGGCGGTGAAGCGCTCACCGACCCGGGAGCGACCGCGTTCCTTGCGCGGGCGAGGAGCGGAGTGGCGGGGGCCGGGGCGGCGTGGACGGTGGGAGCGGGTCATCGGATCACCGGGGTGTCTGTCGTCTGCGGGAAGGGGTGTTGGCACGGAGTCGTCCGCGGCGCACGTCGCCGGCACGGACCCGGCTGAGCTCGCGCTCCTCGCGCTCGTGGACGTTGATCGAGGAGTGCAGCTGGTAGGGCACCGAGATCACCATGACGCCGGGGCTGAACAGCAGCCTGCCCTTGAGTCGCAGCGCGGTCTGGTTGTGCAGCAGCTGCTCCCACCAGTGGCCCACGACGTACTCGGGGATGTAGACCGCGACCACGCCGCGGGGGTGGTGGCGCCGGATCTCCGCGGCGTAGTCCACGACCGGCTTGACCAGCTCGCGGAACGGCGAGTGCAGGACCTTCAGCGGAACATCGAGGTTGCGCTCGTCCCACTCGTCCAGCAGCTGGTTGGTCGCCTCGTCGTCGACGCCGACGTAGATCGCCTCGAGCACGTTGGGGCGGGTGGCCTTCGCGAACGCCAGTGCCCGCAGGGTGGGCTTGTGCAGCTTGCCGACCAGCACGATCGCATGGACGCGGGTCGGCAGCACCCCGTCCTGCTCGTCGGCCGCGAGCTCGTCGGAGACCCGCTCGTAGTGGCGCCGGATGGCGCGCATCAGCACGAAGAAGCCGGCCATCGCCAGGATCGCGATCCAGGCGCCCTCCAGGAACTTGGTGACCAGCACGATCACCAGCACGACCGCGGTGAACACCAGCCCGATCGCGTTGATCGCGCGCGAGCGCTGCATCCGGCGGCGCTCGACCGGCGACGACTCGCTGGCCAGGTGCCGGGTCCAGTGCCGGATCATCCCGAGCTGGCTGAGGTTGAAGGAGACGAAGACGCCGACGATGTAGAGCTGGATCAGCCGGGTCACCTGCGCGTCGAAGGCGAGGATCAGCGCGATCGCCATCAGGGCCAGGAACAGGATGCCGTTGCTGTAGGCGAGCCGGTCGCCGCGCGAGCCCAGCGCCCGGGGCAGGTAGCCGTCCTGGGCCAGGATCGAGCCCAGCACCGGGAACCCGTTGAACGCGGTGTTGGCGGCCAGCACCAGGATCACGCCGGTGACGGTGACCACCAGGTAGAAACCGGCCGGGAAGCCGTCGAAGACCGCGGCCGCGATCTGGGCGATCACCGTGTGCTGGTCGTAGCCCGCCGGCAGCATCTCCCCGGTGGCGGTGCGCAGCCGGTCGATGTCGTGGGGATCGACGTACTTCAGCCCCATCTCGCGGGCCAGCAGGGTCACCGAGAGCATCATCGTGATGGCGATGGAGCCGAGCAGCAGCAGCGTGGTCGCGGCATTGCGGCTCTTGGGACGGCGGAACGCCGGCACGCCGTTGGAGATGGCCTCCACGCCGGTCAGCGCCGCGCAGCCCGAGGAGAACGCCCGCGCCAGCAGGAAGATCAGCGCCACTGTGGTCAGCTGGCCCTCGTAGCCCGGCGCCGCGACGATCTGGAGGTCGGCGCTCTCCACCTGCGGCAGCGTGCCGCGCAGCAGTCGGATCAGCCCGTAGCCGCACATCGCGAGCATGGCGAGCATGAAGAGGTAGGTCGGGACGGCGAAGAAGGTCCCCGACTCCCGGATCCCACGCAGGTTCATCGCCATCAGCAGGATCACGAGCAGCGTCGCGAACACCGCCTCGTGCCCGCTGAGGAAAGGCAGGGCCGCCGCGGCGTACTGGGCCCCCGAGGACACCGAGACCGCCACGGTCAGCACGTAGTCCACCAGCAGCGCGCTGGCCACCGTGGTGCCGGCGGTGCGGCCCAGGTTGACGGTCGCCACCTCGTAGTCGCCACCGCCGCTGGGGTAGGCGTGCACGGTCTGGCGGTACGAGGCGATCACCGCGAACATCACCAGCGCGACCGCGATCCCGATCTTCCACGACCACACGTAGGCGGACGCGCCCGCGAGCGACAGCATGATGAAGACCTCGTCCGGGGCGTAGGCCACCGACGAGAGCGCGTCGCTGGCGAAGACCGGAAGAGCAATGCGCTTGGGGAGCAGAGTCTCCCCCAGCTGGGAGCTGCGGAGCTTGCGCCCCAGCAGGATCCTCTTCGAGACGTCGCCGACACTCACGATCGGACACACTAGACCGCCCGCGCACCCGACACTCACATCAACGGCGAACAACTGCGGTGGATGCACGACACGATCGGGTCCGGGGCGGTCCGCCGCTGGGATACGGTGCCCTCGTGCATGTCGTGATCATGGGCTGCGGCCGAGTGGGTTCGACACTCGCGCGCAGCCTCGAGGACCGCAACCACACCGTGTCGGTGATCGACAGCAACCCCGACGCCTTCCGGCGACTGGGCCCGTCGTTCAACGGCGACAAGGTCACCGGCTACGGCTTCGACCAGGCGGTGCTGGCCAAGGCCGGCATCAAGCGGGCAGACGCCTTCGCCGCGGTCTCCAGCGGTGACAACTCCAACATCATCGCCGCCCGGGTGGCACGCGAGACGTTCGGGATCCAGCAGGTGGTGGCCCGGATCTACGACCCCGGACGCGCCGAGGTCTACCAGCGGCTCGGGATCACCACCGTCGCCACCGTCAAGTGGACCGCCGACCAGGTCCTGCGCCGGCTGCTGCCCGCCGGCGCGGAGCCGGATTTCCGTGACCCCTCCGGCACGATCCGGCTCGACCACGTGCCGGTCCCCCAGCGGTGGATCGGTCACCGCACCATCGACTTCCAGCAGCAGTCACGCAGCCGGATCGCCTGGATCGACCGGCTCGGTGAGGGGATGCTGCCCACCCGGGACACGGTGATCCAGGAGGGCGATCTGCTGCACCTGGTGATGCGCGAGGAGTCCGCGGCGCACGCCTACAGCGTCATCGAGAGCGGTCCGGTGCACGAGTGACCGGCCACGAGGCAGGAGAGCACTGATGCGGGTCGCCATCGCCGGAGCGGGTGCGGTCGGTCGCTCGATCGCCCGGGAGCTGATCGAGAACGGCCACGAGATCCTGCTGATCGACAAGAACGCCGAGTCGATCAAGCCCGAGCGGGTGCCGCACGCCGAGTGGCTGCTCGCGGACTCCTGCGAGCTGTCCTCGCTGGAGGAGGCCCGTCTCGACCAGTGCGACGTGGTGATCGCGGCCACCGGAGACGACAAGGCCAACCTGGTCACCGCGCTGCTGGCGAAGACCGAGTTCGGCGTCCCCCGCACGGTCGGGCGGGTCAACCACCCCAACAACGAGTGGCTCTTCACCGAGGCCTGGGGCGTCGACGTGAGCGTGTCCACTCCGCGGATCATGTCCGCGCTGGTCGAGGAGGCGGTGTCGGTCGGCGACCTGGTGCGCCTGTTCACCTTCCGCCAGGGCAACGCCAACCTCGTGGAGATGACCCTGCCCGCGGACTCCCCCCACGTCGGCACCCCCTCGGGGCTGGTGCCGTTCCCGGAGAACTGCGCGCTGGTCACGATCCTGCGCGACGGCCAGGTCTACACACCCGACCCCGAGCAGCCGCTCGAGGCGGGCGACGAGCTGCTGTTCGTGGTGCCCGAGGACGTCGAGGCGGTGCTGGAGCGCCTGCTCGCCCCCGGCACCCACCGGGCCTGAGCCCGCGGAGCCCTCAGCCCGGCACTCAGCCCGCGGAGCACTCAGCCCGCGGAGCTGAGCGGCGTCCGGTTCCGGCTCAGCAGCCAGGCCATCGTCGCCAGCGACGCCAGCTGCAGCGGCCACCCGAGCGCGATCTTGAGGATGCCCAGTGCCGCGACCGCGGTGTCGGCCTCCAGGGCGCCCGAGGAGCCTGCCCACCAGATCGGGGCCTGCAGCAGCACGCGCAGCGCGCACGGCACCACCAGCACCCAGGTCAACCGGGAACACAGGCGCACCACCTGCGAATCACGGTGCCAGGCGGTGGCGTCGCCGGTGACGCTGCCGACCATGAAGCCGACCAGCGGCCAGCCGATCACGCAGGTCAGGCCGAGCACGACGGCGTACCCGCCGTTGTAGAGGATCCCGGGCAGGAAGTAGGCCAGCGCCTGGTCGTCTGCGCTGCCTCCGGAGCTTGCCGACATCCGCACGAAGAGCCAGCCGATGCCGATGCCGAAGATGGCGTTGAGGCAGAACTGGGTGGTGGAGCGCTGGACCACGCGCACCACCAAAAGCAGGCCGGCGACCAGCAGGCTGACCAGCAGCGCAGTCCGCAGGTCGTCCCCGAGCAACCACGTCGCGGTGAACAGCACGGTGGGCACGGCCGCCTCGATCATCCCCCGCCGGCCGCCCAGGGCGCGGGAGAGCTGTTGACGCACCACCGCCTCGACCGTGTCGAGCGAGGCCGCAGCCTGCGGCTCCGGGGCCCCCGCCGGGGGTGTGTCGCGCTCGGGCTGGCTCATGGGCGCAGCTCGTAACGGGGGTTGAACATCACGCGGACGCCCTCCTGGACGCCGATGCGCCCCTCGACCTGCAGGGCGCGCCCCGGGGCGATGCCGGCGATCCGCCGGCGCCCGAGCCAGATCAGGGTGAGCACCCCGGAACCGTCGTAGAGCTCCGCCTCGAGGGCCGGCGCGCCGCCTCGCGGGCGCAGGGTGACGGTGCGCAGGGTCCCGCGGAGCCGGACGCGCTCACGGTCCGGGGCCAGCGCGATGGAGATCCCGCCCGGCTCGCTGTGCGTCTTGCGCAGCTCGCGGGCCTCCTGGTCGCTGGAGCTGGCCCACCGGCTGATCCGCCGACGCAGCGGGCTCCTCTCGGGACTCATCGCGGGCGCTACTCGCTGCTGCGCCGGGCGTTGGCCGGCATCACCAGGGCCAGGGCGTCGCCCACCGGCATGGCGACCGCCCCGCGGCGCACGGCGACGCCCGAGATCGTGGCCTCCCACTCGGCGGCGGCCTCGGGGTCGACGGCCGGGCGGCCGAGCAGCGTGGCGCGCAGCAGCCAGCGGGGGCCGTCGAAGCCGATGATCCGCGACGGCTGGACGGCGGTGGTGCCGTCGGCGCGACGCACGGTGAGCTGACAGGCCAGCTCGGTGCCGAACGGTCCCTCCTGCTCGGTCACCGTGCCGCCGCGCTGCGTCATGTCGGCGGCGATCTGGGGGCGGACGTCGTCCCACAGGCCGCCACCGCGCGGCGCCGCGAACGCCTTCAGCTCCAGCGCGCCGTCGGGGGCGGCGATGACCACCGACTGAACCGCCTTGGTCTTCTCGTCCACCTGCAGGCGCAGCTCGCGCCCCGGCGAGGGAGTGATCAACAGCGAGCCCAGGTCGATGCGCTGCACCCCGTCGGCGAGATCGATCTCGTCGACGTCACGCGGACGCACCTCGCTCTCGCCCGACTGCGCGCTGCCCGGCTCGGCCGACGCGGCGTCGTCAGACCCCGGCCCGGTCGCGGGCGTCTGCGGCTCGGCCGGGTCGGTCTCGACCTGCTGGGACTTGCGACGGAACTTCACTGTGACTCCTCGATCGGGTGCGGCAGGTCAGAGCGGACCGAAACCGCCGGTGGAACCGTAACCCCCGGCGCCACGATCGGAGTCGGGAAGCCGGTCCACCTCGAGGAACGCGGCCCGTTCCACCCGCTGGATGACCAGCTGGGCGATCCGGTCGCCGCGACGCAGCTCCACCGGGGTGGCCGGATCGTGGTTGATCAGCATGACCTTGATCTCCCCACGGTAACCAGCGTCCACGGTCCCGGGGGTGTTCACGATGGACAGCCCGTGCCGCGCGGCCAGCCCCGAGCGTGGGTGGACCAGAGCGACGAACCCGAGCGGGAGCGCGATCGCGATCCCGGTCGGCACCAGCGCCCGCTCCCCCGGCGCCAGGGTCAGGTCGATCGTGGTCATCAGGTCCGCGCCCGCGTCGCCGGGGTGGGCGTAGGCGGGGGCGGGCAGCTCGCGGTCGAGCCGGACCAGCCTCACCTCGACATCACCCGCCTCCGGGCGGGCTTGGCGCTGGTCGACCGAGGGGCTCGGCGGCGGGGTCTGGGTCATGGCCCGACGACCCTATCCAACCCGGGTCGGCACGGCCTCCTGGCTGTCCCATCCCGGCCCGCGTCCACGCCACCCGATGCTTCACCGCGCGGAGCCGAGTGGCAGGATCTAAGCGTGGAGTACGCAGAGAGGCTCACCGTCCCGCTGCGGTGGTGGGTCCAGGGAACCATGCTGGTGGCCAGCATGTGGCTGGCCGTCATCGTCGCCATGCCGGCGGCTGCCGCGTGGGGCGCCACGGCCGTGATGGTGCTGCTGCTGGTCCTCTCGCTCACGTCGTACGGCGCAGCGCGGGTGAGCGTGGCGGACGGGGTCTTCCGGGCCGGCTCCGCCCACATCCCGGTGCGGCTGATCGGGCCGGTGGAGCAGCTCGACGCCCAGGAGACGCGGCTGATCGCCGGACGCGACGCCGACGCTCGCGCGCACCTGGTCCTGCGGCCCTACCTCAAGCGCTCGGTACGCGTGGCCATCGAAGACCCGGCCGACCCCACGCCGTACTGGCTGGTCAGCACCCGCCACCCCCAGCGCCTCGCCACGGCGCTGGCCGCGGCGCGCGACGTCGCACGCGCCTCGCACGGCGGCTGAGCCACGCATGAGCCGGCCGCCGGCTGGGTAGTGTGAGGTCTGCGCAAGAACGACATTCCCCACCCTCGGCCAGCCCTGGCCGCACTCACAGGAGGACCGATGGCATCGGGTTCCAAGATCTGGTCGGTCTTCTCGCTCGGATCGGCGCTGCTCGGCGCCGCGGTCGCGAAGAAGGCCCTCAACACGTCGTGGCGCACCGCCACCGGGAAGAACCCTCCCGCCAACCCGGCCGACCCCGACGTCGACCTGTGGGAGGCGGTGATGTGGGCGGCCGCGAGCGGGACGATCATCGCGATCGCCCGGATGCTCGCCGCCCGCAAGGCGGCCGACTACTACACCCGCTCGACCGGCCACCTGCCGCCCGACCTGGTTAAGGACGACCAGGACTCCAAGAAGAACGGCGCCACCGCCTACTGATCGGCGCCGGTTCGGCCACGGACGCACGAAGGGCCGCCACCCTGCCGGGTGGCGGCCCTTGTGGTCTCGTGCGTGCGAGCCCTGCGCGGCTCAGGCGCAGTCGCGGCAGATCAGGTTCTCGGCGTCGACGAGCTGGCTGCGGTGGTGCACCAGGAAGCAGCTCATGCAGGTGAACTCGTCGTCCTGGCGCGGCTTCACCTCCACGGCGAGCTCCTCGTGGGAGAGGTCGGCGCCGGGCAGCTCGAACGACTCGGCGGCCTCGGCCTCGTCCTCGTCGACCTTGCCGGAGTTCTTGTCGTGACGACGGGCCTTGAGCTCCTCGATGCTCTCTTCGCTCTGGTCCTCTTCGTTCTTGCGCGGTGCGTCGTAGTCAGTCGCCATCGTCATCCACTCCTATGAGCAGGTCTGCAGAAAGTCTGGTTGCCCGGCGCCAGATTGTGCACCATGGCCTCGGGGGGTCCTACATCCGGTGCCCGTCGATCGACCAACGCAAGCACGCTCGGCGCTATTCCCTCTCCACCGGGTGCAGAGCTACTCCGCGGACGCCGCCGCGAAGCCCGCCTCGAGGACCGCCGAGCGGAACTCCGCGAAGCCGTGAGCCGGCGCGCACAGCAGCAGCTCGGCGCCACCCGCGCCCGCCAGGAGCTCGGTGCGCGCTCCGGCCTCGCGCGCCACCAGCGCCCCGGCGGCGTGGTCCCACAGGTTGACGCCCTCCTCCACGTAGGCGTCGGCGCTCCCCTCCGCCACGTGGCACAGGTCGAGCGCGCACGAACCCATCCGGCGGATGTCGCGCACCCGGCCGATCAGCCGGCCCACCGCGCCCGCCTGGCGCACCCGGCGCTCGGCGTCGTAGCTGAACCCGGTCAGCACCAACCGCTGCTCCAGCGGCGCCGCGGCGCGCACCGACAGCGGGGCCCCGTCCCGCCAGGCGCCGCCGCCGCGCAGGGCCCAGTACTCGACGCCGGTGGCGACGTTGAGCACGACGCCCGCCTCCACCTCGCCGTCGACCTCGGCGGCCACCGACACGGCGTACTCGGGAAGTCCGTAGAGGAAGTTCACGGTGCCGTCGATGGGGTCGACCACCCAGCGCACCCCGGTGCCCACTGCGGCGCCGTCGCGCTCCCCGCCCTCCTCGCCGAGGAAGGCGTCGTCGGGTCGCGCGGCCGCGATCACCCGGCGCAGCAGCTCCTCGCTGGCCCGGTCGGCCTCGGTGACCGGGTCGACCGAGCTGCTCTTGGTGGCCGCGACGCTGACCCCCGCGGCACGACGCTGGGCCACCAGCGCCGCGGCCTCGCGCGCGGCGCGGCGGGCGACCTCCAGCAGCTCGCCGCCCAGGGCGTCACGGTCCGGTCCGGCGGCCGGGCTCACGCGCTCGCCACGCTCGGGTCGTCGACGCCCGCCAGCACCGGGCGGGGTGCCCGCGGGTTCGGACAGCAGTCCACCGCGCAGCGGTCCCAGACCGGGCCCAGCCGGCCGCAGACGGCGCGCTGCGGCTGCTCGCCGCGCTCGGCGGCGGCCCGTTCGAGCAGCAGCTCGCGCACGGCGGCCACGAACCGCGGGTCGGTCCCGGCCGTGGCGGCGCGCACGGCCGGCAGGGACAGCTCCTCGGCGGTGGCCATCGCCTCGGTGTCGAGGTCGTAGATGACCTCCATGTGGTCGGAGACGAACCCGATCGGCGCCATCACCACGCCGGGGGTGCCGGCCTCGGCCAGCTCGCGCAGGTGGTCGTTGACGTCGGGCTCGAGCCACGGGATGTGCGGCGCGCCGGAGCGCGAGCAGTAGACCAGGGCGTGGTCGTGGCGGCGGCCGGTGCGCTCCTGCACGCGCGCCACGATCTCGGCCATCAGGTCCTCGTGCTGGGCGACGTAGGCGCCGCCGCCGGGGCCCGCGCCGTCGTTCATCGTGACCGGGACGGAGTGGGTGACGAAGGTCAGGTGGGCCTCGTCGCGCACGTCGATGGGCAGCTCGTCGAGCGCGGCGAGGGTGGCGTCGACGTTGGCGTCGACGAACCCGGGATGGTTGAAGTACATCCGCAGCCGGTCGATCTGCAGCTGCGGTGCGTCCGGGTCCTCCTCACGCAGCGACGCCACCGCGGCGGCCAGGTCCTCGCGGTACTGCCGACACCCCGAGTACGACGAGTACGCCGAGGTGAAGATCGCCGCGATCCGGCGGTGCCCGTCGGCGGCCATCTGGCGCAGCGTGTCGCTCAGGTACGGCTCCCAGTTGCGGTTGCCCCAGTAGACCGGGACGTCGACGCCGTGCTCGTCGAGGTCGGCGCGCAGGGCCCGCAGGAAGGCGCGGTTCTGGTCGTTGATCGGCGACTTGCCGCCGAACAGGAAGTAGTGCTCGCCGACCTCCTCGAGCCGCTCGCGCGGGATCCCGCGGCCCCGGGTCACGTTCTCGAGGAACGGCACCACGTCCTCGGTCTTCTCGGGCCCGCCGAAGGAGAGCAGCAGCAGAGCGTCGTAGGGGCGGGCGTCGGAACTCATGTCGACATCGTAGGAGCGCTCGGCAATGCGGCCCACGACGGGGACGGGTCGTACGCTCGCGCTCGCCATGCTCACCACCTACTGTCGGGTGCTCACGGTCCCCGGAGCGCGCGCCTTCTGCCTCGCCGGCCTCGTCGCCCGGCTGCCCGTGTCCACGATGGGGCTGGGCATCGTCCTGCTGGTCTCGGCCGACCGCGGCTCCTACGGGGTCGCCGGCAGCGTCTCGGCCGCCTACGTGCTGGCCAACGCGGCGCTGGCCGTGCTGCACGGCCGCCTGGCCGACCGCTGGGGCCAGCACCGGGCGCTGCCGGCCGCGGTGGTCGTCTTCGCGCTGGCGATGGCGGCCCTGGTCTGGAGCGTCGAGAGCGGCGCGTCCCTGGTGCTGGTGCACGCCTGCGCCGCGGTGGCCGGTGCGGCGTACCCGCAGATCGGGTCGTGCGTGCGGGCCCGGTGGTCGCACGTGCTGTCCGACCCCGCCCAGGTCCAGACCGCCTACGCCCTCGAGGCCGTCGTCGACGAGACGATCTTCGTGCTCGGCCCGGTGCTGGTCACCTTCCTGGCGGTGGCCTGGCATCCGGTGGCGGGACTCGCCGTCGCGGTCCTGGCCGGGCTGGTCGGCACCTTCGTGCTCGCCGCGCAGCGCGGCACCCAGCCCCCGCCGCACCGCCACGACCACGCCGGCGGGCCACGTCCGGCGATGCCGTGGCGCACGATCATCCCGCTCACCGTCGTCTCGCTGGCGCTGGGCGGGCTGTTCGGGGCCACCGAGGTCTCGACGGTCGCGTTCGCCGAGGAGGTGGACGCTCCCCAGATGGCCGGTGTGCTGCTCGCGCTGTGGGCGCTGGGGTCGATGACCTCGGGCATCCTCACCGGCGCCGTGCACTGGCGTGGCGACCCGGCGATCCGGGTCCGCTGGGGGACGGTCGCGCTGGCGCTGACCCTGGCGCCGCTGAGTTTCATCGGCTCGCTGCCGCTGCTGGGGGTGGTGCTGCTGGTGGGCGGTCTGGCGATCTCGCCCACGCTGATCGCCTCCCTGGCCGCCACCGAGCGCAGCGTGCCGGCCGCTCGGCTCACCGAGGGCATGTCGGTGCTCTCCACCGGCATGGCCGCCGGGGTGGCGCCCGGGGCGGCCGTGGCCGGTGCGGTCGCCGACGCCCACGGGGCCTCGGCCGCCTTCCTCGTCGCGACGGCCGCGGGGGCCCTGGGCGCCGCCGCGGCGCTGGCCACCCGGCGTACGCCGGCGGGCGCAGACAGCGACGCGCACCGGCTGGCGAGCACTACGCTGCCCCCTCAGGGCCTCGGCCCGGAGGCAGGACCACGTGGAGGAGACGGTCGTGAGCGGTGAGACCTGGCGCAACTGGTCGCGACTGGAGTCGGCGCACCCGCGGCGCGTCGAGACCCCGGTGGACACCGCGGCGGTGGTGGCCGCGGTGGAGCGCGCCCGCGCCGAGCGGACCACCGTGAAGATGGCCGGCACCGGGCACAGCTTCACCGCGATCTCGGCGCCCGACCACACCCTGCTGCGCCCCGGCGCGATGAGCGGCATCGTCGAGATCGACCGGGCCGCGATGACCGTGACCGCCCGCGCCGGCACGCAGCTGAAGAGGCTCAACGCCGAGCTCGAGCGGCACGGGCTGAGCCTGCACAACATGGGCGACATCGCCGAGCAGACGCTGGCCGGGGCGGTGTCCACCGGCACCCACGGCACCGGCGGCGTCGTCGCCGGGCTCGCCGGGCAGCTGACGGCGCTCGAGCTGGTCACCGGCACCGGCGAGGTGCTACGCGCGAGCCGGGAGGAGAACCCCGAGGTCTTCGACCTGGCGCGGGTCGGTCTGGGCGCCCTCGGGATCCTCACCACCGTGACCTTCGCCGTGGAGCCGCTCTTCGTGCTGGAGGCGCACGAGCAGCCGATGACCTGGGAGCAGGGCCTGGGCGGCTTCGACGAGCGGGTCGCCGAGCACCACCACGTGGACATGTACTGGTTCCCGCACACCGATCGGGTGCTCACCAAGACCAACGACCGGCTCGATGTGGACCCGGCCGAGGCGGCTCCCCTCCCCCGCTGGCGGGAGTGGCTCGACGACCGGTTCCTCTCCAACACCGTGTTCGGCGCGCTGAGCGCCGGGGCGAACCTCGCGCCCCGGGTGGTGCCGGTGCTGAACCAGGTCTCGGCGCGGGCCCTGAGCGAGCGCCGCTACAGCGACGTGGCACACCGGGTGTTCACCACCCCGCGCGACGTCGTCTTCCGCGAGATGGAGTACGCCGTGCCGCGCGCCGCCGGGCTCGCGGCGCTGCGCGAGGCGCGCCGGGTGATCGAGGCGTCGCGCTGGCGGATCAGCTTCCCGGTCGAGATCCGGGTGGCCCGCGCCGACGACGTGGCACTGTCCACCGCCTACGCCCAGGACTCGGTCTACCTGGCCTTCCACACCCACCGCGACGTGGACCACGCCGCCTACTTCGCCGCCGTCGAGCAGGTGATGCTCGCCCACGGCGGTCGCCCGCACTGGGGCAAGGTGCACACCCGCACGGCTGACGACCTGGCCCTGGCCTACCCCCGGTTCGGGGACTTCCTGGCGCTGCGCGAGCGGCTCGACCCGGACCGGGTCTTCGCCAACGACTACCTGCGGCGCGTGCTGGGCAGCTGAGCAGCCGTCACTGGAGACGCTGGCCGATCAGACGCTGGCCGATCAGACGCTGGCCGGGCCCCGGGGCCGGGGCGCCTGCCAGTTGCGCCAGATGGCGAGCAGACGCCACACCAGGCACACCCCGCCGCCGAGCAGGGCGACCAGGCCGAGCGGGAGCCCCGCCTCGACGCCGGCGACCGCGATCCCCCCGCCGGTCAGCGCGGGGGTCGCGTAGAGCGGTCCGCGGAAGATGTCGGGGACCCGTCCGGCGAGCACGTCGCGCAGCATCCCGCCGCCGATCCCGGTGACCATGCCCATCAGCGCCGCGGGGACCGGGCCCAGCCCGTAGTCGAGAGCCTTGAGCGCCCCGGTGACGCAGAACAGGGCGAGCCCGAACGCGTCGAAGACGTTGACCAGCCGCTCCATCCGGCCCACCGCCGGGTGGAACAGGAACGTGAGCACCCCGGCCGCCACCGGCACCATCAGGTAGCGCCAGTCGAGCAGCGCCGCCGGCGGCGTGGCGTCGATCAGCACGTCGCGCAGGAACCCGCCGCCCAGGCCGGTGGTGCCGGCCAGGACCAGGATCCCGAAGATGTCGAGCTCCTTGCGGACCCCCACCAGCGCGCCGGAGATGGCGAAGACGAAGATGCCCACGAGCTCGAGGACGACGAGCATCGTCACCACACCGCCGTCGGCGGATCGGGACGCGGCCGGAGCCGCGGCGGGCACAAGTTGGGCACTCGCGGAGGTTACCTCCCGGGCACGCCGCGCACGCTGTGCCGAGCCGCGCCTCCGCTGGCGTAGGCTCGCCCCACCGGAGACGTCGGTGCACGCAGACGAGAGGTGACCATGACTCAGCACAGCCCCGTGCCGAGGGCAGCGGACAGCCTCGTGACCAGGCAGGAGCAGGAGGAGTCGATGAGGCATCTCACGCTCCTCGGCGTGCGCGACAACGGCGCGCGCCTGCTGCTCTCCGACGACGCCGGCCTCGAGTTCACCCTCGACGTCGACGCGCGACTCCGGGCCGCCCTGCGCGGCGACAACGCACGCCCAGGCCAGTTGGAGACCAAGATGGACAGCGCACTTCGCCCCCGCGACATCCAGGCCCGGATCCGAGCCGGGGAGTCGCCCCAGGACGTCGCCGACGCGGCGGGCAGCAGCGTCGAGAAGATCCTCATCTACGCCGGCCCCGTGCTCGCCGAGCGGGAGCACGTCGCCGACCGCGCCCAGCGCTCCTCGGTGCGCCGCAAGTCCGGCGAGCACGGCGCGCGCACCCTCGGGGACGCGGTGGCCGCACAGCTGCGCACGGACGGGGTGAGCCCCACCTCGGTGCAGTGGGACGCCTGGCGCCGCGACGACGGGCGCTGGACGCTCACCGCGTCGTACGCCGCGGGCCGGCGCAGCGGCGCCGCGACCTACGTCTTCGACCTCCCGGGCAACTACGTGGTCGCCGAGAACGACGACGCCCGGTGGCTCGTCGGCGAGCCGATCGCCGCTCCCGCGCCCTCGCGCGACGACCTCAGCCAGGCGCGCGAGCGGCGGCTGAGCGCGGTCGCCGACGGCGAGGACCAGCTCCCCTTCGCCGAGGACGAGCTGCGCGGCATGCAGCGCTCCGGAGCCCCGGTACAGCGCGAGGGACGCCAGCAGCCCGAGCTGGGCGACGACGTGATCGACCTGGTCAACCCCGCGCCGGAGCAGGCCGACGAGACCCCCGACCGGGCCACCGGCCAGCCGGCCGACGCGACGGACGTGCTCGGCCCGGAGGAGTCCACGCTGGACCTCACCGAGACCGCCGCCCGGGTGCGCGCGGGACGCGGGCGCCCCACGATGCCCGAGCAGCCCTCCGTCGCGCCGGAGAGCCGCCGCGCCGTTCGTGAGAGCCAGCCTCAGGCACCCCAGGAGCAGCCGCCGGCCCAGGACGAGAGCACCGAGCAGCCCGCCCGTCGCCCCGTGCGCAAGAGCCGTGGTCGCGCCTCGGTGCCGAGCTGGGACGAGATCATGTTCGGCGGCGGCAAGAGCGACTGACCGGCTAGCGCGCCGGCCCGGCGCCCGGCCCCGTCTCGACGGGGCGCCCCGGGTCGGTGATCCAGCCGCTCCAGCTGCCCGGGTAGAGCGCGGCGCGCACCCCGGCGAGCTCCATCGCGAGCACGTCGAGCGCCGCGGTCACCCCGGAGCCGCAGTAGGCGGCCACCTCGGCCCCACCGACGGCGCCGACCTCGGCGTACAGGGCGGCCAGCTCCGCGGCCGGGAGGAGGCGGCCCCGCGGGTCCAGGTTGCGCGCGGTGGGGACGTTGACGGCGCCCGGGATGTGCCCGGCCACCGGGTCCACCGGCTCGACCTCCCCGCGGAACCGCTCGGGGGCCCGGGCGTCGACGAGCACGTCCACGCCCGCGAGGTCGTCGGCGGCCACCACCGGCATGGCCGGGGGCCGCGCGACGAAGTCGCCCGGCCGGCCGGGTCCGACCTCGCCGACCGCGACCTCTCCGCCGTCCTCCACCCAGGCGCGCCAGCCGCCGTCGAGCACCCGGACGTCGCCGTGCCCGTGGAAGCGCAGCAGCCACCAGCACCGGGCGGCCGCATGGCTCGACCAGTCGTCGTAGACGACGACCGGACGGGCGCCGTCCACGCCCGCACGGCGCATCGCCGCCTGGAACAGGGCCGGGTCGGGCAGCGGGTGGCGCCCGCCCTCCCCCGGGCCGGCGGCCAGCTCGGTGTCGAGGTCGACGTAGAGCGCCCCCGGCACGTGCCCGGCGGCGTACTGCCGCGGCCCGTCGTCACTGCCGAGGCGGTAGCGGACGTCGAGGACGCTGACGTCGCCCAGCAGGTCACCCAGCTCGGCGGGGGTGACCAGCGGGGAGCGCCCGATCGGGCTCACGTGGGACGCGTGGCCGGGGCGTTCGCCGCGGTCTTGCCCGGGTCGCGCTCGACGATGCCGCCGAGTGCCTCGTCGATGCGGGCCATCGCCTCGGGCGGGATCCGCACGCCGGCGGCCCGGACGTTCTCGTGGACCTGCTCGGGGCGCGAGGCTCCGACCAGGGCGCTGGCCACGTTGTCGTTCTGCAGCACCCAGGCGACCGCGAGCTGGGCCATGGTCAGGTCCAGCGACTCCGCCACCGGGCGCAGGGCCTGGACGCGGGTCAGCACGTCGTCGTTCATGAACCGGCTGATCATGTCCGCGCCGCCCTTCTCGTCGGTCGCGCGCGACCCGGCCGGCGGCGCCTGCCCCGGCTGGTACTTGCCGGTCAGCACCCCCTGCGCGATCGGCGACCAGACGATCTGCGAGAGCCCGAGCTCGCGGCAGGTCGGGACCACCTCGTCCTCGATCACCCGCCAGAGCATGGAGTACTGCGGCTGACTCGAGATCAGGCCGAAGCCGAGCTCGCGGGCCAGCTCCGCGCCGGCCCGGATCTGCTCGGCGGTCCACTCGCTGACGCCGATGTAGAGCGCCTTGCCCGCGCGGACCACGTCCGCGAAGGCCTGCATGGTCTCCTCCAGCGGGGTCTCGGTGTCGAAGCGGTGGGCCTGGTAGAGGTCGACGTAGTCGGTGCCCAGACGCGACAGCGACCCGTTGATCGACTCCAGGATGTGCTTGCGGGAGAGCCCGGAGTCATTGGGCCCACCGGGCCCGGTGGGCCAGTACACCTTGGTGAAGATCTCCAGGGACTCACGGCGCTGTCCGGCCAGCGCCTCGCCGAGCACGGACTCCGCGCGGGTGTTGGCGTAGACGTCGGCGGTGTCGAACGTCGTGATGCCCGCGTCGAGGGCGGCGTGCACGCACTGGGTGGCGACGTCGTTCTCGACCTGGGAGCCGTGGGTGAGCCAGTTGCCGTAGGTGATCTCGGAGATCTTGAGACCGCTGTTGCCGAGGTATCTGAAGTCCATTCGGCGACTCTAGCCATACGGGCCCGACCGCCGGACCTGGCGCCCGGCTGGTTGTGAAAGACTCTGCGCCCGTGGCTGAACTCCAATTCTTCACCGGCACGATGGACTCGGGAAAGAGCACGCTGGCGCTCCAGACCAACCACAACCATGCCGCTCGGGGGCGGGTCGGCCGGATCTTCACCGCCCACGACCGGGCCGGGGAGGCGACGCTGTCCAGCCGGCTCGGCCTGACCCATGACGCGATCGAGGTCGACCCGGACTTCGACTTCTGGGGCTACGTGGTGCGCACCCTGACCCAGGGCGGGCGCATCGACTACGTGATCTGCGACGAGGTGCAGTTCTACTCGCGTGGACAGATCGACCAGCTGGCCAAGATCGTCGACGAGCTGCAGATCGACGTCTTCGCGTTCGGCATCCTCACCGACTTCCGCACCGCCCTGTTCCCCGGGAGCGCCCGGCTGGTGGAGATCGCCGACCGGATGCACGTGCTGCAGGTGGAGGCGCTGTGCTGGTGCGGCAAGCGGGCCACGCACAATGCGCGCACCGAGAACGGGGTGATGGTGACCGAGGGCGAGGTCGTCGTCGTCGGGGACACCGAGCGCCACGAGCCCGACGAGATCGAGGTCGCCTACGAGGTCCTCTGCCGCCAGCACCACCGACGCCGGCTCACGGCGGCGCGGGCCAAGGCCGTGTCGCTGGCCCCCGAGCCGCTGCCGTTCGGCTGAGGCGCCCCGACGCCGGGGCAGGTCAGCTGATCAGGATGGGGATCAGCATCTCGGCCGGCGTCAACGAGCCGTGCAGCCCCACCAGGGTCTGCTCGTAGGGGAAGTCGCGGCTGCTCATCACGGCCGCGTCGCCGCGACAGGCGACCATCACGTCGCCCAGCCGCGGGCGCACCCCCGGCTCGACCGGGCCGAACCAGCCGCGGGCGATCGCCTCGTCGCGGCTGAGCACCTCGGCACGCTCCCCCAGCACCTCGCGCCAGGCGCTGAGCACGTCGCCGACCGCGCCGCCGTCGCAGTAGAGGTGACGGAAGCGCGCCTCTCCGCCCAGCAGCCTGACACCCGCGCGCAGCTCGTGGTGCTCGTCCACGTCGAGGCGGCTCTCGGGCGGGCTGTCGACCATCCCGTGATCGGCCACGACGAGAAGCCGGGTGCCGGCCGGCAGTGCCTCGCGCAGCTGCTCGGCCTCCGCGTCGACCATCAGCAGCTGTTGGAGCCACTGCGTCGAGGCGACCCCGAACTTGTGCCCGGTCCAGTCCAGGTCGCCCTCGTAGCAGTAGGTCAGCGACGGGCGCGCCGCCGCCGCGGCGACCACCGCCGCGATCCGTTCGCCGACCCGGTCCGCCCCCACGTAGGCGGCCCCGCGGTGGGCGGCAAGCGTCAGTCCGCTGCCCTGGAAGTCGCGCTTGTTGACGACCGTCATGGCGACTCCGGCGGCCGCCATCCGGGCGAACGCGGTGGGGTGCGGCTGCCAGGACAGCGGGTCGACCTGCTTGTCCCACTGCAGCGCGTTCAGCAGCCGGTCGGTGCCCGGGACGCGCGAGGTGAAGCCGACCAGTCCGTGCGTGCCCGGGGTCAGTCCGGTGCCCAGGGAGGTCAGGCTGGTCGCGGTCGTCGACGGCACGCCCGCGGTCCCGTCCTGCTGCTCCTCCAGCAGCGAGGAGAGGAACGGGGCGCAGTGGGCATAGCGGCGCAGCAGCTCGGCGCCGAGACCGTCGACGAGGAACACCACGTACGACGACGCCCCCGGCAGCACCAGGCCCGGTCCCGGCGAGTCGGGCAGCAGCGGGCCGACCCCGAGCGCCTGCGCGACGGCGGGAACCACGTCGCCCAGGGAGCGCCGGTGGTAGGCGGGCTCGACGAAGGACGCCCCTTCGGGCTCGGTCGTGGTGCTGCCTGCCCCCGGGCCCACGCGCTGCGGCTCAGGCGCCGTGGGTCTTGGCGGAGAGCTGCTCGGCGAACGCGAGCAGCCCCGCGACCGCGTCGTGACCGTCGGCGGCCTCGGAGACGCGCAGCGAGAAGTCGTCGGAGGCGAGCACCCCGGTGTAGCCGTGGTCGGCGTCGCACTGGGGGTCGCTGCAGCCGGCCGGCTCGAGGTCGATGCGGCCCACGCCGCCCCAGCCGATGGTCATCACGGCCTCGGCGGGCGGCGTCGGGCCACCGGTCGGGTTGGCGATCATCCGGGTCACCACCACCGACTTCACCGAGCTCAGCGAGATCGCCTCGGTGGAGGTGGAGGTGTAGGGCTCGGGCAGCAGGTCGTCGCCGGCGTGCTCGTCGGTGTGCGCCAGGATCAGACGCGAGGGGGTCAGCACGACCACGGTGATGTGACGGCGTACCTCGTCGCGCTCGATGGTCGGCTCGTGGTGCACGTAGAACGCGACGACCTGCTCGCCGGCCACCGCGCCGTTCACCCCGTCGGCGACGACCTCGGGGTAGTACCCGGTGCGGTCGATCGCGTCCTTGAGCTCGAACGAACGATCCTGATCAGCAGTGCGGCTGCGCATGAGTGCAGTCTGTCACGCCCCCCGGACCCCGGTGGCGACTACCCGGCACCCGGCCCACGCTCAGTCCTGCAGCGAGTCCCCCGGCATCGCGGTGAGCCTGCGCACGAACCAGTCCGAGCGCGGATCCACCACCGGCTCGACGCGGGCGCTGGCGGTGAGCACCCGGGCGCCGTCCGGGCCGGCGAGCACCAGCGGCAGGTCGAGCGAGCGCAGCTGAGGAAGGTCGTTCTGCAGCTGCGCCACCCGGCGCACCAGCTCCTCGACGGCGGCGACGTCGACGACCTCGCTGCCGCGGTAGCCGAACAGCAGCGGGGAGGACTTCACCTCGCGGACCATCTCCGCGGCGTCGCGCTCGCCCAGCGGCGGGATCCGGTAGGCCTTGTCGCCGACCAGCTCGGTCAGCGGCCCGGCGATGCTGAACGACACCACCGGACCGAACAGCGGGTCCTCGATGGTGCCGATCGCCACCGGGACCCCCGGCGGGGCGTTCCTCTGGACCACGAAGTCGGCCTGGGCGGGGTCGGAGATGACGGTGTTCAGCGCCTGCCAGGCGTCGGCCATCTCGCCGGCGTCGTCGATGCTGCGCCACACGTGCGCCTGGTCGGGGCGCTGGCGCAGATGCTCCGCGGTGGCCTTGAGCACCACGTTCCAGCCCAGGGCCTCCCCCGCGGCCTGGGCCTCGGCCAGCGAGGCGACAGGGTGGGTGTGCCACATCTCGATGCCGTAGGCGGCGAGCAGCGCGTCGAGCTCCTCGCCGGCCAGGTCGCGCCCCTGCGGATGGCGGGTCAGCACCTCGCTGACCAGTCGTCGGGCGGCGTGGGTGTCGAGGTCGTCCTCGGCGACCGGGGCGCCGTCGGGGGCCCGCAGCCACAGGCTGTAGTCGACCACCCGGGCCAGCGCGCGCACCGCGGACTCCACGGCCGGGTACGACGGCACGGAGCCGCGCCCGGCGGTGGAGCCGGCGACGTCGGGCACCCGCAGCAGCTCGGGCACGCCCTCCGCCCCGAGGAACGTGGACACCAGCGGCTTGTCCGACTGCTCGCCCACCGCGGCCAGCACGTTGGCGACGTCCTCGCCGGTGGTGTTCAGCGGCGGGAAGTAGACCGCCACCACCGAGTCGACCTCGGGGTCGTCGATGGCCGCGTCCAGCGCGTCCTCGAAGTCCTCGGCGGTGGCCTCGGCCCCCAGCGAGACGGACTTGTTGACGACCAGCCCGACCGACGCCGCGGCGTCGATGGCGAGCAGGCCGAGCGCGTCGGAGTTCCCGACCACGGCCACCCGCCGCCCCTGGGGCAGCGGCTGGTGGGCCAGCAGCTGGGCCACGTCGAACATCTCCTCCAGGGTGTCGACCTGGATCACCCCGGCCTGACGGAACATCGCGTCCACGGCCTGGCGGGGGGCGGCGATCGCCCGGACCGCGTGCCCGCGCGGCACGCCCTGCGTCGTACGCCCCGAGCGCACCGCGACGATCGGCTTGCGCCGCGAGACGCGTCGCGCGATCCGGGAGAACTTGCGCGGGTTGCCGATCGACTCCAGGTAGAGCAGGACCACCTCGGTGGAGTCGTCCTCCTCCCAGTACTGGAGCAGGTCGTTGCCGGACACGTCGGCGCGGTTGCCGGCGCTGACGAACGTGGAGAGGCCCAGCCCGCGGCCGTTGACCTTCTCCAGGATCGCGGTGCCCAGCGCTCCGGACTGGCAGAAGAACCCGGCCCGGCCCCGGGGCGGCATCAGCGGCGAGAGGGAGGCGTTGAGCGAGACCTCCGGGTCGGTGTTGATCACGCCCAGGCAGTTGGGGCCGATCAGGCGCAGGCCGTAGGAGCGGGCCAGCCCGACCAGCCGGCGCTGGCGCTGGCGCCCCTCGTCGCCGGTCTCGGCGAAGCCCGAGGAGATCACCACCAGCCCGTGCACGCCCTTGGCGGCGCAGTCGAGGACGACGTCCTGCACGGACTCGGCGGGCACCGCGACGATGGCGACGTCCACCTCGCCGGGGATGTCGCTGACCGAGGCGTAGGTCGGCATCCCGGAGACGGCCTTGGCGGTCGGGTTCACCGCGTAGACGCGGCCGGTGAAGTCGCCGGTGACCAGGTTGCGCACCATCGCCCGGCCGATGCTGTCGGCGCGCCGGCTGGCGCCCACCACGGCCACCGAGCGGGCGTTGAAGAACGCCTCGATCGAGGCCGACTCCGCGCGGTGCTCGCGCTGCTGCATCACCCCGATGGCCGTCTCGGTGGGATCGATGGGGAACTCCAGCGAGATCACGCCGTCCTCGTAGCCGCTGACCACCTGGTAGCCGGCGTCGCGGAAGGTCAGGATCATCCGCTGGTTGTCCGGGAGCACCTCGGCGACGAACTTCTCCACGCCGCGCTCGCGGCCCGCCTGGGCGAGGTGCTCGAGCAGGACCTGCGCGATCCCGCGGCCCTGGTGCTGGTCCTCGACGAGGAAGGCGACCTCGGCGGTCCCGTCGGAGACCACGTCGTAGCGGCCGATCGCGATCATCTGCCCGGCCACCAGCAGGACGAACGCGACCCGCTTGTCGTGGTCGACCTGGGTGAAGCGCTTGACGTCGCGCGCGGAGAGCCGGGGCATCGGGGTGAAGAAGCGGTAGTACTTCGACTCGTCGGAGACCCGGGCGTAGAACTCGACGAGGAGCTCGGCGTCGGAGGCGCGCACCGGACGGATGTGCGCGGTGCGCCCGTCGCGCAACAGGACGTCGGCCTCCCAGTGCTGCGGCGGGTCCGGGATGGCGGCGTCCTCGTTGACTGCGGTCACGGCCGAAATCTAGCGCGGATCACCCCGTACGGCGTGCCCGCCGCTCAGCAGCGCGCGTGTCCGGGGAGAATGCGTGCCATGGCAAGGCGTGGCACGAAGCAAGAGCTCCCCGACGACTTCGAGGAGCACATCCTCGACATCGACGTGGGCGACGAGATGCGCTCCTCGTTCCTGGAGTACGCCTACTCGGTCATCTACTCCCGGGCGCTGCCCGACGCGCGCGACGGGCTGAAGCCGGTGCAGCGGCGCATCCTGTACACGATGAGCCAGATGGGCCTGCGTCCCGACCGCGGCCACGTGAAGAGCGCGCGCGTCGTCGGCGAGGTGATGGGCCGCCTGCACCCGCACGGCGACAGCGCGATCTACGACGCGCTGGTGCGCCAGGCCCAGCCCTGGTCGCTGCGGCTGCCGATGATCGACGGCCACGGCAACTTCGGCTCCCCCGACAACGGCCCCGCGGCGATGCGCTACACCGAGTGCCGGATGGCGCCGCCGGCGGTGGCGATGACCGAGTCGATCGACGAGGACACCGTCGACTTCCGGCCCAACTACGACGGCCGCGAGATGGAGCCCTCGGTGCTCCCCGCGGCGCTGCCGAACCTCATCGTCAACGGCACCACCGGCATCGCGGTCGGGATGGCCACCAACATGGCGCCGCACAACCTGATCGAGGTGGTCCAGGCGCTGCGCCACCTGGTCAAGGACCCCCGGGCCAGCCTCGACGACATCATGCGCTTCATCCCCGGCCCGGACCTGCCCTCCGGCGGCAAGATCGTCGGCCTGGACGGGGTGCGCGACGCCTACGAGACCGGCCGCGGCAGCTTCCGGATCCGGGCCACCGCGCGGATCGAGTCGATCACGCCGCGCCGCAAGGGCATCGTGGTCACCGAGCTGCCCTACAACGTGGGCATCGAGAAGATCGTCGAGCGGATCAAGACCCTGGTCCAGGCCAAGAAGATCCAGGGCATCTCCGACGTCAAGGACCTCACCGACATGGCCAACGGCACCCGCCTGGTCATCGAGGTGAAGAACGGCTTCCACCCCGAGGCGCTGCTCGAGCAGCTCTACAAGGCGACCCCGCTGGAGGAGTCCTTCAGCATCAACGCGGTCACCCTGGTCGACGGTCAGCCCCGCACGCTGGGCCTCAAGGAGCTGCTCGAGGTCTTCCTCGGCCACCGCTACGACGTGGTGCGTCGCCGCTCGCAGTTCCGCCGGGAGAAGGCCGCCGCCAAGCTGCACCTCGTCGAGGGGCTGCTGGTGGCCATCCTGGACATCGACGAGGTGATCCAGCTGATCCGCGGCAGCGACAACGCGACGATCGCGCGCGAGCGGCTGATGGACGTCTTCGAGCTCTCCGAGATCCAGGCCAACCACATCCTCGACATGGCCCTGCGCCGGCTGACGAAGTTCAGCCGCATCGAGCTGGAGAAGGAGCAGGCCGAGCTGCAGCGCGAGATCGAGGCGCTCGACGCGATCCTGGCCGACGAGAAGCTGCTGCGCAAGGTGGTCTCCGACGAGCTGGGCGAGGTCGCGAAGACCTACGGCACGCCGCGTCGGACCGTCCTGCTGGAGTCGGCGGGCGTGCCCGCCACCACCGGGGTCCCCCTCGAGGTGGCCGACGACCCGTGCTTCGTGCTGCTCAGCTCCAGCGGCCTGCTGGCCCGCACCACCACCGACGAGAGCCCCGGTGCCGGCGAGTCACGCGCCAAGCACGACGTGATCGTCTCGGCGGTGCGCGCCACCGCGCGCGGCGAGGTGGGACTGGTGACCACCGCCGGGCGGGTGCTGCGACTGGGAGTGCTGGACCTGCCGACGCTGCCCGCGACCGCCAACGACCCCCACCTGCAGGGCGGGGCGCCCGTCGCGGAGTTCGTCTCCCTCGACTCCGGCGAGAGCGTGCTCGCGCTGATGTCGCTGGAGGGCGACGGGCCGGGACTCGCCGTCGGCACCCGCCAGGGCATCGTCAAGCGGGTCAACCACGACGTGCCCAACCGCGACGACTGGGAGATCATCCGGCTCGCCGACGGCGACCGGCTGGTGGGCGCCGTGGACCTGTCCAGCGGCACCGAGGAGCTCTGCTTCGTGAGCTCCGACGCGCAACTGCTGCACTTCAACGCCGACCAGGTGCGCCCGCAGGGCCGCGCCGGCGGCGGCGTCGCCGGCATCCGGCTCGGTGCGGGCGCGAGCGCGGTCTGGTTCGGCGCGGTCGACCCGGCCGACGCCGTGGTGGTCACCATCTCCGGCTCCTCGACCGCGCTGCCGGGCACCGAGCCGGGGTCGGTGAAGGTGACGCCGTTCGCGGAGTACCCGGCCAAGGGCCGCGCCACCGGCGGCGTGCGCTGCCACCGGTTCCTGCGCGGCGAGGACACGATCGTGCTCGCCTGGGCCGGGCACTCCCCCGCCCGGGCCGCGGCCGCGAGCGGCGCACCGGTGGACCTGCCCGAGGCGAACGGGCGCCGCGACGGCTCGGGAGTGGCGGCGAGCCAGCCGGTGATCGCGATCGCGGCGCCGCTCGCGACCCGGGTCGCGAGCGGGGCCGAGCCCACCGACGATGTGGTTGGCTGAGCCCATGCCGCGCTACCCATCGGCCCTGCGGGCCGCCCTCGTCTCCGCTGCCCTCCTGAGCACCGCCGCCCTCGCCGGGTGCGCCGGCGACGACTCCGAGACCGCCGACGACACCACCCCCGAGGAGGTCCTCGCGCAGGCGAAGGAGACCCTCGACGAGACCTCGGGCGTGCACATCGACCTGTCGGCCGAGGAGCTGCCCGACGGGGTGCAGGGCATCACCGCCGCCGAGGGCATCGGCACCCACGCGCCCGCGTTCGACGGCACGATCACGGTGGCCTACGCGGGTCTCACCCCCGAGGTCCCGATCATCGCCGTCGACGACACCGTCTACGCCCAGCTGCCGTTCACCTCCGGCTGGTCCGACATCGACCCGGCCGAGTACGGCGCGCCGGACCCCGCGGACCTGATGAGCACCGACAACGGGTTCTCCTCGCTGCTGCCGGCCACCGAGGACCTGAAGAAGGGCGACCAGGAGCGCGGCGGGGCCGACAACGACGAGATCCTCACCACCTACACCGGCACCGTGCCCGGCGACGTCGTGGCCAACGTGATCCCCAGCGCCTCGGGCGACTTCGACGCGACGTACACGATCACCGACGACGACGAGCTCCGCAAGGTCGTGCTGACCGGGGTCTTCTACCCCGACACCGAGTCGATGACCTACACCATCGGGTTCGACGAGTACGGCACGGACAAGGACATCAGCGCCCCATGACCCGCCAGGCCCGGATCCTGCTCGGGCTGGCTGCTGTCGCAGTGGCCTTCGCGGCCGCGGACACCTACGTCGTGGTGCTCGCGCTGCCCGAGATGATGGGCAGCGTCGGCATCCCCCTCGACGAGCTGCAGCGGGCCGCCCCGATCGTCTCGGGCTTCCTGCTCGGCTACGTGGCGATGCTGCCGCTGATCGGTCGGATCGCCGACCTGCGCGGCCGGGTGCCGGTGCTGGTGATGGCGCTGGTCGTGTTCGCGCTCGGCTCGCTGGTCACCGCGCTCGCCTACGACATGCCGAGCATGGTGGTGGGCCGGTTCTTCCAGGGCGTCGGTGGCGGCGGGCTGGTGCCCGCCACGCTGGCGCTGGTGGCCGACCTCTACCCGGTCGAGCGCCGCGGCGTGCCGCTGGGGCTGGTCTCGGCGGTCCAGGAGATCGGCTCGGTGCTGGGCCCGCTGCTGGGCGCGGTGATCCTCTCCGTGGCCGACTGGCGGGCGATCTTCGCGCTGAACCTGGCGGTCGGCCTGGTCCTCGCCGCGGCGGTGCGCGGGCTGGGGCGGGTCGCGCAGACCGACCGCCCGGTCCCGCCGGACGATCCGCCGCGACCCGGGCGACCCGACCTGCTCGGCGCGCTGCTCGCCGTGGTCGCCCTCGTCGCGGGTGGTCTCGTCTTCGTCCGACCGGCCCCCCTGCTGCGCGACCTCACCTGGGGTGAGCTCTTCGTGCCCTACACCGGCGAGGGCCGCTGGCTGACCCCGATCGGCGTGGTCGCGATGGCCGCCGCCCTCGGCCTCGTCGTACGCTGCGCCACCGCCCGGCGCCCGCTCGTCGACGTCCGCGGCTGGGCGCGCAGCATGAGGGAGGCGGACCTGGTCGGCGCGGTGCTCCTCGCGGTCGCTCTCGGCGGGGTGATCCTCGCCTTCGCGACGGCCGACCCCGAGGTCGCCGTCTTCTCCGACCAGGGGCACTGGTACCTGCTGGGGGCGGCGCTGGGCGCCGTCGGCTTCGTGCTGCACCTGCGCCGTACGCCCCGTCCCCTGGTGCCGCCCGGCGCCATGGCGGCCACCGCGGCGTGGGGCTCGCTGCTGGTCAGCTTCTTCGTGGGCGCCGCGCTCATCGCCGCGCTGATCGACATCCCGCTGTTCGCCCGCACCACCGTCCACTCCGACTCCCAGCTGATGGCCGCGCTGGTGCTGGTCCGGTTCCTGATCGCGCTCCCGGTGGGCGCGGTGCTCGGCGGCTACCTCCTGCGGCGCGTGGACGCCGGGCCGATCACGGCCGTCGGCATGCTGATGACCGCGGCCGGCTTCTGGTGGATGAGCACCTGGGGGCTGACCTCACTGGAGGGCGCCGCCTCCAACGTGACGCTGGTGCTCACCGGGCTGGGCTTCGGGCTGGCGCTGGCTCCGGTCAACGCGGCGGTGCTGGCCAGCACCGCCGACGCCGTGCACGGGCTGACCAGCGCGATGGTGGTGGTGGCCCGGATGGTCGGCATGCTGGTCGGCATCTCGGCGCTGACCACCCTCGGGCTGCGCCGCTACTACGCGGAGCAGGCCGACCTGCCCCCGATCCGCGAGGTCTGCGGCGGCTCCAGCCGCTGTGACGCCTTCACGCTGCTGCTCAAGGAGGCGGGCATCGCCCAGGAGCACACGGTCTTCCAGGGGGCCGCGGTGTGCGCCGTGGTCGCCGCGGTGCTGGCGCTGGCCCTGTTCCGCGGGGCGCAGACCCGTACCCCGCAGACGTCGGGGCCGCTGGCCGGCTTCAGCCGGTGACGCCGCGGCCCAGCCAGGCCAGCTGGGACGGCACCATCCGGGTCCAGTAGTCCGCGTCGTGGGCCCCCGGGTCGAAGCGGGTCTCCACGTCCTCGCGCTCGCAGAAGTCCACGACGTTGCGGTAGAACGGGTCGCCGGAGCCGCAGTCGACGCGGGTGCGCGGACGGGCGTCGGCCTCCACCAGCTCCATGCACGCGCGGAAGTCGTCCTCCCCGTCGAACGCTCCCGCGTTGGCCTGCTCGGCGCTGTCCCAGATGGCGGGGCTCACGGCCAGCACCGGGCCCACCCCGTGCCCCGCGGCCTGGCGCCGAGCCGCGAGCAGCATCGCGCCGAAGCCGCCCATCGACCAGCCCCAGAACGCCGGTCGCCGCACGTCGAGCCCCTGCTCGCCCAGGAACGGGACGAGCTCCTCGAGCACCATCGCCCCCGGGTCGCGGCCGCTCTCGCGGGCGTGCCAGTAGTCCCGGCCGCCGTCGACCGCGGCCACCGCGACGCCGAGCCCCGATGCGGCGAGGAACCGGTCCAGACCCAGCCGGGCGAACAGCGTCTCCGCGCGCATGTCGGCCCCGTGCAGGGCCAGGACGACCGGCAGCCGGTCCCCCGGGGAGGCACCGGGCGGGTAGGCGACGGTCCAGGACGGGTCGTCGGGCACGCGGCGCGACGGGAGGGTCCCGGTGAGCCGCGGCCCCGGCTCGACCTGCGGGATCCGACCGGGGTCGCCGTTGAGGCCCAGCAGCTCGTGGGCCCGGGTGCGGCCCGGCAGCACGTCGTACTCGACGAGGGCGCCCGATCCGGCCACGACGACGCAGGCCGATCCCGCGCCCGCCAGCAGGAGCTTGCGTCTGGTGAGGGCCATGGCGTCACCCTAGGTGGACGCGCTGGCAGGCCGCCGGGGCGCCTGGGCTAGCGTTCGTGCTCGTGAACGCAGATTTCGACGACTTGATCGCAGCCAACGAGCAGTTCGCCAGCACCTTCCGCCTCGGCGGGTTCGACGGCAAGGCCCATGCCGGCGTCGCCCTCGTCACGTGCATGGACTCGCGCATCGACCCGCTCGCGATGTTCGGGCTCCGCCACGGCGACGCCAAGATCTTCCGCAACCCCGGCGGTCGCGTCACCGACGCCGCCCTCGAGGCGCTGGTCCTGGGCGCGCACCTCCTGGGGGTCGACCGCATCCTGATCGTGCCGCACACCCGGTGCGCGGTGGCCAGCAACACCGAGGACGAGCTCCACGAGAAGGTCGGCGAGTCCGCCGGCATGGACGTGACCTGGCAGTCCTTCAACGTGGTCACCAACCAGGTGGAGACCCTGCGCGAGGACGTCCACCGGGTCACCTCCCACCCGCTGATCCCCGACACCGTCAAGGTCGGCGGCTTCATCTACGACGTCGACACCGGGCGCGTCGAGCAGCACGTCTGACCCGCCCGCGTCGGCCGCTGCGCCCGCTTCCCCGAAACGGCCACCGCGTCGACGCCGTTTGGTCCCCAACGGATGCAAATACGGTGAATGGCATGCCGTTTCTGACCATTCGGTGACGTCCCGGCCCCTCCAGGGACCCAGCACCGTCCCCTCCGGGCCGGGACCGCCCACTCCCCTGGACGGGCCCCGGCGGCGAGGCACTGCCGTCGTACGACGCAGCGCCCCCGCCCGCGGACGCCACGCGCACCAGGCAGCACCGCCCGGGCTCGCCGTTTGGTCCCCAACGGACGCAAATACGGTGAGTGGCATGCCGTTTCTGACCATTCGGTGACGTCCCGGCCCCTCCAGGGACCCAGCGCCGCTGTCCCTCAGAGCCGGGGCCGCCCACTCCCCCTGGGCGGGCCCCGGCGGCGAGGCACTGCCGTCGTAGGACGCAGCGCCGACCGCGGGCGCCACGCGCCAGGCAGCTCCGCCAGGTCGCCGTTTGGTCAGAGACGGACCCTCTCGACGTCGAAATCACGCCGTTGGGGACCAAACGGCGGCCTGGAGGCCGCCCAGCCCGGGCTCAGGCGTCCAGCGCCTCCACGTCCACCTCGTAGGCCCCCTGGACGATGAACTCCTTGCGGGGGGCGACGTCGGAGCCCATCAGCAGCTCGAAGACCTTGGCGGCTGCGTCGGCGTCGTCGACGGTGATGCGGCGCAGGGTCCGGTGACGGGGGTCCATGGTGGTCTCCGCCAGCTGGTCGGCGTCCATCTCGCCGAGGCCCTTGTAGCGCTGGACGGGGTCCTTCCAGCGCACACCCTTCTTCTTCAGCTCCGCCAGCTTCCGCTGCAGCTCGTCGTCGGAGTAGGTGTAGACGTACTTGTCCATCCCCTTCTTGGGGTTGGACAGCTCGATGCGGTGCAACGGCGGCACCGCCGAGTAGACCCGGCCCTGGGCGATCAGGTCGGGCATGTACTTGAAGAACAGCGTCGCGAGCAGGCACCGGATGTGGGCCCCGTCGGAGTCGGCGTCGGCCATGAAGATGATCCGGCCGTAGCGGGCGGCCTCGATGTCGAAGGTGCGCCCCGAGCCGGCGCCGACGACCTGGATGATCGAGGCGCACTCGACGTTCTTGAGCATGTCTCCGACCGAGGCCTTCTGCACGTTCAGGATCTTGCCCCGGATCGGCAGCAGCGCCTGGAACTCGGAGTTGCGGGCCAGCTTCGCGGTGCCGAGCGCGGAGTCGCCCTCCACGATGAACAGCTCGGTGCGGTCGTTGTCGGCCGCCCGGCAGTCCGCGAGCTTGGCCGGCAGCGCCGAGGACTCCAGCGCGTTCTTGCGGCGCTGCGTCTCCTTGTGCTGCCGGGCCGCCAGCCGGGTCTTGGAGGCCCCCAGGACCTTCTCCATGACCAGCTTGGCCTGCGCCTTCTCGACGCGCTTGGAGGAGGTCAGGAACTCCTTGAGCTCCTTGGCGACCACGTTGCGTACGACGGAGCGCGCGGCGGGCGTGCCGAGGATCTCCTTGGTCTGCCCCTCGAACTGCGGCTCGGCGAGGCGGACCGCGACCACCGCGGTCATCCCCTCGAGCACGTCATCCTTGATCACGTCCGCGTCGTTGACCTTGAGCACCTTGGTCTGCTTCATCACCTCGTTGAACGTCTTGGTGACCGCCTGCTCGAAGCCGCTGAGGTGGGTGCCGCCCTTGGGCGTGGCGATGACGTTGACGAAGGAGCGCAGCTCCGTGTCGTAGCCGGTGTTCCAGCGCACGGCGACGTCGACGACCAGCTCGCGCTGCACCTCCTGCGGCGTCATGTGCCCCAGGTCGTCGAGCAACGGCACGGTCTCGGTGAAGCTGCCCTGGCCCTGCAGCCGCAGCACGTCGGTGACCGGCTCCCCGCTGGAGAGGAACTCGGTGAACTCGGCGATGCCGCCGTCGTGGCGGAAGCTCTCCGCGACCGGCTCCTCGCCGCGCAGGTCGCGGATGACCAGCTCGAGCCCGGGCACGATGAACGACGTCTGGCGGGCGCGGGTGATCAGCTCGTCGTAGACGAACGTCGCGTCGCGGGTGAAGATCTGGCGGTCGGGCCAGAAGCGGATCCGGGTGCCGGACTTGCCCTTGGCCACCCGCCTGCCCTTGCGGGTCAGGCCCGACTGCGGCGTGAACGGCCGGCCGGGTCCCTCGCCGTCGAAGACGCCCGGCGCGCCGCGCTGGAAGGACATCCCCTGCTGGGCGGGCGAGCGGTCGACGTCGACGTCGAGGCGCGAGGAGAGCGCGTTGACCACCGAGGCGCCCACGCCGTGCAGGCCGCCGGTGGCGACGTACGAGCCGCCGCCGAACTTCCCGCCGGCGTGCAGCTTGGTGAAGATCACCTCGACACCGGGCAGCCCCGTCTTGGGCTCCTTGTCGACCGGGATGCCGCGGCCGTCGTCGTAGACCTCGACGGAGTCGTCGGCGTGCAGGGTCACCTCGATCCGGGTGGCGGCGCCGGCGAGCGCCTCGTCCACGCCGTTGTCGATGATCTCCCACAGGCAGTGCATGAGGCCGCGGGTGTCCGTCGAGCCGATGTACATGCCGGGACGCTTGCGCACCGCCTCGAGGCCCTCCAGGACCAGCAGGTGCGCCGCGTTGTAGGTGTTGTCGATCTTCTTGCTCCCGTTGTCAGCGGTCTTGATCGTGCCTGCCACGTGATTCCTGTCCAGCTCGTCGTCGTCGCGCCCGAATCTACCCGCGACGCGCCGAACCTTCGCGAAGGCACGCCTACCGCGCCCCTCACCGACGGGCCGCTACAGTTCCGCAATCGGCGTTCGAGTCGCATGCCTCCCGGGGGGTCCGCGGTCGAGGGTTGAGCAGTGCGAGACTGGGTAGGAGTCCCGTGGTTGGATGGAGTGGTCCGGAACACCTAGCCGCACGGAATCTTTTATCCCGGACGCTACGTTGGACCAGACGACGATGGAGAGAAATGAGGCCGATGTGACCACTGCAGTTGCCCCCAGCACTGCCGCCTTGACTGCGGCTGACCGTTGTGACCGTTGCGGAGCCCAGGCCTACCTCCGTGTAGAGCTGCAGGCTGGCGGCGAGCTCCTTTTCTGCGCCCACCACGCCCGCGAGCACGGCGACAAGCTTCGCGAGGTCGCCGTCGCTGTCGTGGACGAGACGCACAAGCTCGAGAGCAACCCGTCTTGAGTCTCCCGATTACCGCCGACTGATCCCAGACTGCGAACGGCCCCGGACCTGCTGGTCCGGGGTCGTTCTGCATGTCGGCGCGATCCGTGACCCGAGCGGTGCGGGCGGCTGTGACAGGCTGACCCCGTGAGTCTCCTCGAAGTCGGCGTCGCCCTGGTCATCCTCGTCGGCTTGGTCGGCATCATCGTCCCGGTGCTCCCGGGCACAGTCCTGGTCCTCGGCGCGATCCTGGTCTGGGCCGTCGAGGTCGGCGGTCCCACCGCCTGGGTCTGCTTCGCCGTGGCGACCGCCCTGCTGGCCGCCGGGACGGTCGTGAAGTACCTGCTCCCGGGACGCCAGATGAAGACCGCCGGCGTGCCCGGGTCCACGCTCTGGCTGGGCGCCGCCGGCGCCGTCGTCGGGTTCTTCGTGATCCCGGTCGTCGGTCTGCTGGTCGGCTTCGTGGTGGGCGTCTACCTCGCGGAGCTGCGCCGGGTCGGCTCCGGCGCCGCCTGGCCCGCCACGGTCTCCGCGCTCAAGGCCGTGGGGGCCAGCATCCTGATCGAGCTCACCGCAGCGACCGCCGCCACCCTGGTCTGGGTGGGCGGGGTCCTCGCGACCTGAGCCAACCGCTCCGTCAGTCGCGCGCGACCAGGCGAGTGAGCTGACGGCGGCGTCCCAGCCAGTCCACCACGGTGTCGCCGTCCGGCTGCTCCCCGGCGGTCCTCACCGCGACGCGCAGCCCCTCGGGCAGCCCCAGGCACCGGCGCGCGATGCGGATCAGGGCGGTGTCGGCGGCGTAGTCGAGGGTCATGTCGTAGGTGCAGCGGCTCGGCGTGCCACCACTGCGCAGGCGCCAGCCGTCGGTGCGCACCAGCGCGTAGTCCGTGCCCTGGAAGGTGCCGCCCGCGAAGGCGAACTCGGGGCCGGCCTGGCCTCGATCGGTGTCGAAGTAGACGGTCAGGCTGCTGCCGCTGCGCCAGCTGCGTCGCAGGTCGGCGTGGGTGACGCGGACCCGGACCTCGTTCGCGTTGACGACGCGGACCCGCCTGAGGTCGGCCCCGTGGGCGATGTCGCCGGCGGCGTCGGTGAAGACCGCGGTCGCACGTGCGGCGCTGGCGCTCTCGCGCGGCGCCTGGGCCTGGGCCTGGGCCGGTGCGAGCTGGACCATGGAGGCGACGGCTCCGGCCGCCAGGAGGCCCGCCACGGTACGGCGACGCCGGGCGGGGCGTGCGGCTCGACTGCGGGGGCTGATGCGGGGGCTGGTCATGGCGATTCCTTCCTGGGGGGTGGTGCGCTTCGCCCCAGCATGCGACTCCCCCGCGCCCGCCGTACAACCGTTTTTCGTCCCGCCCGGGGCCACCGGGTCGCGGCCCGGAAACGACGAGACCCCCTCGCCGCTCAAGAGCTGAGCGGCGAGGGGGTCTCGTCGAGGAGCGGGTCAGTCCAGGTAGTCGCGCAGCACCTGCGAGCGCGAGGGGTGACGCAGCTTCGACATCGTCTTGGACTCGATCTGACGGATCCGCTCGCGCGTCACGCCGTAGACCTTGCCGATCTCGTCGAGTGTCTTGGGCTGGCCGTCGGTCAGCCCGAAGCGCATGCTGACCACGCCGGCCTCCCGCTCGGAGAGCGTGTCGAGGACGGCGTGCAGCTGCTCCTGGAGCAGCGTGAACGAGACCGCGTCCGCGGGCACGATCGCCTCGGAGTCCTCGATCAGGTCGCCGAACTCGGAGTCGCCGTCCTCACCCAGGGGCGTGTGCAGCGAGATCGGCTCCCGGCCGTACTTCTGCACCTCGATGACCTTCTCGGGGGTCATGTCGAGCTCCTTGGCGAGCTCCTCCGGGGTGGGCTCGCGGCCCAGGTCCTGCAGCATCTGACGCTGCACGCGGGCCAGCTTGTTGATGACCTCGACCATGTGCACCGGGATGCGGATGGTCCGCGCCTGGTCGGCCATGGCGCGGGTGATCGCCTGCCGGATCCACCAGGTCGCGTAGGTGGAGAACTTGTAGCCCTTGGTGTAGTCGAACTTCTCGACCGCGCGGATCAGACCGAGGTTGCCCTCCTGGATCAGGTCCAGGAAGAGCATGCCGCGACCGGTGTAGCGCTTGGCCAGGGAGACCACGAGACGCAGGTTGGCTTCGAGCAGGTGGTTCTTGGCGCGACGCCCGTCCTCGGAGATCCACTCGAGCTCCTCCTGGACCTTGGCGCTGATCTTGCCGCCCTTGGCCAGCTTCTCCTCCGAGAAGAGGCCGGCCTCGATCCGCTTGGCCAGCTCGACCTCCATCTCGGCGTTGAGGAGGGGGACCTTGCCGATCTGCTTGAGGTAGTCCTTGACCGGGTCGGCGGTGGCGCCGGCGACCATGACCTGCTGCTCGGGCTCGTCGGTCTCGTCGGCGGCCGAGACGACGAACGTCGCCTGCTTCTCGTCCGCGACGATCGTCGGGTCCGTCTTGACGTCCTTCTCGAACTCCTCGTCGGGAATGTCGGGGAGGACCTTCTTCCCGTCGGGGCCGACCACGAGGGGGGCCAGCACGGCGGCTGCCACCTCGACGGCGACCTCGGGATCGGGCTTCGCTGCGCTCGCCTTCTTGGCGGCCGTCTTCTTCACCGGCGCCTTGGCCGCGGCCTCGCCCGACTTCCCGGCTCGCGCCGTCGTCGTCTTGCGCGCACTCGACGCGGCCACCGCGCGCCCGGTGCTGGCGGGGATCTGCACCGAGATGCCGAGGCTGCTGAGGTGACCCAGCAACGCCTTCAGGTGGCGTGGCTCGACGGCAGCGTCTTCGCTGGCCCGGCGGACCTCATCCGGACTGACCGTCCCGGTGGGCGTACCGCGTTCGATGAGGGTGGCGACGGCGGGGTGCGCCAGCACCTCGGCGGGGAGCGTCTTGCGTGGGTTCGAGGACACGAACACCTCTCGTGAAAGACATAGGGGCGCGGCAAGGCCCGGTAACGTCAACTGCCGCGAGTTGTATTCTGCCACGACCCTGGTGAGGCGGACGCCCTACCCCGGTTTCGACACCGGGCGCGGCACCCGCCGCTACCGGGTCAGTGGCCCGGAGCGGGGCCCTGGCCGGCCTTGGCGGCGGCCTTCTTCTGCTTCTTGTGGCCCCTCGTGGTGGCTACCGGTGGCTGTCCGAGCCCCCACCACTTGCGACCTGCACTAACGCTATCTGGCCCGGTGACTACCGGTGAGCGTTTGTGGACGTCCTGCGGACTCTGTGCGGACTGCCACGCCATGAAGGGGGGTGGTGCGCCGGCAGCCCGCTGAGCGCTCGCGACGTGACGCGTCACGTGACATCACCGTGCCGGCTGGGCGCCTGGAAACGCCCCCGGACATGAAGAAACCCCGGTGCTGGAACACCGGGGCCAGGTCCCTCTGGAAAGGGAAAGTAAGTGACTGAGACAGAACGTACTACCCCTGCGCCCGAAAGCGCTACCCCTACCCTCGAACTCGCTGCGCCGTGGTGGCGCAGCGCACCCAATCCGCCGTGTGTGGAGTGGTGCGAGGTCGACCACTCCCCCGGCGAGTTCGCCGAGGGCGGCGGCTTCGTGTGCTGGAAGCGGATCACCCGGACGGACCTGTTCGTCGTCGATGCCCAGATGTTCACCGGAACTGATGACGGCAACCCCGAGGGTCGCTACGTCAGCGACCCGGCCGAGGTCTGGGTGGAGCTGACGTTGGGACAGCAGGAGATGTCGCCGAGCATGGCGCGAGAGTTCAGCGTCGCGCTGGCCCTCGCCGTCTCCGAGGCCGCGGCCGTGTGCGAGAGGACGGTCACGGCATGAGCGGCGCCCGTACCGTCATCGAGGGGTTCCACCGCACCGACGCCGAAGGGCGCTCGGTGAGCTTCAACGCGGGCATCTCCGACCCGGAGGGACTGATCAAGCACCTACGGAGCCAGCAGGACGTTCACGGCGCCCACGACGCGCACCCCGTGGTGCTCATGCTGGAGCACGACGGCGGGACTCCCGGCAACCACGTCGGAAGTGTCTCCGTCATGACCGATGAGGAGAGCAGACTGGCTATCGTCGAGCGTGCAATTCACGTTCTCGAAGCCGTGCGTAACGGGCTTCGAGAGGCAGGCCATCACGATTGGGAGTGAGACATGACCACGATGACACCTCGCGAGGCCGGCGCCTTGTTGGCCGCCTCGGCGCCGCCACTAACGCCCCAGCAGATCGAGGCGGCGGCGCGCATCCTCGCGGGCGTGCCTGAATCCGATTCGGGCCACTAGTCCAGGGCTCAGACAGCACAGAACGCCCCCGCCATCCGAAGTGGCGGGGGCGTTCTGTTGTCAGGTGCTAGCTGATGACGGGGTACCTCATCGAACGCCACCCCCTACCAGTTGCCGCGTCTTGCGGTTCTTGTCGCGGTCCTTGCCCTCAATGCCGTCCTTCGCGCCCTTGTAGACGCCGGCCTCGATGCGGCCCTCGAGCCGCTCCATCGCCTTCGTCATCCCCGCCAGACTGGCTGTCATGACAGCCACCTGCTTCGTCAGGTCGGCCGTCGCGGCATTGCCGAGCCCGGTCTGAGCCGTCGCCCGCTGCGCGTACATGCGCTCGTACTGAGCGATGCCGCTGCGTCCCGTGGCGAGCAACTGCTGGGCGGTGTTGATGTCGCCCGAACCCGACAGCGCCTCGTACAACCCACCGTCCAGCCCCTGCTTGCGGAGCTGATTCAGCAGCGTCGTCATCTTGTTGGCGTCGTTCGTGTCCGCGCCAAGCTGCAGCTTGAGGCCCGCCAACCCGTTGCCGAAGATGCCGTTGTTGAACGACCCCACGGCAGCCGAGCGCACGTCATCACGGCGAGACGTGAGGGCGTCCAGCTTGCGGTCAGCCTCGAGCCAGCGCTTCGACAACGCCTCCGCGCGATCGCCGAGCCGGTCGAAGCCCTTGCCGGTGCTGAGCCCCGCCTGACGCAGCACGCGCTCGAACTCGCGCATCTCCTGACGCACGCCCGCCACGCCCAAGTCGCCGGTCAGGTCGAACCCCTTGAGGGCCGACGCGCGCTTCTTAGCCGCCGCCTCGCGCTTCTTCTGCTCCGTCGACCCACCCTTGGCGTACCACTCGACATCGCCGCCGAACAGCGCCGCGGTCTGCTCCAGGATCGACTTCGCGCGCGGGCGACGGTGATCGTTGGCGTGCGGGATGTAGGACTCACCCTGGGTCTCATCCTCAGCCCACACGCGCCACGTGCCACCGCGAGCCACCTGCGGCTGGTGGCCGTTGCGGATGTCGCCACCGTCCGCGAAGTGCTGGACGTCGCGGGGGACGAAGCCGCCCTCCGCGTAGGTGAAGCCCCCTGTGGTGGAGCGCCCCCCGTTGGTGGTGGTCTCGGTGATCGCCACGCGCACGCCGATGGATCGCGGGATCGCGTTGAGCGCCGCCTGCACGGAGCGGATCTGGCCCTCCGCGGCCGAGGTCTCGGCGATGATCGCGGTACGCCGCTGGGACGGGATCTCCATCAGGCGCCGTGCGTATCTGCGCGCAGCGGCCTCACTCATCCCCATCTGAACGGCGGCAGCCACGAAGGCGGCGATGGCTTGGCGATGAGCGCCGGTGGTGTTCTGCGCGCGGGCGCCGAGGTTGTTCCATCCCTCAGCCATGCCCAGCAGTGCGCGCTTAGCGTCGATCGCCTCGGTCGAGTTCTTGTTGATGATCTCGCCGTTGCGGCGCAGGACTCCTGCGTTGTTCCGGGCCGCCTCTCGCACGTCGATCAGTGAGGCGGCGAAGTTCAGTTCAGCGTTCTGGTTGCGCAGCGTCTCCTCTCGCGCCGCCCGCATGGCGTCAACGTTGGCCTGCATCGCTGCCCGGTGGCGATCGAGTGCGGCGATAGCACGCTCACGAGCCGAGGTGCCCGCGCTCGTGGCGGCTGCCTCCTCCTCCGCGGCCTTGCCTGCCAGGTACGCCGCATCGGTGTACTTCGGGAAGATCCCTGCCAGGTCGTCCGCGCTGATTCCCGCGCGCGTGGCCTCCTCATTGATCGTCTTGAACGCCTTCGCGGCCTGCTCGGGGTCGCGCGATGCCAGTGAGGCCATCGCTTCGTCAAGGGCCTTGATCTCGTCGGCCGCGTCGAACAGGTGCAGGTCGTTGTAGGCGGCCTGCTTGAGAGCCTCCCCCAGTCCGTCCGCGCCGAACGCCAGGTTGTTCAGCTGGTCATTCACCTCGCCCAACGCCAGGCCGGTGAGCGAGGAGTCCATCTCCTCGGCTGAGAACTTCACGTCCGTCAGCGTGTCCGCGTAGACAGCCGCTCCGGCCGCTGCGGCGACGAACGACAGGCCGCCGATCGTGCCGGCCATCGCGGAGAGTGTCAGGTTCGTCGTCACCGACTGCGCAGCCAACCCCACCAGCGCCCCGCGCCATGCCCAGATGCCGCTGATCGCGGCAGTGAAGGACGACGCGGACAGCGCTGTCATCGAGGCTGTGGCCAGGGCTGAAGCGCGCGTCACCGCTGCGAGCGCAGCCACGGTGCCGAACAGTGCCGGGCCGATCGGAGAGGACGCGATGGCTCCCACAACGTCCAGGAGTGCGCTCAAGACAGGCAGCACCGCATCGCCCACGGGGGCCACGGCGACGGCGATGTCCACGAAGGTGCCCCCCAGTGACCCCATCAGGTCCAGGACGCGCGGGATGCTCGCGTTCACGTAGGCCACGAACTCGTTGAACGACGACGACGAGCTGAGCCCGTGCGCCCAGCTCGCGAACGAAGCAGTCATCTGTTCGAAGCCGTCTGTAAACCGCGCTGACAGAGGACCGAAGGCCACCATCATGGCCGCGAGCCCCTCGGCGACGTTGCCGATGGTGCGCCCGAACTGCATCAAGCCCGGGCCCGCGTTGGTCTCGAGGTAGTTGAAGAAGTCCGCGAACCTCTCCCCCGAGAGCGCCTCGCCCGCGCCGGCCGCGAGCTCGCCCATAGCCGACGAGATCTCCCCGACGATCGTCTCGACCTGGGGAAGCATCGTCAGCAGCGACGTGATGCCCTCCTCAACGCCGGGGAACATGCCCTCGCGCGCCGTCATCTGCAGCACCCGCAACTGCGGGCCAACGATGTCGAGGAACCGGACGAACTCGGCTCCCGCGGGACCGACCTTGTCCATCGCCAGGCGCATCTTGTCGAGGTTCTCGGCAGTCGGTGCGAGCTGGTAGGCGTTCAGCGCGGTGAGGCCATCACCGACGCCGTTGAACGCGAGCACCGCCGTCCCCGCGGCGGCCGCAGCGAGGGTCAACTGCGTTGCGACACCCGACAGCACCGGGGTCAGGGATGCGCCGATCGGCACCAGGGCGGGCCCCAGGCTGACAGCTGCGTCAGCCATCAGCCGCAGACGCCCCGTGAACTGGTTGATACTCCGGCCGGCCGAGTTGGCACCACTGTTGAAGCCAGCGAACCCGTTGCGCCCGTTCAGCGCGTTGAGGAGAGGATTGGTCTCCCGCAGGTTGCGGTTCATGCCCTCGAGTGACCGCGTGAACCGGTCATTCGAGACCGAGTTTCGGTTCAGCGACGCGGAAGCGCCACGCGCGCCCTTGTCGATCGAGTCGACCTCGCGCGCCAGCAGCGCCGCAGCAGCAGCCGCGCGCGCCATGCCACTCGAGAAGCGGTCATCGAGTTCCAACACCACTTTTTCTCTGCGAATACCCATGATTCAGTCCTCCGGGAGGGTGTCGAGGGCCGCGCGCATGGAGCCGATGAGGCCCCGCAGGCTGGCCAGGAGAGGCAGTACCTCGCACTCGTTGAGGTTCTTGGTCAGGACGTCGAGTTCCATCTCTGCCTGACGCATGTCGTCCTTGCTCATGCCGAGGAGGCGATCGAGCAGCACGATCATCTGGAACCGCGAGGCGAAGCTGAGGTCGGACATCTGGCCGGCGCTCATCGCGTCACCCCCAGGGGGGTGGGGCGAGCCAGGGGGTGCCGAGTACCGCGGGAGAGGTCCCTCGCTGTGCGAGGACCTGAGTTTTGTTTGCGCGGTACAAGCGAAATGTTTGAACTATCCAAAGGTTCGACGGCGCTCACCCGCGGTCCACGTGCCCCAGGGGTCCGGCCCCACCCGGTGGGGGGAGCCGTGCGGGTCGCGGTACTCACTGGAACTCCGAGGGGGAACCGGTGACCGGCGGGGGCGTGGGCGGGGTGTACGGCTTGCCGGCCTCGTCGAAGTAGACGGCCTCCCCGGTCCGGACGTTGCGGTGACGGGTGATGGGCTGGCCCTCCGGCGTGTCGATCGTGGTGACCTCCACGGCGTCAGGATTGGCCGCCAGACCGGGCGTGGGGCTGTCTGCCTGCCGAACGGTCAGCGACTGGCGGTAGACGTCCACGGGATCGCTCTTGCCCTTGTGGTTCACCGCGTTCTGAACCTTGCGCGCAGCGTCTGCCTGCTCCGTCTCGAGCCGCTCGGCCGCGGCCTCGTCGATGACGGCGATCAGCGGGCGGATGAGGAAGTCAGGCGTGGGCGATCCATCGCGCCAGCTCGCCACCGAGTTGAACGGGATGGATCGCGTGGGCCGCTGCGAGCTCGGCGTAGCGAGAGCCTCGTGCGCCTCTCCCTCGAGTCCGTAGATGACAGCGGTCCGCTGCTGGGCCGTGGCGTACTCGATCAGGGCCGTCACCCATGGCTGCTCAGCCAGGCTGTCGCGCAGGCGGCGGTGTGCGGCTCGCTCGGCCGTTCGGGCGTCGGCCAGCTCGTTGTCGAGGGTGGCGAGGTACCACTCTGCCCAGACCTTGTGACGGTCGTTGGTGTTGTTCGTCTCGGTGCTCATGCGTTCTTGTTCCTCTCGGTCTGCGCGATGTCGGACAGGGCGCTGCCCAGCCCCTCGGCGTCGGATGTCTGCTGCTTGCTGGCTCGGTCCTCGTCGAGCTTCTGGTCGAGGGCCTTCGCGAACTCGTGGTTGGCGATCCAGGCGGGGCGTGCGAGTGGTTCGGGCATGTCAGGCTCCTTCGGTGGTGGTGTGCTGGGGGCGGCGACGCTTGGCCTTGCCGGTGCTGCCGATCAGCCCGCGGCGCTGGCGCTCAGTGGCGAGCTCGAGCAGGCTCATGTGCCACCCACGCACGGCCAGGAAGTCGCGTAGCTGGTCGGTGTCGCGGTGCGCGAGCAGGGCGTCGGGGATCGCTTCTAGCTGCTGGGCGTTCATCGGCGGCTCTCCTGTCGCGAGCGGTTGCGCCAGGTCGCCAGACGGTCCATCTCGTCGGCCAGGCGCCTGAGGGCTGCGCCGTCGTTGGCGCGGATGCGAGGCCGGTTCGGGCCGTAGGTGCGCCGCGGCATCAGGCCACCTCCTCGGCGTCGTGCTGGTGGCAGTACCAGCCGCCAGAGGCAGCGATGTTGGTCAGGTGGCGAGGGTCGGCGTAGGTCCCGCGGCTGCATCCGGGATGCGCGCAGTCGAGCCAGTAGGACGAGGTGTTCATGGGGTCGGTGTTGCCTTCCGTGAGAGGTCGGTGGGTGGTGCAGAAAGAAAGAGAAGGCTCAGGCTGAAACGTCACGTTTGAGGTGTGACATTCGGTCGAAACGTCACGGTTTGTCCGAGACGTTTCGGACCTAACGTCACGGTTTTTCCGTGACGTTTCGGCGGTCACGCCGCTCTCCTGATGTGGATGGGACAGGGCTTCGACGGGGTGTCGAGTGGCCCCTTCTTCACGTCGTGGGCCGGCACGATCAGGCACATGGGGATGGACCCGACGCCGAGGAAGCCCAGGTCCACGGCCTGCTTGACAGCCTCTGAGACGCGCTGGCGAGTCAGGGGCACGACGGCCCCGGTCTCGTGGTCGACGGTGCCGAGGACGAGTGCGATCTCGCCGCGCTTGAACCGGGCGTGCCCGTCGTTGTCGTGGCAGCCGTAGGCCAGCGCCACCACACGCAGCCAGCGCGGCAGTCGGTGGTTCCCCGATCGCTCGTGCCAGACGTCTTGGTAGTGGCGTGCCCACGCGACGCTCTCGAGGTGCTTGTTGGGGCGCTTCATGCCTGCTCCCCCGCGGCCCACTGCTCCCACTCGCGAGCAATGTCCTCGAGCGTGCGAGGGTCAGGCTTGAAGCCACGGCCCGTCCATGACTCTCGGTGCTCGTCACGGCGGGCGAAGAACTCCGCGTCATCAAGAGCCTTGTGGGCACGGCTGCCGGCCAGGACTTCCGCTAGCAACCGCACTTCGAGCTCGTCTCCATCACGAGCCCAGCTCTCAGCGGCGCGGACCACCGAAGCCACCTTGCGACGGTCGGCATCAGGCAGCGCCAGCCACTCCGGAGACCCGTAAGGGATCGGATGACCTTCGGCCGCCGCCATCATGCGTGCCGCCCACTGCCTGCGCTCGGCGCTCACCAGAGAGCCAGTTCCTCGATCGCCTCACCGAGCGAGACAGGCCCCGGCTTCGGCTTGGGCGGCACCTCTTCCGACACCGTGACCACGTAGCCCCGGCGCTCCGCAGCGGCGATGACGTCCAGGCCCCTGCGGCGGGAGCAGTTCCAGACCTTGAGTCGCGGCAACCACATTGGGGAGGCGCACCCTGCCTGGACGATCAGCTCCCGCGCCATGAAGCCGGCGACGTTGGCATAGCTCGGGCCGAGGGTGACACTGATGCTCTTCATCGGCCGTCACCGCGTGACAGGTTGACGGCGGCCTGCGTAAACTCATCTGTAGTCGCCAGCCAGTGACTACTAGCCGCCTCGAGTGCCAGCTCGAGGCGGTTTTGCTTTGCCGGGGGCTCCGTCACGCCGACACCTGCTTCGCCGCATCCAGCCATGCATCCACGTCCGAGCGGGCGAACAGTCGACGCCTGCCCACCTTGAAGCTCTTGGGCGCCTTGGATTCCTTGACCCAGTAGTGGACCGTGTCGACGCTTGTGCGGCACTCGGCCGCCAGTTCTTCAACGGTCAGATTTACCTGGGCTGATGTGGCCGTGACCGAGGAGATCGTCTGCATCTGCTGCTCCTGTCATCCTGAGAGTCCTCGTGAACTCTTAGGAATAACCATGGTTGACCGGAGCATGCCTTAGCAACTAGGATCACTTCCTAAGTGAGAGGGGCGAAGATGCCACGTCAGAATCAGGCCCGCACCATCGGACGCGAGAAGGCACTTGCTGAGCGCGTGAAGTACGAACGCCAGCGCCGAAGTCTTGGGGTCGACGCACTCGCCAAGTTGATGAGCGAGGCCGGCTGTCCGATTCGAGGGACCGCTATCAGGCGGATCGAGGACGGCTCGCCGCCGCGGACGATCAGCGTGGACGAGCTATACGCCTTAGCCGCGGTCTTCGAGGACGGAGACGTCCCCAAGATGCTCCGTTCAGTTGAAGAGGTGGAACTGGAGCGGGCGGGCGAACTGTTGGCGAAACTGCAGGGGCGCAATCAGCAACTGGCGCGCCTCGTCGGCGAGATGTTCAATGACTTCGTAGACCTCGCCGACGTCTGGGATCGAGACGAGGACATCTACACCTACGTCATGGGCTACTTCAAGCAGAGCCCCCTTGGGTCGATCGAGGGCAGCGCGCCCAGAACCGACGAGCCGGAAGACGGCGCCCTCGACGTGTTGGTGTACCTCTTGACGGACATTGCTTCACGCACCTGGCATGCAGTTTCATCAGTGAGTCTCATGTACATGGAGACTCTGAACGCCCAGGAACGCGGCGACGGGCCGACTCAGGCCGAATTGAAGCAGTGGGTCTCCGAATGGAGTGCCGACCCCTCACCAGACCCGCCCTACGAAGTGGTCCGAGAACGCTTCATCGCTCGCGTTGAAGACTGGGCCGAGCGGATGCGTGCGCACGGTGGCTAGCATCCAGAAGCGCGACAACGGCAAGTGGAGGGCCCGCTACCGCGACGTTGCAGGCAAGGAACACGCGCGCCACTTCGATCGCAAGACGGACGCCCAGCGCTGGATCGACCAGGTGACCGCCTCCGTGGTTCGTGGGGACTACGTGGACCCCAAGGCCGGCAAGGTCACCGTGCGCGACTACGGAGCCGCCTGGGAGGCCGTGCAGGTCTCTAGCGAGGGCACCAAGCGCATCGTGGACAACGCCCTGCGCCTGCACCTCTACCCCGCCCTTGGGCAGCACCCGATCGCAAGCGTGCGCCCCTCTGCGGTGCAGGGCTTTGTGAAGGGTCTCGAGAGCAAGGGCCTGTCCGCTGGTTCGGTGCGCGTGATCTACCACGTCACCTCCCAAGTCTTCTCGGCCGCGGTGGACGACCGGCTCATCGCGTCTTCACCATGTCGCAAGATCCGTCTGCCGAAGGGCGAGGGGGGCGAGGTTGTACCGCCCACGCTCAAGCAGGTGATGGCAACGGCGGACGCGATCGGCGACAGATGGCGCGCCGTCGTCATCACGCTGGCCGGGTCCGGACTGCGCATAGGAGAGTTGCTGGGCCTACAGGTCTCGGACGTTGACTTCCTTCGGCGAACTATCCGCGTCGAGCGCCAGCGCATGCAGTCGGGTCAGGTTGCCCCGGTGAAGTCGGCGTCATCTCGGCGCACGGTCCCGGTGGGCCAGGTAGTGATCGACGCGCTCGCCGCTCACCTGGCGGCGTACCCGAGCGATGACGCGCTTTTCGTCGACGAGCTCGGCGAGCCGCTCGCCTACCGCCGCTGGAAGACGCTGTGGACGCACGCAGCCAAGGTGGCCGGCGTGGACTTCACCACCCATGGACTGCGGCACTTCTTCGCCTCGGCGCTCATCTCGGGCGGCGCCTCGGTCAAGCAGGTTCAGACAGTCCTCGGGCACGCGTCCGCGGTCATCACGTTGAAGACCTACGCGCACCTCTGGCCCGGCGACGACGACCGCACTCGGGACGTCATGGACGCGGCCCTCAGTCCGCTTGCGGACTCTCTGCGGACTGAGGTGGCCGAGAATGCGTAACGCCGCAGGTCAGCCCGTCTGCGCCTTCGCGGCGGCCTTCTTCTGCTTCTTGAAGTCACGGACGCGCTGCAGCGAGTCGGGATCGACGACGTCGGCGACCGAGCGGAACCCCTCCAGCGCGTAGTCGCCGACCGCCTGCTCCCACCCCTCGGGGCGCACGTCGCACTGCTTGGCCAGCAGCGCCACGAAGATCTGCGCCTTCTGCTTGCCGAAGCCGGGAAGCTCCATCACCCGCTTGAGCAGGTCCTTGCCGGAGGTGGCCTCGGTCCACAGCCGGGCGGCGTCGCCGTCGTAGCGCTCCTCGACCAGCGCGGCGAGCGCCTGCAGCCGAGCCGCCATCGACCCCGGGAAGCGGTGTACGGCGGGCGGGGTCGCGCACAGCGCGGCGAACTCCTCGGGGTCGGCGCCGGCGATGCGCCCCGGATCGAGCGACCCGAACCGCTCCAGCACCTTCGCCGGTCCGCGGAACGCGTGCTCCATCGGGTACTGCTGGTCGAGCATCATCCCGGCCAGCAGCGCGAACGGATACTCGTCCAGCACGGCGTCGCTGCTGGACTCGCCAGTGATGTGGAAAGCCATGGCGTGAGTATCGCGCACCGACCCCGGCGGGTCAGGCGTCGGCCTTCACCGCCAGCACCGGGCAGTGCGCGTCGAGCAGCACCCGCTGGGCGTTGCTGCCGAGGATCAGCTTGCCGACCGGCGAGCGCCGGCGCAGTCCGATGACGATGAGCTCGGCGGAGCTGGCCTCCGCGATGCTGATCAGGTCCTCGGCCGGCTCGAAGCCACGCACCAGCTGGCGCAGGTCGTACTCGACGCCGGAGTCGTCCAGGCGCGCGCGCACCGACGCGAGCTCGGTCTCGACCTGCGGCGCCTCCCGGTCGAACTCGTGCCCGCCGCGGTGCGAGTTGACGACGACGAGCTTGAGGCCCCGCAACTCGGCCTCGGCGATCGCCTTCTCCAGAGCGGCCTCGCCCTCCGGCTTGGGCACGTAACCCACCACCACGGTCCCCATGGACCCTCCTCGTACGAGACACGACGCCGCGAACCGGGCGTCGTTGGCACCGTAGCCGATCCCGTGCAGGAGGGCATGGGTTGTGGAGGACTCTGAGCGCGACACCCCGGGTTGCGGCAGGCTGCACGGGTGGACCCGCCGCCGCTCCCCCACCCCCTGGCGGCAGACACGGTCCGGGCGGACGGCGCCCTGCACGAGCCGGTGCCCGCCGGCGAGCGGGCTCGCTGGCGCGCGGCCGTGGCGGAGCTGAACGTGCTCACCCGCGGGCGGCGGCAGTTCGCGCCCGCCCTGCACGCGGGCACGCCCGGCGGGGCCCGGGAGTCCCTGGTCGCCCCGCCCACCCCCGAGCTCGACGCGGCGCTGCGCACGGACCTGGTGGTGGCCCTGCTCGACCGCGCGCTGCGCCACGGCTCGGCCCCCGCGCTCTGGCTCACCCGGTGCGGCGAGCTGACGGTGCACGACGAGGACGCCGCCTGGCTGGGCGCCACCGAGGGGGCGGCGCTCGAGTGCGGGCTCACGCTGCCGCTGGTGATCGTCACCCGGCGGGGGTGGCGCGACGCGCGCACCGGCGTGCGGCGCGAGTGGGTCCGGCTCCGTCAGCGCTGAGGCGGCTACTCCCAGGTGTGCACCGGGTCGTTGGTGTGCATCCGCTCGCGGTAGTCGCGCAGGGACGAGCGCAGGGCGTCGTACCGGTCGATGCGCGGGCCCTCCTGCCGCATCCGCCGCACGAACCACTCCGCTCCGTTGCTGCCGAGCAGGCAGCGCTGCTCGATGATCCCCAGCAGCCGGTCGCGCTCGGCGGCCTCCACTCCCCACGCCTGGAGCCCGTGGTCGGCTAGCGGCAGCAGTCGGCGCAGGGTCAGCTCGGCGGCCCCCACCTGGCCCACCCCGGGCCAGTAGAGCTGCGCCTCGATGCCCTGCCGGGCGGCGACGTGGAAGTTCTCCTCCGCCGCGCTGAACGACATCTGCGACCACAGCGGCCGCTCCCCCTCGGCCAGCGCGCGGACCAGACCGAAGTAGAACGCCGCGTTGGCCATCGTGTCCGCGATCGTGGGCCCGGCCGCCAGCACGCGGTTCTCGACGCGCAGGTGGGGGACCCCGTTGGCCACGTCGTAGACCGGGCGGTTCCAGCGGTAGACGGTCCCGTTGTGCAGCCGCAGCTCGCCCAGGTGGGGCACGCCGCCCTGCTCCAGGACCTCCAGCGGGTCCTCGGGCGCGGTGATCGGCAGCAGCGCGGGGAAGAACCGCACGTTCTCCTCGAAGAGGTCGAAGACCGAGGTGATCCAGCGCTCCCCGAACCAGACCCGCGGCCGGACCCCCTGGGCCTTGAGCTCGTCGCTGCGGGTCTCGGTGGCCTGCTCGAAGAGCGGGATCCGGGTCTCGCGCCACAGCTCCTTGCCCAGCAGGTACGGCGAGTTGGCGCCGATCGCGAGCTGCACCGAGGCGATCGCCTGCGAGGCGTTCCAGTAGGCCGCGAACTGGTCGGGAGACGTCTGCACGTGGAACTGGGTGCTCGTGCAGGCCGCCTCCGGCATGATCGTCTCCGACGTCGTGCGCAGCCGCTCGGCGCCGGCGATCGAGATCTCGATGTCCTCCCCGCGGGCGTGCAGGATCTGGTCGCTCAGCAGCCGGTAGCGAGGGTTCGCGCTCAACGCGCCGGGGCCCATGTGCCCCTCGGCCAGGGTGGGCAGGATCCCGATCATCACCAGGTGGGCCCCCACCGAGGACGACCGGCTCTCGGCCGCGTTGAGGCTGCTGCGCAGGTGGGACTCGAAGGTGGCCAGGCCCCCCTCGCGCAGGCGGGCCGGCGGCACGTTGATCTCGACGTTGAACTGCCCGAGCTCGGTCTGGAAGTCGGGGTCGGCGATCACCGCGAGCGCCTCGGCGTTCTTCATCGCCGGGTCCCCGGCCTCGTCGACGAGGTTGAGCTCCACCTCCAGCCCGGTCATCGGGTCGTCGGTGTCGAAGCGCTCCTCGCGCAGCATCCGCGCGAAGACGTCCAGACAGCGCCGCACCTTCTCCCGGTACCGCGTGCGGTCGGTGCGGGAGAACTCCTGTGCTTCGACCTCTTCACCCATGAGCGAACCTTAGTCAGACCACGAGGACTCGGTGCGTGCGACGAGGTCGTCGACCACGGCTGCCAGGTCGCCCGCGCGCTCGAACGCCGCCCGCTGGCGCGCCGCGCCGCCCACGGCGAGGACCCGCTCGATCCCGGTCGCCACGAACGACGCGTCGCCCGCCTCGGCCAGGGCCGGGGCGACCGCCTCGGCCAGCGACTCGAGCACCTCCCGGGCGGGTGCCAGCACGCCCTGGAGCGGATGCACCAGCGAGCCGGCGGTCCCGTCGCGCGAGGCCCGCCAGTGTGCGGCTCTCAGCAGGTCGCTGCGCCACGACGGCGCCGGGCGCTGCTCGTGCCACTCCCGGGCCGCGGTCTCCACCAGGGCGCGGGCCAAGGCGGCGACCAGCCCCGTGTCGAGGGGGTCGGTGCACACGTCGGCGACCCGGATCTCGACCGTCGGGTGCGCCGCGCTGAGCCGGGCGTCGAAGTAGAGCATCCCCGGGTCGAGCGCGGCGCCGTAGGCCTGGAGCCGGGCGGTGACCTCCCGGTAGCGCGCGGCGCTGCCGAACGGCTCCGCGGGCCCGGCGGTCGGCCACCGTCCCCAGACCTGGGCCCGCCACGAGGCGTAGCCGCTGTCCGCGCCGTCGGCGTAGGGCGAGTTGGCGCTCACCGCGAGCAGCACCGGCAGCCACGGCCGGATCCGGTCCAGGACCGCGACGCCCTCCTCGTCGGAGTCCACCGCCACGTGGACGTGCATGCCGCAGGTGCCGCCGGTGCGTCCCACCGCGCCGAAGGTGTCCACGATCGAGCGGTAGCGGTCCTCGGGCGTGACCCGGGACGGCCCGGCGCTGAAGGGCAGCGTGCCGGCCGCCACCGCGACCGCCTGCGCGGCGCGCGCGGCGCGACCTGCGGTACGCCGGGCGGCGACCACCTGCTCCAGGGCCCGGTCCAGCTCGACGACGGGATCGGTGTGGGTCTCGACCTGGTGCAGGAACAGCTCCTGGTCGAGGTCGCCGGTGGCCGTCGCCGCGGCGGGGACCAGCGGGTGCTCCGGGTGCTCGCGCCGGTGCTTCATCACCCGGTGCGAGCGGGCGGTGACCTCCCGCGTCTCCGGGTCCACCAGCAGCAGCTCCTCCTCGATGCCCAGGGTGCGTGTCATGCGCACGTCGTACCCACCCTGACGGCCGCCAACCGCGGAGGTGTGCCGTCACACAGGGTCGAAGGCGGCCAGCCCCACGGCCGCCGGCGGCTCCCAGGCCGAGGGCGGTACGGCGTGGATGAGCGCCTGCGCCACGTACCCGGCCAGCCGGTAGTCCGGCTCGACCGCGGTGCAGCGGTCGACCGCGCACCAGGCGAGCGCGCCGTGCCCCGACAGCCATGCCGCGAAGGCCAGCAATCCGCCGGCCGGCGCCGCGAGCGCCTCGGGAGCGCGGCGCAGCAGCCCCGTCCACAGCTCGACGTGGCGCGTGGCGCCGCGCTGGTCCATCAGCGACCAGGCCACGTCGCGCAGCTCGATCTCGCGGACCCCGGCGAGGATCCGGGCGGCCTCCGCGTCGTCGGGGGTCGAGCGCTGCTCGAGGTGGCGGCGCAACGTCGCCCGCAGCCAGGCGGCCTCGGCGGCGAGCTGGCCCGGCTCCCCCAGCCGCTCGAGGGTCGCCAGCGCCGGCGCCAGGGCTCCGGGGTCGAGCACCTGCGCGGGCGCGAGGGTGTCGGCCAGCTCCGCCCGGGAGGCGTGGGTCACCTGCCCCTGGAGCACCGAGCGCACCAGGAACGGGTGCGCCGAGACGTCGTAGGGGATGCCCGCGTAGGTGGCCGGCGGCCGGCCCGGCAGCATCGGGAACCAGCGCCGGCCGTCCGCGCGCAGCACCTCCAGCACCTCGATGCCGGCCGAGGCGAAGCGGACGCACAGCGCGTCGGCGACCCGGGCGGCGTCACCGGCGGCGTCGGTGTAGAGCACGAACGCGACGCGTGCCAACCGGTGGCGCAGCACCGGGTCGAGCAGGGCGGCGACCACCTCGTCGACCTGCCCCGGGTCCTGCGCGTCGGGCAGGTCGATCCGCGCGTGGAAGGGGTGGGTGGGCTGAGCGGCGCTCGCGGGCCGCGCACGCTCGGCGCTCGAGGCCGCGAAGGTCAGCATCACCACCGAGCCGTGGGGGACGAAGCCGAGGACGACGGGGACCAGGGCGAGCAGGTCGTCGGGCGTCTGCGCGGTGTAGCGGGTCGAGGAGGTCATGGCTGCCTCCTGCCCCGGGGCTCCGACTCCTCACCCGGCCCCGTCCCGCCTGTGGAGAAGCGCCGTGGAGTCAGACCCTGTGCACGCTGACCGGGCTGGGGGCGGCGCCAGGTAGTTTGCCGCCCATGGCCGGTGACCGGAGCTCGTGATGCGTCAGGAGGCCTCCGTCCTGCACCTCGACCTCGACGCGTTCTTCGCCTCGGTCGAGCAGCGCGACAAGCCCTCACTGCGCGGCAAGCCCGTCGTGGTGGGGGGCGTGGGCGGGCGCGGGGTGGTGTCCACCGCCTCCTACGAGGCGCGGCGCTTCGGGGTGCGCTCGGCGATGAGCACCCGGGAGGCCCGGTCCCGGTGCCCGCACGCCGCCTACCTCAGCGGCCGCTTCCACGCCTACCGCGCCACCAGCGACACCGTGATGGCGCTGCTGCGCGCGGTCTCCCCCCTGGTCGAGCCGCTCTCGCTGGACGAGGCGTTCGTCGACCTCGAGCAGGCCGGGCTGTCCGACTGCTCCGTGGCCACGGTGACCGAGCTCGCCGAGGAGCTCCGCGAGCGGGTCCGGGAGGCGACCGGAGGCATCACCGCCTCCGTCGGCGTGGCCACCTCCAAGCTGCTCGCCAAGATCGCCAGCGACCTCGACAAGCCCGACGGGCTCGTGGTCGTGCCTCCGGGCACCGAGCAGGAGCTGCTGCGGCCCATGCACGTGCGGGTGCTGCCCGGGGTCGGCCCGGCCACCGTCGAGCGGCTGCGGCGAGTCGGGGTGAACACCGTCGCCGAGCTGGAGCAGCTCCCCCTCGACGAGCTGGTCCGGCTGGTCGGCAACGCACACGGCCACGGCCTGTACGCGATGGCCCGGGCCCGCGACGACCGCCCGGTGACGGCCGACCGCGAGGCCAAGTCGGTGAGCGTCGAGGGCACCTACGACACCGACCTCACCGATCGCCGGCTGATGGAGGGGCTGCTCACCCGCCAGGCCGGCGACGTGGCCGCCCGGCTGCGCAAGAACGGCCTCTCGGGGCGCACGGTGTCGCTGAAGGTGCGCCTGCACGACTTCACCACGCTCAGCCGCTCCTCGACCCTGGCCTCCCCCACCGACAACCCCGTGGTCCTGGCCCGCACCGTCCGTGCGCTGCTCGCCGGCCTCGACGTCTCCGACGGCGTCCGCCTGCTCGGCGTGGGGGTCTCGGGGCTGGCCGACTGGGTGCAGGAGGACCTCTTCGGGGAGGTCGGCCAGGAGGAGGAGCCCGAGCAGGAGATCGTGCTGCCCGAGACCTCCCGGCAGCAGACCTGGGCTCCGGGGATGGACGTCGTGCACGCCGTGCACGGCCCCGGCTGGGTGTGGGGCTCGGGACGCGGGGTGGTCACCGTCCGCTTCGAGACCGCCGAGACCGGGCCCGGGCCGGTGCGCTCCTTCCGCGCCGACGACCCCGAGCTGACGGCGCAACGACCCACGGCGGAGTCGACCGACGATGACCCGGCCGGCCTCGCACCCCCGGGCACCGACGACGGCAGCTGAGGGCGATCAGGGCCACGTCGTTATCGTCTGCGCCATGGAGTCCTCCCGCACCGAACAGCACCCGCCCGCCGCACCGGTCCACGGATCGCCGGGCGGCGCGGCGAGCGGAGCCGACTCCGCTCCCCTCGCCGAGCGCCGGCCGGTCGAGACCACGGTGCACGGCGACACCCGCGTCGACGACTACGAGTGGCTGCGCGAGAAGGACTCCCCCGAGGTCACCGCCTACCTCGAGGCCGAGAACGCCTGGACCGAGCGCCGTACCGCCCACCTGGCGGGCCTGCGGGAGACGATCTTCGAGGAGATCCGCTCCCGCACCCTGGAGACCGACCTGTCGGTGCCCACCCGCCGGCGTGGCTACTGGTACTACGGCCGCTCGTTCGAGGGCAAGGAGTACGGCGCGTCGTGCCGGGTTCCGGTCGTCGCCGAGGACGACTGGACCCCGCCCCAGCCGGTCGAGGACTGCGCCGCCGACCAGCCGGCCCTGCCGGGCGAGGAGCGCCTGCTGGACCTCAACGAGCTGGCCGAGGGCCACGAGTTCTTCTCCCTCGGCGGCTCGGCGGTCAGCCCCGACGACACGCTGATCGCCTGGTCGAGCGACACCGTGGGCGATGAGCGCTACACGGTGCGGGTCAAGGAGATCGCCACCGGTGAGCTGCTGCCCGACGAGATCACCGGCGTCCTCGGCGGCGTCACCTGGTCGCGCGACGGGAGCGAGCTCTACTACACGACCGTCGACGAGACCTGGCGCGCCGACAAGATCTGGCGCCACCGCCTGGGCACCACCCAGGCCGACGACGAGCTGGTGCACCACGAGACCGACGGGCGGTTCTGGGTCGGGGTCGGCCGCACCCGCACCGACCGGTTCCTGATGATCGCCTCGGGCTCCAAGACCACCTCGGAGTACCGCTTCCTCGACACCGAGCACCCCGAGCGCGGCTTCGAGGTCTTCTGCGAGCGGCGCGAGGGCCTGGAGTACTCCCTGGAGCATGCGGTGATCGGCGGGGAGGACGTCTTCCTGGTGATGCACAACGCCACCGGCCCCGACTTCGAGCTGGGCCGCGCCCCGATCCGTCCCACCCCGGCGGAGTCCTGGGTCCCGCTGATCGCCCACGACCCGGCCACCCGGCTCGAGGACGTCGACGCCTTCGCCGGCCACCTGGTCGTCCACCAGCGCAGCGAGGGGCTCACCCAGCTGCGCATCATCGAGCTCGACGACACCGCCGAGCAGGGGCTGGGCGAGGACTACCTGATCGGCTTCGACGAGGCGGTCTACACCGTCGGGGCGGGGGGCAACCCCAACTTCGCGCAGCCCACCGTGCGACTGGGCTACACGACGATGGCCGTGCCGCCCTCGGTCTACGACTACGACGTGCGCGAGCGCAGCCTCACGCTGCTGCGTCGTACCCCCGTGCTCGGCGGCTACGACCCCGACGACTACGAGGAGCACCGGCTGTGGGCCGAGGCCGAGGACGGCGCCCGGGTGCCGATCTCGCTGGTCTGCCGCCGCGGGGCCCGCGCCGACGGTCCCGTCCCGGTGCTGCTCTACGGCTACGGCGCCTACGAGCACTCGGTCGACCCCTACTTCTCGATCGGCCGGCTCTCCCTGCTGGACCGAGGCGCGGCGTTCGCGATCGCGCACGTGCGCGGAGGCGGGGAGATGGGACGCGGCTGGTACGACGAGGGCAAGCTGCTGCACAAGCAGAACACCTTCGGCGACTTCATCGCCTGCGCCCGCCACCTGGTCGACACCGGCTGGACGACGCCGCAGCGGCTGGTCGCCGAGGGCGGCAGCGCCGGCGGGCTGCTGATGGGGGCGGTCGTCAACCAGGCCCCGGAGCTCTTCGGCGGCGTCGTCGCCAGCGTGCCCTTCGTCGACGCGCTCACCAGCATGCTCGACGCGACGCTCCCGCTGACCGTCACCGAGTACGACGAGTGGGGCAACCCCGAGGCCGACCCGGAGGTCTACGCCTACATGCGCGGCTACGCGCCGTACGACAACGTGGCCGCGGTCGACTACCCGCCGATCCTGGCCGAGACCTCGCTCAACGACACCCGCGTCCTCTACGTCGAGCCGGCCAAGTGGATCGCCAGGCTGCGGGCCACCGCGACCGGACGGCGCGACTTCTGCCTGCGCACCGAGATGAGCGCCGGCCACGGCGGGGTCTCGGGACGCTATAAGTCCTGGCACGACCGGGCCTTCTCGCTGGCCTGGATCCTGGACCGGATGGGGCTCGCGGACAGCTGAGCCCGCGCTTCGCACCGATGCTCGAAAACCGTGGTCCGGGCCTGAGAAGAGCGCGCCGGCCCTGAGAAGTCCCTGAGAACCAGCCTGGCCGGCAACTCCTCGGCAAACCCACTCGTCGTTACAGGGTGTACGCAGCACCAATCCGGGAATCGACCCGGTGACGGATGAGTTGCAGAAAGTGTGGGTATCCCGCGGGACGGGTACCCACCTGATGAGGAGGGCTCATGGCTACCAGCACTGCAACCCGGGCGACCGGAGCGCGCGAGATCGAGGGTCGCGACAGCGTCGGTCTGTACCTGGACGAGATCGCCCGCACGCCGCTGCTCGACGCGGTCACCGAGGTCGACCTGTCCAAGACGATCGAGGCCGGCCTGCTCGCCGAGCACCTGCTCAAGGAGGGCCGGGTGGGTCGGCGCAAGGGCGGCGCCCCGATGTCGGCCACCCAGGCGGAGCTCGAGTGGCTCGCCGAGGAGGGCCAGCGTGCCGTCCAGACCTTCATCACCGCCAACCTGCGACTCGTCGTCTCCATCGCCCGCAAGTACGGCCGCGCGCAGATGCCGATGCTCGACCTGATCCAGGAGGGCAACACCGGCCTGATCCGCGCGGTCGAGAAGTTCGACTACGCCAAGGGCTACAAGTTCTCCACCTACGCCACTTGGTGGGTGCGCCAGGCGATCACCCGCGGCATCGCGCAGCAGGCGCGCGTGGTCCGGCTCCCCGTCCACGTGGTCGAGGAGCTCAACCAGGTGGGCGGCGCCCGTCGCACGCTCGAGCGTCAGCTCGGCCGCGACCCCGAGCCGCACGAGATCGCCGAGGAGCTCGGCATGGACGTCGACCGTGTCCTGGACCTGATGGCGTGGGGGCGCGAGCACGTCAGCCTGGACACTCCCGTCGACGAGGACGGCGACACCTCGCTGGGTGACCTGATGGCCCAGGAGACCACGCCGAGCCCCGACCTGGAGGTGCTCGACACCGAGGCCCGCGACCGGTTGAACCGGCTGGTGGAGCTGCTCGACGAGCGCGCCGCCGACATCATCCGCTCGCGCTACGGCCTGGTCGACGGTCGCCAGCACAAGCTCGCCGACATCGGCGCGCGGCACGGCATCTCCGCCGAGCGGGTGCGCCAGCTCGAGCGCGAGGCGCTGCAGAAGCTGCGGGGCTTCGCCGACCCCGACCTGGCTGCCTGACCGCGGCACCGGGCCGGGCCTCCTCAGCTCATCCGACGCACGCTCTCGAAGACCTCCGTCACCCGGTGACGGAGGTCTTCGCGTGTTCCGGTGTTGTCGACCAGGTGCGTGGCGATCTCCCGGCGCTGCTCGCGGGTGGCCTGCGCCGCGATCCGGGCCCGGGCATCCTCGGGCGACATCGCGCGCAGGGAGACCATCCGGTCCAGCTGCACCTCCTGCGGTACGTCGACCACGACGACCGCGTCGAAGGTGCCCGCCATCGCGCTCTCGGCGAGCAGCGGGATGTCGTGCACGACCACCGCGTCGGGCGGCGCGGCGGCCTCGATCTCCGCGCTGCGCGCCCGCACCCGCGGGTGGATGATCGCCTCGAGGGCCCGACGCCGGTCCTCGTCGGCGAAGACGAGCGCGCCCATCGCGGGGCGGTCCAGCTCGCCGTCCGCGGTCAGCACCTGCTCGCCGAAGGCGGCCACGATCTCCTCCAGCCCCTCGGTCCCCGGGGCGACCACTTCGCGCGCCAGCTGGTCGGCGTCGATCACCACCGCTCCGAGCTCTCGCAGGATCGCCGACACCGTGCTCTTGCCCGACGCGATGCCGCCGGTGAGCCCCACTCGAATCGTCACGCGGGCAGTATCCCAGCCCGCCGGCGCGGTCGTGAGGGGGCGCGGTTTGAGAGGATGGCGCCGTGAGCGAGGACGCAGGGGGCGGGCAGACGCTGGAGACCGGGGGCGGGGTGCCGCACCTGGCGCCCGGGGACAGGGTGGCCCTCCTGGTGCCCGGCTCGGCGGACTACGTCGAGCTGGTGCTCGCGCTGCTGGCGGCCGGGGTCTTCCCGGTGCCGCTCGATCCCCGACTCACGGCGTACGAGCGCCGACGGCTGCTGGCCGACCTGCACCCGGCGGTCGTTCTCGACTCCCCCGACCAGCTCGCGCCGCTGCTCGAGTCGTTGCTCGGCTCGGCACCCAGCTCGACGGCCGGCTCGGCGGCCGGGGCGCCGGGGTTGCCGCTGGGGCGCCCGATGCACGTCACCAGCGGCACCACCGGCTCCCCCAAGGCGGTCGACTCGGGCCTGCTCGACCAGGAGCGCGCCGCGGCGCTGGTCGCCGAGGAGCGCGACCTGTGGGGCTTCCGCGCCGACGACGTCAACCTGGTGCTCAGTCCCCTGCACCACTCCGCGCCGATCCGCTTCGCGATGGGCACCCGCCTGGCCGGCGGGCGGCTGGTGGTGCCCGGCCCCTTCGACGCCGCCGCCGTCACCGAGGCGATCCGCACCGAGCGCCCCACCACGATGTTCTGCGTCCCGGCGCACCTGCAGCGGCTCTTCGCCCACTGGGCGGAGGTCGGCGTCCCCGACCTGTCGTGCTTCCGGCTCGTCGCGCATGCCGGCGCGCCGTGCCCGCCGGCGATCAAGCACCGGCTGATCGACCTGTTCCCGGCCGGCTCGACCTGGGAGTTCTACGGCTCGACCGAGGGCCAGTTCACCGCGTGCCGCAGCGAGGAGTGGCTCGAGCGACCCGGCACCGTGGGGCGGGCCCGGCCGGGTCGCCTGCTCACCGTGGACCCGGACGGGACGATCTGGTGCGTGGTCCCCGAGCACGCCCGGTTCAGCTACCTCGGTGCCCCGGAGAAGACCGCGGCCGCGTGGCGCACCACCCCCCACGGCCCCGCCTTCTCCGTCGGCGATCTCGGCCGGATGGACGACGACGGCTACCTGTGGCTGGACGGCCGGCGCGAGGACCTGGTCATCACCGGCGGGGTCAACGTCTACCCCCTGGAGGTCGAGAACGCGCTGCGCGAGCTGCCCGGCGTCGAGGACGTCGCCGTGTACGGCGTACCCGACGACGTCTGGGGGCACCGGGTCTGCGCCGCCGTCGTCGGCTCGGTCACCGTGGCCGAGCTGGACGCCTGGGCGCGTGAGCGGCTGGGCCCGGCCAAGCGCCCCAAGGAGTACCACCTGCTCACCGACCTGCCCCGCACCGCCACCGGCAAGGTGCGCCGTCTCGAGCTGGCCGAGAACGCCGCGCAGGCTCCGGGCTGAGCGGTAGCCCGCGGGGGCTGGTGGGGTGCGTCCGGGTGCTGGTTTCGTACGCCGCGGGGGCTGGTTTCCCCGGTCGACCGGGGAACGCTGAACTTGTCGGCCGAGACTTCGCCCGACAAGTTCAGTAGTTGACAGGCGGCACTACCCCCACCGTCTCTGCAGTCACCTGCGCCTCTGGTGCACCGCTCGCTGTACGCCGCCGCGCCCGCTCCGTCGTACCGGCCCCTCAGCCCACCACGAACCGCGCGTCGACCGCCGCCGAGACGCCGATGTCCTCGGGGGTGAAGCTGAGGTCCGCCGGGCCTCCCCCGGCCGCTGCCCGGGAGCTCATCGCGACGCCGGCGCTCGAGACCGGGTGCAGCCCCTCGCCGAGCATGCCGGCATCGGCGATGGCGACGACCGTCACCGGGCCGAGGGCCAGCGCGTCGGCGTAGGACTGCGCCTTGTCGACCGCGTCGCGCACCGCCGCGGCACGGGCCCGGCCGGCCAGCTCGACGCGGCGCGCCTCGGTGAGGGCCCAGTCGATGCCCGCCACGCTCACGCCGGCGATCTCGACCACCTCGCCCACCCAGCGCCCGAGCGCGGCGAAGTCGCGGAACTTGGCCTGGAAGTGGGTCTGCGCATGGTGGACGATCGGCAGCTGCTTGCCCTCCTGGTTCCAGGGGCGCTGCGCCCAGGTCCGCACCTGTTCGCTGGACCACCACGTGACGGGGCCGGCGTCGGGGTCGTGCAGGCGGACGAGCCCGGCGGACACCGCCGCCGAGGCGTCGGCCACCGCCTGGAACACCTGGTGAGCGGCAGCCCCCTCGAGCCCGACCCGCAGGCGGACCGTCGCCCGCTCGGGAGGCCGGTGCGAGATGTGGCTGCCGCGGACGGTGATCAGGGTTTGGGGCATGGGTCCCTCTCGGGTGGGGCGGCAGAGCCGGTCAGGCGGGGGTCTGGAACGAACGGCGATAGCGCTGTGGGCTCAGCCCGCGAACCCGGGTGAAGTGGTGGCGCAGCCCGGCGGCGTTGCCGAAGCCGACCTGGGCCGCCACCCAGTCCACGGGATGGTCGGTGGCCTCGAGCAGCTCCTCGGCCGCCTGGACGCGCCGCGCCACCACCCAGCTGTGCGGGGTGGTGCCGGTCTCGGCGCGGAACCGGCGCGCGAAGGTCCGCGCGGACATGTGGCAGCGGCGGGCCAGCGCCTCGACGCTGAGGTCCTCGGCGAGGTGCTCCACCATCCAGCTCAGCAGCGGCCCCAGGGTCTCGGCGTCGCAGTCGGGCACCGCCGAGGCGATGAACTGGGCCTGGCCTCCGTCGCGGTGCGGCGGGACCACCATCCGGCGGGCCGTCGTGGCGGCGGTGCGGGCGCCGAACTGCTGGCGCATCAGGTGCAGGGCGGCGTCGAGCCCGGCGGCCGACCCGGCTCCGGTGACGACCCGCCCGTCCTGGACGTAGAGGACGTCCTTGTCGACGCGGGCCAGCGGGTGCCGCTCGACGAGCGCGCCCACGTGGCGCCAGTGCGTCGTGCACCGCCGCCCGTCCAGCAGCCCGGCCTCCCCCAGCACGAACGTGCCGGTGCAGTGCGCCATCACCAGCGCCCCGCGCCGGTGCGCGGCGCCGACGGCCTCGGCGACCTCCGGGGAGGGTGCGAGGAAGTCCCGCTTCGGGACCACGCAGACCAGGTCGGCGTCGGCGGCCGCCTCGAGCCCGTTCTCCACGTACAGGTCGAAGCCCGACGCGCCGGCGACCCGCCCGGGGCGCGGCGCCGCCACCACGAACTCGAAGACGGGGTTGTCGTCCTCGGGGTGGTAGGGCTCCGCCCACACCTCGCAGATCGTGCCCAGCCCGAACGGCTCGGCTCCGTCCTGGACCAGGACCGCCACCTTGCGCATGAGCAGAGTCTGCCCCGGGGATGGCAGATAATCAACGAGCAATGTCATTCCTGCCACTCGTGGCAGGAACCCACGCAGCGCAGACTTTCTGCCATGACCTTCCTGGCGATCCTGATCATCCTGTCCCTGCTGACCGCTCTCGGCACCGCCCACGCCGTACGGCGTGACAGCCGCGGCGGGCTGCCGCCACCCGGCTCGCATCGCGTGGAGACCCGCAGCGAAGGGCTCAGCCGCTGACCGCGTCGCTCAGCCCTCGGCGTCGCTCAGCCGGCGGCGCAGCTCCCGCTTGAGCACCTTGTGGCTCGGCCCCAGCGGCAGCTCGGAGACCACCTCGACCCGGCGCGGGTACTTGTGGCCGGCGAGCCGCTCCCGCGACCAGGCCCGCAGCTCCTCGGCGTCCAGCGCGGCGCCGGGAAGCGCCACGACCACCGCACAGACCTCCTCCCCGCGCTCGAGGTCGGGCAGGCCGATGACCGCCACCTGGGCGACCGCCGGGTGGCGCGCCAGGACCTCCTCGACCTCGCGCGGATAGACGTTGAACCCGCCGCGGATGATCAGGTCCTTCTTGCGATCCACGACCTCCACGAACCCGTCGTCGTCCTTGCGACCGATGTCGCCGGTGCGGAACCAGCCGTCCACGATCGCGGCCGCGGTGGCCTCGGGATCGTCGAGGTAGCCGGCGAAGACGTTGTGTCCGCGCACCACGATCTCCCCCAGCCGGCCGGTCTCGACCAGCTCGATGCGCGCCTCCACGTCGGCCTCGGCGATCTCGACCTCCACCCCCCAGATCGGATGGCCCACGGTGCCCGGTCGGGTGCCGAACCAGGGCTGGTTGACGGTGGCCGTCGGGGACGTCTCCGAGAGCCCGTAGCCCTCGAAGACCCGAGTGGCGAAGACCTTCTCGAACTCCTCCAGGACCGCCACCGGCAGCGAGGCGCCGCCCGAGACGCAGTCGCGCAGGGTGGGCAGCTGCGCCCCGGGGCCCGCACCGAGCAGCTCGCGGGCGGCCTGCAGGAGCTGGACGTACATCGTCGGCACCCCGAAGAACAGCGTGGCCCGCTCACGCACCATCAGCTCGATCGCGCTCGCCGCGTCGAAGCGCGGCTGCAGCAGCAGCGTGGCCCCGACCCGGAAGGCCGAGTTCATCGACACCGACTGCCCGAAGGTGTGGAACAACGGCAGGCAGCCCATCACCACGTCCTCGCGCAGGAACGGGTTGGCGTCGAAGGCGTTGGCGGTCGCGTTCAGCACCAGGTTCAGGTGGGTGAGCACCGCGCCCTTGGGTCGCCCGGTGGTGCCGCTGGTGTAGAAGATCACCGCTGGGTCCTCGGCCTCCCGCGGCGCGGCCGCCGGCAGCGGCTCGCACCCGGCACCGAGCCCCTCGACCGCGAGGGCCACCGCTCCGGCCTCGTGCGCGGCCTGCTCGGCGATCTGCGCGAAGGAGGCGTGATGGAGCACCAGCCCGGCCCCACTGTGTCGCACCAGGTACGTCGCCTCCTGGGGCCCGAGCAGGGTCGGGATCGGGACCACGACTCCCCCGGCGGCGAGGATGGCGTAGTAGGTGCGCACGAAGTCGACGACGTTCGGCGCCATCAGCGCGACCCGGGTGCCCGGCCCCACGCCCCGCTCGACCAGCGCGGCCGCGCTGCGCCTGGCCTCCTCCCACAGCGTCGCGTAGTCGACACGCAGCTCGCCCTCCACCACGGCGGTGTGGTGCGGGGTACGGCGCGCCGGCTCGGCGAGGACGGAGGCCAGGCTCAGCAGGGTCACAGGATCTCCCGGGTCGCGGGTGCCGGCACTACTCGGGCAGGCCGCTCTCCGGCGGCGCGTCGCCGGCAGCCGACTCGTCCTCGGTGATCTCGGCGTCGCCGATGTCGGTGACCAGCACCGGCGTCTGCGGCTCGGCCTTGCCGCCCTTGAGCTCGACGACGGCCATGCCGGAGATGCCGAGGTGGCTGTCCTCGGAGTAGCGGAAGGGCGCCTGGGCCGGACCCTCGAAGTCGCCGCCCTCCTCCTCCAGGACCTCCACCACGCGCTCGCGGGTGAGGTCGTCCCCGGCCGCCTGGAGCGCCTGGACGAAGGTGTAGGCCTGCGACATGCCGTAGACCACGTAGTTGGTGAGTTCACCCTCGCCGTGCTCGTCCCAGACCTTCTGCCACAGCTGCATCCACGGGTCGTCCGGGGCGTCGACGCCGGGGATGTACTCGGTGGTCATCACGCCGTCGAGCAGGCTGGCGCTGTCCTTGACCGCTCCCTCGGAGAACCGCGCGAGCAGCGAGCCGACCAGGGCCGGGTCCGCGCCGACGTTGCTGTAGAACCAGGTCGGCGTGAAGCCGATCTTCATCGACACCAGCTGGCTCAGCGCGGTGTAGGAGGGCACGTTGAAGCCGAGCACCAGGTCGACCCCGGCCGCCTTGAGCTTGGCGATCTGCGGAGCCACGTCGGTGTTGCCCGGCGTGTAGGAGACGGTCTCGACGATCTGGTCGTCGAGGAACTGGCGCGCGCCCTTCTCGCCGTCCTCGCCGAAGTCGTCGTCCTGGAGGAACAGGCCCACCTTGGCGTCGGGCATGTTCTCGGCGACGTACTGCCCCATGATCTTGCCCTCGATCTCGTAGTCCGGCTGCCAGCCGAAGCTCCACGGGTACTTCTCCGGGTCGTCACCCCAGGCCAGCGACCCGCTGGAGACGAACAGGTCGGGCACCTCCTCGCCGTTGAGGAAGTCGATCACCGCGCTGTGGGTCGGCGTGCCCAGGCCGGCCACCATGCCGAAGATCTCCTCCTGCAGGACCAGCTCGTCGGTGACCGTGGAGGTGTTGGTGGGGTTGTAGGCGTCGTCCTTGACCAGGTACTCGATCTGGCGGCCGTTGATCCCGCCGTTGGCGTTGACGAAGTCGTAGTAGGCCTTGTGACCGGTCGGGATCTCGCTGTAGCCCGGGGCAGCCACGCCGGTCAGCGGGTAGTGCCCGCCGATCTTGATCGTGTCGGCGGTGACGCCGACCGACGAGCCGGCGTCGTTGCCCTCGTCGCCCTCCTCACGCCCGCCGGCGCCGCAGGCCGCGATCAGGGAGGTGGCGGTGACCGCGGCGGCGAGCTGGACACTCCGGCGCGCCACTGCGCCACGGTTCCTCGAGATGTGCGGACTCTTCATGGATGGTGCCTTCCTTCGGGTGATGGGAGCTGCGCGTCGGGGCTTCAGGGACGGCGTTGCTGACGGGTCAGCCAGGCCATCCGGGCGGTGCCGGCGATGCCGGCTGGGACGAGGAGGATCACGGCCATCGTGGTGAGGCCGTAGACCAACGGGGCGAGCTCGGCGGCCCGGACGTCGCTCAGCCCCGCGCTCAGCCCGAGGTCGGTGACCAGAGGCTGCAGGAAGGTGATCAGCGCGGCGCCGATCAGTGCCCCGGTCAGGCTGCCGAGCCCGCCCAGCACCACCGCGCTGAGCAGGGTCAGGGACAGCGTCAGCGTGAAGCCGCTGGGCGCGGCGATGCGCACGGCCATCGCCATCACCGCGCCGGCTAGGCCCGCGCACCCGGCGCTGACCAGGAAGGCGAGGACCCGGGTCCGGCCCAGGTGGATGCCGGCCAGCTCGGCGGCCACGTCGTCGTCGCGCACCGCCCGCCAGCTGCGCCCGACCCGGCTGCGGCTCAGGTTGGCCAGCAGGACGAAGCAGACGAGCAGACTGACCCAGGCCATGTAGGCGATGTAGCGGGTCCGGTCGATCTCGGTGCCGAGCACGAAGAAGGACGCGTCCAGGACCCAGTCGGGGATCGGGGGCACCAGCACGGTGACCCCCTGCTCGCCACCGAGGTCGTCGAAGTACAGCGCGGTGCTGGGCACGGCGACCGCGAGGGCCAGGGTGGCGCCGGCGAGGTAGGGGCCGTGCAGGCGGGCCGCGGCCAGGCCGACCACCGCGCCCACGAGCAGCGCCACCAGGGTGGAGGCCACCAGCACTCCCACCAGCGGAACCGGCGGCTCGCCGTCATTGAGCATCAGCGCGGCGGTGTAGGCGCCGATGGCCATGAACGCGCCATGGCCCAGCGAGAGCTGGCCGTTCAGGCCGGTCAGCACGGTCAGCCCACCGGCGGCGATGGCCAGGTAGGCCATCGAGGTCAGCTGGACGGCCCGGAACGGGTCGACGCTCTCCAGCACGGCCACCACCAGGAGCAGGCCGAGCCCGGCGATGACGAGGTGTCGACCGAGCACCGAGCGGCGCCACCAGGCGCGCAGCCGCGGCAGCCGGCGGTCGCGCGCCGGGGCGCTGGACGGCTTGCTGGTGGACTCGGGGATGGTGGCGGTCATGGTCAGACCCTCCGCTCGACGGTGTGGGAGAAGAGGCCACCGGGGCGCACCAGCAGCACCGCGATCAGGATCATCAGGGCGGCCAGCGGCACCAGCTCGGAGCCGGCGTACCCGCTGACGAAGCTCAGCGACAGGCCGAGCAGGATGCCGCCGAGGACCGAGCCCACCGGGCTGTCCAGCCCGCCCAAGACAGCAGCCACGAAGCCGAAGACCACGACGGAGTCCATGTACGCCGGGTGCACCAGGCTCCCGCCGGCGATCAGCAGTCCCGCGAGGGAGCCGACGACGGCGGCCAGGGCCCAGCCGAGGGTGAGCATCTGCCCCACCTTGACCCCGAGGATCCGTGCCACCTCCGGGTTGAAGGCGGACGCCCGCATCTTCAGGCCGAGGTCGGTGCCGCGGAAGAGCAGCACCAGCAGCACCAGCACCACCGCGACGGCGACGATGCTGAAGACGCCGAACCCGGTGATGGCCAGCGTGGTGTCGCCGACCTCGAAGCCGCGGATGCCGAACGGCGCCGGGAAGGACCGGTAGCGCGACCCGAACACCAGGGCCGCACCCGAGTGCAGCACGACGAACAGGCCGAGGGTGAGGATGACCGCGTTGATCTCGTTCTTGCCCTCCACCGGACGCACCAGCACCCGCTCGACGACGGCACCGAGGACCAGCCCGCAGACCAGGGCCGCGGCGAAGCCGAGCCAGTAGGAGTAGCCGGCGTCGATGATCATCAGCGCGATGTAGGTGGTGACCATCGCCATCGGCGCCTGGGCGAAGTTCACGATCCGGGTGGAGCGCCAGATCAGGCACAGCGCCAGGGCGAACGCGGCGTAGACCGCCCCCAGGGTCAGGCCCGTGAGCGAGGTGGTGAGGAGCTGTTGCACGTGATCTCCCGTTCAGAATCCGAGGTAGGCGTGGCGCAGCTGCTCGTCACCCGACAGCACGGCCGCATCGTCGTGGGCCACGACCCGGCCGAGGTTGAGGATGACGCCGCGATCGGCGATGGACAGCGCGCTGCGCGCGTTCTGCTCGACCAGCACGACGGTGAGCCCCTGGCTCTCGACGAGGCCGCGGATCAGCGCGAAGATCTGGGCGACGATGCGGGGCGCGAGGCCCAGCGAGGGCTCGTCGAGCAGGAGCACCCGCGGCGAGGCCATCATCGCCCGCCCGATCACCAGCATCTGCCGCTCGCCTCCGGAGAGCACGTGGGCCACCGCGCCGCGGCGCTCGCCCAGCACCGGGAACAGCTCGTAGATCTGCTCCACCTCGATCGGGTCCGAGCCCTCGGTCCGGTGCAGGCCGCCCAGGCGCAGGTTCTCGGCGACGGTCAGCTGGGTGATCACCCCGCGCCCCTCGGGCACGTGGGCGACGCCGATGTCGGTCATCCGCTCGGCCGGCCTGCGGGTCACGTCGTCCCCGCCGACGATCACCTGGCCCCCCGCGGCGCGCACCAGCCCCGAGGCGGCGCGCAGCAGCGTCGTCTTCCCCGCCCCGTTGGCGCCGAGCACGGCGGTGATCTTGCCCTGCGGCGCCGCGAAGGAGACCCCGTCGAGCGCGGTCACCGCGCCGTAGCGGGCGGTCAGGCCACGCACCTCGAAGGCGCTCATCGGACCCGCCCCTCGCCCGTCGCGTCGCCCGAGCGGTCCGGGCCGTCCTCGTCGGGGGCCACCTCGTCGCCCAGGTACGCCGCGAGCACCGCAGGATCGCGGCGAACCTGCTCGGGCCCGCCCTGCGCGATGACCTTGCCGAAGTCCAGGACGGTGATGTCGTCGCACACGCTCATCACCAGGTCCATGTGGTGCTCCACGAGCATCACCGCCATCCGGTCGGTCAGCCCCCGGATCAGCTCGCCGAGCTCCTGCATCTCGTCGTGGGAGAGCCCGCTCGCCGGCTCGTCGAGCAGCAGCAGGCGGGGCTGGGTGACCAGCGCACGCGCCAGGGCGACCCGCTTGCGCACCGGGTAGGGCAGGCTCGCGGGGTAGCGCCAGGCGCAGTCCGCGATGCCCAGCTCGGTCAGGATCGCCATCGCGTGGTGGGCCAGCTCGGCGTCCTCGCGCGGGCCCCGCCCCACCCCGGCCAGGGCCGACCAGAACCCGCCGCGGGCGTGCCGCCCGGCGCCGACCATCACGTTCTCCAGCACCGGCATCCGGTCGAAGAGGCCGAGGCTCTGCAGGGTCCGGGCGATCCCGTGGCCGGCCAGCTGGTGGGGACGCAGCCCGGTCACGTCCCGGCCCTGCCAGCCCAGCCGGCCGGTGTCGGGGCGCACGAACCCGCACGCCACGTTGAACAGGGTGGTCTTCCCCGCTCCGTTGGGCCCGATCACCCCGAGGACCTGGTGATCGGCCACCTCGAGCGAGACCCCGGTCAGCGCGTGCACGCCGCCGAAGTTCACCGACACGTCGCGCATGGTGAAGACCGGCTCGCCGGGAGGGACGGACGTGGGCGGGACCGGCGACGCGGGCGAGGAGCTCGCTCCCATCGGTGCCTCCTGGGGCAGAACCCCGCACCTCGTGCGGGGCGTCGAATGTGACGCCCCTCACTTTGGTCTCCGCGCCCACCGGGCGATATGGGCTCAGCGCCCAAGATCCGTCGTGCGCGACGCCCCAATCACCCCAGGAGGGGTTGGCGACCTGTGCGCAGCGTGCAATCGTAAGCCCATGTCTGTGACGCCCGCCACATCGCGCCCTCAGCTGCCCGCGTGGCACCGGGGAGGCGAGCCCGACCTGAAGCAGCGGATCCAGAGCGCCTGGGCGACGCTTCTGGATCGGGCGGACGCGATCGCCGACGACATCACCCTGACGCTCCTGGAGAAGGAGAAGGACTGGTACGCCGACCAGCCGGAGCTGCGTGCCGACATCCGGGCCAGCACCCGTGAGCACGTGCGGCGCGGCATCCGGACGATGGCCGGGCTCGCGGAGCCGGGCGAGGGCGCCATCCACGTGTGGCGCGACACCGGCCGGCGGCGCGCGGCCCAGGGCGTGCCCCTGGAGCACGTGCTCAACGCCTACACGCTCGGCACCCGGGTCCTGTGGGAGGCGCTGGTCGAGCAGCGCGACCGCGGCGTGCTCGACGAGGACGACAGCGTGCTGCTCACCGCCGGCCAGCGGATCTGGTCGGCCCTGGACCTGCAGAGCTCCACGCTGATCGACGCCTACCGCCGGGAGAGCGCTCGCCTGGAGCGGCAGGACCGCAGGCGCCAGGAGCACCTCCTCGAGCGGCTCGTCGAGGGAGGCAACCACGACGCCGCCTTCCTGGCCGAGGTGCGCGAGGTGCTCGGCTTCACCCCGGACGACGCCGTCGCCTGCGTGGTCGGCCACTTCGACGGACAGCTCGACGGCCCCCTTCGCGCCGCCGACGACAGGCTCGAGCGCAGCGGCCTGACGTCGTACTGGCGGGTTCGCGGCGAGATCAACTTCGGTCTCGTCTCCCTGGGCGAGCTCACGGTCAGCGACCTCGTCGCCCTGCTCGCCCCCGGCGCCACCGGGCGGGTGGGCGTGGCCCAGAGCCCGGACGGGCTGGCCGGCATCCACACCGCCTACCGGCTGGCCGAGAAGGCCTCGGGGACGCTGCCCCGCGGCACCGCGCGGGTCGTCTCGGTCGCCGAGCGGCTGCCCGAGGTCCTGCTGGGGGCCAGCCCGGAGGTCGCCCACCTGCTGGTCGCCGAGACCGTGGGACCGGTCCTGGCGCTGCCCTCGCAGCAGGGGCAGGTGCTGCTGGAGACGCTCTCGGCACTGCTGACCCACAACGGCTCACCGACCCACGCGGCGGAGTCGCTGTTCTGCCACCGCAACACCGTGATCTACCGGATGCGCCAGATCGAGGGCCTGACCGGACGCAGCCTCGGCGACGCCCGGGACCGGCTCCTGCTCGGGCTGGCGCTGACCGCCCTGGGCCGCTGACGGACGAGGGCCCCGCCCACCCGGAGGTGGACGGGGCCCTCGCCCTCGTGCTCAGGTCCGCGCCGTCACGGCGCGGGCCGGGGTCAGTGGATCACTGACCGCCGGTGAGCTTCTCGCGCAGCGCCTGGAGCGCCTCGTCCGAAGCCAGCGAACCGCCGGTCTCGGCCTCGGCGACCTCCTCGGAACCACTGGAGTACGAGGTGGCCTCGCCGGCCTCCGCCTCGGCAACCTTGGCCTCGGCCTGCTGCTTGACGTGGGCCTCCCAGCGGGCGTGAGCCTTGGCGTACTGCTCTTCCCACGTGGCGCGCTGCTCGTCGTAGCCCTCGAGCCACTCGCCGGTCTCCGGGTCGAAGCCCTCGGGGTAGATGTAGTTGCCCTGCTCGTCGTACGACGCCGTCATGCCGTAGAGCGTCGGGTCGAAGTCCTCGGAGTCAGACGCGGCTGCGGTCTCGTTGGCCTGCTTGAGCGACAGCGAGATCCGGCGACGCTCGAGGTCGATGTCGATGATCTTGACCATGACCGAGTCGTTGACCTGCACGACCTGCTCGGGGATCTCGACGTGACGCTCGGCGAGCTCGGAGATGTGCACCAGGCCCTCGATGCCCTCCTCGACCCGGACGAACGAGCCGAAGGGCACCAGCTTGGTGACCTTGCCCGGCACGATCTGGCCGATCTGGTGGGTGCGGGCGAAGTGCTGCCACGGGTCTTCCTGCGTCGCCTTGAGCGAGAGGGAGACACGCTCGCGGTCCATGTCGACGTCGAGCACCTCGACGGTGACCTCGTCGCCCACGGCCACGACCTCGGAGGGGTGGTCGATGTGCTTCCAGGACAGCTCGGAGACGTGCACCAGACCGTCGACGCCGCCGAGGTCCACGAACGCACCGAAGTTGACGATCGAGGACACGACGCCCTTGCGGATCTGGCCCTTCTGCAGCTGGGTCAGGAAGCCCTGGCGAACCTCGGACTGGGTCTGCTCGAGCCACGCACGACGCGAGAGCACGACGTTGTTGCGGTTCTTGTCGAGCTCGATGATCTTCGCCTCGAGCGTCTGGCCCACGTAGGGCTGCAGGTCGCGGACGCGGCGCATCTCCACCAGCGACGCGGGCAGGAAGCCGCGCAGGCCGATGTCCAGGATGAGGCCGCCCTTGACGACCTCGATGACGGTGCCCTCGACGACGCCGTCCTCCTCCTTGACCTGCTCGATGGTGCCCCAGGCGCGCTCGTACTGGGCGCGCTTCTTGGACAGGATCAGGCGACCCTCCTTGTCCTCCTTCTGGAGGACCAGGGCCTCGACCTTGTCGCCCACGGAAACGACCTCGGAGGGGTCGACGTCGTGCTTGATCGAGAGCTCACGGGAGGGGATGACACCTTCGGTCTTGTAACCGATGTCGAGGAGGACCTCGTCACGGTCGACCTTCACGATGGTGCCCTCGACGATGTCACCGTCGTTGAAGTACTTGATGGTCGCGTCGATCGCCGCGAGGAAGTCTTCTTCCGACCCGATGTCGTTGATGGCCACCTGGGGCGCATCGTAGTCAGGAAGAATGGAGATGCTACTCGTCATAAGGGAAGGATTTCCTTGGATGGATGGGGTCGTGCGGGAGCGCTGATGAGGTCAGTTGTTCACTATCGCGGTGACGCGCCGGGCACCCCGGAGGGCGTCGGCGCTGATAGCGAGCGAGGGTCCGCTCCGTCTGGAACCCAGGCAGACCTCGGCGCAGGCTAGAGACTACGCGCGCGGGAGGGCCGCGTCCAACCCGGAGCGCGCATTGCCGCGTCCCTCCTCACACGCCCCGGCGAGCGCGCGGAGCGGATTCCGCTCAACCGCCACCGGGCGCCCCTTCGGGGCCAGTAAAGTCTGCGCCAGGACGTCCGCCGCCGGCGGACGCGGCGAAGGAGCACGGTGGACGAGCAGGAGATCAGGAAGTCGGCGTCGCTCGAGGAGCGGCACTGGTGGTACGCCGAGCGACGCGCGCTGGTCCGGCGGCTGGTCTCGCCGCTGCCCCCCGGGCGCGCCCTCGACATCGGCTGCGGCTCGGGCGGCAACACCGCGGTGCTGCGCGACCTCGGCTGGCAGGTGGCCGGCCTGGAGTACTCCCCCGTCGCCGCCGCCCTCGCCGCCTCCCGCGACCTGCCGGTGGTGCGCGCGGACGCGCGTCGCTTCCCCTTCGCCGACGCCTCGGTCGACCTGGTCATGTCCACCGACATGTGGGAGCACGTCGACGACGACGAGGCCGTGGCCCGCGAGACCTTCCGGGTGCTGCGCCCCGGAGGCCGGGCCCTGGTCGCCGTGCCCTGCAGCATGAAGCTGTGGAGCGGCCACGACGTCGCCCTGGGTCACCTGCGCCGCTACGAGAAGGCCGACCTGACCGCGCTGCTGGAGAAGGCCGGGTTCGAGGTGCGCGACGTGATGTCGTGGAACGTGCTGCTGCGCCCCGTCGCCCAGGTACGACGCCGCTCCAACACCGGGGACAGCGAGATGGAGGAGGTGCACCCCCTCGTCAACGCCGGGCTGCGCCTCGCGGTCGCCACCGAGCGCTTCCTGCCGGTGCGCGACCTGCCCGGGATCAGCATCGTGGCCCGCGCCGTGAAGCCCCGATGAGCGACCGGCCGATCCCCTGGGCACCGCAGCCGGCGATCCGGGTGGAGCGCGAGCCCGTCACCGAGTCCGACTCGGTGCGCGCCAACCGGCGCGACTGGGACGCCTACGCCGACGAGTACCAGTCCACGCACGGGGAGTTCCTCGGCGACGTCGGCTTCGTGTGGGGCCCCGAGGGCCTCACCGAGGACGAGGCCGGGTTCCTGGGCCCGCTGGCCGGCAAGGACGTGCTCGAGGTCGGCTCCGGGGCCGGGCAGTGCTCCCGGTGGACCATCGCCCAGGGGGCCTGGGCGGTCGGGCTCGACCTGTCCTTCCGCCAACTGCAGCACTCCCGGCGCATCGACGAGTCCAGTGGTGTCGCGGTCGCCAACATCCACGGCACCGCCACGGCGCTGCCGTTCCGCGCCGGCTCCTTCGACGTGGTGTTCTCCTCCTTCGGTGCGCTGCAGTTCGTGGCCGAGGCCGACACCGCGGTGGCCGAGGTCGCCCGGGTACTGCGCCCGGGAGGCCGGTTCAGCTTCTCCATCACCCACCCGACCCGCTGGATGTTCCCCGACGACCCCGGCGAGGCGGGCCTGACCGCCTCGCAGTCCTACTGGGACCGGCGCCCCTACGTCGAGGTCGACGCGGAGACCGAGCGGGTCTCCTACGTCGAGCACCACCGCACCATCGGGGACTGGGTCCGGATCCTGCACCGGCACGGTTTCGTGCTCGTCGACATCGCCGAGCCGGAGTGGCCCGAGGGGCACGAGCGGGTGTGGGGCGGCTGGTCGGGCGTGCGCGGACGGCTGACCCCGGGCACGGCCGTCTACATCGCCGACCTCGCCCGATGACGCCGCCCCAGCCACCGCCGGAGCCCCCGCACTGGGTCGCCGATCCCACCGTGGTGTGGAACGTCGTGTTGGCCGCCCGCCTCGTCGACCCGCCGGACGTGGCCGAGGTCCGCTCCCGGCTCGAGGTCGTCGCCGCCGAGCTCGGCTGGCGCCCCGCCCCCGTGGAGACGGCGGCGGATCCCGGTGAGCTCGTGGCCCGGTTCAGCACCGCGCCGGCTCGACCCGCCCTGGTCGGGGTCAGCCAGGACACGATCGTCGTCGCGGCACACCACCAGCACGTGGACGGGCTGGGACTGCTCGGCCTCCTGCACCGGCTGACCGGCCTCGAGATGACCAGCTCCGCGCGGGGACTCGGAGAGCGTCCCGCGGCGCCGGGGGGTGCGGCCGCGATCCTGCGCCGCCTCGCCGAGGTGGCCGTGCGCCCACCGGCCCGGGTCGCACCCGGCTCCGGGCGTCGGGGCCACCCCGGCGACACCTGCGTGGCGCGCCGACGCCCCGGCTCACCCCGGGTCGCCGACCTGGTCGTGGCCGCGGCCACCGGCGTGGCGGCGTACCACGACGAGCGGGGCAGGCCGACGCGGCGCGTCGCGGTGGCGGTGGGCGCCTCGCGTCGCTCCGGCGACGACCTCGTCATCGCCGATCGCAGCGCGCTGCTGCGCCTGCTCGAGGTCGAGCGGCTCACTCCCCAGGAGGTACGCCGACGGCTGCGCGAAGCAGCGCCCGAGGCCGAGCCGGGGGGCGGCGGCCATCCTGTGCTGGCCCGCGCGATGGGTCTCGGCTTGCGCCTGCTCTCGGCACGGCTGGGCTCCACGGTCCTGGTCTCGCACCTCGGCGAGATCCGGGCCCCCGGCGTGCGTGACCTCGCGTTCTACCCGGTCACCGGCGGCGGATCGGGCATCTCGCTGGGCTGCGCGACGGTGCTCGACGCCGGCACCACGCTCACCCTGCGCGGGCGCGGAAAGACACACGGCGCCGACGTGTGCGAGGAGCTCCTCGCACACATCGACGCCGCGCTGCCCGACTGACCGGTCCCGCAGGTCAGACCTGCGGGACCGGCCCCGGGATCACTTGTTGAGCGGGACCGGGTCTCCGCGGTGGGTGGTGCTCTCCCCCGGCTCCTGCTCCTGGCGCCGGGCGAGGAGCACGCCGGCGACGATCAGGATCAGGCCGAGCAGCAGCGCCACGAGCGGGAACGTGCCGTGCATGCCGCCGAGCAGGAGCGCCTTGCTGCCGTACTCGTCGACGTTCTCCTGCACCTGGTCGTCGGTGTAGTTCAGGACGGCCTCGGTGGTGGTGAGCAGCTCGCCCTCGTACTCGAGCTGGCTGTGCTGGTCCTCGGTGCGGTCGATGATGGCACCGGTCACCGGCTCCACCCACATGGTGCGGGTGTTGCGGTAGAGGATGTTCGCCTCGACGGTGTCCTCGTCGGAGTTCAGGATCGAGCCCGGGACCCAGCGGGTGCCGACCTCGGTCTCGGGGATCGTCTGGACGAACTTGTAGGTGTTGAGGCCCTTGATCTCCTCCTCGCCCTCGTACTTGGCCGGGGTGGCGTCGCGGAGGTCGCCGTCCCAGAAGTCGTAGTCCTCCTTCTGGGTGTCGAAGGGGAACTTCAGCACCTGGCCCTTGCGGGTGACGACCTCGACCTTGCCCTCCTCGGCCTCCTCGAAGGTGTCGCAGCAGTCGACGCCCGCCCCGGAGACCTCGTCGAAGGCGACCCGCTCGGCGCTGCGCGAGCGGACGACGCCGTCACCGTCGGAGACCGACTGCGTGCCGCTGTAGATCAGGACGCCCTCGGGGGCGTCCTTGGTGGCCTCGGCGTCGCTGACCGTGCGGTTGACGGCGGAGAGGTCGGTGGTGAACGTCTCGAGCACCTCGGGGTCGCTGTCGAACAGCGTGGCCCCCTCGGCCTCGAGCTTGGTCACGGAGTTCTGGTCGTCCGGCGCGACGGCGAGCGCCGGGTAGGCGTAGAACCGCATCAGGGCGGCAGCCACCAGGAGGAAGACACCCAATCCGACGAGGATGGGGCCGATTTTTCGACGCATGGGGGTGGTTCCCTCTCACTCATGCGGCACGCGAACCACTCGCGGGCCGTTTGGCGTTTCGTTGGTTGTGGTCAGATGGCGGGCGGCGGGGTCCGACGCCCGGGAACGGTCAGTGGCGGCGCTCAGCGGCGCCGGGCGAGCTCCTCGGCGACCAGCTGGCGGGTCTCGGCACGCATCCGGTGCCAGCTGAACGTCGAGGCCCACTCCCGGCACGCCTTGAACGTCTGGGCGCGGACCTCTGGTTGGTCGAGCTCGGCGAGGGTCACTCGCAGCTGCTCGGTGATGCGGAGGCTCAGAGCATCGGAGTCCCCCGGGATGTCGGGGACCAGCCACCCGGTCTGCCCGGGACGGATCGAGTCGCGCAGTCCAGGTACGTCGCGGGCCACGGTCGGCACGCCGTACCCGGCCGCCTCGACGACGACCTGCCCCCAGCCCTCGAGATCGGAGGCGCACACGTGCAGCCCGCTGCGGCGCAGCAGTGTCGCCTTCTCCTCCTCGGGCAGGAAGCCGTGCAGCGTCACCCGGTCCTCGAGGCCGAGCTCGGCGACCAGCGCGCGCAGCGACTCCTCCTCGGGGCCGCGCCCGCAGATGTCCAGGCGCAGGGCGGGCCGCTCCTGGGCCAGCGCCCGGACGGCCCGGATCACCAGCCCCACCCGCTTGTGCGGCACCAGCCGGCCCAGCACCAGGAGCCGGTCCGGGTCCTTGTCCGCGACATGGACCGCCTCGTCGGCGGGCACGCTCGCGCCGTTGGCGAGGATCTCGATCTCGCTGCGGAAGCCGAGCAGGTCGCGCATCTCCTGGCGGGTGGACTCCGAGACCGCCACCGTGCGGGTGCGCGCGTAGACGCGCGGCATCAGCCACCCCTCGAGGAAGCGGCCGAGGAGTGCGAGCGGTCGGGGGAAGTAGGCGTCGAACTGACGCAGATGGACGTGGTGCACGACCAGCACGACCGCGGTGCGGCGGCGCACGAACAGCGGCGCGAAGGAGGGGATCCCGCACTCGGGGTCGATGACGACGTCCAGGCTGCGTCGCCGGGTGAGCAGGTACCAGACCACCCAGAAGTAGTAGGTGAACTGGCCACCGCGTCGGCGCACCGTGATGCCGTCGACGACCTCGACCGCGCGGTCGCCCGGCTCGCGGGCGGTCACGAACTCGACCCGGGCGCCCTCCTCGTGCAGCGCACGAGCAGCCTCCCAGGCATAGCGCTCCGAGCCGCCCGCGAGGGCGTGCCCCAGATCCCGCCAGTTCAGGACCGCGACGCGGGTGCCGGTGACCACCTCGGACCTCAGCCTTCGGCTGCGGTGGTCGCCGGGACGGCGACGGCCGGGACGAGCGAGGCCACCCGGGCACCCGAGCGGACGTCGCGCAGACGCCAGGCGATCAGCGCCAGGTCGCGGAACGAGCCCGCGCCGTCTCGCGCCGGGTCGAAGGTGGAGCCGGGTACGTCGGTCCACACGACCGGGAACTCCGCGATCCTCGCCCCGCCGGCTCGGGCGCGGGCCAGAAGCTCGACATCGAAGGAGAAGCCGGTGGTGCGCACCTCGGAGAACACCGAGCGGGCGAGGTCGCCGCGCATGACCTTGAAGCCGCACTGGGTGTCCTGCACCCCCGGCACGATCTGCGACGCCACCCGGCGATAGGCCAGGGCGCCCTGCTCACGCAGCCAGGAGTGACGCGCCTGGGTGACCGAGCCGCTGACCGCCCGCGACCCGATGGCGACGTCCGCGCCCACGGCCAGCAGGCGCCAGGCCTCGTCGATGGCCTCGAGCGCGGTGGCGCCGTCGGCGTCCATGAAGCCGACGAGGTCGGCGTCGGTGGCCGCGGCGCCCGCCCGCACCGCGGCACCCTTGCCCGGGGTGGGGCAGGAGATCACGCGCACTGGCAGGGCGGGGCTGTGCGCCGCACGCGCCCGGTCGGCCGTGGCGTCGGTGCTGGCGTTGTCGACGACGATCACCTCGACCCCGCCCGGGATCCTGCTGCGGCCCGCCACGTAGTTGCGCAGGTCACGCAGGGTGCGCGGAAGTCGGTGCTCCTCGTTGAACGCAGGAATGATCAGTTGCAGCAAGTGACGGCCCTCCCATCCGTTGCAGCAGGGACGGCGCGACCCCCGGTCGCGTCGTGTGGTGGGCGAGGGCCGAAGCCCCGCATCGGGTGCGGAGGTCTACTCGTCCGCGTAGGTGTAGAGCTCGGAGGAGGAGACGGGCTCGCTCTCGCCGCTGGACTGGTAGAGGTTCACTCCACCGACCAGCGTGACGCTGGCCAGGACGCTGCCGGCGACGGCGGCGATAAGACTGTTGATCACGGGGATCCTCTCTAGAACATATTTCAGTGGCCGAAGACTACCTGGTGTGACGCAGTCGTGTGACCAATGCCGCACCAACGACCAGACCAGTGAGTAACATAGCGCCCAGGACCGGCAGATGGGCAGAGTCCGGCGGAGAATTCGGCTCCGGTCTTCCGAGGTCGATCAGTCTGAGTCCGTGCCCGTCGTGGACCACCTCCCCCGCCGGCTGCCGCCCGATCCGGTGCCCCTTCTCGATGAGCACCCAGCGCACGCCCTGCGCACGCAGCGCGGCCGCCTGGTCGGCGGCGTCGAGAGCCTGGGCGATCCGCCCCAGCGCCGGGTCCTCGGAGGCGATCACCTCGTCGCCGAGCAGCACCCGGTCGTCGATCAGCACCTCGCCGGGGAAGAACCGCGGCGCGGGGTCCAGCACCGCGCGGTGCTCGTTCCAGTCGAACCCCCGGTAGCTGCCGGTCCAGGGCAGGACCACCGTGCGGGCCGGCCCCTCCCGCTCCAGCATCGCCGCCACGTCGTGCCACTCCTGGGGGTAGTCCACCGGCTCCAGGGCCCCGGTGGCGCCCCAGGCCAGGCTCGGCAGCAGCAGCACGGGGAGCACGGCGATGAGGGCGAGGACGCCCAGCAGCGCCTCCTTCCCGGGTCCGGCGCGCTCGCGCAGCCAGACCAGCGCCGCCGCGAGGCCGGGGAGCAGCACCAGCACCGCCGGAGCCAGGAACCGGTGCGAGTCGCGCAGCATCGCCAGCCCGGGCAGCCACTCGGCCAGCCGACCCATCAGCTGCGCTCCCCCGGGAGCCGCCGCGAGCAGCGCCACCAGGAAGGACACCGCCGCGACGACCCCCAGCGCTACGAGCGCCCGGGGCGGCTCTCGGCGAGCCGCGTGCCGCAGCCCGAGCAGGGCGACCACGGTGAGCGCGCACGAGATGAGCACCAACAGGGCGCTGGTGCGCTCGACCGGGTGCACCGAGCCCTTCCAGATGCCGCCGAGCGAGAGCAGGCTGGCGAGCAGCCCGGCCGAGGACTCGCCACGGGCGGCGAACGCCTCGAAGCCCTCGCCGGTGGCGGCACCCGCCGAGACCGCGAGCACTCCCGGCACGATCCAGGGCAGGTTCGTGGCCAGCCAGAGGCCACCGGCCACCGCGCAGGCGGCCCATCGACCGGCAAGCAGCACCCCGGCGACGAGACCGGCCATCAGTCCCGAGGACGGGCTCGCCACGGCCGAGAGGGCCAGCGCCAGCGCCAGCGCGGGCCACCCCCGCCGTACGTCCTCACGCAGCGCCAGGGCCGCCAGCACCACCCACGGCAGCAGGCAGTAGCCCAGCACGGTGGCCCACTGGCCGATCAGCAGGCGCTCGGCCACCCAGGGGTTCCACACGAAGAGCACGCTCGCCCCGGCCTGGGCGTACCAGGGATACGCAGGGAGCATCCGGTGCACCCCGAGCACCCCGGCCACGACAGCGCCCCCCAGCAGCAGCCGCTGCACCAGCCACCCCGGCACCACCTGGGTCAGCACCGAGATCACCGCGTCCATCGGCACCGCACGCGGCACCGAGCCGTCCAGCCCGAGCCAGGCGTCCTTCCACGGCTGGCGCGGGACGAAGACCATGTCGCCGCGCAGGGTGTAGCCCTCGAGCAGCAGCACCGGGCCCAGGACCGCCACCGCCAGGATGATGCCGGTGACGAGCCCGCCGAGGGTCCTAGCCGAGGGGAGCACGCCGAAGCCGGAATCCGAGCGGGAGCACGGCGATGGTGAGGGCGAGGGCCGCCCCGAAGCCGGTGAAGACGTCAGCGACGCCCGGTGGGTAGGCAGGCTCGTTCGCCACCGCGACCGCCCCGATCACGACCCCCGTGAACAGGGCCGCCACCAGCACTGCCAGACGCGTGCGGGGGGCTCCGGCGAGGACGACCGCGAACAGGGCACCGCCCAGTGCAGCCGGACCGCCCAGCACCGCTGCGATCGCCACACACGCCAGGGCCGCGACGCCGCCACGCTTGCCGCGCCCGCGGCGTCGGCTGCTCCTCCTGCGCCCCGGCCGCGTCGTGCCCGACGCGGGTCGGGGCGCCACCAGGTGCCGCACGAGTACGACCAGGGCTGCGAGGAGGACGGCCGCCAACAGCACGAGTCCGCCGACGAGCCCCGTCCGGTACGACTGCTGGGGGGCGAAGGTGATGTCGACCTCGCCACGCACGCCCTCGGGCACACGCCAGCCCTGCGACCAGCCGTCCACCCGCAGGGGCTCCAGCTCTCGCCCGTCGACCCTCGCCACCCACCCCGCGTTGAAGTTCCTCGGGGTGGAGAGGATCGCCTCGGGTCCGTCGCTGATCCTGATCCGGTCCTGGACCGAACCGGTGTCCAGCACCTCCACATCCCTGGTCGGCGACACCGCGGTGCGCCTGCGATCCTGCGCCAGCAGCTGCAGGGAGACCGGTTGGAACTGCTCGGTCGAGCGCAGCTTGACGCGGTGCTCGCCCGGGGTCAGCCGCACCGGGCCCTCGCACGGCTGCACGGAGAGCTGCCCACCCGAGACGACGTCTCCCAGATAGCCGTCGACCTGGGTCGGGTACTCCCGGCCGTCGATCTCGAGGATCGGTCCCCAGCCGCAGACCGCACCACTGCGCACCGCGCCGTCGACGGGCGCGCTACCTGACCGCGCACCGTCCGGGCCGCTCAACCGCACTTCCGAGGCGCCCAGCGCGATCGCGGACTCGTCGTCGGGACGCGAGAAGGTGATCTCCAGCCGCTTCGCCGTGAGGGGCTCGAAGATCGCGAACTCGGTCAGGTCGACGACCCGACGCTGTCCGCCACCACGGATCGTGACGCTCGTCGGCGCCCGCCCCGGCGCGGGCGGTGCGTCCACCGAGATCCGGTCGAAGGTGCGGGCCTTGGGCCAGGTCAGCGTGAGGGTGGGAGTCCGGTCGGCCGGCGAAGCAAGCCACGCAGTCGACACGTCCCCGTCGTAGGCCATCCGCGGTGACACCGCGGGCTCGAACTCGAACCACGACGTCCCCGTGCCCGAGAGGCCGGTCATCGGCTCCAACAGGTTGGCGGTGCCCCGGCGCGACCTGGCCACGGCCAGCCCGTTGATCTCCCAGGTGCCCCGCTCGGGCACCACGAAGGTCCGGTCGATCCCCCCGGACTCCTCGCTGCCCCGCCCGCGGAAGAGCGAGCAGTCCGCGTTGAGCAGCGTCGTGATGCAGGAGCGGGTCTCGGGACGAGCCCTGAACAGGTAGCTCGCGTCCCCCCGCGCCCGGTCCGCCGGCATCTCGAGGGTCCGGTCGAAGACCACACCCGGGACCTCGATCTCCGCCACCCCGACCGGCGCACTGGAGTCGGGCCTGGCCACGGCGTCGACCTCCAGGCGCACGGTCCGAGCCCGCACGCCGTCCAGGTCGATGCGGGTGATCCCGGTGATCGGGTCGGCCTCTGCGGAGAACACCCGGCCACCGGCCCGGACACCCCACCGGGTGACCGCGTTGGACGCGGGATCGTCGAGTGGCGAGGTCACCGTGATCGAGGGCACCGTCCGCTTGCGCCCCAGGTCGAGCTCCAGCCATTGGTCGGTCGCCTCCACGAGGTACCCGGACTGCCATTGGGTGGTGAGGTCCCCGTCCAGCGCCGCGAACGGCGCCACCTCGGGGCGGACGGGGCCCAACACCTGGGCGTAGCCGCTCGAGGTCGAGGCGACGATGCCGCCGAAGCCGCGGTAGCGCGCGATCACGGGCTCGGCCCCGTCGGCGGCGGGATAGTTGCCCACGACCCGGCCGATCTGGACCGGGTCCTGCGGGGTCATCACGGCGCTCTCCGCGTCGTGGACCCGCCCGAAGTTCCTCTCCCTGAGGCGATAGCCGTCGGCCACGACCTCGGCCTGCTCGTCCCAGCCGGTGTCGCCCTGCACCATCACCGCCTGGTCGTCGTCCACCAGGCCCGCGCCCACTGCGGCCAGGGCGTCCTCGACGCTGCTGGTCACGGTCACCGCGTCGTCGGCGTCGCGCAGCTGGTAGCGCGCCGGGGCGCCGCCGTCGACCTCGAAGATCTCGACCATCGGTCCGAGGTCGCCGGCACCGAAGTGCGCGGCACGCGTGATGCCACGAGAGCGTGCGAGCGCGATCGCCACCATCGACGAGAGCGGCGCCTCGGACAGCTCCTGGTCGAGGTCGTGGCGAACGACGATGCGCCCGATCCCGACCCGCTGCAGGATGGTGCCCAGGTACGGCGAGCCGGTGCCGGTCTCGAGCAGCTCCTCGAGCCACGTCATCATCCGGATGGACGCGGCGGGGGTGAGCGGGACCTGAGATCGGGTCACCCACGGCGCCGTGCCCAGCACCTGAAGAGGCTCCTCCATGGTCCAGCCCCACGACTGGATACCGAAGCCGGCCCCGGGCACCACCCAGGCCGCGCCCTGGTCACGACGCTCATCGAGGTAGTCCGATGCCTCGGTCCAGTACGACGGGACCGCGCGCCAGCCCGGTGTCCTGGTCTCTCCGCGCACGATCGGCCACGCCATCGCGGTCAGGGACGCCACCATGGCCAGGCACAGGGCCCCTGCCAGCACGGTTCGCCCCGTGCTGGGGCGGGGTCGTCGACGTGGAAGCGCCGCGATCAGCTCGCCGGCGATCACCCCGACGCCGAAGGCCAACGGGACACGCAGCACCGCGTCCACCTTGTGGACGTTGCGCAGCGGGGCCAGCGCGCCGTCGAGCAGGTCCTGCACGACGGGGTTCAGCCAGCCCGACCCCGTCCCGGTGTGCGCCAAGGTCAGGCAGATCAGTCCGAGCGCGGCGGACAGCACCAGGGGCATGCGATAGGCGCCCCGGTACCGGCTGAGCCCCAGCAGGCCCAGTGCCGCCAGCGCCCCGCTCGCCAACACGATCCAGGGGTTGAAGGAGACCTCCCAGCCGGCCGGCCACCAGGGACGTCCCGCGACGACGATGTAGTTGACCCAGTTGCTCCCCCCGCGCAGCGAGGAGGCGAAGCCTGCCGTGGACGTCGTGGTCGGAGCGTCCTCGACGTAGTCGAAGAAGGCCGGGCTGTACTGCCCGAGGGTGAGCAGGGAGACGGCCCACCACAGGCTGACCGCCGCGATCGCGCCTCCCCACCACAGCAGGAAGGTCCAGCGGGTGCGGCCGCGCAGCACCGCCCACAGCACGAAGATCGCCACCACCGGCAGCACGGCGGCGGTCGCGGTCCCGTTGACCCCGCCGGCGGTGGCGAACGCCGCCGCGGAGAGGATCGCACCGGACTTGGGCCCCATCCGGTGGGTGGCCACCAGCACCACGGGAAGCATCGCCCACGGCACGACCGCGGTCGGCAGGATCTCTGCCGAGCGCACCCCGAGCTCGGAGACGATACGCGGGCTCAGCCCGTAGAAGAGGCCCGCCAGCGCCGCGGCGCCGGGCGGCAGCGACATGGCGCGGCACAGCCAGCGCATTCCCTCGCAGGCCAGGACCAGCACCAGCAGGGACCAGAGCCGCTGGGAGAACCAGTCCGGAAGCCCCAGCGCGTCGAGGCCCGCGAAGTACAGCCCCTGGGGGAAGAGGTAGCCGTAGGCCTGGTTCTGCAGCTCGCCCAGCGAGACCCGGGGATTCCACAGCGAGAAGCTCGACTGCAGGAAGCCGCTCGGGTTGCCGGTCAGGTCGAGCCTGGTGTCCGACGTGGTGGAGCCGAACTGCTCGATGAAGATCGAGAGACCGAGCACGACATAGACGAAGAGGCACCACCAGGAACTCGGGTGCCAGGGCTTTCGGACGCTCATGTGGGGACCCACTGTAGAGGGCCGGGCGTGCCACCGCTGGGAGTCGTCCGGACGCGGTGGCGCCGGGGTCCTGTGACACACTCCGGCCCGTGGTGAACACCAGGCGCAATGTGGGGGCGTTCATGCGCAGCGGCGGCTCCATCGCCGTCGCGATGGCGGTGATGAACCTCGCCACCTACGGCTTCACGATGCTGGCCGCTCGCCTCCTCGGGCCCCGTTCCTACGGCGCGCTCGCCGGGTTGATGGCCACCCTGCTCGTGGTCAGCGTGGTCCAGCTCGGGCTGCAGGCCACGGCCGCGCGCCGGATCTCCGCCGACCCCGAGCACGTCGCGCAGATCGAGGACGTGATCATGCGGGTGACCGTGCGCGGCGCGATCGCGCTCGGCGTCGTGATGCTGGTGCTCTCACCGGTGGTCAACCTGGTCCTGCGCCTGGACCACCTGCCCACCGCGATGCTGGTCGCGGTGGCCGCGGTACCGCTCACGCTGATGGGCGGCCAGGCCGGGATCCTCCAGGGCGAGCGGCGCTGGTTCCCGCTGGCCCTGATGTACGTCGCCAGCGGCGTTCCGCGCCTGCTCCTCGGCATCGCCCTGATCCTGTGGCAGCCGAGCGCGACCAGCGCGATGCTCGGCGTGACCCTCGGGGCCGTCGCCCCGGTGCTGGTCGGCTGGTACGTCCTGCGCGGTCGCCGGACCGGCGGGCGCAGCAGCCTCCACGCGGCCGGCGCGGTGGTGCGCGAGACCGTGCACAACTCCCAGGCGCTGCTGGCGTTCTACGCCCTGTCCAACATCGACGTGGTGGTGGCGCGCAACGTGCTCGACGACCACGACGCCGGCCTGTACGCCGGCGGTCTGATCCTCACCAAGGCCGTGCTGTTCCTGCCCCAGTTCGTCGTGGTGGTGGCCTTCCCCGAGATGTCCTCGCCGCACGAGCGTCGCCGGGCGCTGACCCGCAGCCTGGGACTGGTGGCCGCGCTGGGTGCCCTGTGCACGCTGGCTGTCGCGCTCCTGCCCGGGCTGGCGATGGTCTTCGTCGGCGGGGTGGACTACGCCGACGTCGAGTCACGGCTGTGGCTCTTCTCGGTGCTGGGCACGGTGCTGTCCATGCTCCAGCTCCTCGTCTACGCCGTGCTGGCCCGCCAGGGGCAGCGCTCGGTCTACCTGGTCTGGGCGGCGCTGGCGGTCCTGGTCGCGGCCGGCCTGTCCACCACCGGTCTCGGCGCCCTGCTCGCGGTGGTGGTCGGCGCCGACGTGCTGCTGCTGGCGATGCTCCTCGCCGTCAACCTGCGCCGCCGCAACGCGCCGGAGTCGGCTGACGCGCCGCCCACCCAGTGAGCAGCGCGCTCACTGAGCCACCCTCTCAGTGAGCCGCCCCGCTCAGTGAGCCGCCTCGTGCCAGCTGCGTCCGGTGCCCACCGACACGTCCAGCGGCACGGTCAGGTCCGCGGCGCGGCCCATCTGCTCGCGCACCAGCGCCTCCAGGCTCTCGCGCTCGCCGGGCGCCACCTCGAGCACGAGCTCGTCGTGGACCTGCAGCAACATCCGCGAGCGCAGCCCCTGCTCGGCGAGGGCGGCGTCGACGTTGAGCATCGCGACCTTGATCAGGTCGGCGGCCGAGCCCTGGATCGGCGCGTTGAGCGCCATCCGCTCGGCCATCTCGCGGCGCTGGCGGTTGTCGCTAGTCAGGTCGGGCAGGTAGCGACGGCGCCCCATGATCGTCTCGGTGAAGCCCGAGCGCCGTGCCTCGTCGACGATGCCGCCGAGGTAGTCGCGCACCCCGCCGAAGGTCTCGAAGTACTCGTCCATCAGGCCCTGGGCCTCGCCGGGCCGGATCCGCAGCTGCTGGGCCAGCCCGTAGGCCGAGAGGCCGTAGGCCAGGCCGTAGTTCATCGCCTTGATCTTGGCGCGCATCTCGGGCCCGACCGCGTCCGGCTCGACGTCGAAGACCCGCGCGGCGGTGATGGAGTGGAAGTCCTGACCCGAGCGGAACGCCTCGATGAGCAGCTCGTCCTCGGACAGGTGCGCCATGATCCGCATCTCGATCTGGCTGTAGTCGGCCGTCAGCAGGCAGTCGTAGCCCTCGCCGACCACGAACGCCTCGCGGATGCGCCGCCCCTCCTCGGTGCGCACCGGGATGTTCTGCAGGTTCGGGTCGGTGCTGGAGAGCCGGCCGGTGGCCGCGATCATCTGGTTGAACGTGGTGTGGATGCGCCCGTCCGAGGCCACCGTCTTGAGCAGCCCCTCCACCGTCTGGCGCAGCCGGATCACGTCGCGGTGGCGCAGCAGGTGCTGCAGGAACGGGTGCTCGGTCTTCTCGAACAGCTGCTGCAGCGCGTCGGCGTCGGTGGTGTAGCCGGTCTTCGTGCGCTTGGTCTTCGGCATGTTCAGCTCGTCGAAGAGCACCACCTGCAGCTGCTTGGGAGAGCCGAGGTTGATCTCCTTGCCGATGACGTCGTAGGCGTCCTGCGCCGCCGTGCGCACCTCGTCGCCGAAGTGCGACTCCAGGCTCTCCAGGTGCTCGACGTCGACGGCGATGCCGGTCTGCTCCATCGCCGCGAGCCGGTCGACCAGGGGCAGCTCGACCTCGGCGAGCAGGCGCGTCCCGCCGTGCTCCTCGACGGCCTCGTCCAGCGCCTCGGCCAGGTCGAGCACCGCCCGGGCGTGCAGCATCGCGGTGTCGGAGGCGCCGGTGTCGTCGACGCTGTCGAAGCTGAGCTGACCGCTGTCGGCGGACTCCTGGCGCAGCTCGCGGCGCAGGTAGCGCAGGGTGAGGTCGGCGAGATCGTAGGAGCGCTGGTCGGGGCGGACCAGGTACGCCGCGAGCGCGGTGTCGCTGACCAGGCCGCGCAGCGGCCAGCCGCGTGCGGCCAGGGCGAGCATCGGCCCCTTGGCGTCGTGCAGGACCTTCGCGACCTCGGCGTCGGCGAACCACGCCGCCAGCGCGGCGTCGTCCTCGGGGCTCAGCGCGGCGGTGTCCACCCAGGCGGCCGTGCCGTCGGAGGCGGCCAGCGCCACCGACCAGATCTCCCCGGTCCCGGCACGCCAGCTGCCCTGTACGGCGACGCCGACCCGCGCCCCGTCCGTGGCGCGCCCGTGCGCCTCGAGCCAGCCGGCCACCTCGCCGGGGGCTAGCCTGCTGCCGTCGAGCTCGAAGCCGCCCTCCTCGACCAGCTCCTCGGACTCGAGGGTCTCGAAGAGCCGGTCGCGCAGGACCCGGAACTCCAGGCCGTCGAAGAGGGTGTGCACCTGCTGACGGTCCCAGGGACGACGCAGCAGGTCGGTGGGCGACGCCGGCAGGGCGAGGTCGCAGACCAGGCGGTTGAGGTGACGGTTGCGGATCACGTCGCCCAGGTGGGCGCGCAGGCTCTCGCCGGCCTTGCCCTTGACCTCGTCGGCGCGGGCGATGACGTTGTCGAGGCCGTCGTAGGTGTTGATCCACTTCGCGGCCGTCTTCGGGCCCACGCCCGGGATCCCGGGCAGGTTGTCGGAGTCCTCACCGACCAGCGCCGCCAGCTCGGGGTAGCGGTGCGGCGGCAGGCCGTACTTGTCCTGGACCGCCTCCGGCGTCATCCGGGCCAGCTCGCTCACGCCACGCATCGGGTACAGCACGGTGGAGGTCGGTCCGACCAGCTGCAGGGAGTCGCGGTCGCCGGTGAGGATCAGCACCTCGAAGCCCTGCGCCACCGCCTGGGTGGTCAGCGTCGCGATGATGTCGTCGGCCTCGTAGCCGTCGAGCTCCATGTGCGGGATGTGCAGCGCGTCCAGCACCTCCTGGATCAGCGGGAGCTGGCTCTTGAACTCGTCGGGGGTCTTGTTCCGCTTGGCCTTGTACTCCGGGTACTCCTCGAGGCGGAAGGTCTGGCGCGACTTGTCGAAGGCGACCCCGACGTGGGTCGGCTCCTCGTCGCGCAGCACGTTGATGAGCATCGAGGTGAAGCCGTAGACCGCGTTGGTGTGCTGGCCGGTGCTGGTGGAGAAGTTCTCCACCGGCAACGCGAAGAACGCGCGGTAGGCCAGGGAGTGGCCGTCGAGCAGCAGCAGCCGCGGACGGTCGGCGGGGGCGTCGGGCGAAGGGGCGATCTCGGGCACCCGCCGACTCTATCGGGGACCACCCCCGCTCCCGGCGACGATGGGGTCGGCCACAATGGCGGCCATGAGCCACGCCACTCCCCCCGCCCAGCCCGCGCCCGACGCCGACGGCCACCTCGACGTGCACGCCTACCTCGCCTCCATGCCGCACGGCATGGGCGGCCTCAACGACAAGATGGGCATCGAGCTGCAGGAGGTCTCCGCCGAGCGGGTGGTGGCCACCATGCCCGTCGAGGGCAACACCCAGCCGTACGGCCTGCTGCACGGCGGCGCTTCGGTGGTGCTCGCCGAGACCCTGGGCTCGATCGGCTCGGCCATCCACGCGTACCCGGACCGGCTGGCGGTGGGCGTCGACATCAACGCCACCCACCACCGCTCCGCGACCTCCGGGACGGTGACCGCCGTGGCCACCGCGATCCACCTGGGCCGGACCAGCACCGCCTACGAGATCGTGGTCAGCGACGAGCGCGGCAAGCGGATCTGCACCTCGCGCATCACCTGCGCGCTGATCCCGACCGAGCGCCTCAACGGCTGAGCCCGGCACGGCTGTGCACGTCGGCGGCCGAGCGCGTCGCCGATTCGCGCGCGGCGCTCAGCCCTGGGTGACCTCGGAGCGGCGCATCGAGCGTCGCGCGGCCAGCAGCTGGCCCAGCGGGCGGTTCGTCGTGGTCCGGGCGAACGCCGGCCGCTGGGCGGTCAGCTTGGCGCGGGCCGCGGCGGTGGGGGCGATGCGCAGCACCGCCTGGGGGGCGAACGCGAGGCGGGCCATGAATCGGTTGGCGTCGCGCGAGCTGCTGAACGACGCGGTGGCGATGTGCGAGATCCCCTTCTCCTCGGCGAAGACGACCGCGGCCTCCATCAGCGCCCGGCCGACGCCGCGGCGGCGGAACTCGGGGAACACCTGGGGCGAGAGCGCCTGCACGACCGGCTCGAGGTTCAGCGCCGACAGCGTGGTGGCCTGCAGGTGGACGCCGCCGGCGAGGTGCCCCTCGCACTCCGCGACGACGATGCGCAAGTCGGGGTCGGCCGCCGCCCGGGCGAGCAGCACGTCGAGGTCGGCGGCGCGCTCGACGCGCTCGCCGCGGCGCAGGGTGTCGGCCCACAGCTCGGCCAGCGCGACTGCATCCGCCGGTGTCGCATCACGCAGGATCACGGTCGACCGTGTCATCGCAGCGCCTCCTGGGGTTCGGTCCGCGCAGACACCACGGTCTGCTGCCTCAAGGGAAATAAGACCACGCCAACCTCCCCCGAGTGCAGTCCGGGCGATCACACTACGCTCAGGCCACCTTCGCTGACAGAGGAGTCCCGTGTTCGTCGGAATCGGCACCGTGGTCAACGTGCTCGCCGTCGCGCTCGGGACCCTGCTCGGGGTCCTGCTCGGCAACCGGCTGCCGGCCCGCACCCGCGACGTGGTCACCGACGGCCTCGGCCTGGTCACGCTGCTCATCGCCGCCACCACCGCCCTCGCCGTGCTCGACGGGGCCCTCAGCTCGGCGGTCGGCGACAACGCTCCCCTGCTGATCGTGCTCGCCGCACTGCTCGCCGGCGGCATCTGGGGGTCGGCGATGCGCCTGGAGCAGCGTGTCGAGCAGCTCGGCAGCTGGCTGCAGCGGCGGCTGCGGGCGAGCAGCGACTCGGGTGAGCGCCAGCGCTTCGTCGAGGGGTTCGTGGCCGCCTCGCTGCTCTTCTGCACCGGACCGTTGACGATCCTGGGCTCGCTGAACGACGGGCTGGGCAACGGCGCCGACCAGCTCTTCCTCAAGTCCGCCCTGGACGGCTTCGCGGCCCTCGCCTTCGCGGCGTCGTTCGGCTGGGGGGTGGGCGCCAGCATCGTCACGATCGTCGTCGTCCAGGGTGGTCTCACCCTCGCCGGCGTCGGCATCGGCGAGGTGCTCCCCGACGCGCACCTGGCCGCGATCTCCGCGGTCGGCGGCCTGCTGCTGGTGGGGGTCGCGCTGCGCCTGCTGCGGATCCGCGAGATCCCGGTCGCCGACCTGCTGCCGGCGCTGCTGCTGGCACCGGCGCTCACCCAGCTGGTGGTGCTGGCGCGCTGACGCCGCGGCGCGTCGCGCGCGGAGTGCGAGCACATCTGTAATCCCATTGTTGCCGCGCGGACCCCCACGACGGGCCCTGCGGCCCTACTGTGTTCCCCCAAACCCCGGCCACCCGGCCGTGCGGTGAGTCGGTCGGTCCAGCGACGCAGTCGTCGGAGTCACCGCACCACGTTCGAGTCTGTCCTTGCGACAGGAGGCCCATGCACCCCCGCTCACCTCTCCTCACGGCCGCGCCGCGCGCTCCGTGGGTGGCCGTGCTCGGCGCACTGGCGATCGCCCTGCTGGCGATCCTCGGGCCCGGGGCAGGCGCAGCCCAGGCCGAGGACACGAAGACCTGCGTCCAGCCCCCGCCGCGCGACGACGACACGATCCACATCAAGGGCTGCCTCACCGACACCCGCGACCAGCCGGCGAGCCCGGTCCCCGACGTCTCGATCACCGTCGAGGACAGCGAGGGCACCGTGGTGGGTGAGACCACGACCGACGAGTCCGGCATCTTCGACGTGGCCCTGCCCGGCACGGCGATCACCAACCTGGGCCAGACCTACGTCATCAAGATCGACACCGACACCCTCCCCGAGGGCTCGGACCTGCGCGACCCCGACCAGGTCGAGCTCGAGCAGCAGATCCAGCTCGACTCGGACGTGTACGTGGCCTTCCCGGTGGGCGACGCGCTGCCCGAGAACGCGGGCACGCTCACCCAGGGCCTGCAGCTGGCCGTCGGCGGAATCGTCTTCTCGGTACTGCTGGCGATGGCCGCACTCGGCCTCTCGATGATCTTCGGCACCACCGGCCTGACGAACTTCGCCCACGGCGAGCTGATCACGTTCGGGGCGCTGGTCGCCTACGCCGTGGACCAGCTGCCCGGCGCGATCCGGGTGTTCGGCACCGACGTGACGGTGGTCGTCGCGGTGATCACCGCGTTCGTGGTCGGCGGCCTCTTCGGCCTGCTCAACGACAAGGCGCTGTGGAAGCCGCTGCGGATGCGCGGCACCGGCGTGATCGCGATGATGATCGTGAGCATCGGCCTGTCGATCTTCCTGCGCAACATCTTCCAGTACTTCGCGGGCGGCCAGAACCACAACTACTCGCAGTTCTCCGCAGTCCAGCCGTGGGAGATCGGTCCGATCCTGCTCACGCCCAAGGACGCGATCGTGATGGTCGTCGGACTCCTCGTGCTCGTCGCGGTCTCGCTGCTGCTGCAGTACACCCGCACCGGCAAGGCGACCCGGGCGGTCGCCGACAACCCGGCGCTGTCGGCCTCCTCGGGGATCAACGTGCAGCGCGTGATCGCCGTGGTCTGGACCGGCGGAGCGGCGCTGGCCGCGCTGTCCGGCGCCCTGCTCGGGCTGACCCAGGGCTTCGACTATCAGCTCGGCTTCAAGATCCTGCTGCTGGTCTTCGCGGCCACCGTGCTGGGCGGCCTGGGCACCATCTGGGGAGCCATGCTCGGCGCGTTCATCATCGGCATCTTCATCGAGGTCTCGACGCTGTTCATCCCCGCCGAGCTGAAGTTCGTCGGCGCGATGGCCGTCCTGATCGTGGTCTTGATGTTCCGTCCCCAAGGCCTCCTCGGCCGGGCACAGCGAATCGGCTAGGAGCACACCGTGGACGTACTCGACCTGATCAGCCGGTCGCTCCAACAGGGCCTGGGGCCCTCGGCGATCATCTACTGCCTGGCCGCCATCGGCCTCAACGTGCACTTCGGCTACACCGGACTGCTCAACTTCGGCCAGGCCGGCTTCATGGCCGTCGGCGGCTATGCGATGGCCTCCATCGTGTCCACCTGGGGCCTGCCGTTCTGGCTCGGCATCGTGGTGGGCCTGCTGCTCACGGTCCTGCTGGCTCTCCTGCTCGGCATCCCCACCCTGCGCCTGCGCGCCGACTACCTGGCCATCGTCACCATCGCCGCCGCGGAGATGATCCGCCAGACGGTCGGCTCGGTGACGCTGATGGAGTACTTCGGAGGCCAGGACGGCCTGACCGGCTTCAGTCAGGCGTTCCGCTCGCTGAACCCCTTCAGCGACGAGGTCGGCATCCCCGGCCTGGTCACCTGGCGCGCCAACGACGCGTGGGTGATGCTGGTCGGGTGGACCCTGGTCGCCCTGTCCTGCCTGGTGGTGTGGCTGCTGATGCGCAGTCCCTGGGGACGCGTGCTGAAGTCGGTGCGCGAGGACGAGGACGCCGTACGCAGCCTCGGCAAGAACGTCTACGCGTACAAGATGCAGGCCCTGGTGATCGGCGGACTCTTCGGAGCTCTCGCCGGCTTCATCACCGCCCTGCGCAGCGCGGCGATCAACCCGTCGTTCTTCGCCACCGACATCACGTTCTTCGCCTACACCGTGCTCCTGCTCGGCGGGGCGGCGCGGGTGCTGGGACCGGTGGTCGGCTCGATCATCTTCTGGTTCCTGCTCACCTTCCTCGACGTGTTCTTCGAGCAGGCCACCCGCAACGACCTGATCCCGGACTGGATCATGACCGAGAACCAGGCCAGCCTGATGCGCTTCATCTTCATGGGCCTGGCACTGATGCTGCTGATGATCTACAGGCCCCAGGGGATCTTCGGGGACCGAAGGGAGCTGGCGATCGATGGCCGCTGACATGACCAAGGACGCCGGGGCCCCGGTGCCCCCGGGCGGCAGGCTGACGCCGCGCGAGATGTTCGTCGGGGTCGAGCACGAGCCGGGCGCGGCCAAGCCGGACCCGATCCTCACGGCCTCGCACGTGGTCCGCACCTTCGGTGGCCTGACCGCGGTGGACGTCGACCACGTCGAGATCCAGCGCGGCGCGATCACCGCCCTGATCGGCCCGAACGGCGCCGGGAAGACCACGTTCTTCAACCTGCTGACCGGCTTCGACCGGCCGGACTCGGGCGAGTGGGCCTTCAACGGCAAGAGCCTGGCGAAGGTGCCCGCCTACCGGGTGGCCCGGCTGGGGATGGTGCGCACCTTCCAGCTGACCAAGGTGCTCTCCAAGCTCACGGTGATCGAGAACATGCGCGTCGGCGCCACCGGCCAGTCCGGGGAGAACCTGTTCAAGGCGATGTTCGCCCCGCTCTGGCGCTCGCAGGAGGAGGCCAACACGAAGCGGGCCGACGCCCTGCTCGAGCGGTTCCTGCTGATCAAGAAGCGCGAGGACTTCGCCGGCTCGCTCTCCGGTGGGCAGCGCAAGCTGCTGGAGATGGCCCGCGCCCTGATGGCGGACCCCGAGCTGGTGATGCTCGACGAGCCGATGGCCGGGGTGAACCCGGCCCTCAAGCAGTCGCTGCTGGGTCACGTGAAGGCGCTGCGCGACGAGGGCCGCACGGTCCTCTTCGTGGAGCACGACATGGACATGGTCCGCGACATCTCCGACTGGGTGATCGTGATGGCCCAGGGCAGGATCATCGCCGAGGGCCCGCCCGACTCGGTGATGAGCGACCCCCGCGTGATCGACGCCTACCTCGGCGCCCACCACGACACCGTCCTGGACTTCGAGGAGGAGGAGCGCATCCTCGCCGCCGCGGAGACCGAGCTCGACCAGGCCCAGCAGAGCAGGGAGACGCCCCATGACTGACCCGTTCGCCAAGCCCTCCTCCGCGCAACCGCCCGCCGGGTCCCGCCCGAGCGACGCCGCCGGCGACTTCGACGAGGTACGCCGCGTGCACCTGGCCGCGGCCGAGGGAGCCGTGCTGCGCGCCGACAACCTCATCGCCGGCTACCTCCCCGGGGTGAACATCCTCAACGGCGCCGACCTCTACTGCCGCGAGAACGAGCTGGTGGGCATCATCGGGCCCAACGGGGCCGGCAAGTCCACGCTGCTCAAGGCGCTCTTCGGACTCGTCAAGGTGGGCACCGGGACGGTCAAGCTCAAGGGCGAGGACATCACCAACCTGCGGGCCGACGCCCTGGTCAGCAAGGGGATCGGCTTCGTTCCCCAGACCAACAACGTCTTCCCGTCGCTGACCATCCAGGAGAACCTCGAGATGGGCGTCTACCAGCGCCCCTCGACGTTCCGCAAGCGCTTCGAGTTCGTCGGCGACCTGTTCCCCGCGCTCGTCGACCGGCGCGCGCAGCGCGCGGGCAGCCTCTCCGGCGGGGAGCGCCAGATGGTGGCGATGGGCCGGGCGCTGATGATGGAGCCCTCGGTGCTCCTGCTCGACGAGCCCTCCGCGGGCCTGTCGCCGGTGATGCAGGACGAGGTGTTCGTCCAGACCCGGCGGATCAACCGGGCCGGCGTCTCGGTGGTGATGGTCGAGCAGAACGCCCGGCGCTGTCTGCAGATCTGCGACCGCGGCTACGTGCTCGACCAGGGCCGCAACGCCTACACCGGCACCGGCAAGGAGCTGGGCAACGACCCCAAGGTGATCGAGCTCTACCTCGGGACCCTGGCCAAGGCCTGATCCGCTCCGCGCCGGCCCCCAGACGGCACCCAGAAGGCATCCAGGCGGCACACAGAAGGGCCCGGCTTCCGAGAGGAAGCCGGGCCCTTCGTGGTTCAGGCGGTGCAGGTCACTCCAGCGTTCCGGAGACCGCGTCGACCTGCTTGTACTTGTTGTCCTTGTCGTAGAGCTGGATGCCGATCGTGGCGGTGCTCGGGCTGCCGTTGTCGTTCAGGTCGCACGGACCCGAGACGCCGTCGTAGTCGATGTCCTCGCCCTGCTCGATCAGCGTGGTGCACTCCTCGTAGGTGGTGCACTTGGTGCCACCCTTGGAGACGTTGACCAGCTCCTTGGCGATGGCCTCCCCGTTGTCGCTCTCAGCCGCGGTCGCCGCGAGCGCGGTCAGCATGACGGCGTCGTAGGACTGCGGACCGTAGGTGAAGTCCTTCAGCTTCGGGTTGATCGACAGCAGCTTCTTGTTGAAGCTCTCGTCCACCTCGGCCGGGGCGGGGAACGTGCCCTTGACGCCGCTCAGGTCGAAGTTCTCCGAGGAGTAGTCGGCCATGTTGCCGTCCACGAAGTACAGCTGCACGTCCTGCGGGCCGACGCCCTTGGAGACCAGCTGCGGAACGATCTTGGTGGTCTCGTTGAAGCCGATCAGGACGATCGCGTCCGGCTTCGCGGCGGCCACCTTGTTGACCTCGGCGGTGAAGTTCTGGGCGTCGGCCGCGTAGAGGATGTGCTCCGCGACGTCGGCGCCCTTGTCCTCGAGGGTGTCCACGACCTGCTGGGCGAGGCCCTCGCCGTAGGAGTCCTGACGGGCCACGACGGCCACGTTGGTAAAGCCGTCCTCGACCGCGAGGTTGCCGAGGACCTGGCCCTGGAGCCGGTCCGAGGGCGCGGTGCGGAAGTAGAGCCCGTTGTCGTCGTAGTCGTCGAAGGCCGGCGAGGTGTTGGCCGGCGAGAACTGCACGACGCCGGCGCCGGTGATCTTGTCGATGACGCTGAGCGAGACGCCCGAGGCGGCCGCGCCGATGATCACGTCGACGTTCTTGCCGAGCAGGCTGTCGACCGAGGCGCCGGCGATGTCAGGGGTGCCGTCGCCCGAGTCGGCCTTGAAGCTCTGGATCGGCTTGCCGATCACGCCGCCCGCGGCGTTGATCTCCTTGACCGCGAGGTCGACGCCGGCGAACTCCGGCGGGCCGAGGTAGGCGAGGTCGCCGGTCTGGGGCAGCAGGGAGCCGATGGTCAGCGACCCGTCGCCCTGGGGCGCGGCGGCCTCGGACGAGGCGTCGTCGGACCCCTGGGTCTCGTCGTCGCTGTCCTCGCCGCCGCAGGCGCTGAGGAAGAGCGCGGCTGCGGCCAGGGCCGCTGCGGTGCGCATGGCACGGTTCTGGCGGATCATGGGGCCTCCGTGGAGATATGTTGCACCTGCCGGCAGCCGGGACCGCCGGGGCATCGACTTTCGATGCAGGTGAACCTAGCCCCTCCAGGGGGTCGAGGGCCTTAGGACAGCGCGAAAATGTGTGTTCTCGTTGCCGATTCGTGATCTGCGTCGCACCGCGCGGGCGCGACCCGCTCCCCCAGCGCTGCTCAGCCGGTCGGCTCGGTCGGCTCCGCCGGCGCGGCGGTGGCGATGCCGGGACCGTGGGTGACCACGCCGTCGGCGACCTGGCGCATCGACAGGCGCAGGTCCATCGCGGTCTTCTGGATCCACCGGAACGAGTCCGGCTCGGAGAGCCCCAGCTGCTGCTGCAACACTCCCTTGGCGCGGTCCACCGACTTGCGGGTCTCGAGCCGCTCGGCGAGGTCGAGGACCTCCTTCTCCAGCAGCTGCACCTCGGTGAACCGGCTCACCGCCATCTCGATCGCCGGCACCAGGTCGTTGCGGGAGAAAGGCTTGACCAGGTACGCCATCGCGCCGGCGTCGCGGGCCCGCTCCACCAGGTCGCGCTGGGAGAAGGCGGTCAGGATCACCACCGGGGCGATCCGCTGGGCGGCGATCCGCTCGGCCGCGGTGATCCCGTCGAGGACGGGCATCTTGACGTCGAGGATGACCAGGTCGGGGCGGAGCTGCTCGGCGAGCTCGACCGCGCGGGCGCCGTCGCCGGCCTGACCGACGACGTCGTAGCCCTCCTCGGCGAGCATCTCGGCGAGGTCCATCCGGATCAGCGCCTCGTCCTCGGCGATCACGACGCGACGGCTGCGGGTGGCGGCGGGCTGACTCACGGGAGACAGGCTAGCCGCAGCGGGCGGGCCCGGTGAGAGCGGGAGTCACGATCCGGTACCTTGGGGCGCCGGCCCCGGTAGCCCAACGGCAGAGGCGATGGTCTCAAACACCATTCAGTGTGGGTTCGAATCCCACCCGGGGCACCCTCGCGCGGCAGCGCCGCAGGCGGGCCAGCGTCCGGACGCCGCGGCGTCCGGACGCAGGCCGCCGCTCAGGAGGTGTGCGTCCTGCGGGCGAACTCGAAGGTCGCGGCGCCCATCTTGTGGATGCGCAGCGCGTTGGTGGTGCCCGGGATGCCGGGGGGCGCGCCGGCGACGATCACCACCAGGTCGCCCTCCTCGACGCGCCCGATGCGCAGCAGCGCCTCGTCGACCTGGTAGACCATCTCGTCGGTGTGGATGACCGGCTCGGTACGGAAGGTCTCGACCCCCCAGCTCAGCGAGAGCTGCGAGCGGGTGGCGTCCTCGGGGGTGAAGGCCAGGATCGGGATCGAGCCCCGCAGCCGCGACATCCGGCGCGCGGAGTCGCCGCTCTGGGTGAACGCCACGACGTACTTGGCGCCGACCCGCTCGGCGACCTCCTCGGCGGCCTTGGCGATCACGCCGCCGGGCGTGCGGGGGTTCCACTCGATGTGCGAGATGCTCTTGAGTCGCTGCGTCTCGGTGGAGTTGATGATCCGGGCCATCGTCTCGACGGTCTGGATGGGGTACTCCCCCACGCTGGTCTCGCCGGAGAGCATCACCGCGTCGGCCCCGTCCAGCACGGCGTTGGCCACGTCGGAGGCCTCGGCCCGCGTCGGCGAGGGCGAGGAGATCATCGACTCGAGCATCTGGGTGGCCACGATGACCGGCTTGGCGTTGCGTCGGGCCTTCTCGACGACCCGCTTCTGCAGGAACGGCACGTCCTCGAGCGGGCACTCCACGCCGAGGTCCCCGCGGGCGACCATGAAGCCGTCGAAGGCCTTGATGATCTCGTCGAGGTTCTCGATCGCCTGCGGCTTCTCGATCTTGGCGATGATCGGGAGGTGGATGCCCTCCTCGTCCATGATCTTGCGTACGTCGGCGGCGTCCGCCGCGGAGCGCACGAAGCTCAGCGCCACGAAGTCGACACCGAGTTGGAGGGCGAAGCGCAGGTCCGCGACGTCCTTCTCCGAGAGGGCCGGGACGGACACGGCCACGCCGGGCAGGTTGATGCCCTTGTTGTTGGAGACCTTGCCGCCCACGACGACCTCGGTGCGGACCTCGCTGCCCTGGACCTCGGTGACCCGCAGCCGGACCCGCCCGTCGTCGATCAGGATCGGGTCGCCGGGCTTCACGTCACCGGGGAGGCCCTTGTACGTCGTGCCGCAGATCTCGGCGTCGCCGGAGACGTCGCGGGTGGTGATGGTCCAGGGCTGGCCGGCCTCCAGCCGGACCGGGCCGTCGCCGAAGGTCTCCAGCCGGATCTTGGGACCCTGCAGGTCGGCGAGGATGCCGACGCCGTGTCCCTCGAGGTCGGAGGCCTCCCGGACCAGCCGGTACGACGTGGCGTGGTCCTCGCGGGAGCCGTGACTCATGTTCAGGCGGGCGACGTCCATCCCCGCATGGACGAGCTCACGGATCCGCTCGGGGCTGGCGGTGGCAGGGCCGAGTGTGCAGACGATCTTCGCTTTCCTCACACCCTCGACCTTACTGGCCGCCGCCACATGGACGCGCTTCTTCTGGAACGTTCCAACGAATGTCACCGGATCGTGTCCCGGAGCAGAAAAGACGCAACCACCCTCTCGATCGAGAGGGTGGTTGCGCCGTGTGGAGCGGGCCCGATCAGACGACGAGCGGACGCTCCGTGGGCGGGATCGGAACCGGCAGGGCCGTGGTTCCGGTCAGGAACTCGTCGACCGCGGCGGCGGCGGCGCGCCCCTCCGCGATCGCCCAGACGATCAGCGACTGACCGCGGCCGGCGTCACCGGCCACGAACACGCCGTCCACCGACGACATGTAGCTCCCGTCGCGCTGGACGTTGCCGCGGGCGTCGAGCTCGACGCCGAGCTGGTCGAGGAGCCCGCCCTGCTCGGGTCCGGTGAAGCCCATCGCGAAGAGCACCAGGTCGGCCGGGATCTCCCGCTCGGTGCCCTCGAGCTCGACCAGCTTGCCGCCCTCGAACCGGACGTCGACCAGGCGCAGGGCCCGGACGTTGCCGTCCTCGTCGCCGAGGAACTCCTGGGTGGAGACCGCGTAGACGCGCTCTCCGCCCTCCTCGTGGGCCGAGGAGACCCGGAAGACCATCGGGTACGTCGGCCACGGCTGGCCGGCCGGGCGCGCCTGGTCGGGCTGCGGCATGATCTCCAGCTGGGTCACGCTCGCCGCACCCTGCCGGGTGGAGGTGCCCAGGCAGTCGGCGCCGGTGTCGCCGCCGCCGATGATCACCACGTGCTTGCCGGTCGCGGTGATCTGGCCCTCGACCTCGTCGCCGAGCGCCACCCGGTTGGCCTGCGGCAGGAACTCCATCGCCTGGTGGATCCCGGCCAGCTCCCGGCCCGGGACGGACAGGTCGCGCGGCACCGTGGACCCGACCGCCAGCACGACCGCGTCGTAGCGTCCGCGCAGCTCCTCGCCGGTGATCTGCTCGCCCACCGCCACGCCGGCGCGGAAGACGGTGCCCTCGCGGCGCATCTGCTCCACGCGCCGGTCGACGTGCTGCTTCTCCATCTTGAACTCGGGGATGCCGTAGCGCAGCAGTCCGCCGATCCGGTCGGCGCGCTCGTAGACCGCGACCGTGTGACCGGCCCGGGTGAGCTGCTGGGCGGCGGCCAGGCCGGCCGGCCCGGAGCCCACGACGGCGACGGTGCGCCCCGAGAGCCACTCCGGGGGCTGAGGCGTGACGAAGCCGGACTCCCACGCCTTGTCGGCGATGGCGACCTCGACGTTCTTGATCGTCACCGGGTCCTGGTTGATGCCCAGCACGCAGGCCGTCTCGCACGGGGCCGGGCACAACCGCCCGGTGAACTCCGGGAAGTTGTTCGTGGCGTGCAGCCGGTCGATGGCGCCCTTCCAGTCGTCGCGCCAGACCAGGTCGTTCCACTCCGGGATCAGGTTGCCCAGCGGGCAGCCCTGGTGGCAGAACGGGATGCCGCAGTCCATGCAGCGGCTCGCCTGGGTGTTGATGATCGGCAGCAGCGCCCGTCCCGCCCCACCGGGGTAGACCTCGTTCCAGTCGTGCACGCGCTCCTCGACGGGGCGTCGCTCGGCGCTCTCGCGGCCGTGCTTCAAGAAACCCTTCGGGTCAGCCATGGAGAGCCTCCATCATCGCGGCCGCGGTGTCGCTCTCGCTCAGCCCGGCCGCCTCTGCGGCGGCCTTGGCCTCGAGCACCCGGCGGTAGTCGGTGGGCATGATCTCGGTGAAGCGCTGCAGCGACGTCTCCCAGTCCGCCAGCAGCTCCTCGGCGACACTCGAGCCGGTCTCCTCGAGGTGGCGGCGGACCATCTGCTCGAGCTCGAGCGCCGCCTCCCCCTCGACCGGCCCCATCTCGACCAGCTCGGTGTTGACCCGGTGGCGCTTGAGGTCCAGCACCCAGGCCACGCCGCCGGACATGCCGGCGCCGAAGTTGCGCCCGGTCTTGCCCAGCACCACCACCCGGCCGCCGGTCATGTACTCGCAGGCGTGGTCGCCGACGCCCTCGGTCACCGCGTGGACGCCGGAGTTGCGCACGCAGAACCGCTCGCCCACCCCGCCGCGCAGGTAGATCTCCCCCGACGTGGCGCCGTAGGCGATGGTGTTGCCGGCGATGATCTGCTCGTGCGGCGCGAACGTCGCGGTGCGGTCGGGCCGCACCACGATCCGCCCACCCGAGAGGCCCTTGCCGACGTAGTCGTTGGCGTCGCCCTCGAGGCGCAGGGTGATGCCCGGCGGGACGAAGGCGCCGAACGACTGCCCGGCCGACCCGGTGAAGGTGAGGTCGATGGTGCCGTCGGGGAGACCGGCGGCGCGGTAGCGCTTGGTGACCTCGTGGCCCAGGATCGTGCCGACCGTGCGGTTGACGTTGCGGATCGCCAGCTGCGCACGCACCGGCTCGCCGCTCTCGAGCGCCGGGGCGCAGAGGCGCACCAGCTCGTTGTCGAGCGCCTTGTCGAGGGCGTGGTACTGCTCGGTCGTGTTGTGCAGCGCCGTGCCCTCGGGGAGCTCGGGCACGTGCAGGATCGGCGTCAGGTCGAGCCCCTCGGCCTTCCAGTGGCTCACGGCCCGGCGGGTGTCGAGCGCCTCGGCGTGGCCGACGGCCTCCTCGAGCGTGCGGAAGCCGAGCTGGGCGAGCAGCTCGCGCACCTCCTCGGCGACGTACTCGAAGAAGTTGACGACGAACTCCGGGCGGCCGGTGAACCGCTCGCGCAGCACCGGGTTCTGGGTCGCCACGCCCACCGGGCAGGTGTCGAGGTGACACACGCGCATCATGACGCAGCCGGAGACCACCAGCGGGGCGGTGGCGAAGCCGAACTCCTCGGCCCCCAGCAGCGCGGCGATGACCACGTCGCGCCCGGTCTTCAGCTGGCCGTCGGCCTGGACCACGATCCGGTCGCGCAGGCCGTTGAGCAGCAGCGTCTGCTGGGCCTCGGCGAGGCCGAGCTCCCAGGGTCCGCCGGCGTGCTTGAGCGACGTCAGCGGGGACGCGCCGGTGCCGCCGTCGTGGCCCGAGATCAGCACCACGTCGGCGTGCGCCTTGGAGACGCCCGCCGCGACGGTGCCGACGCCGACCTCGGAGACCAGCTTCACGTGGATGCGGGCCGCCGGGTTGGCGTTCTTCAGGTCGTGGATCAGCTGCGCCAGGTCCTCGATCGAGTAGATGTCGTGGTGCGGCGGCGGCGAGATCAGGCCCACGCCCGGCGTGGAGTGCCGGGTCTTGGCCACCCAGGGGTAGACCTTGTGGCCGGGCAGCTGGCCGCCTTCGCCGGGCTTGGCGCCCTGCGCCATCTTGATCTGGATGTCGTCGGAGTTGGTCAGGTACTCCGCGGTCACCCCGAAGCGCCCGGAGGCGACCTGCTTGATCGAGCTGCGCCGCTCGGGGTCGTAGAGCCGCTCGGCGTCCTCGCCGCCCTCACCGGTGTTGGACTTGCCGCCCAGCCGGTTCATCGCGATCGCGAGCGTCTCGTGAGCCTCCATGCTGATGGAGCCGTAGGACATCGCCCCGGTGGAGAAGCGCTTGACGATCTCGGAGACCGGCTCGACCTCCTCGATCGGCAGCGGCGTCCTGCCCAGCGCCTCGGCGTCCTTGAGCTCGAAGAGCCCGCGCAGCGTCATCAGCCGCTCGGACTGCTCGTCGACGCGCGCGGTGTACTGCTTGAACACGTCGTAGCGGCCGTTGCGAGTGGCGTGCTGGAGGCGGAAGACCGTCTCGGGGTCGAACAGGTGCGGCTCACCGTCGCGACGCCACTGGTACTCGCCGCCGGTGGCCAGCTCGCGCTGGGCCGGGACCAGGCCGCCGCGGGGGTACGCCGCGGCGTGGCGCCGCGCGACCTCCTCGGCGATCGTGTCGAGGTCGATGCCGCCGAGCTTGGAGGTGGTGCCGGTGAAGTACTTGTCGACGACCGTCTGCGAGAGCCCGACGGCCTCGAAGATCTGGGCACCGGTGTAGGAGGCCACGGTGGAGACGCCCATCTTGGACATCACCTTGAGCACGCCCTTGCCGAGCGCCTTGACCAGGTTGCGCACCGCCTGCTCGGGCTCGGTCTTGACGTAGTGGCCCTCGCGGGCGAGGTCCTCGACGGACTCCATCGCCAGGTAGGGGTTCACCGCCGCCGCGCCGTAGCCGACCAGCAGGGCGACGTGGTGGACCTCGCGGACGTCCCCGGCCTCGACCAGGAGCCCGACCTGGGTGCGGGTCTTCTCCCGCACCAGGTGGTGGTGCACCGCCCCGGTCAGCAGCAGGGACGGGATCGGGGCCAGCTCGGCGGTGGAGTGCCGGTCCGAGAGGACGATCACCCGCGCGCCCCCGGCGATCGCCTCGGAGACCTCCTGGCAGATCTCGTCGATGCGGCGGGCCAGGGCCGCTCCCCCGCCCTCGACCTCGTAGAGGCCGCGCGAGACGTGGGTGATGAAGCCCGGCATGTCACCGTCACGGTTGATGTGGCGGATCTTGGCCAGGTCGTCGTTGTCGATCACCGGGAACGGCAGCACGACCTGACGACACGAGGCCGGCGTCGGCTTGAGCAGGTTGGACTCCGGGCCGATGGAGCCGTTCAGCGAGGTGACGAGCTCCTCGCGGATGGCGTCCAGCGGGGGGTTGGTGACCTGGGCGAACAGCTGGCTGAAGTAGTCGAAGATCAGCCGGGGCTTGTCCGAGAGCGCCGCGATGGGCGTGTCGGTGCCCATCGAGCCGAGCGGCTCGCCGCCGGTGTTGGCCATCGGGGTGAGCAGGATCCGCAGCTCCTCGGAGGTGTAACCGAAGACCTGCTGGCGCCGCGTCACCGAGGCGTGGGTGTGCACGATGTGCTCACGCTGGGGCACGTCGTCGAGGTGGATCAGCCCGGCGTGCAGCCACTCGTCGTAGGGGTGCTCCGAGGCGAGCTCGGACTTGATCTCCTCGTCCTCGATGATGCGGTGCTCGTCGGTGTCGATGAGGAACATCCGCCCCGGCTGCAGGCGTCCCTTGCGGACGATGGTGGCCGGGTCGAGGTCGAGCACGCCGACCTCGGAGGCCAGCACGACCAGCCCGTCGTCGGTGACCCAGTAGCGCGAGGGCCGCAGGCCGTTGCGGTCGAGCACCGCGCCGATCTGGGAGCCGTCGGTGAACACGACGCACGCGGGACCGTCCCAGGGCTCCATCACCGCGGAGTGGAACTGGTAGAACGCCCGGCGCCGCTCGTCCATCTCGGTGTGGTTCTCCCACGCCTCGGGGATCATCATCAGCACCGAGTGCGGCAGGGAGCGGCCACCGAGGTGGAGCAGCTCGAGGACCTCGTCGAACGAGGCGGAGTCCGAGGCGCCCGGGGTGCAGATCGGGTAGAGCCGCTCGAGGTCGCCGGGGATGATGTCGGAGGCCAGCAGCGCCTCGCGGGCCCGCATCCAGTTGCGGTTGCCCATCACGGTGTTGATCTCGCCGTTGTGGGCGATGAACCGGAACGGGTGGGCCAGCGGCCAGCTCGGGAAGGTGTTCGTCGAGAACCGCGAGTGCACGACGGCGAGCGCGGAGGCCACCCGCTCGTCGAGCAGGTCGGGGAAGAACTCGTCGAGCTGCTCGGTGGTGAGCATGCCCTTGTAGGCGATGGTGCGCGAGGACAGCGACGGGAAGTACACGTCGGTCTCCCGCTCGGCCCGCTTGCGCAGGCAGAAGGCGAGGCGCTCCAGCGCCATCCCGGTAACCCGGCCGCCGGCGCCGGCGACGAAGATCTGGCTGAACGACGGCATCACGCCGCGCGCGAGCGCGCCGACGTTGGAGGCGTCGATCGGGACCTCGCGCCAGCCGAGCACCGCGAGACCCTCTTCGGCCGCGATCTCCTCGATGCGTGTCTTCGTCTTGGCGACGCTGTCCTCGTCACCCGGCAGGAACGCCGTACCGACGGCGTAGGCCTGCGGGGTGGGCAGCTCGAAGTCGACCACCTCGCGCAGGAACGCGTCGGGGACCTGGAGCAGGATCCCCGCCCCGTCCCCGGAGTTCTGCTCGGCGCCGGCAGCGCCGCGGTGGTCGAGGTTGCGCAGGGCCGTGAGGGCCTTGGCGACGATGTCGTGACTGGCTACGCCGGTCAGGGTCGCGACGAAGGCCACACCACAGGCGTCGTGCTCGTGGCGGGGGTCGTAGAGGCCCTGGGGCGCCGGGAATGCGTGCATGGAGAGCATTCTCCCGTCGTCTTCTGCGTCTCGCCGCCCGGGCGCGCGAGCGGGTCCGGGCCGGAGACGGGATGGCTGTGCAGGTGGGATCAGACAGGGGACGACATTGGCCCAAGCAGACTCCTCAGGCTATCACCCGGCGGACCCCCCGCGGGTGTCGCAGATCCCACACCGCGGACCGCTCGCGCGCCTACACCTGGGTGCCCACCCCGGCCCCCACGACGTACGTCGCGGCGAAGGCGGCGCCGCCCAGGGCGACCTGGCGCAACCCGCCGAACCACCACGCCCGGCTGGTCACCCGGGTGACCACGGCGCCGCACACGAAGAGCGCCAGCAGGGTCAGCACCACCGAGGCCGCCAGGGCGCCGCGGCCGAGCAGGAACGGCACGAGCGGCACCAGCGCCCCCACCGAGAACGCGCAGAACGAGGAGACGGCCGCGAGCGTGGGCGAGGCCAGGTCGTCGGGGTCCACGCCGAGCTCCTCGTGGGCGTGCGCCGAGACGGCGGCGTCCACGTTGCGGTGGATCTGGCGGGCGACCTCGGTGGCGAGCTCCGGGCTCACCCCGCGCGCCACGTAGGTCCGCGCCAGCTCGGCGATCTCCGCCTCCGGGTTGTCCAGGATCTCCTCGCGCTCCTCGCGCACCTCGCGCTCGGCGGCCTCGGACTGGCTGGCCACCGACGCGTACTCGCCCGCGGCCATCGAGAAGGCACCGGCGGCCAGGCCCGCCAGGCCCGCCAGCACCACCGCGCCGGAGCCCTCGGAGTCGGCGGTGCCGCCGGCCACGCCGGTGATCAGCGCGCAGTTGGAGACCAGGCCGTCCATCATCCCGAACACGGCAGGTCGCAGCCACCCGCCGGTGACGTCGGGGTGCTCGCTGCCGGTGTCCGCCGAGGGCGGACCTCCGAGGCCCATGGGACGAGCCTACTCAGCAATCTCCGTGGCCGTCTCGGCCAGCCGTGCGTCGGTGTAGACGCTCTCCTCGCGGCCCGGGCGGTGCCGAGTGGCCCACCAGAAGTAGCCGGCGGCGAGCAGGAACAGCACGATCGAGGTCCACACGTTGAGCCGCAGCCCGAACACGTCCGCGAGCTGCACGTCGTCGATGCGCAGCATCTCGATCCAGCCCCGGCCCAGCGTGTAGGCCATCACATAGAGCGCCACCACCCGGCCGTGACCCAGCCGCAGGCGCCGGTCAAGCCAGATCACCACGGCGAAGGCCGCCAGGTTCCACCCGAACTCGTAGAGGAACGTGGGGTGGTAGGTGGCCTGGTCGAGGTACTCCACCGGGCGGTGCGCCGCGTCGATCTCCACCCCCCAGGGCAGGTCGGTGGGTTGGCCGTAGAGCTCCTGGTTGAACCAGTTGCCCCACCGCCCGATGGCCTGGGCCACCAGGACGCCGGGCGCCATCGCGTCGAGCACCGGCAGCAGCCGGATGCCCTTGGCCCGGGCCCCAATCACCACTCCCAGGGCACCGAGCGAGATGGCGCCCCAGATGCCGAGGCCGCCCTGCCAGATGTATAGCGCGGTGACCGGGTTCTCGCCCTCCCCGAAGTAGAGCCTCCAGTCGGTGAGCACGTGGTAGAGCCGGCCGCCGACCAGCCCGAACGGCACGGCCCACACGGCGAGGTCGACGATCTCGCCCGCCGTACCGCCCCGGGCCACCCAGCGGCGCTCGCCGATCCACACCGCGGCCACGATCCCCAGGATGATCGCCAGCGCGTAGCCGCGCAGCGGCAGCGGGCCGAGGTACCAGATCGACTCCGACGGGCTGGGTATGGACCACAGGGTCACCGGCAGGGACACGAGGGGCTCCTCAGCTCGCGAGCAACTGGGCGATGTCCTCGGCGAACTGCGCCGAGGTGGTGTCCTGGTTCCAGAACACCGGTGCGACGTCCTGCTCGGTCACCGCGAAGACCTGGGTGCCGTGGGTGATGTCGTAGCCGCCCGAGGGCAGCTCCTCCCCCTGCTCGACGGCCACGTGCAGCCCCTTGGCCACCTCGAGGATCGTGTCCAGCTCGCCGGTCAGCCCGACGATGTCGTCGCCGAAGTTGTCGAGGTAGCGCCGCAGCACCTGCGCGTCGTCGCGGGCCGGGTCGGTGGTCACGAAGACCACGTCGACCTGCTCGCGCTGGGCGTCGTCGAGCCGGGTCAGCCCCGAGGAGATCGACGCCATCACCATCTGGCAGATGTCGGGGCAGCTGGTGTAGCCGAAGAACACCAGCGTGAGCGGCTTCTCGGTGTCCTCGACCAGGGAGTACGACGCGCCCTCGGTGTCGCGCAGCGCGGCGGGGGGCACCACGTAGGGGTCGTCCAGCACGGTTCCGTGCATCCCGTCGTCGTCCTGCCCGCCGGCCACCGTGGCGGCCCGGTCGTCGGGCGTGCCGACCGCGCAGCCGGCGAGGCCCAGACCGAGGGCCGCGGCCAGCACGCCGGTGGCCAGCGCCCGTCCGCGGCGACGCTCAGCCACGGCGCACCCCCGCGGCGAGGTCCTCGGTGAGCGCGGTGAGCGCCTTCAGCCCGGCCGTTCGGTCGTGCGGGTGGTCCAGCAGCGTGCGCACGAACGCCGAGCCCACGATGACGCCGTCGGCGTAGCCGGCAACCTCGGCGGCCTGGTCGCCGTTGGAGACGCCGAGGCCCACGCCGATGGGCAGGTCGGTGACCGCGCGGGTGCGCGCGACCAGCGGTCCGGCCAGGTCGCTGGTGGTGGCGCGGGCGCCGGTCACGCCCATCACCGCGGTGGCGTAGACGAAGCCCCGGCACGCGGCCGTGGTCATCGCGATCCGCTCCGGCGTGGAGGACGGCGCGACCAGGAAGATCTTGTCGAGCCCGTGCGCGTCGGCCGCCGCGATCCACTCCGCGCCGCTGTCGGGGGTGAGGTCGGGCGTGATCAGGCCCGCTCCCCCGGCCGCGGCGAGGTCGGCGGCGAAGCGCTCGACGCCGTAGCGCTCCACCGGGTTCCAGTAGGTCATCACCACGGTCGGGACCCCGGTGGCGGCCACCGCCTCGACGGTGCGCAGCACGTCGCTGGTGCGGACCCCGCCCTCCAGCGCCTGCTGGGCGGCCGCCTGGATCGTGGGTCCGTCCATCACCGGGTCGCTGTAGGGCAGACCCACCTCGACCACGTCGACGCCCGCGTCGACCATGGCCTTGAGGGCCTCGATCGACCCCGTCACGTCGGGGAACCCGGCCGGCAGGTAGCCGACCAGGGCCGCGCGGCCCTGCGCGCGGGTCGCGTCGAAGGCACGCTTGACGCTCACCGTGCCACCTCCGTCTCGCTGCTCTGTGACCGTGGGTCGGTGTCGGGGTCGCCGGCCGGCGCCGCGGTGACCCGGTCGGGGTCGCCGAGACCGAACCACTCGATCGCGGTCTCCATGTCCTTGTCGCCACGCCCGGACAGGCAGATCAGCATCTGCGCCTCGGGCCCCTTCTCCTGCGCCAGCCGCTCGGCGACGCGCAGCGCACCGGCGATCGCGTGGGCGGACTCGACGGCCGGGATGATCCCCTCGGTGCGGCTCAGCAGCGCCAGCGCGTCCATCGCCTCGGCGTCGGTCACCGGCAGGTACGTCGCCCGGCCGGTCGCCGCGAGGTGCGCGTGCTGGGGGCCGACGCCGGGGTAGTCCAGGCCGGCGGAGATCGAGTGCGACTCCACGGTCTGCCCGTCCTCGTCCTGCAGGACGTAGGTGCGTGCCCCGTGCAGGACGCCGCTGTCCCCGGCGCCGATGGTGGCGGCGTGGCGTCCGGTGTGGACGCCCTCACCGCCCGCCTCGAAGCCGTAGAGCGCGACGTCGGCGTCGTCGAGGAACGCCGCGAACATGCCGATCGCGTTGGAGCCGCCGCCGACGCACGCCGCGGCCGCGTCCGGCAGCCGGCCGTAGCGCTCCAGGCACTGCTGGCGGGCCTCGTCGCCGATGCCGCGGGTGAAGTCGCGCACCATGCTCGGGAACGGGTGCGGGCCGGCGGCGGTGCCGAACAGGTAGGCGGTGTGGTCGACGCTGGCGACCCAGTCGCGCAGCGCCTCGTTGATCGCGTCCTTGAGCGTCGCGCTGCCGGACTCGACCGGCACCACCTTCGCCCCGAGCAGGTGCATGCGCGCGACGTTCAGCGCCTGCCGCCGGGTGTCGACCGCGCCCATGTAGACGGTGCAGTCGAGGCCGAAGTAGGCGGCGGCCGTGGCGCTGGCGACGCCGTGCTGGCCGGCGCCGGTCTCGGCGATCACGCGGGTCTTGCCCATCCGCTTGGTGAGCAGCGCCTGGCCCATCACGTTGCGGATCTTGTGGGCGCCGGTGTGGTTGAGGTCCTCGCGCTTGAGCAGGATCCGGCAGCCGACCCGCTCGGAGAGCCGGGTCGCCTCGTACAGCGGGCTGGGGATGCCGGCGTACTCGCGCAGGATCGTCTCGAAGTCCCCCACGAACCCGGGGTCGGCCATCGCCTCCTCCCAGGCCACGGTGAGCTCGTCGAGCGCCGCGACCAGCGCCTCCGGCATGAACCGGCCACCGAAGTCGCCGAAGAAGCCGCGCTCGTCGGCCCCGTGGTCCACGGTCATCTCTGCTGTGCTCCTGACTGTGCGTGCTGCGCGACGATCCCCGACATGGCCCGGACCGCGCTCTCGGGGTCGCCGTCGCGGACGAGGGCCTCGCCCACGAGTACCGCGCGGGCCCCCTGGCCGACGAAGCGGGCGACGTCGTCGGGGCCGAAGATGCCCGACTCCGCGACCTTGACCCGGTCGTCGGGGATGAGCGGCGCCAGCCGGCCGAAGACGTCCGGGTCGATGGCCAGCGTCTTGAGGTTGCGTGCGTTGACCCCGATCAGCTCGGCGCCCAGGCTCACCGCCCGTTCCGTCTCGGCCTCGTCGTGGACCTCGATCAGCGGCGTCAGCCCCAGCTCGCGCGCCTCGTCGTACAGGCGGCACAGCTCGTCGTCGTCGAGGGCGGCCACGATCAGCAGCGCCAGGTCGGCGCCGGCGGCACGCGCCTCCACCAACTGGTAGCTGGTGACGATGAAGTCCTTGCGCAGCAGCGGCACGTCGACGGCGGCTCGGACGGCGCGCAGGTCGGCCAGGCTGCCACCGAATCGGCGCTCCTCGGTGAGCACGCTGATCGCGGCGGCACCCCCGCGGGCGTAGGCCGCCGCGAGCAGGGCCGGATCCGGGATGTCGGCCAGGGCGCCCTTGCTCGGGCTGGCGCGCTTCACCTCCGCGATGACGCTCGAGCCAGACGCCCGGAAGCCCGGCATCGGGTCACGGGGGGCGTCGACGTCTGCCAGAGCCGCGCGCAGGTCGGCCAGGCTCACCTCCGCCTCGCGGCGGGCGAGGTCGAGCCTCGCGCCGGCAACGATGTCGGCGAGCACGGACATAGAACCTCCGGGACGGTGTGCGGGGACGCCCACAGCCTCTCACGGCGGCCCAGCCGGCACGGCGCTGCGTCCGGGGGTGGGCACGGCCGGCTTCGCGCGGTTGCGGGCGCCCGGTGCCTCCGCCGCGGCCGGCGTGGATAGGGTCTCGCGCAACATCCATCGAGCGACAGGGGAACACATGAGCTACAACGCACCGCCGCCTCCGTCCGGCTACGGTCAGCAGCCTTACGGAGCCGGCCAGCCGCAGGGCGACCACCCGAGGGCGATGCTGTCCTTGATCCTGGGGATCGTGGGGCTGGTCTGCTGCGGGCCCGTGGGCATCGCGGCGTACCTCATCGGCAACAAGGCGCTCCAGGAGATCGAGGCGTCCGGCGGGACGATCGGCGGCGCCGGGATGGCCCGAGCCGGCAAGATCTGCGGCCTGATCGCGATCATCCTGACGGTGCTCGGCATCCTGGCGGGGATCGTGCTCTTCGCGACCGGCAACGCGATGTTCGAGGGTGAGGTCACCACCTCCTGACCCTCAGGAGGCGAGCCACTCCAAGCCGGGCAGGTTGCGCAGCACCGCGAAGGCCAGCAGCGCGGCGATGACGACCGTGCCGATGCGCAGCCGGGTGCGTGAGCTCACCATCGGCTCGGCGTCTCCGCGCCACTGCTGGCGTGCCCATCCGATCCAGAGGGCCACCAGCAGCGGCGCGGTCACGACCAGGACCAGGTTGCTCGAGGCCGCGGCGGCCAGGTCGAGGTCGGTCAGGGCGTGGACGGCGCGCAGGGCACCGCAGCCGGGGCAGTCGAGGCCGGTGCCCCAGGAGAAGGGGCAGACCCCCCAGCTGTTCTGCACGTTGGGGTCACGCAGGTGCAGGGCGTAGGTGAGGGCGCCGACGGCTGCGCCGCTCGCGAGCGGCGCCAGCATCCGGCGCGAGCGTGGCGGCAGCGGGTGCTCGGACCCGAGGAGGCCTCCCGGCCCGGGTCGCACCTGCGCCGCGGCCATCGCGGACTCAGTGTCCGGAGTCGTGCAGCCCCATCTTCACCATCACGGCGAAGACGAGCAGCGAGGCGAGCCCCAGCCCGATGCCCACCCACAGCAGCGGGATGTTGACCGGGTCGAACAGGCAGGCGATGCTGCCGACGAGGAATCCCAGGAATGCCACCGTCACGCCGGTCCAGGCCGCGGGGGTGTTGCCGTGGTTGTCAGCCATCTGCTGAGTGCTCCTCGTTCGGGTCAGGCGAATGCGTCGGGGCACAGTCTAGGGCCCGGCTCAGTCGGTCGGGTCGCGCCCCTCGTCCAGCGACTTCCACAGGTCGAGGCTGCTGCGCTCCTGCGGCGGAGCCTGGGTCCGGGGACCCGAGGACGCGCCGGGGGCGTCGTAGCGACTGCCCATCTCGGGCCAGCGCCCCAGCCAGCGCAGGGCCAGCCCGGTGGTCAGCACGCACAGCAGCGCCCCGATCAGCGCGGCCGGGTACCAGCCGGTGAAGGAGACGTCGATCTGGGTGACGCCCACGTCGGCGTAGCGGCGCTCCAGCGAGTCGGGGACCTGCCACCAGCCGGCCACGACGGTCGCCAGCGTCCCGAGGCTCGCCAGCAGGCCGATCACCGCCACCAGCCGCCTCACCCGGCGCCGGGTGACGAGCAGCACCCCCCAGGCCGCCAGCACGACCAGGCTCAGCGCGGAGGCCAGCGGCATCTGCCCGCCTCCCTGGTCCAGGCCGGCGCCGATCATCGCGGCACCCTGGGCATCGCCCACCTCGGCCCAGGTCTTGGTGGAGGCCACCGCGGCCAGGGTGCCGGCGGCGAGCCCGAGCAGCACGACCGGACCGAAGGTGCGGCGCGGGGACGGCGAGCCGCCCATCAGGCGGGTTCGCCGGCGAACGGGGCGTCCTGCTCGAGCAGGACGGCGTCGAAGCAGGTGCGGTCACCGGTGTGGCACGCGGCGCCCTCCTGGTCCACCTTGACCAGCAGGGTGTCGCCGTCGCAGTCCAGGCGCACCTCCTTGACCCACTGGCGGTGCCCGGAGGTCTCGCCCTTGACCCAGTACTCGCGGCGGCTGCGGCTCCAGTAGGTGGCCCGGCCGGTGGTCAGCGTGCGGGCCAGGGCGTCCTCGTCCATCCAGCCCAGCATCAGCACCTCGCCGGTGTCGTGCTGCTGGACCACGGCCGGCAGGAGACCCTCGGCGGTGAGCTTGAGGCGGGCGGCGATCGTGGGGTCCAGAGTGCTCATCACTCCTCCATTCTCCCCTGCTGCGCGACCCAGGACGAGTGCAGCCCCGCGTAGACCCCCTCCTGGCCGACCAGCTCGCGGTGCGGACCACGCTGGACCACTCGCCCCTGGTCGACCACGATCACCTCGTCCGCCTTCTCGGCCGTGGACAGGCGGTGCGCGATGGTGACCGAGGTCCGCCCGCCCATCAACCGCTCGAGCGCCCGCCCGATGCGCATCTCCAGCGCCGGGTCGACCGCGCTGGTCGCCTCGTCGAGCACCAGCAGGTCGGGGTCGGCCAGGTGGGCGCGCAGGAGCGCCACGAGCTGGCGCTCGCCGGCCGACAGTGACTCCCCGCGCTGGCCCACCCGGGTCTCCAGTCCGCGCGGCAGCGCGGCCACCCAGTCGGCGAGGCCGAGCTCGCCTGCCGAGGCGAGGATCTCGGCCTCGGTCGCGTCCAGCCTGCCGTAGCGGACGTTGGCGGTGATCGTGTCGTCGAAGAGGAAGCCCTCCTGCGGCACCAGCACCACGCTGCTGCGCAACGACGTCTGGCTGATGTCGCGCACGTCGATGCCGTCGAGCAGGACGGCGCCCTGGGAGGGGTCCATCAGCCGGGTGAGCAGCTTGGCGAAGGTGGACTTGCCCGAGCCGGTCTCCCCCACGATCGCCACCCGGGTGCCGGCGGCGATGTCCAGGCTCACCTCGCGCAGCACCGGCGGGCCGCCGGGGTAGGCGAAGCTGACCTGGTCGAAGGAGACGTCGATGGGCCCGGCCGGCAGCACGTGCCCCCGCTCTCCGGGGTCGACCAGGTCGGCGGGGGTGTCCAGGATCCCGATCACGCGGCGCCAGCCGGCGATGGCGCTCTGGGCGTCGGTGAGGATCTGGGTGCCCATCTGCACCGGGCCGACGAACAGGGTCACGATGAACGCGAAGGCGAGCACCTCCCCGGCGGTGATGTCGCCGGCGAAGCCGAGCCAGATGCCGCCGATGAGCACTCCGGCGTTGGCCAGGCCGGCCGAGACGCCGCCCAGGGAGAAGGAGACCGCGGTGAAGCCCTGCGCCTTGGTGCTGGCCGCCTTGTGACGCTCGATCGCCTGGTCGATGCGTGCCTGGGTGCGCCCCTGCACCGCGTAGGCCCGGACGACGGCCGCTCCCACCACGGGCTCGGAGATGGCCGAGAGCATCGTCGCGACCTGGCGGCGCACCACGCCGTAGGCGTCGGAGAGCTTGCGTTGGAAGAAGCGCAGCGACGCGAACAGCGGCGCGAAGCAGATCCACACGACCAGCGCGAGCTGCCAGCTGTAGACGACCATCACCACGGTCGCCACCAGGACCTGCCCGACGCTGACGATGAAGAGGATCCCGCCGAAGACCAGGAACTGGCTGACCTGGTCCACGTCGCTGGTGACGCGCGAGACCAGGGAGCCTCGCCGCTCGGTGTTCTGGGTGAGCAGCGGGAGGTCGTGGACGTGGCGGAAGGCCTTGGTGCGCAGCGTGGCCAGGCCCCGCTCGGCGCTGGCGTAGAGCCGGGCCGTCATCGCGAAGGTCGCCACGCCGGTCACCACCACCGCGAGCCCGGCCAGCAGCCCCATCCGGACGGTGAAGCCGACGTCCGGGCCACCGGGGCCGTTGATGCCCTTGTCCAGGGTCTGCTGCACCGCGATCGGCACGACCACCTGGCCCAGGGTGGAGAGCAACGCGAGCAGCATCGTGGCGACGATGCCGTCCTTGAGCTCCGGGGAGTGGTGGATGCCGCGGCGCAGGGTGGCGAGCATCGAGATGTCCTCGCCGGTCTCCATCCGGGTGCCGGAGACGCCCGCGGCGCGCACCGTCTGCGTGCTGGCGCTCATCGCTGCTCTCCCGTCGTGGTGCCGGTCGTGGTGCCGGTCGTGGTTCCTGTGGTGGTGCTGGAGGCGAGCTCGGCACCCGGGCCGCCGGGGCCCGGCTCGCCGTCGAGGTCGTGCTCGTAGGCGTTGACCAGCCGGGAGTACGACGGGCTGCGGGACAGCAGCTCGGCGTGGGTGCCCCGGTCCGCGACCCGGCCGTCCTCGAGATGGACCACCTCGTCGGCCAGGGCGATGGTCGCCTTGCGGTAGGCCACCACGACCAGCGTCGTGCCGGCGCCCGAGCCGCGCAGCGCCTCGAGGATCCGGGCCTCCACCTCGGGGTCGACCGCGGAGGTGGCGTCGTCGAGGATCAGCAGCCGGGGACGACGCACCAGGGCGCGCGCCAGCGAGATCCGCTGGCGCTGGCCACCCGACAGCGAGGTGCCCCGCTCGCCGAGCTGGGCGTCGAGGCCGCCGGGCAGCGCGGCGACGAACCCGTCGGCCTGGGCGGCGCGCAACGCGGCCCAGATCTCCTCGTCGCTGACGTCGGCGCCCAGCGCGATGTTGCCGCGCACCGTGTCGTCGAAGAGGAAGGCCGTCTGGGCGACCACCGCGACGGTCTCGGCCAGCTCGCCGTGGGCCAGCTCGCGCACGTCCTCGCCGTCGATGAGGATCCGGCCCCGGTCGGGGTCGACCAACCGGGTGAGCAGGGTGGTGATCGTGCTCTTGCCGGACGCGGTGGCGCCCACGATGGCGACGGTGCGGCCGGGCTCGACGCAGAAGTCCAGGTCGCGCAGCAGCGGCTCGTCGGGGACGTAGGAGTAGGCCAGGTGCTCGACGTCGAGGCGGGCGCCGGTGGCTGCGTCCGGGCGCGGCACGACGCGCTCGCCGTACTGCATCTCGCCGGTGGCCTCGAGCACCGCGGTGACCCGGCGGAAGCCGACCACGCTGCGCGGGAGCTCCCCCAACAGCCAGCCGATCGAGCGGATCGGGAAGGACACGATCGTCAGCAGGTAGGCCACGGTCACCACGGCGCCGGCGTCGGTCTGGCCGGCGAGCACCCGGGAAACCCCGAGGGCCAGCACGACCAGGACGCCGATGTTGGGCAGCGCCGCCAGCGCCGGGTCGAAGGCCGCCCGGATCCGGCCAGCCTTGATGATCACGTCGCGCAGCTCGGCGGCCTTCGCGCCGAAGCGCTCGGTCTCCTCCCCCTCACGGCCCAGCGTCTTGACGACCAGCGCGCCGTCGAAGGACTCGTGGGCGATCTCGCTGAGCTCCGCGCGCAGTGCCTGGGCGCGGGTGATCAGCGGCGACGCGTAGCGCTGGTAGGCCAGGTTGGCGAGGATCACGGCCGGGAAGACGAGCAGCCCCACGCCCGCGAGGACGAGGTCGGCGGCCAGCATCTGGGCGACCGCGATCACCATCATCGCCACCGTCCCCACGGCCATCGGCAGCGGCGCGATCGGCCCCCAGGCCGCCTCCACGTCGGCGTTCGCGTTGGAGAGCAGCTGACCGGTCGGGTGGCGCTGGTGCCACTCCATCGGCAGGGAGAGGTACTGCCGGGTGACGGCACGCCGGTAGTGGGCCTGCATCCGGTACTGCATGATGCCGGCGCCGAGCCGGCGCGCCACGATGCCCACCGCGCGCAGGATCGCGACGCCGAGGAACAGGCCCAGCACCGCCCACAGCATCCCGGCGCCGATCTCGCCGTCCCGGAAGGCCGGCAGCACCACGTGGTCGGTGGCCCAGCCCAGCACCCACGCGTCGGCGACCGTCAGCGCCCCGAAGAGCACGCTGCCCAGCGTCGACAGCGTGAAGATCCAGGGCTCACGCCGGATCGCCACCCCGAGGACCGCGAAGCCCTCGCGCATGGTCGACCCGCGGTCGGTCCTCGTCACCTGTGTGCCACCTGCTCCCACTCGCTGCGTGCGGCGCGTGCCCGGGCGGGCACGGCTGCTCCGGGGCCAACCCGCAGCGCCCGTCAGCCTATTCCCGGGCGCCGACAGCCCCCCGTGCCCGGGCGGCGCCCGTATGCTCGGCTCGCATGAGCCCGAATCCCACGACCGGGCGGGGACCCGACCACGTCCCCGCCGAACCTCGGCTGGCGCGCGCCGAGCGTGCGGCGCTGTGCGACCTGGCCCTCGAGCGCGGCCCCACGGCGCCCACCTGCAGCGGGTCCTGGACCACGCACGACCTCGTCGCCCACCTGGTGTTGCGCGAGCACCGGCCGCTGGCCGCCGCCGGCATCATGGTGGCGCCGCTGTCCGGGCTCACCGAGCGTGGGATGGACAGGCTCCGGACCCAGGAGCTCGCCACGCTGGTGGCCAGGCTGCGCCGTCCGGCCCTGCCCTTCCGGCTGGTGGGCCCGCTGGACCGGGTGGCGAACACGGCTGAGTTCTTCGTCCACCACGAGGACCTGCGTCGCGCGGTCCCGTCCTGGCAGCCCCGCGAGCTGTCCGCGGACGCCGAGTCCGCGCTGTGGGGCGCGCTGCGCGCGGTGGGGCCCGCTCTGGTCCGCCCAGCCGGGGTGCCGGTGGAGGTACGGCGCACCGACGGCGCCGCCGGGCCGGGCGCGACGGCGACGCTGCGCCGCGGCGAGGACCCGGTGCGGGTGAGCGGGCTGCCCTCGGAGCTGCTGCTGTTCGCGTTCGGGCGCCCCAGCGAGGGGCTCGTCTTCGAGGGGCCGGCCGCGCGGGTCACCCGGCTGCGGGCCGCGGACCGGGGGCTGTGAGCCCTCGTCGGTGAGGCAGGCGCGTCAGCGGACCGGGTGACCGGCTGCGGCCAGCGTCTGCTTGACCTCGCCGACGCGCAGCGTGCCGAAGTGGAACACGGTCGCGGCGAGCACCGCGTCGGCCCCGGCCTGCACCGCCGGCGCGAAGTGCTCGAGCGCACCGGCCCCGCCCGAGGCGATCACCGGGATGCTCACCTCGCGGCGCACGGCACGCAGCAGCTCGAGGTCGAAGCCGTCCTGGGTGCCGTCCGCGTCCATGGCGTTGAGCAGGATCTCGCCGGCGCCCAGCTCGGCGGCGCGCACCGCCCAGCCGATCGCGTCCAGCCCCGCCGATTGCCGCCCGCCGTGCGTGGTCACCTCGAAGCCGGACTCGGTGTCGGTGGCGCGGCGCGCGTCCACCGAGAGCACCAGGACCTGGTTGCCGAACCGGTCCGCGATCTCGGCGACGAGCTCGGGGCGCCGGATGGCGGCGGTGTTGACCGCGATCTTGTCCGCGCCCGCGCGCAGCAGCCGGTCCACGTCGGCGACCGAGGAGATCCCGCCCCCGACGGTGAGCGGGATGAAGACCTCCTCGGCGGTGCGCGACACGATCTCCATCGTGGTGGCGCGTCCCTCGTGGGAGGCGGAGATGTCGAGGAAGGTGAGCTCGTCGGCGCCCTCGGCGTCGTAGGTGCGGGCCAGCTCCACCGGGTCGCCGGCGTCGCGCAGCTCCTGGAAGTTGATCCCCTTGACCACCCGCCCGGCGTCCACGTCCAGGCACGGGATCACCCGTACGGCGAGGCTCATGCGCCGGCCTGGGAGGGCAGCGTCAGCGCGAGCGCCTCCTCGAGGGTGAACCGGCCCTCGTAGAGCGCGGTGCCGATGATCGCGCCCTCGACGCCCTCGCCCACCAGCGACTGCAGGGCCTCCAGGTCGGCCAGCTCGGTGATCCCGCCCGAGGCGACCACCGGGCGGTCGGTGGCCGCGCACACGTCGCGCAGCAGCTGCAGGTTGGGGCCCTGCAGCATCCCGTCCTTGTTCACGTCGGTGAGCACGTAGCGCGCGCAGCCCTCGGCGTCGAGGCGGGAGAGCACGTCGTAGAGGTCGCCGCCGTCGCGGGTCCAGCCGCGGGCCGCCAGGGTCCGCCCGCGCACGTCCAGCCCGACGGCCACCCGGTCGCCGTACGTCGCGATCGCCCGGGCGCACCACTCGGGGTGCTCCAGCGCGGCGGTGCCGATGTTCACGCGGCGACAGCCCGTGGCCATCGCGGCCTCGAGCGACTCGTCGTCGCGGATCCCGCCGCTCATCTCGACCTTGATGTCGAGGGCGCCGACGATCCGGGCCTGCAGCTCACGGTTCTCGCCCCGCCCGAAGGCCGCGTCGAGGTCCACGAGGTGCAGCCACTCGGCGCCGGCCTCCTGCCAGCGCAGGGCGGCCTCGACGGGGTCGCCGAAGCGCTTCTCCGAGCCGGCGACGCCCTGGACCAGCTGGACGGCCTGGCCGCCGGCGATGTCGACGGCGGGAAGGAGCTCGAGATAGGAGGACATGACGGCCTTTCACAGGGGCTGGGCGGCGGTGGACGCCGCCCGGGCAGAGGGGGGTCGGCGGCAGGTTCAGCGGGTGGGCAGGGAGGCGACCCAGTTGCGCAGCAGCGCCGCGCCGGCGTCGCCGGACTTCTCGGGGTGGAACTGGGTGGCGGTGAGCGGCCCGTTCTCCACCGCGGCGACGAATCGGTCGCCGCCGTGCTCGGCCCAGGTCACCAGCGGTGCCCGGGTCCGGTCGTTGGTGACCAGGCTCCACTCGCGCACGCCGTAGCTGTGCACGAAGTAGAACCGCTCGTGCTCGATGCCGGCGAAGAGCGTGGAACCCTCGGGCACCTCGACGGTGTTCCAGCCCATGTGCGGGACGACCGGCGCCTGGATCCGCTCCACCACGCCGGGCCACTCGTCGCAGCCGGCGGTCTCGACACCGTGCTCGACGCCGCGCGAGAACAGGATCTGCATGCCCACGCAGATGCCCAGCACCGGGCGGCCGCCGGCCAGCCGCCGGCCGATGATCTCGTGGCCCTTGACGGCGCGCAGGCCCTCCATGCAGGCGGCGAACGCACCGACGCCGGGGACCAGCAGGCCGTCGGCCTCCTCGGCGGCTCGGCGGTCGGCGGTGAGCTCGACCTCCGCGCCCGCGCGCTCCATCGCGCGCACCGCGGAGCGCAGGTTGCCCGAGCCGTAGTCGAGCACCACGACGTGGGGACGGCGGGGGGTCGGCTCCCCCGCGTCGGCGCTCAGAGCGTCCCCTTGGTGGACGGCACGCCGCTCTCACGCGGGTCGAGGGCGACGGCGTCGCGGAAGGCCCGCGCGAAGGCCTTGAACTGCGCCTCGACCAGGTGGTGCGGGTCGCGGCTGGAGATCACCCGCACGTGCAGCGCCAGCTGGGCGTGGAAGGAGATCGTCTCGAAGACGTGGCGGGTCAGCGAGCCCTGGTAGTCGCCGCCGATCGCCACGAAGACCTGCCCCTCGGGCTCGCCGACGTGCACGCAGTAGGGCCGCCCCGAGACGTCGACGGCGCACTGGACGAGCGCCTCGTCGAGAGGCACCAGGGCGTCGCCGAAGCGCCGGATCCCGCGCTTGTCCCCCAGCGCCTGGCCGAGGGCCTGACCGAGCACGATCGCGGTGTCCTCGACGGTGTGGTGGGCGTCGATGTGGATGTCGCCCTCGGTGCGCACCACCAGGTCGACCAGCGAGTGCCGGGAGAAGGCCGAGAGCATGTGGTCGTAGAAGCCCACCCCGGTGGACACCTCGTGGCGCCCGGTGCCGTCCAGGTCCACCTCGACGTGGACCTTCGACTCCTTGGTCGCTCGATCGATCGTGGCCGTACGGCTCATCGCTGTCCCTCTTCCATGACCTCGGTCAGTGCGTTCTTGAATGCTGTCATCTCCTCCGGGGTGCCGATCGAGACGCGCAGCCACCCCTCGGGGCCGGTCTCGCGGATCAGGACCCCGCGGTCGAGGAGAGCCTGCCAGGTCGCGTGCCGGTCGGCGAACCGGCCGAACAGCACGAAGTTCGCGTCGCTCTCGGCGACCTGCAGCCCCTGCTCGGCCAGCCACTGCACGGTGCGGTCCCGCTCGGCGCGCAGGTCGTCGACCCGGCCGAGCAGCTCCGGCGCGTGGCGCAGCGCCGCCAGCGCCACGGCCTGGGTGACCGCGGAGAGGTGGTAGGGCAGCCGGACCACCCGGATGGCGTCGCAGATCTCCGGCGCCGCGGCGAAGTAGCCGACCCGGGCCCCGGCCAGCGCGAACGCCTTGCTCATCGTCCGCGAGACCACCAGGTTGCGGTGCCGCTCGAGCAGCTCCAGCGCGCTGGGTGTGCCGGTACGGCGGAACTCGCCGTAGGCCTCGTCGACCACCACGATGCCGCCGGGCTGGTAGCTCGCGGCCGCCTCGCACAGCACGGTGACCGCCTCGGGCGGCAGCGCGGTGCCGGTCGGGTTGTTGGGCGAGGGCAGCAGCACCACGCTGGGGCGCTGCTCGAGCACCAGCAGGCGGGCGGCCTCGAGGTCGAGGGAGAAGTCGCTCTCGCGGCGTCCCACGACCCACTCGGTGACCGAGTCCCGGGCGTACTCGGGGTACATCGAGTACGTCGGGGCGAACGACAGCGCGCGGCGCCCGGGCCCGCCGAAGGCCTGGAGCAGCTGCAGCATCACCTCGTTGGACCCGTTGGCCGCCCAGACCTGCTCGGGGCGCACCCCGTGCCCGAGGTAGTCCGCGAGCGCGACCCGGAGCTCGCTGAACTCCCGGTCGGGGTAGCGGTTCAGCGTGCCGGTCACCGCCGCGACCGAGGCGGCCACGTCGGCGACCACCGCCTCGGACGGGCCGTAGGGGTTCTCGTTGACGTTGAGCTGGACCGGGACGTCGAGCTGCGGCGCGCCGTACGGCTCGATGCCGCGCAGCTCCTCGCGCAGCGGCAGCCAGGTCTCCAGCGTGCTCACCGCTCCTCGAAGCGGGCGCGCACCGCGTCGCCGTGTCCGGGCAGGTCCTCGGCGTCGGCCAGCGTCACCACGTGGTCGGCGACCTCGGCGAGCGCCGCACGGTCGTAGGCCACCACGTGCACGGACTTGGTGAAGGCGCGCACCGACAGCCCCGAGGAGTGACAGGCGCAGCCCGCGGTCGGCAGGACGTGGTTGGACCCGGCGCAGTAGTCGCCCAGCGAGACCGGCGCGTAGGGGCCGACGAAGATGGCGCCGGCGTTGTTCACCCGGGCGGCCACCGCCTCGGCGTCGGCGGTCTGGATCTCGAGGTGCTCGGCGGCGTAGGCGTCGACCACCGCCAGGCCCTGCTCGACGTCGTCGACCAGCACGATCGCGGACTGGCGCCCCGACAGCGCGGTGCGGACCCGCTCGACGTGGCGGGTCCGGGCGACCTGCTTGTCGAGCTCGGCCTCCACCTCGTCGGCCAGCCGCAGGGACGGCGTGACCAGCACCGAGGCCGCCAACGGGTCGTGCTCGGCCTGGCTGATCAGGTCGGCGGCCACGTGGGAGGGCACCGCGGTGTCGTCGGCGAGGATCGCGATCTCCGTCGGCCCGGCCTCGGAGTCGATGCCGACGACGCCCTTGAGCAGCCGCTTGGCGGAGACGACGTAGATGTTGCCGGGCCCGGTGACCAGGTCGACCGGGCGGCACGGGCCGGCGCCGTAGGCGAACATCGCGATCGCCTGGGCGCCACCGACGGCGTACACCTCGTCGATGCCGAGCAGCGCGCAGGCGGCCAGGATCGTCGGGTGCGGCAGTCCCCCGTGCTCCTTCTGCGGGCTCGAGGTCAGCGCGATCGAGCCGACGCCGGCCACCTGGGCCGGCACCACGTTCATGATCACGCTGGAGACCAGCGGCGCCAGCCCGCCGGGCACGTAGAGCCCGACCCGGCCGACGGGCACCTTGCGGTGGGTGACCCGCGCCCCGGGGCCGAGGTCGGTGACCACGTCCTGCTCGAGCTCGGCCTCGCAGGTCGCGCGCAGCCGGCGGATCGACTCCTCCAGCCCGGCGCGGACCTGGGGGTCGAGCCGCTCGAGGGCGTCGCCGAGCGCCTCGGCCGGGACGGCGATGTCGCTGCGCTGGACACCGTCGAACTTCGCGGAGAACTCGGCGATCGCCTCGACGCCGCGCTCGCGCACGGCCTCGCAGATCGGATGCACGACGGGGATCGCAGCCTCGATGTCGAAGTCGGCCCGCGGCACGGCGGTCCGGTAGTCGAAGGGGGCGGCGGAGGTGGCGGCGCCCCGGAGGTCGATCCGGCGAATCATGGGTGTGATTCTAGTGCGGCGCGCCTACGCCCCAGAATCGCCGCGATGGCGTGGACGCCCGCGGTGCCCGGGCGACGGGGTCGCGCGGTCTATGCTCCACGCCATGGCCGGAGCCGAGCCCACCACGCTGCCGATGTTCCCACTGAACACCGTGCTGTTCCCCGGTGTCTCGGTGCCGCTGCGCGTCTTCGAGGACCGCTACCGGGCGCTGGTCCACCACCTGCTGCGCGAGCCCGACCCGGCGCGGCGGCTGTTCGCGTCGGTCGCGATCCGGGAGGGCTACGAGGTGGGCGACCACGGCACCCAGTCGCTGTACCGGGTCGGCTGTCGTCTCCAGCTCACCGAGGTGCAGCCGCACCCCGACGGCACCTTCGACATCGTCGCGGTGGGCCGCGACCGGATCCGGCTCGAGGGGCTCGACGTCACCGGCCCCTTCCCCCGCGGCGAGGTGGAGGTGCTCGGCGAGGCCGACGACCCGGTGCCCGCCGCGATCGCGGAGCGGGCCCGCGCCACCTTCACCGCCTACCGCGCGTCGCTGATCGGCTTCCGCGGCGACCCGCACCCCGGCGCGCTGCCCAAGGACCCCGCCTGGCTGGCCTGGACCCTGGCCTCGATCGCGCCGCTCCCCCTGCCCGACCGCCAAGCGCTGCTCGAGGCCGAGAGCACCGCGCTGCGCCTGACCCTGGTCACCGACCTGTTCCGCGCCGAGCTGCGCGCGATGAACGTGATCCCCTCGCTGCCGGCCACCCAGGTGGCCCGCACCGGCTGGTCCCCCAACTGAGGGTGCAGGCGATGGCCCGGAGGCAGGCCGGCGCGACGCCGGCGACGGTGGCACTGACCCGGGCCGGGATCGCCCACACGGTGCACGCCTACGCCCACGACCCGCGCGCCGCGTCGTACGGCCAGGAGGCGGCGCAGGCGCTGGGGGTCGACCCCGAGCGGGTGTTCAAGACCCTGCTCGTCGCCGCGGACGGCGACCTCGCGGTCGCGGTGGTGCCGGTCTCGGGGCAGCTGGACCTGAAGGCGCTCGCCCGCGCCCTGGGGTGCGCCAAGGCGGTGATGGCCGACCCGGCGCGTGCGGAGCGCGCCACGGGCTACGTCACCGGCGGCATCTCCCCGGTCGGGCAGCGCCGGGCGTTGCCCACGGTGCTCGACGACTCCGCCCTGCGCCACGCAGCGATCCACGTCTCGGCCGGTCGGCGCGGCCTGGAGGTGGAGCTGGCGCCGCGCGACCTGGTCGCGGTCACCGGCGCGCTCATCGCGCCGATCAGCCGGGGATCGGCGGGGTCCGGTCGTGGCCCTGGCGCCGGCCGCGCGGGCGACTGACGAGCAGCCACACCGCCAGCAGCCCGGTCAGCGACCCCAGCGGGAAGGCCAGCCAGGGGCTGCGGCCGCTGACCTGCAGCTCGCCGGGCAGGGTGGTCAGGTCGGGTGCGTCCGCGGCCAGCGTGGCCGGGTCCGCGGGGCCGAGCGAGTGCCCCACCACGGCCATCACGTAGGCGGCCAGGCAGGAGCCCACCACCACCCCGGCCAGCACCGCCAGCTCGTGGTGGGTCACGACCAGGCCCAGCACGACCGCGAGCAGGAGCCCGGCCACCACGGCGAGCAGCACATAGCCGCCGGTGCCGTCGAAGACGCGCGGCTGCTGAACGCTCGGCAGGCCCCAGGTCCCCTCGTAGACGAGGCCCTCCGGCGGCGTCCACCACCGCTCCCACAGCCAGCCCGCGCCGGCCGCCACCACGACGTAGAGCACGATCACGGCGCCGACCAGCGCCAGCGCCCGCGAGAGCGTCCGGGGTGAGCGTGCGCCGCGGGCACCCGACCGGTCGGGCCGCGCGCCCCACGGCTGGCTCAGCTGGTCAGACATCCGGGGCCCAGCAGCTGCTTGAGGTCGGCGAACAGGGCAGGGCTGGGGGTCACCCGGAGCCGGTCGTCGAGGCGCATCAGCGTGGTGGAGCTGCGGGTCAGCAGGCGCAGCTGGACCTCGGTCATCCCCGGGTGGGTGCCGAGCACGTCGCGCAGCTGCTCCACGACGGGGGCGGTGCACCGCGTCGAGGGCAGGCTGATCACGACCGGCCCGGCCGGGCCCTCGGACAGGTCGGGGACCGAGACCTCCTGGCCGTGCAGCTCGGGCTGGTCCTTGCTGCGCGAGAGTCGGCCCTTCACGGTGAGGATGGCGTCCTCGGTGAGGTAGGGGCTCGCCAGCTGGTAGGAGCTGGGGAACAGCAGCACGTCGATGGCCCCGTCCAGGTCCTCGAGCGTCACCATCGCCCAGGCGTCACCGCGCTTGGTGATCTTGCGCTGCACCGAGGTGACCAGGCCGCTGATGGTGATCGTGGAGCCGTCGGGACGGTCCTCGTCGAGCATCAGCTGACCGATGGTGCAGTCGGTGCCGTTGGACAGCACGTGCTCGAGACCGAAGAGCGGGTGGTCGGAGACGTAGAGGCCGAGCATGTCGCGCTCGTGGCCGAGCAGCGTCATCTTGTCCCACTCGTCGATGTCCGGGATGGTCACCGAGATCCCGAACCCGCCCCCGGACTCCTCGTCCAGGCCCCCGAAGAGCGAGTCCTGCCCGATCGCCTCGTTGCGCTTGATGTCGACGTACTGGTCGACGGCCGACTCGTGGATCGCCACCAGCGCCCGGCGCCGGTGCTTCATCTCGTCGAAGGCGCCGGCCTTGACCAGCGACTCGATCACCCGCTTGTTGCAGACGTTGGCGGGGACCTTCTCCATGAAGTCGTTGAAGTCGGTGTAGTTGCCCTTCTCCGCGCGGGCCGCGACGATCCCCTCGACCACGTGGGCGCCCACGTTGCGGATCGCGGTCAGGCCGAAGCGGATGTCGGTGCCGACCGGGGTGAAGGTCGCCTCGGACTCGTTGACGTCGGGGGGAAGCACCTGGATCTTCATCCGGCGGCACTCGTTGAGGTAGATGGCCATCTTGTCCTTGTCGTCCTTGACGGACGTCAGGAGCGCGGCCATGTACTCGGCCGGGAAGTTGGCCTTGAGGTAGGCCGTCCAGTAGGAGACAAGCCCGTACGCCGCGGAGTGCGCCTTGTTGAACGCGTAGTCCGAGAACGGCAGCAGGGTGTCCCACAGCGCCTTGATCGCCTGCGCGGAGAAGCCGCGCTCCTTCATGCCGGCGGAGAAGGTCGCGAACTGCTTGTCCAGCTCGGACTTCTTCTTCTTGCCCATCGCGCGCCGCAGCAGGTCGGCCTGGCCCAGCGTGTAGCCGGCCAGCTGCTGGGCGATCGCCATCACCTGCTCCTGGTAGACGATCAGCCCGTAGGTCTCGCCCAGGATCTCGGCCAGCGCGTCGGCCAGCTCGGGGTGCAGCGGCTCCACCGGCTCGCGCCCGGTCTTGCGGCGGGCGTACTTGTTGTGCGAGTCGGCGCCCATCGGGCCCGGGCGGTAGAGCGCGCCCACGGCCGAGATGTCCTCGAAGGTGTCCGGGCGCATCGAGCGCAGCAGCGCGCGCATCGGCCCGCCGTCGAGCTGGAAGACGCCCAGGGTGTCGCCGCGCTGGAGCAGCCGGTAGGTGGTCTCGTCGGTGAGCTCGAGGTCCTCGAGGACGACCTCCTCGCCGCGGTTGCGCCGGATGTTGATCAGCGCGTCGTCGAGGACGGTGAGGTTGCGCAGGCCCAGGAAGTCCATCTTGATCAGGCCGAGGCGCTCGCAGGTCGGGTAGTCGAACTGCGTGATGATCGCGCCGTCCTGCTCGCGCTTCATCAGCGGGATCACGTCGATCAGCGGCTCGCTGGACATGATCACGCCGGCCGCGTGCACGCCCCACTGCCGCTTGAGGCCCTCGATGCCGATCGCGGTGTCCACGACCTGCTTGACGTCGTTGTCGGCCTCGTAGAGCGAGCGGAACTCGCCGCCCTCGCCGTAGCGCTTGTGCGCGGGGTCGAACAGCTCCTTGAGCGGCACGTCCTTGCCCATCACCGCGGCGGGCATCGCCTTGGTGATCCGGTCGCCCATCGCGAAGGGGTAGCCGAGGATCCGGCTGGAGTCCTTGACGGCCTGCTTGGCCTTGATGGTGCCGTAGGTGACGATGTAGGAGACGCGGTCGTCGCCGTACTTCTCCGAGACGTAGCGGATCACCTCGCTGCGCCGACGCTCGTCGAAGTCGATGTCGAAGTCGGGCATCGAGACGCGGTCGGGGTTGAGGAAGCGCTCGAAGATCAGCCCGTGCTCGAGCGGGTCGAGGTCGGTGATGCGCATCGCGTAGGCGACCATCGAGCCGGCGCCCGAGCCGCGGCCGGGGCCGACCCGGATGCCGTTGTTCTTGGCCCAGTTGATGAAGTCCGCGACCACCAGGAAGTAGCCGGGGAAGCCCATCTGGGTGATCACGCCGACCTCGAAGTCGGCCTGCTTGCGGACCTTGTCCGGGATGCCCTGGGGGTAGCGGAAGTGCAGGCCCTTCTCGACCTCCTTGACCAGCCACGAGGTCTCGTCCTCGCCCTCGGGGCAGGGGAAGCGGGGCATGAACGTGCCGTTGCCCTCGGTGAACTCGACCTCGCAGCGCTCGGCGATCAGCAGCGTGTTGTCGCAGGCCTCCTTGAGGCCGTACTTGTGCTGCCACAGGTCGCGCATCTCGGCGGGCGACTTGATGTAGTAGCTGTCGCCGTCGAAGCGGAACCGCTTGGGGTCGGCCATCGTGGAGCCGGAGGAGACGCAGAGCAGGTGCTCGTGGGCCTTCGCGTCCCCCGGCATCGTGTAGTGCGAGTCGTTGGTGGCGATCGGCGGGATGTTGAGGTCCTTGGACAGCCGCAGCAGGTCGTCGCGCACCCGGTTCTCGATGGACAGGCCGTGGTCCATCAGCTCGAGGAAGAAGTTCTCGGCGCCGAAGATGTCCTGGAAGTCGCCGGCCGAGGCCCGGGCGTTCTCGTAGTTGCCCAGCCGCAGCCAGGTCTGGATCTCGCCGGAGGGGCAGCCGGTGGTCCCGATCAAGCCGGGGGCGTACTGCGCGAGCAGCTCACGGTCGGCACGGGGCTTGTAGAAGAAGCCCTCCAGCGAGGAGCGGGTGGAGAGCCGGAACAGGTTGTGCATCCCGGCGGTCGAGCTGGCCAGCAGCGTCATGTGGGTGTACGCGCCGCTGCCCGAGACGTCGTCGCCGCCGCCGTCGCCCCAGCGGACCCGCTTGCGCTCGCCGCGGGGCGTGTTCGGGGTGAGGTAGGCCTCCATCCCGATGATCGGCTTCACCCCGGCCGCCTTGGCCTTGGAGTAGAAGTCGAAGGCTCCGAAGACGTTGCCGTGGTCGGTCATCGCGATCGTGTCCATGCCGAGCTCGGCGGTGCGCTCGAACATCTCGCCCAGGCGCGCGGCGCCGTCGAGCATCGAGTACTCGGTGTGGACGTGCAGGTGCGCGAAGCCGTCGGAACCAGTCGCCATCGTCGGGGATGCTCCTCAGGGAATCGGGTGGAACGGTCGAGCTTTACACGGTGAAACGGCATGCCTCAGCGGCCTCGGCGCGGGCACCGGGCGTCGTCGTGGGGAAGGACGCCAGCCTACGCGACCGCTACTGTCGATCATGGTCGACACCACCGACAGCGCGCTCCCCCGCCCAGGCCAGCCGCAGGTCCGGCGAGCGCTCCTCGTTCTCCGAGCCGTCGGTGCGCTCGAGCTCCACCAGCGCGTGGTGGCGGTAGAAGCGCCGGGCCGGGAGGTTGCTCTCGAAGACCCACAGGCCGAAGCCCCCGGGGCGCAGCTGCTTGACCAGGTCCAGCAGCGCCGAGCCGATCCCCTGCCCGGCGACCTCGGGAGCGACGTAGAGCGAGTCCAGCCAGTCCCCCTCGAGCACGGCGTAGCCCACCAGGGCGCCGTCGGCGCGCTGCGCCACCCAGGTCTCGCGCACGGTCAGGTCCCAGCCGGCGAACCAGGCGCGCACCTGCGCGATCGGGCGCACCTGCGCCGGCATCGCCGGGATCGCGGCGGCGCGCACGCGCAGGTAGAGGTCGCCCAGAGGTCCGAGGTCCTCGGCGACTGCCGGACGCAGCGTCAGCGCGTCCTCATCGCTCGTCACGGATGGTCTCCAGCGCCGCCGCCAGGTCGTCGGGGTAGGGCGACTCGTACTCGACGTACTCCCCGGAGTCCGGGTGCTCGAAGCCCAGCCGTACGGCGTGCAGCCACTGCCGCTCCAGTCCGACCCGCTTGGCCAGCGTGGGGTCCGCCCCGTAGGTGAGGTCGCCCACGCAGGGGTGCTTCAGGGCCGACATGTGCACCCGGATCTGATGCGTGCGCCCGGTCTCCAGGTGCACCTCGAGGAGGCTGGCGAAGCGGTGCGCCTCGAGGGTCTGGTAGTGGGTGATGCTGTGCTTGCCGTCGGCCATCACCGCGAACTTGTAGTCCGCCTTGGGGTGACGCCCGATCGGCGCGTCGACGGTGCCCTCGAGAGGATCGGGATGCCCCTGGACCAACGCGTGGTAGGTCTTGTCGACCGTGCGGTGCCGGAAGGCGTTCTTGAGCACGGAGTAGGCGCGCTCGGACTTGCAGATCACCATCACCCCGGAGGTCCCCACGTCGAGGCGCTGGACGATGCCCTGGCGCTCGGAGGCACCGCTGGTGGAGATCCGGAACCCGGCGCCGGCCAGGTGCCCGACCACGGTGGGGCCCGACCAGCCCGGCGAGGGATGGACCGCGACGCCGACGGGCTTGTCGATCACCACGATGGCGTCGTCGTCGTGGATGATCTTGATGCCCTCGACGACCTCGGGGACGATCGCCAGCTGGTCGACGACCGCGGGGATCGTGACGTCCAGCATCGCGCCCGGGTCGACCCGGTCGGACTTGCCGGGGGTGGCGCCGTCGACCTGGACGTGGCCCTGGACGATCAGCTCGGCGGCCCGGGTCCGGGAGAACCCGAACATCCGGGCGATGGCGATGTCGACCCGCTCGCCGGCGAGCCCGTCGGGCACCCACACGACCCGGTGGTCTGCGGGAACGCTCACTGCTTGTCCTCCTGGGCCGTCGGCCCGTCCGGGCCTTCGGGGTCGGCCCCCTCGCCCTCGTCGCCGTCGGGCCGGTCGTGGTCGTCGGTGCGGCCCCCGTCGAGCCTGATCCCGCGGATCGCCTGCAGGATGATCACGCCCGCTGCCACGTTGATGAAGATGTCGGCGAAGTTGAAGATCGGCCAGTTGGGCAGGCGGAGGAAGTCGATCACGTGCCCGCGCAGGGGGCCCGGCGCGCGCAGCAGCCGGTCGGTGAGGTTGCCGAGGATGCCCGCCATCAGCAGGCCGAGACCGACCGACCACAGCGGGCTGCCGAGCCGCCGACTCAGCAGCAGCACGACGCAGGCGGCGACGATCGAGATGCAGCTGAGGACCACCGTGTACTCGGTGCCGGCGCTGAACGCGGCTCCGGGATTGCGGATCAGGTGCAGGGTGAACCAGCTGCCGACCAGCTCGACGTCGGGGCGCCCGGTGAGCTTCTCGACGGCCACGATCTTCGAGATGACGTCCACCGCGTAGGCCACCAGCGCGACCGCGACGAACAGCAGTCTGAGGCGGCCTCGGGTGGATGGGGGAACTGGACCAGTGGGGTCGCTGTGACTCAGCGACGTTCCTCGCGCTGCTTGCATGACATGCACAGTGTCGCACGCGGAAAAGCCATCAGCCGCATCTTGCCGATCGCCTGCCCGCACGACTCGCACACCCCGTAGGAGCTGTCGTCGATGTGGGCCAGCGCCCGGTCGATCTGCGCCAGCATCTCCCGTTCGTGGTTGACCACCGCGAGCTCGTGGTCGCGCTCGAAGCTCGTCGCGCCCATGTCCGCCTGGTCGTGGCCGGCCCCGTCACCGGCGTCCTTCATCAGCCCGGCCAGCTCGACCTCCTGGTCGTGCAGGTGCTGGACGAGCCGGTCGCGGTGATCGTGCAACTCGACCAGGACCTCGTCGAGCTCCGCTGTGGTCCAGGGCTGCTCGCCCTCCTTGACCACGAGCGAAGCCACGCCGTCGTTGCGCTCGACCTGCTGGGTGCCGTTCTTGGTGGCGGTCTTCTTCACGGGTGCCTTCTTCGCCTTGGTCGGGGCTGGCCGTCTTGCCGAAGCCTTGTCCACTGCTGCTCCTCCTCGGACTGCACCACGTGATCGGAGAACCACGCCGGGTGTCGGGAGAGTAGCGACTTCTTCGGGGGGACTCAATCGACCACGCCCAGCCGGGCCCGGACGCGACGACGGCCGGACCCCCGCAGGGATCCGGCCGTCGTGTGAGATCGTCCGGCGCGAGCCGGCCTGTCTCAGTCCTGCTCGTCGCCCAGGATCGAGCGCAGGCGCTTGGGAGCCGGAGCGCTGTCCCCCGAGGGGGCAGCCGTCTCCGGGGAGCCGCTGAGCGCCTCCAGCTGCTGGCTGAAGTAGCTCTTGAGCCGGGCCCGGTACTCACGCTCGAAGGAGCGCAGCGTCTCGACCTCGCTGCTGAGCTTGTCGCGCTCCTTCTCGAGGTCGCCGAACATCTGACGACGACGCTCCGCGGTCTCGGAGTCGAGCATCTGCGAACGGGTCCGGGCGTCCGCCTCGAGCCGGTCGGCCTTGCTCTTGGCCTCGGACTCCAGGCGCTCGGCCTTGGTGCGGGCCTCGCCGACGATCTTGTCGGCCTCGTTCTTGGCCTCGTCGACGAGCTCGTCGGCGTTGCGCGTGGCCAGCTCGAGCAGGCGAGCCGCAGCGTTGGACGCCTGCGGGACCGTCTCCACCCGGATGGTCTCCGCCGGAGCCGCGGGCGCAGCCGCGACAGGAGCGGGGGCCGGAGCCGGAGCGGGCTTGTCCTCCACCGGCGCGGGGGCCGGCTTCTCGTACGACGGCGCGGGAGATGCGCTCTTGCCACCCGACTGGGCGGCGGCGAGCTTGGAGCGAAGCTCCTCGTTCTCCTTCGTGAGGCGAGCAAGCTCGGCCTCCACCTCATCGAGGAACTGGTCGACCTCCCCCATGTCGTAACCCTCGCGCAGGCGGACGGGAGTGAAACGCTTGTTACTCACGTCCTCAGGCGTCAGCGGCATGACCTCACCCATTCGTTAGTCGGCATACTTCTCGGCTTTCGGTCGAACTGTAGCGCCTGGCCCCTGATCCGGGTTAGCGGCCCAGGCGCAGACAGTAGGGGCTGGCTAGCTCAGCAGCAGCGCAGCGTTCAGGTACTTCAGCAGGTACGCGATCAGCAGGACCAGGATGAAGCTCAGGTCCAGGGCCACGGACCCCAGGCGCAGCGGCGGGATGACCCGGCGCAGCGCCAAGATCGGGGGGTCGGTGATGGAGTAGACGATCTCCAACACGACCAGGAGCGGGCCGCTCGGCGACCAGGAGCGGGCGAAGACCTGCACCCAGTCCACGACGAAGCGCACCCACAGCAGGGCGATGAACGCCCACAGCAGGCCTTCGATGACCTGTCCGAGTATCTGCATCTCAGCTGTCAGCTCTGATTGAAGAAACCGCCCTCGACGATGCGCTGTTTGTCCTCGGCCGCCACCGTGACGTTGGCGGGCGAGAGCAGGAACACCTTGCTGGTCACCCGCTCGATGGTCCCGCGGGTGGCGAAGACGAGACCGGCGGCGAAGTCGACCAGGCGCTTGGCGTCGGAGTCGTCCATCTCGGAGAGGTTCATGATCACCGGCACCCCCTCGCGGAAGTTCTCACCGATCGTGCGCGCCTCGTTGTAGGTGCGTGGGTGGAGCGTGGTGATCCGGGACAGCTCGGCCACCACCCCGGTCGCCACCGGCGTCGGACGACGACGCTCGGAGAGGTCGGAGACCGGCCGCGGCTCCACGGGGGCGACCTTGCCGGGCCGGGGCGCGGGCGCGCGCTCGGCCGGCGTCTCGTCGTACTCGCCCTCGTACTCGTCGTACCGACCGGTGTCCTCGAGCAGGCCGAGGTACTCGCCGATCCTGCGCATCGCGCCGCTCATGACTGTCGTCCTCCGGAACTCCTGCGCCCCTGAAGGGACGCTGTGTTGATGGTTGACACTACTTGATCACCGGCCTCTCGCCGAGGATGGCGCTCCCGACGCGCACGTGTGTCGCGCCGGCGGCCACCGCCTGTTCCAGATCGCCGCTCATCCCCGCCGAGAGCCAGGTGGCCTCCGGGTGGCTCTGCAGCAGCTCCGCGCGCAGCCGGGCGAGCCGTGCGAAGGCCGCCTGGGGGTCCTCCCCGAGCGGGGCCACCGCCATCAGCCCGCGCAGTCGCAGCTCGCGGTGCGAGGCCACCTCGTCGGCCAGGGCGAGCACCTGGTCCGGCGGCGCGCCGGCGCGCCCCTGCCCCGCGCCCGGCGGATCCAGGCTGACCTGCACCAGGCAGTCCAGTACCGTGCCCCGCTGGGCGGCTCCCTTGACCAGTCCCCCGACCAGCCGTGGGCGGTCGACCGACTGCACCACGTCCGCGTACGACGCGACCGCGGCCGCCTTGTTGCTCTGCAGGCCCCCGACGAAGTGCCAGCGCAGGCCCAGGTCCGCGCACTGCTGCCACTTCTCCTGGGCCTCCTGGTGCCGGTTCTCCGCCACGTCGCGCACGCCGAGCTCGGCCAGCGCGCGCACGTCGGAGGCGGGGAAGAACTTGGTGACCACCACGAGGGTGACCTCGTCCGCCTCGCGTCCGGCGTCGCGACAGGCCGTGCGTATCCGGGAGTGCACGGTGTCGAGGTTGGCGGCGAGCTGATCGAGCCTGCTCATCCCGTCCTCATCACCAGGGCGCCGAGCCGACCGGCTCGCGCGCCCTCACGGCGGTGCGACCACAGGTCGGGGTCCTCGCGCGTGCACCGGCCCGCAGCGAGGCTGGTCACGCCGAGGGCGTCGAGCTGCGCGCGCACCCCGGCACCGATGTCGAGGGCGGGCGTGCCCCACGAGGTCTGCGCCCATGCCTGCGGCACGACGTCGGCGACGTCGCGGCGCATCTGCTCGGGCACCTCGTAGCAGCGCCCGCACACGTGCGGCCCCACCCAGGCGTGCAGATCCGTGGCGCCCAGCGCACGCATCCGCGCCACCACCGCAGGCACCACCTCGGCCACCAGCCCGGGTCGCCCGGCATGGGCTGCCCCGACCACGCCGGAGCCGGCCAGCAGCACCGGGACGCAGTCCGCGGTCCGGATCAGCAGCGGGACACCCGGCGCGGCGGTGACCAGGCCGTCGGCCACGATCTCCTCCCCCGCCCAGCTCTCGTCCACGACCTCGACCGCGCCGCCGTGCACCTGGGTCAGCCCGACCGGGGTGCGCCCGGGGCAGAACGCCTCGGCGACCTCGGTGAGGCCCGGCGAGTCGGCCGACCCGGTGACCGGGGCGCCGTCACGCACGAGGCTGAGATTGAGGCAGCGGCCGTCACCGGCGTGGCGATCGGTGAAGGCGACCTCCACCGCACCACGCCGGTCACGGAACGCGAACACGACTCACTTCAGGAAGTCGGGGACGTCGAGCTCGTCGTCGTCGAACTCGACCTGGCGCGTGGGGCGCGTGGGCTGCGGGGCGACGGGGCGACGCTCCTGCGCCGGGGCCTGACCCTGGCCCTGGCTCTGGCCGCCCTGGCTCTGGCCGTGGTTCTGGCCGCCCTGGTTCTGACCGCCCTGGTTCTGGCCGCCCTGGTTGCCCCCGTACTGCCCCTGGCTGGGGGCCGACTGGCTCTGGCCACCACGCAGCCCCTGACCGGCGGGCACGGCGGGAGCAGGCTGGCGCGGCGCCTGCTGGGCGGGAGCCTGGCGCTGCTGCTGGGCGGCCGCGCGGGTCTCCTCCTGGCTCTGCTGAGCGGGCGCGCGCCGCAGCACCGTGCCCTCGTCGCGCTTCTTCGGCATTCCGCCGTCGAAGCCGGCGGCGATCACGGTGACGCGCACCTCGTCGCCGAGCGCGTCGTCGATGGTGGCACCGAAGATGATGTTGGCCTCGGGGTGGGCGGCCTGGGCCACCATCGCGGCAGCCTCGTTGATCTCGAACAGGCCGAGGTCGGAGCCGCCGGCGATGGAGAGCAGGACGCCGTGGGCGCCGTCGATGGACGCCTCGAGCAGGGGGCTGGAGACCGCCATCTCAGAGGCGGCGACCGCACGGTCCTCACCGCGCGCGGAGCCGATGCCCATCAGGGCCGAGCCCGCGTTCGCCATCACCGACTTCACGTCGGCGAAGTCGAGGTTGATCAGGCCGGGGGTGGTGATCAGGTCGGTGATGCCCGAGACACCCTGCAGCAGCACCTGGTCGGCCTGCTTGAAGGCGTCGAGGATCGACACGTTGCGGTCGCTGATCGAGAGCAGCCGGTCGTTGGGGATGACGATGAGGGTGTCGACCTCGTCGCGCAGCTGCGAGATGCCCTCCTCGGCCTGGTTGGCCCGGCGACGCCCCTCGAAGGCGAACGGCCGCGTCACCACGCCGATCGTCAGGGCGCCCAGCGAGCGAGCGATGCGCGCCACGACCGGCGCGCCGCCGGTGCCGGTGCCGCCTCCCTCGCCGGCGGTCACGAAGACCATGTCGGCGCCCTTGAGGACCTCCTCGATCTCGTCGGCGTGGTCCTCGGCCGCCTGGCCGCCCACGCTCGGGTCCGCGCCGGCACCGAGGCCGCGCGTCAGGTCACGACCGATGTCCAGCTTGACGTCGGCGTCGCTCATCAGGAGGGCCTGGGCGTCGGTGTTGATCGCGATGAACTCGACACCCTTGAGCCCTACCTCGATCATGCGGTTGACGGCGTTGACCCCGCCACCACCGATACCCACGACCTTGATGATGGCCAGGTAGTTCTGCGCTGCTGCCACGGCTGCTCAAGCCCTTCGCTGATCGAGTCCCGGCCGACGTCGGCCCGGACATCCGGGTGCTGCTTCGTATGAGGATCGTGCGGTTGGGTTCTTCGAACCGCGTGCTGCGAGGCCACCGATCGAGCCGGAAGACCCTAACCCTCAACCTGAGGGTTATAGTTATGTCAACCTCGCGTTGCAGACGAAGGTAGGCAACCGCAGGACTCAGGTCCAACCGACACGCCCAGCACCGAGTGGCGGATCGAGAAATTCGGCGTCGAGGCGCTCAGTCGACGTCGCTGGTGGTGGGCTGCCCCGGCACGCTCACGTCGTAGTGGCGCGCCTCGCGCGCCTGGAGCAGGGCGTCGAGGACGCGGGCCTTGTCCGTCGACTGCTCGGCGCTCCCCCAGTCCACGGTGCGCCCGTCGCGCAGCTCGAGCACGATCTGGTCCACGGTGGCGACCGCGACGTGGTCGACGTCGGCCAGCAGGTCGGCGGGCAGGGCGGAGACCACCTGGGCGGCCTCGAGCATCGCCTCGCTGCGGATCCCCGCGGCGAGCTCCAGGCGGGGCAGGTCACCGGGCTCGCGGGCGAAGGTCCGGAACAGCACCCCCTCCTCGTCCATCCCCCGCAACCGATCGCCGGCGGGCACGACGGCGATCGCCTCGCGCTCCACCACGCGCACCACGACGCCGTCGGGCCACTGCCGCGAGACGTCGACCGAGCGGACGGCGGCGAGCGCGGCGACGCGCGCGCGGACGGCGTCCAGGTCGAGGCGGGCCAGCGGCTCCCCCGACGGCACGTCGGCGACCCGGCGCACCTCGTCGTCCTCGAGCAGGGCGTTGCCCTCCACGCTGACACCGTGCACGGCGAGCACCGAGGAGAACATCACCAGCCAGACCCCGAGCCCGAGCGCGACGGCGAGCCCGGCCCCGGCCAGGACCACCCGCCACGTCCGCCAGCGACGGGCGCGCTGGCGGCGCTCGAAGCGCTGCCGGGTGCGCTCGGCACCGGGGTCGGAGCTCGCACCGGCGCCCGCACCGGTCCGCGCACGCGAGGGGTCGCGCACCATCAGCGGCTGCCCAGGAGCTCGAGCAGGCGCGGCCCCAGGACCGTCACGTCTCCGGCACCGAGGGTCAGCACGACGTCCCCGGGTCGGGCCCGGGCCGCCAGCTCGCCGGGGACCTCGTCGAACGCCGGGACGAAGGCCACCCGATCGCCGGCCAGCGGCACCGCCTGCGCGACGAGCCGCCCGGTGACCGCGGGGTCGGGGTCCTCGCGGGCGAGGTAGACGTCCAGGACCACGACCTCGTCGGCGGCGCCCAGCGCGCGGCCCATCGCCTCGCCGAAGATCCGGGTACGCGAGACCAGGTGAGGCTGGAAGGCGACCACCAGCCGGCCGTCCCCGGCCACCGCGCGGGCGGCCTGCAGGTCCCCGTCGATCTCCTTGGGGTGGTGGGCGTAGCTGTCGTAGACCCGCACGCCCGCGGCCTCGCCCTTGAGCTCCATGCGCCGGCGGGTGCCGGTGAACGAGCCGAGCCCCTCGGCCAGGGCTGCGAACGGGAACCCGAGGCGCAGGCCGACGGCCAGCGCGGCGAGCGCGTCCAGCACGTAGTGACGCCCCGGGATCTGCAACCGCACCTGCCCCAGCTCGCGGCCGGCGTCGTGGACGGTGAAGGTCGAGGTGGTGCCCACGAAGCTCAGGTCGCTGGCCCGCAGGTCGGCCTGGGCCGACTCGCCGACCCCGACGACCGTCATCCCCCGCTCGCGCGCCCGCTCGGCGAGCTCGGCGGCGCCGGGGTCGTCGAGGCAGCAGACCAGGAAGCCGTCGGGGTCGATCCGGTCGAGGAACTCCACGAACGCGGCGCGGTAGGCCTCCTCGGTGCCCCACACGTCGAGGTGGTCGGCCTCGACGTTGGTCACGATCGCGGCGTGGGGGCGATAGACCAGGAACGCGCCGTCGCTCTCGTCGGCCTCGGCCACGAAGAGGTCGCCGGAGCCCTCGTGGGCGTTGGTGCCGGTGGCGCTCAGCGTCCCGCCGATGGCGTACGTCGGGTCGGCACCGGCCCGCTGCAGGGCGACGGTGAGCAGCGACGTGGTGGTGGTCTTGCCGTGGGTGCCGGCCACCGCGAGGGTGCGCCGTCCGTGCATCACCGCGGCCAGGGCCGCCGAGCGGGGCAGCAGGCGCAGCCCCTGGGCCCGGGCCTCGACGACCTCGGGGTTGGTCTCGCGCACCGCGGTGGAGACGACCAGGGTGTCGACGTCGTGGACGTGCTCGGCGGCGTGGCCCACGTGCACCCGGGCCCCGAGCGCGCGCAGGTCGTCGAGCACCGGCGAGTCGGCCCCGTCGGAGCCGCTGACCGCGATCCCGCGCTCGAGCATGATCCGGGCGATCCCGGAGAGGCCGGCTCCGCCGATGCCGACGAAGTGCACCCGGCCCAGCTGGTCGGCGGGCAGCAGCACCTCGGGTACGGGGATCCTCATCGGGCGGCCCCCAGCACGATCCGGGCCAGCTGCTCGTCCGCGTCGCGCGGGATCAGCGCGGAGGCGGACGCCCCCATCGCCGCGAGCCGGTCGGGGTCGGCGAGCAGGCCGGGCACCGTGGCCGCGACCCACTCCGGGGTGAGCGCCTGGTCGGAGACGAGCAGCGCTCCCCCGGCGTCGACCACGGGGCGCGCGTTGTGCTCCTGCTCGCCGTTGCCGATCGGCAGCGGGACGAAGACCGCGGGCAGGCCGACGGCGGCGGCCTCGGTGACGCTCGAGGCGCCGGCGCGGCAGACCACCAGGTCGGCCGCGGCGTAGGCGAGGTCCATCCGGTCGACGTAGTTCACCACCACGTAGGGCACCTGCGCGTCCGGGGAGTCGGGGAGCTCGTTCTTGGGCCCGACCACGTGCAGCACCTGCACGCCGGCCTCGGCCAGCGTCGTCGCCGCACCGGTGATCGCCTCGTTGATCCGCCGGGCGCCCTGGGAGCCTCCGGTGACCAGCAGCGTGGGCCGGTCGGGATCGAGCCCGAAGAAGGCGCGGCCCTCGGCACGTGCGGCGGACCTGTCCAGGCTGGAGATCAGCGAGCGGACCGGCAGCCCGACGTAGCGGGCGTGGGGCAGCGGCGTGTCGGGGAAGCTGACCGCGACGTGCTGCGCGAGCCGGGCGCCGACCTTGTTGGCCAGCCCGGGCAGGGCGTTCTGCTCGTGCACGACCAGGGGCACGCGCCGACGGCGGGCGGCCAGGTAGGCCGGCATCGAGACGTAGCCGCCGTAGCCGACGACGACGTCGGGGCGGACCCGGTCGAAGACGGCGAGGGTCTCGCGCACCGCGGCGCGCAGCCGGCCCGGGACCCGCAGCAGCTCGCCCGAGGGCCGGCGCGGCAGCGGCACCGGCGGGATCAGCTCGAGGCGGTAGCCGGCCTCCGGCACCACCCGGGTCTCCAGGCCCCGGGAGGTGCCCAGGCAGGTGACCTCGGTGTCGGGCGCGAGCCGACGCAGGGCGTCGGCGGTCGCGAGCAGGGGGGAGGTGTGTCCGGCGGTGCCACCGCCGGCGAGAAGAACGCGCATGAAGGACCTTTCCGAGGACCGAATCTATCGGCCCCGACGCGACGACCACGGGGCGGAGCGCCCGGCCGTCCGGGTGCGACGCCGCGCGGCGAGGGCGCGCGCGGCTTCCGGCTCCCGCCGGGCGAAGCCGATCAGCAGGCCGAGCGCCACCAGCGAGGGCAGCAGCGCCGACCCGCCGTACGACACCAGCGGGAGCGGGATGCCGATGACGGGGAGCAGGGCCAGCACCATACCGATGTTGATCATCGCCTGGCCCAGCAGCCACACCACGATCGCGAACGTCGCGTAGCGCACGAACGGCTCGGTGGTGGTGAGGGCGACCCGGATGGCGGCGTAGGCGATGGTGAAGAACAGGGCGAGCACCAGCAGCGTGCCGACCAGGCCGAGCTCCTCGCCGAGGACGGCGAAGATGAAGTCGGTGTGGGCCTCGGGCAGGTCGCCCCACTTCTGCTGGCTGGCGCCGATGCCGCGGCCGAAGAAGCTGCCCGAGGACAGCGCGAACAGCCCGTGCGCGGGCTGCCAGCCGGCGTCCTGGTAGTCCTTGAACGGGTCGACGAAGTTCCGGATCCGGTCCAGGCGCTCCGGGCTGGTCGAGGCCAGCGCGGCCAGGGCCACGCCGGCGGCCACCACCGCGGCGACGAAGAAGCGGGCCGGCGCGCCGACCACCCACAGCAGCGCCATCAGGATGGCGCCGAGCACTAGCGCGGTGCCCAGGTCGCCCTGCCACAGCACCAGCCCGATCACCAGCAGCAGGCCGGGCACGACCGGCAGGAACACGTGGCTGAGCCGGTCCAGCAGCTGCTCCTTGTGCGCGTACACGCCCGCGGCCCACAGCACGATCGCCAGCTTCGCGATCTCCGAGGGCTGCAGCTGGACCGGGCCGAGCGCGAGCCAGTTGGTGTTGCCGCTGACCTCGACGCCGAGCGAGGTCTTGGTCAGCGCGAGCATCACGATCGCGATCACCATCGCCGGCCAGCTGATCACCCACAAGAAGCGGTACGACAGCCGGGAGGCGATCCAGGCGCAGGGCAGGCCGATGAGCACCCACACCAGCTGGCGCTCGACGATCCCGTAGGAGTTGTCCATGTGCTCGTAGGCGTAGACGCTCGAGGAGCTGAGCACCATGATCAACCCGATGGTCAGCAGCAGCGCGGAGGCGCCCAGCAGCAGGTAGTACGACGTGAGCGGCCGGTCCAGCGCGTGGCGGATGCCGCTGGCGGTGTGCTGCACCGTGGTGCGCGCCTCCCGCAGGGTGTCCAGGAGCCCCGAGCGCGGTGCCGGGTCCGGCTCGGCGTCCGTCGGGCGCGAGCGCCGTCGGGTGTCCGGCGGGACGGTCGTCATCGCGGCCCCTCACGCTCCTCCCGGCCCTGCGCGTCCCCGGTGGGACGACGTCGCCACGAGTCTCCCCGGCCGTCGCGCCGATGACCGGGACATCCGGCGCGTGTCGCCGCAAGGGCGAGCAGGGTCACCCTTCGCGGTGGGGCGGGACGTACCCGCGCAGCCCGTCGCGTACGGCGCCGCGCGCGACGCCGTGGGCACGGGCCAGCGCCGCGGCGCTCAGCGCCGCGGCCACCGTGCGGGGCTCGCCGTCGGGGAGGTCCCCGACCGTGCACAGCTCGGCGGCGCTGGTGTGGCGCGCCTCGATGAACGCGCGGTCGGCGAGGATGTCCTCGACCAGCCCGAGCATCCCCACCGCGGGCATCCCCAGGGTGCAGCCGACGGCACGGGCGCCCTCCACGACGTCCGCCTCGCGCACCAGCATCTCCACGTCGGGGTCGGCCGCGTCGTACACGCAGGCCACCTGCACGTTCTCGTAGGCGCGGGCCAGGTCCTCGACGCCGTCGTGGGCCCCGAGGACCACCGCCGCCTGCGCGCTCATCGAGCGGCAGTGGCGCAGCCGGGTGGCGTCCAGGCGGACCACCAGGGCGTCGTAGCGCTCGGTGTCCATCACCGCCTCCACGACCGGCAGACCGGAGACGCCGACGACGTCAGTGCGCCGGCCGCTGGCGCGCAGGATCGAGGCGAGCATCTCCACGACCGGCTCGGTGTCCCCGTCGCCGGCGGCCACCAGCCAGGGGGTGTGGTGCGCGGGATCGCGCAGCCGCCAGGCCAGCTCGACCTCCCCCCAGACCGGCACGCCGCGGGCGCGGGCCTGCTCCAGCAGCGGGCCCTCGAGGTGCCAGCCCGGGGTCACCACGAGCAGGTCGGTGTCCTCGGGCAGCGTGTCGGCCGCACCCTCGCCCAGGCGGACCCGGGCGCCGAGCACCTCGAGCAGCTCGGCCGGCTCCGCGCGGTCCTCCCCCGCGGTCTCGTCGAGGGCGAGCACGTCGGCGCCGAGATGGTTGAGGTTGTCGGCGCAGGCGAACCCGTCACGCCCGAAGCCGGCGACGACGACCCGGACCCCGGACCAGCGGCTGGTGCGCCCGAGCGCATCGACCTCGGCGGGCGTCACGTGCTGGCCACCCATTGGGTGTAGAAGATGCCGAGCCCGGCGACGACGCAGATGCCGGTGATGATCCAGAACCGGATGACGACCGTCACCTGCTCCCAGCCGAGCATCTCGAAGTGGTGGTGCAGCGGCGCCATCCGGAAGACGCGCCGCCCCTTGGAGAGCTTGAAGTAGCCCACCTGGATCATCACCGAGAGGGTCTCGATGATGAACAGGCCGCCCAGGATCACCAGCAGCAGCTCGGTGCGGGTCAGGATGGCGAGTCCGGCCAGAGCCCCGCCCAGGGAGAGCGAGCCGGTGTCGCCCATGAAGATCTGGGCCGGGGAGGCGTTCCACCACAGGAAGCCGAAGCAGGCACCGGTGATCGAGGCGGCGACCACGGCGAGGTCCAGCGGGTCGCGCACCTCGTAGCAGGTCGGGCCCGGCTCGATGCCGCACGCCTGGTTGAACTGCCAGATGTTCACCAGCGTGTAGGCCGCGAACACCATCGCGCAGGCGCCGGTGGCCAGTCCGTCGAGCCCGTCGGTGAGGTTCACCGCGTTGCTGGTGCCGGCGATGATCAGCCAGATCAACAGCACCGCGAGGATCAGCGGCAGACCCAGCCAGTCGATGTCGCGGATGAACGAGATGTGGTTCGACGCCGGGGTCCGGCCCCGCTCGTCCTCCATCCACGGGGAGAGGGCGAGCAGCGCGAAGACGACCGCGATCAGGGTCTGCCCGATCATCTTCGCCTTGCTGCGCAGCCCGAGGCTGCGCTGCTTGTAGATCTTGATGAAGTCGTCGAGGAAGCCGACCAGGCCGAGCCCCACGAACAGGAACAGCAGCAGCAGCGCGGACGCCGAGGGCAGCTCCTTGTTCGTCGGGTAGGTGATCAGCTTGGCGAGGAAGTAGCTCACCACCGTGGCCAGGATGATCACCAGGCCACCCATGGTGGGGGTGCCGCGCTTGGTGTGGTGGCTGGTGGGGCCGTCGTCGCGGATCTCCTGGCCATAGCCCTTGCGTGACAGCACGGTGATCGCGACCCGCGTGCCGAGAAGAGAGATGATCAGCGCCAGGCCGCCGCCGAGCAGGATCGCTCTCATCGTGGATTGCTCCCTTGTTCCAGAAGTGCTTGTGCGACGTGCTCGAGGCCCACGCCGCGCGAGGCCTTGACGAGCACCACGTCGCCCGGCGAGACATTCTCGCCCACCCATCGGATCGCTTCGTCACGTGACGTGGTGACGATGGCCACGCCGCCCCAGCCGGGCACGTCCCGGGCGCCGTCGGCGATGGCGCGCGCCTCCTCGCCGACGACCACCAGCACGTCGACGCCCGCACGCGCCGCGTCCGCGCCGACCTCGGCGTGGGCCGCGGCAGCGCCCGGCCCCAGCTCGCGCATCTCCCCCAGCACCGCGACCGTGCGCCGCCCGCGCCGCCGGCCGATCGAGGACAGCGAGGACAGCGCCGCGCGCATCGCGGCCGGGTTGGCGTTGTAGGCGTCGTTGAGCACGACCGTGGTGTCGCTGCGCTCGTGCACCTCCATCCGCCACGGCGAGGTGGCCGCCACGTCGCCCAGGGCGGACACCGCGGCCGGGAACTCCATCCCCGCCGCCACCGCCATCGCGAGCGCGGCGGCGGCGTTGTGCAGCTGGAAGGCGCCCGACTGCCGCAGGCGCTGGCGGATCCGGCGCTCGGGCCGCTCGGTGCGCAGCACGAAGTCGGCGCCGGGGCGGTCGAGGTCGTCGACCTCCTCGTCGTACCAGGTGAGGTCGGCGTCGTCGGCGCGCCCGAAGCGCAGCACCCGGGCCCGGGTGCGCGGTGCCATCGCGGCGCCGAGGTCGTCGTCGGCGTTGATCACCGCCACCCCGTCGGCGGGCAGCGCCTCGAGGATCTCCCCCTTGGCCTGCGCGATCCGCTCGCGCGTGCCGAACTCGCCGAGGTGGGCGGAGCCGATGTTGAGCACCGCGGCGATGCTGGGGCGGGCGATGTCGCACAGGTAGGCGATGTGGCCGAGGCCGCGCGCCCCCATCTCCACGACCAGGTACGCCGTCTCCGGCGTCGCGCGCAGGACCGTGAGCGGCACGCCGATCTCGTTGTTGAAGTTGCCGGCGGTGGCCACCGTGGGGCCCTGGGTCGCCAGCAGCTGGGCGAGGTAGTCCTTGGTGCCGGTCTTGCCCTGGCTGCCGGTCAGCGCCAGCACGGTGGTGCCGGTGAGGCGCTCGCGCACGTGGCGCGCCAGCCGCCCCAGGGCGAGCACGGCGTCCTCGACGACCACCGTCGGCACCCCGGTCGCGCGGGTGCCGAGCACCGCCGCAGCCCCGGCCCCGACCGCGGCGCGTGCGTAGTCGTGGCCGTCCACCTGCTCGCCGGGCACGGCGACGAAGAGCCCGCCGGGCTCCACCCGCCGGCTGTCCACGAACGCCGGTCCGTGCACCACGACGTCGGCGCTGCCGGCGTCGTGGACCGCGCCGCCCACCGCGTCGGCGATCTCGGTCAGGGACATCGCGATCATCGCGCGACCAGCTCCTCGCGCACGACCACCCGGTCGTCGAAGTCGTGGACCACCTGGCCCACCTCCTGGCCGGTCTCGTGGCCCTTGCCGGCGATCAGCACGATGTCGCCGGCCACCGCCAGGCGCAGCGCCTCGCGGATCGCGGCGCGCCGGTCGCCGATCTCCAGCACCTCGCCGGGTCCGGACGCGCCGGCCAGCACCGCCGCCCGGATCGCGGCGGGGTCCTCGCCGCGCGGGTTGTCGTCGGTCACCACCAGGACGTCGGCCAGCCGGGCCGCGATCTCCCCCATCAGCTGCCTCTTGCCGGGGTCGCGGTCGCCACCGGCCCCGAGCACCACGATCAGCCGTCCCTCGGTGAGCGGGCGCAGGGTGGCCAGCGTCGCCTCGACGGCGTCCGGCTTGTGCGCGTAGTCGACGACCACCTCGAAGTCCTGGCCCGCGTCGATCCGCTCCAGCCGTCCGGGGACGCCGGCTCCCTCGGCGATACCGGCGGCGATCTCGCCCGGGTCGAAGCCGGCCTCGGCGCACGCGGCCACCGCGGCCAGCGCGTTGGCGACGTTGAAGTCGCCGGGCAGGGGCACCCCGGCGGCCACCCGGACCCCGTCCGGACCCTCGACGGTGAACCGGGAGCCGTCGGCGGCCAGCTCGACGTCGACCGCGCGCCAATCTGCCGCGGGGTCTCTCAGCGAGAAGGTGCGCACCGGGATCCGGGCCTCGCGGGCCAGTCGCCGGCCGTGGGCGTCGTCGAGGTTGACCAGGGCGCGCCGGGCCCGCTGCGGCGTGAAGAGCGAGGCCTTGGCGCGGTAGTAGTCCTCCACGTCGGCGTGGAAGTCGAGGTGGTCGCGGCCGAGGTTGGTGAAGACCGCGACGTCGAAGACGATGCCGTCGACGCGCCCCATCACCAGCGCGTGGCTGGAGACCTCCATCGCGCAGGCCGTCACGCCGCGCTCGCGCATCATCGCGAAGAGGCCGTGCAGGTCGGGGGCCTCGGGCGTGGTCAGCGAGGTGGGGACGTCCTGCCCGGCCACGCGGGTGCCGACCGTGCCGACGACTCCGGCCGGGACTCCGGCGCGCTGCAGCCCCGACTCGGCCAGCCGGGTGGTGGTGGTCTTGCCCTGGGTCCCGGTCACCGCGATCATCCGCAGGCTCTCGGTGGGCTCGCCGTACACGTGCGAGGCCAGTGCGCCGAGGACCGAGCGCGGGCTGTCCACCACCAGCAGGGGCACGCCCGCGGGGACCTGCGCGGCACCCGCCTCGTCGGTGAGCACCGCGACCGCACCGGCCTCGAGCGCGTCTGCGGTGAACGCGGCGCCGTGCACCCGCGCCCCCGGCAGTGCGGCGTACAGGTCACCGGCCTGGACCCGCTGCGAGCCCAGACAGATCCCGGTCACCAGCGCGTCCGCGACGTTCTCGGCGCGGACGACGACCGAGCGCTCCCCCAGCCAGGCGGTCAGGTCGGCCAGGGCGATCGGGCGTACGTCGAGCGGTCGGACCGAGGGGCCGGAGGGCTTGATCGGGTGGGCAGGGGCAGAGTCGGAGGCTGGGTTCACCACGGCGCGAGATTACCCGTTGGGCTCACCACTCCACCGGCAGCCTGGGCGCTCGCGACCCAGTCGGCGGGACACCGTAGCGCCGCAGCGCGTGGCCCATGATCTTGGAGAACGCCGGGCCTGCCACCGAGCCGCCGCCGCCGCCGTTGCTGGGGCTCTGGATCATCACGTAGACGGTGAACCGGGGCTTGTCGGCAGGGGCGAAGCCGGCGAACGACACCGTGTTGTCCCCCGGCCGGTAGCACTGGCACTCCTCGTCGACACGCTGGGCGGTCCCGGTCTTGCCGGCCACCCGGTAGCCGTCCACGGCCGCTCCCGGGGCCACCCCGTCCTCGGGGTCGAGCACCAGCTCCATCATCTGGGCGGTCTGGGTCGCGGCCCGGGCGCTGATCACCCGCTCGGCGCGCGTGGTGCCCGAGCCCACCTCCACGCCGTCCTCGGTGGTCGCCGTGCCCTGGATCAGGCTCGGGGAGACCCGGACGCCCTTGTTGGCCACGGTGTTCACCGCGGTCACCATCTGCAGGGCGTTGACCGACATCGACTGCCCGAACGCGATCCGGTCCTTGGTCATCTCGTCCCAGCGGCTCCCGTCGGACAGGATGCCGGCCGACTCGCCGCGGATGCCGACGTCGGTGCGCTGGCCGAGCCCGAAGTCGCGCAGGTAGCCGTGCAGCTCCTCGGCGCTCAGCTTGTCCGCGGCCAGGACGGTGCCGATGTTGGAGGACTTCGCCAGGGTGCCGGCCAGGGTCAGCCGCAGCGGACCGTGCTCCCAGTAGTCCCCGATGGTGCGGTCCCCGCTGGGGATCCGGCTGGGCACCGCGATCCGGGTCCGGGGGGTGACCCGCCCGGCGTCCAGCAGCGCCGCCACGGTCAGCACCTTCTCGACCGAGCCGGGCTCGTAGACGTCGCTGACGGCGCGCGAGCCGCGGTCCTCCTTGTCCACCAGCAGCCACGAGTTCGCGTCGAACGTCGGGTGGTCGGCCAGCGCGATCAGCTCGCCGGTGCGGCTGTCCATCACGATCGCCACGCCGGACTCGCCGCCGGAGTCCTCCACGGTCTGGCGGAGCACCCGCTGGACGTACCACTGCACGTCACGGTCGATGGTCAGCTTGAGGTCGGTGCCGTCGACCGGCTCGACGGTGCTGCTCTCCCCCAGCGGCAGCCGGTTGCCGCCGGCGCCCTCGAACTGGGTGGAGCCGTCCTTGCCGGCCAGCAGGTGGTCGAAGGTGAGCTCCAGCCCGGCCAGCGGCTCGTCGGTGCCCATGAACCCGACCAGGTTGGCGGCCACGTCGTCGTTGGGGTAGTCGCGCAGCGGGTCCCTCTCGGTGCTCAGCCCCAGGTAGCCCAGCTCCTCGGCCTCCTCGAGCACCTCCTCGGCGAGCGCGGAGGGGATGCGGCGCGCGACGTACTCGTAGCGTCGGCCCTCGGCGCGGAGCTTCTCGAGCACGTCGATGTAGTCGACGTCGTAGCGGGCGTCGAGGCGGGTGGAGAGCAGCTTGGCCAGCTCGGGGGCGTGCTCGGCGGTCAGCATCGGGTCGGCGATGATCATCACGCCGTCGACCGAGCTGGCCAGCGCGACGCCGTTGCGGTCCAGGATCGCCCCGCGATCCGCCGGCAGCGTGACCTCCTTGGTGTTGGCCTGCGCCGCCATCTCCGCGTACGCCTTCGGGTCGAGTCCCTGCAGCTGCACCAGCCGCGCGCCGAAGACCGACAGCACCATCGCGATCAGCACGAACCCGATCCGCAGCCGGAACAGCGCCGAGCCGCGGCGCATCCTCCCGCGCGGGGCACGGGATCCGGTCGGTCGGCCGGTGGGCCGGGGGCGCGGTGCTGGCAACGGGGTCTCCGTGTCTGGTTCGGGGGCGAGCGGGGGCGCAGGGGTCTGTGCGCCGCCGCTCCATTTCTACCGGCAGCGAGGGCCCGATCGGCTCAACGCGGGGCCGTGTCCGCCCGGAACTTCGGCTTGGCGCGCTCGCCGGCGCGCGGGGTGTCGTCGGTGGGCAGCTCGGTGGCCGGCGCGGGCGCCGGCACCTCGACCACCCGGACCGGCGGGTTGAGCACGGAGGGCTTGACCGGCGGGCGGGGCTCGATGCGGACGTCGGAGCCGGGTGCGGCGGGCTCCGGCGCGGCGCCGATCACCTCGGCGTCCTCGAGCCGCAGGAAGGTGGGCGAGGCCCCCAGCACCATCCCCAGCCCACGCGCCTCACGGGCCACCCGCTGGGGGTTGCGCAGCTCCTCGAGCTCCATCTGCAGCGTCTGCTGGCGCGCGCTCAACGACTTGGCCTGGGCCTCCAGCGCGGTCGCGGCGAAGGAGTTCTGCTGCAGCGAGGTGTTGAACAGCAGCAGCCCGACGACGCCACCGAGCAGCAACAGCGTCACCAGGGCGACGAACGGCGCCCGGGTGACCTGCGGCCGGGTCCCGGGGACGACGCTCAGCCGGGCGCGCTCCAGGCCCGCTCCCGCCAGTCGGGGAAGGGCGCTCTGCGCCGAGCGGGGGCGAGGCTGCGGTGCCGTGCTGCTCATCGGGTGACCCCTTCGGTGGGACGGACGCGTTCAAGGGCGCGCAGACGGACGCTGGCGGCACGGGGGTTCTCGGCGATCTCGTGCTCGTCGGCCTTCTCCGCGCCCCGGGTGACCAGGCGCAGCGCCGGCTCCATCCCCTCGGGCACGAACGGCATGTCGACCGGCACGGTGCTGCGGGTGGCCTCGGTGAAGGCCTGCTTGACCATCCGGTCCTCCAGGGAGTGGTAGCTCTCCACCACCACCCGGCCGCCCACGCCGATCGCGGCGATCGCGGCCGGCAGCGCGCGGCGCAGCACGGCGAGCTCGTCGTTGACCTCCATCCGCAGCGCCTGGAAGGTCCGCTTCGCCGGGTGCCCTCCGGTACGGCGGGCGGGGGCCGGGATCTCGGCGTAGAGCAGCTCGACGAGGCGCCCCGAGGTCGTGAACGGCTCCTTCTCGCGCTCGCGCACCACCGCCCGGGCGATCTTCGAGGCGAACTTCTCCTCGCCGTACTCGCGCAGGACGCGGGTCAGCTCGCGGGCGTCGTAGGTGTTGAGCACGTCGGCGGCGGTCGGGCCGGTGCTGCCGTCCATCCGCATGTCCAGCGGGGCGTCCACGCGGTAGGCGAAGCCGCGCTCGGCCACGTCGAGCTGCATCGAGGAGACGCCGAGGTCGAAGAGCACGGCGTCGACGGTGCGCAGAGCGAGGTCGTCGAGGACCGCGGGGATCTCGTCGTAGACCGCGTGCACCCCGGTGAAGCGGTCCCCGAAGGGAGCCAGCCGCTCGCCGGCGAGCGCCAGGGCCTGCGGGTCGCGGTCGATGCCGACGACCCGGGCGCCGGGGATCCGGGTCAGCACCGCCTCGCTGTGACCGCCGAGGCCGAGGGTGCAGTCGAGGAGCACGGCCCCCTCGCGCTCGAGCGCGGGTGCCAGCAGGGCGACGACCCGGTCGAGCAGGACCGGGACGTGTCGGGGATCGCTCATCGTCTGACCTAGCGCCCCAGGCTCAGCGCGAGCATCAGGGCGACGGCGAGGACCAGCGAGGTCACCGCGCTGAACGCCATCACCGCGAGTGCCTCACGCGCCTGGTGGCGCACCCGGCGTGAGCCGGGCGTCACCTGCACCGGTGTCATGCCCATGGTCTCGACCCCCACGACGTTGCTGCGCTCCCTGCCCCTCATGGGCACTGCTGGTCCTGCTGGTCCTGCTGGTGCCGGACGTGGAATGAACGAACTCGCCTGACCAGGTCCCTGCCCGCTCCCCGGATTGGGAAGTGGCCCTCTGGAGCCGGGGAAGTTGCCCCAGATGGCGCCGTCGGAGCGGGCACGAGACCTCGTCCTGCGAGTTCGTTCTTCTCTTGTCCTGCGGTGGTGCTGTGCTGCTAACTGCGGTGCTGCTGTGCTGCTTGTTGCTGTGCTGGTGGGGATCAGATCCCCGGGAAGACCTCGTCGCTGAGCTCGGCGAACTTCTGCTCCTGCTCCTGCGAGTACGTCTCCCACGAGCCCGGGTCCCAGATCTCGATCCGGTTCATCGCGCCGATCACCATCACGTCCTTGGTGAGCGAGGCGTAGTCCCGCAGTACCGACGGGATGGAGATCCGGCCCTGCTTGTCCGGCACCTCCTGCGAGGCGGCGGCGAACAGCATCCGGACGTAGTCCCGCGTTCCCTTGTTGGTGACCGGAGCCTCCCGGAGCCGCTCGGTCAGGCGACCGAAGTCCTCCATCGACCAGATCGTCAGACACCGCTCCTGACCACGAGTCACCACGAGTCCCTCCGCCAGTTCCTCCCTGAACTTCGCCGGAAGGAACAGCCGTCCCTTGTCGTCGAGCTTCGGTGTGTAGGTGCCGAAGAACATCGGCCACCTCCACAGGTCAGCACTTCTTCCTCCACTGCGCTCCACCATACTCCACGCTTCCCCACCGTCAACCATTCCGGCCGTGTTTCGAGGCGGATTTCCGCCCGTCTGGGCCGTCAGCGGGGCGACCGCCCGGTCGCCGACTGAGGGGTGCCGACCGGGGGCCAGCCCTGGCAGAATGTGCGTCTGCCCAGGTCAGCGCGGCTTCGACCGGGTGCGCACCGGCCGGTCCGGCCTCGGGTGGAGCGCCGGTGGGGAGAATCCGGCGCTGGCGGCGCAGCCGGGTGGAGCGAAGTGGGGCGGATGGTGGGGACGGGCGGGTAGGTTGCCGCCACCGCCTACCGTGGGCGCAGGTGCGGGCGTGGCCCCGGGCCGTGAGGACGGGGAGGGAGCGCACGTGGTTGCAGCGACACCGGAGAGCGCCGACCTGGAGACCCTGGCCCGGGTGACCGGCCGAGTCCGGGCCAACGTCGAGCGGGTCATCGAGGGCAAGCCCGAGGTGGTCACCGCAGCGCTCGTCGTGCTCCTCGCCGAGGGGCACCTGCTGATCGAGGACGTGCCCGGGGTGGGCAAGACGATGCTGAGCAAGGCCCTGGCCCGCAGCATCGACTGCTCCGTGCGGCGCATCCAGTTCACACCCGATCTGCTGCCCTCGGACGTCACCGGGGTGTCGATCTTCAACCAGGACACCCGCGAGTTCGAGTTCCGCCCCGGCGGCATCTTCGCCAACGTGGTGGTGGGCGACGAGATCAACCGCGCCTCCCCCAAGACGCAGTCCGCGCTGCTCGAGTGCATGGAGGAGCGCCAGGTCACCGTCGACGGCACCACGTTCCAGCTCGACACGCCGTTCATCGTGATCGCCACCCAGAACCCCATCGAGATGGAGGGCACCTACGCCCTGCCGGAGGCGCAGCGGGACCGATTCATGGCGCGGCTCTCGGTGGGCTACCCGGTGGAGAGCGCGGAGATCGCGATGCTCTCCTCGCACACCGGGAGCAACCCGCTCGACGACCTCGAGCCGGTCACCGACGCGGCGGAGGTGCGCAAGCTGATCAGCATCGTCGCGCAGGTGTACGTCGCCGAGCCGGTGCAGCGCTACGCCGTCGCCCTCACCACCGCGACCCGGCGCTCGCGCGAGCTGACGCTGGGCGCCTCTCCGCGCGCCACCCTGCACCTGGTGCGGGCCGCGAAGGCGCGGGCCGCGATGCACGGACGCGACTACGTGGTGCCCGACGACCTCACCGCGCTCGCCTCCCCCGTCCTCGCACACCGGCTGATGCCGAGCGTCGAGGCAGCCATGAGCGGGCGCAGCGCGGCCGCGATCCTCGACTCCGTCGTGGCGTCGGTGCCCGTCCCCGTCGGGGCACCGCCCACCGGCGGCGCCTGAGCCAGGGAGACCCGATGAGGTACCCGCCCCTCGCCACCGTCCGCACCGCGCTGAGCGGGCTGACCGTGCGCGGGCGCTCGTTCCTCGCCGCCGGCGCCACTGCCGTGGGCTGCGCCATCGCCCTGGGCCAGCCGGCGCTGACCCGGGTCGGCGTGCTGGTGATGGCCCTGCCGCTGGTCACCTGCCTGGTCCTCGCCCGCGGTCACTACCAGCTCTCGCTGCGCCGTTCGGTCCAGCCCGAGCTCGTTCCCGCCGGACAACCGGCCGTGGTGCGGCTGGGGCTGCGCAACGACGGGCGCACGCCTCAGGGGGCGCTGCTGCTGGAGGACCAGGTCCCCTACGTCCTGGGCACCCGGCCTCGCTTCGTGCTGGAGGGCGTCGGGCGCGGGTGGCACCGCGAGGTGACCTACCAGGTGCGCTCCGAGGTGCGCGGCCACTACGAGATCGGCCCGATGTCGGTGCGGGTCAGCGACCCCTTCGGCCTCGTCGAGCTCGGACGCTCCTTCCACTCCACCTCGGAGCTGACCGTGACCCCGCGGACCGTGGCACTGCCGGCCATCGCGCTGGGCGGCACCTGGACGGGCTCGGGCGACAACCGGCCGCGCTCCTTCAACACCGGCAGCGCCGAGGACGTGACGGTGCGCGAGTACCGGCTCGGCGACGACCTGCGGCGCGTGCACTGGCGCAGCTCGGCACGGGTGGGCGAGCTGATGGTGCGCCGCGAGGAGCAGCCCTGGCAGTCGCGCGCCACGATCTTCCTGGACAACCGGCACCGCGCCCACCGGGGCCGCGGCCTGGCCAGCTCCTTCGAGACCGCCGTGTCGGCCGCCGCCTCGATCGCGGTCCACATGGCGCGGCGCGGCTTCGCCGTACGCCTGGTCACCGCCGCCGGGGAGGAGCCCAGCACCGGGTGGCACGCCCACGACGTCGACCTCGAGACGGGTCCGCTGCTGCAGGCGCTGGCGGTGGTCCCGCTGGTCGCCCTGGACCGCATCGACAGCGGCTGGCTGCTGGAGACCACCCAGCACGGGATGGTGGTGGCGGTGCTGGGCGCCCTCGACGGCTCCGACCTGCCGGTGCTGCGCCGGATGCGCCACCACGGCGGCTCGGCGATGGCGCTCACCCTCGACGTCGACGCCTGGGATCCCGGGCGTCCCTCGGGTGCACCCCAGGCCGGCCCGTCCCCCTCGCCAGGTCCCCTGTCCCGGTCCGCGGAGATGCTCGGCCAGCAGGGCTGGCGCGCGGCGCGCCTGGGGCCACGCGACCGACTGCCGACGGTCTGGGAGGAGCTGGGCCGACGCCTGGTCTCGCCGGCGGGCGCGGGAGCGACCCCATGAGCGCCGGGCGCTCGCGCCCCCCGGCGCTGGTGATGGGACTGGTCGCGCTCGCCACCACCTGGCTCACGCTCCTGTCCTGGCGCGGCCTCACCGAGCGCGCGGGCGACTTCCTGGTCCCGCTGGTGATGGCCGGCCTGCTGATCACGCTCACCGGTGTCCTGGCGCGGCGGCTGCGGCTGCCCGCGGTCCTCGTGCTCCTCGCCCAGCTGGCGCTGGGGGCGGTGCTCCTGCTCAGCGAGCTGACCGGCTCGATCCTGCCCACGCCCACCGCCCTCGCCGACGCGGAGGCGGCGCTGCGCGCAGCCGTGGACGCGGCCGGACGCTACGCGGCTCCGGTGCCCGCCAACGTCGCCGGAATCCACCCGCTGCTGATGCTCGCCGGCCTGGTCTGCATCGTGCTGGTCGACTTCCTGGCCTGCACGCTGCGCCGGGTGCCGCTGGCCGGGCTCCCCCTGCTCTGTGCGTACTCGCTGCCGCTCAACGTCCTCGGCGACTCGGTCGACTGGTGGGTCTTCGTCGCGGTGGCGGTCGGCTTCCTCGCTCTGCTCTACGTGCAGGGCAGCGAGCAGATCGGCCGCTGGGGACGTCCGGTCGCGCACGGGGGCAGCGGCGACCTCGCCCTGGACCAGGCCCGTCCGACGGTGGTCGACAGTCCCCCGCTGCGGGCCAGCGCGACGCTGATCGGGGCGATCGCCACGGTCCTCGCCCTGACCGTCCCCCTCGCGATCCCCACGCTCTCGCTGTCGGTGCTGGGGCAGGGCCCGGGCGGCGGCGACGACGACGAGATCAAGCTCGAGAACCCGATGACCGACCTGCGCCGCGACCTGCTGCGCGGTGGCGACGTCCCACTGATCACGGTCGAGACCACGGACCCGGCACCGCAGTACCTGCGCATCTCGGTGCTCACGAACTTCAGCAGCGAAGCCTGGACCTCCGGCACCCGCAGTCTCCCCGACGAGCAGCGCGCGGACGGCGAGCTGCCGGGCCCCGCCGGGGTCGACCCCTCGGTGCCCCGCCGGGAGATCGACTACGACTTCCGCGTCGAGGACGAGTTCCGCTCGGCGTGGCTGCCGACCCCGCCGCTCGCCGGCCGGGTCACCGCCCAGGGCGCCTGGAAGTACGACCTCGACACCATGGACTTCCTCGCCAGCGAGGACGGCCTGGACACCAGCCGGCTGACCTACAGCGCCACCGCGCTCGAGCTCGGCCTCGAGGCCGGCGACCTGGCCGCCGCTCCGGGCGGGGCCGACGATGTCGACGACACCTTCACCGATCTGCCCTCCGACCTCCCCGAGACGGTCACCTCCCTGGCCGACAGCGTGACCCGCGAGGCCCGGACCCGCTTCGAGAAGGCCGTGGCCCTGCAGAGCTGGTTCCGCCTCCACGGCGGCTTCACCTACTCCCTCGAGCGCGCCGAGCCGGGCAACGGGGGAAGCGCCCTGGAGGCCTTCCTCTCCGCCGACGGCGGCCGGGTGGGCTACTGCGAGCAGTTCGCCTCCGCCATGGCCGTGATGGCGCGCGCCCTCGACATCCCGGCCCGGGTCGCCGTCGGCTTCCTGCTGCCCGACAAGATCGGTCCGGGCACCTGGCGCTACAGCAGCTGGGACATGCACGCCTGGCCCGAGCTCTACTTCCCCGGCGCCGGCTGGGTGCGCTTCGAGCCCACTCCCCCCACCCGCGCCACCAGCGTCCCCGAGTACACCCGCCAGGAGGTCCCCTCCGCCCCCGAGCCCTCCACGCAGCCCTCACCCACCGAGAGCTCGGCGCCCGGCCCGGTGCCCTCGGCGCGGACCGCGCCGGACGATGCCCCGCTCCCCGAGGTCGGGACCAGCGCGGAGGCCGATGCGGGCTTCCCGTGGGCGGCGGTGCTCGGCATCGGCGCGACGGTGCTGACGGCGGTCCTGCTGCTGGTGCCCCGTGGCCTGCGCCGGGTACGTCGCACACGGCGCTGGGAGGCCGGCGACCCCGACGCGGCCTGGACCGAGCTGCGGGCCGGCGCGCTCGACCTGCGCCTGCCGTGGCCCGAGGGCCTGTCTCCGCGCGCCACCCGGGACGTGGTGGCGCAGTGGCTGGCCCCGGTCCCCGCGCCCTCCGACGCGCAGGTGGCGCAGGTGGCGCCCGAGCGTCCCCGCCGGGGGCCCGAGGCCGCGCCGGACGCGGCCGGGGCGTTGGACCGGCTCACGCAGGCGGTCGAGCGTCACCGTTACGCCCGCGCGGCCGCCCCGGTGGACGGCGCCTCGCTGCGTCGCGACACCGAGCGGTGTGCAGAGTCGCTCGCGGCCGGGGCCGGCCGGTCGAGCCGGCTGCAGTCCACCTGGTGGCCGCGCTCGGTCTTCGAGCGCGAGGACCGGTACGACGGTCGCGGCGGGGGCGACCACCGCCACGAGCGTGACGAGGAGACGCCGGCGGGGGTCTACCGGTAGTCGGTGGACCGGGCGTCTACCGGTAGTCGATCTGCCGGTAGTCGGTGGACCGGGCGGAGCCGGTCAGAAGCCCCGCTCGCGGCGACGGCGCCACCGCTCCTCCATGCGCTCCATGAAGGAGCCGGAGCCACGCGACGAGGAACGCCCCCGGCGTCGGGAGCGACCGCCCTCGATGACGGTGAACCCGTGACGCCCCTCCTGGACCGTCATGCCCATGGGCTCGGCGGCAGGTCGTTGGCGCAGCGCGGACACGCCGATGGTGGCCGCCGCGAGCATGATGACGAAGCCGACGATGCCCAGCGGAGTGACCTGGAGGATGGCCCCGGCCATCAGCACCGCGATGCCGGCCACGAAGCCGACTCCCGCCAGGATCGCTCGACGTCGAGCGGCATGGCGCAGCGAGCTGCCCCGCAGTGTCGACGCGAACTTGGGGTCCTCTTCGACCAGGGCACGCTCCATCTGCTCGAGCAGTCGGAGCTCCTCTTCCGAGAGCGGCACGATTCCTCCCCGGATCAATCCGCGCTGTGGGTCATTCGACGACGCCACGGCGTCTTCGGACAGTCTAGGCAGGGGGTGGGCACGGCGGTAGCGCGGCGTCGGAAATTCATGACAACAGGCTGGCGGGACGGACCGCGGCGGGCCCGAACCGACGGGTCGCACGATCCACCGCACGGTCGGCTTCGGACCAGCCGCGCTCACGCTCCCCCAGGACGAGCTGGCGCTGGACCTCACCGCGGGGCACCAGCCCCTCCACCCGGACCCCGACCAGCCGGATCCTGGCCCGCTGCAGGCCGAGCGCGTCGTACAGGCGGGTGGCGGTGCGGTAGATCTCCTGGGTGACGTCGGTGTGCTCGGAGAGGGTGCGCGAGCGGGTGATCGTGGTGAAGTCGGCGAACCGGACCCGCAGGGTGACCGTCCGGCCGGCCACCCCGGCGCCGCGCATGCGCCCGGCCACCTTCGCCGACAGCCGGAGCACCTCGCGCACGATCACCTCCCGGTCGTCGGTGTCGCGGGCGAAGGTCTCGTCGGCGCCCATGCTGCGCTCGGGGTCCTCGTCACCGCGCCGCGGCGTGATCGTGCGCCGGTCCGTGCCCCAGGCGAGCTCGTGCAGGTGGCTCCCGGTGGCCGCCCCCACCGCCCGCTGCAGCGTGCGCACGGGGGTGTGGGCGATGTCCCCCACCGTGAAGAGGCCCAGCCGGTGCAGCTGCGCGCGGGTCTTCTCCCCCACCCCCCACAGCTCTCCGACGTCGAGGGGGTGCAGGAACGAGGTGAGCGTCGCGGGCGGGACCACCACCACCCCGTCCGGCTTGGCCCGGCGGCTCGCGATCTTGGCCACCGAGGGCGAGGCCGCGACGCCGACCGAGCAGGTGATGCCCTGCTCGTCGTGGATGGTGGCCCGCAACTGCTCGGCGATCTGCAGGGGCGAGCCCAACCGGCGGGTGCTCCCCCGCACGTCGAGGAAGCCCTCGTCGAGGGAGAGCGTCTCCACCAACGGCGTGACCCGCCGGAAGTTCTCCATCACCGACGACGACACCCGCCCGAACAGCTCGAAGTCCGGCGCGATCACCACCGCCTGCGGGCACAGCCGCCGGGCGCGGGTCATCGGCAGCGCCGAGCGCACGCCGTACTCGCGGGCGAGGTAGTTGGCCGACAGCACCACCCCGCGGTGCCCACCTCCCACGATGACCGGGACCTCGGCCAGCTCCGGCCGGTCCCGCGTCGCGACCGAGGCGTAGAAGGCGTCCATGTCGACGTGGAGCACCGGGCAGTCGGTCGAGGGGTCGGTCATCGGGGGCCTCCGGCGTCGCGTCCAGGCCCGCCGTTGGGGACCAAACGGCGACCAGAAGGCCCGCGGAGACGCCGTCTGTGACCAAACGGCGCCCTCCGTACGCCGGCCTCAGCGGCGGGCGAGCAGGTGCAGCTGAGCGGCGAGGGGGAAGAACTCGGGACGGCCGGCGACGGCCTGCTCGAGGTCGACCAGCGACTGGGCCGCACCCGGCTCGAGGTCGAGCAGGGAGCCGGGAACGAGGTCGGCGAACACGCGTACGCCGTGCACGCCGGTGACGTCGAAGCCGGCGGAGACGAGCAGCGGCACGATCTCGTCGTGGGTGAAGCGCCGTCCCGAGCGGCCGGTCGCCTCGGTCTCGTCGAGCAGCGCGTGGGCCTGCTGGAAGTGGCCGGCCATCGCCCGAGCCACGACGGCGGCGTGCCGCTGGGCGACCAGGAGGCTGAGCACCCCGCCGGGACGCAGCACCGAGGTGAGGATGCCGAGCGCCGCGGCCGGGTCGTCGACGTACTCCAGGACCCCGTGGCACAGCACCACGTCGGCGCTGGCGGGCGCACGCACGTCGAGCAGCGCCGAGAGGTCGCCCTGCTGGCCGGTGATCCGGTCGGCCACGCCGCTCTCGGCAGCCCGGCGGGTGAGGGCGGCCAGGGCGTCGGGGCTGGGGTCCACCACGGCGACCCGGTGCCCGAGGCCGGCGACGCCGACCGCGAACCCTCCGGTGCCGCCCCCGATGTCGAGCACGTCGAGCGCACCGGAGCCATCCGCACCGGAGCCATCGGCACGGAGGTCGGGCAGCACGTCTCCCAGTGCCTCCCACACGACCGCCGTACGTGCGGCGCTGCGTCGTTCGCTGGCTGATCCCATCGCGGGCCCGCTGACTGGCATGGGCACCACCCTAGTGTGCTCATCCGGGACTCCCGGGGCTGCGGTGCCACAGCTTGCGGGCGACGTTCCTGGTCTCCTCGCCGGCCGGCTTGATGTCGGCGTAGGGAGACATCGTGAACCCGCTGGAGTGGACCAGCACCCGCCGCGGACCGGGCGCCTCCCCCGACCCGGCGGGGGTGACCGCCATCGCCGCCCGCACCGCCTCGATCCCCTGCGCGGACGTCGGCGCCGCCTGCCACAGCCCGAACAGCTCGGGCAGCTCCCAGCACCCGGTGGCCCGCAGCGAGACGCCCCGCCGGCCGGTACGGCGCAGCTCGCCGCGCACGAGGAGCAGCCAGGAGTGGAAGACCGTCCTCGCGTAGGGCCCCTGGGCGTCCTCGAAGAACGTCGCGTCGACCGGGCCGGTGGAGTCGTCGACGGTCAGGAAGACCACCCGCCGCCCGGAGCGGATCGGCGGGGTCTGGGTGGCCACCTTGACCCCGGCCACCAGGATCTCGCTGCGGCTGCGCCGGGTCAGCAGATCCTTGCTGCGCACCACCTCGAGCTCGTCGAGGAAGGCGGCGTAGGTGTCCATCACGTGCCGGCTGGCGTCCAGCCCGAGCACCTCCAGCTCGGCGCGCATCCGCTCCTCGGGGCTCATCTCGGGCAGGCCGCTGGGCTCCCCCTCCCCCGGCGCGTCCCCCAGCTCGAGGGTCAGCTGCACCGACGAGACCGGGTCCGGCGCCCGGGTCGCCCGGGACTGGGCGGCCGCGAGGTCGCGCACCCCGACGGCGTGCCCGGCCGCCACCGGCCGGCGGCGTCCGCGCGTCGAGCGCGCCAGCGCCCGGTCCTGCCGCTCGAGCTCGGCCACCTGCAGCAGCAGGTCGCGTCGGGTGATCCGGCCGCGCCGGTGCACCTCGCCGGCTCCCGCGCCGCTCGCGCCCTCGCCGACGCCGATCCCGTAGACCGAGTCGAGGGCGCCCGCGAGCACCAGCCGCTCGAGGACCGGCCGCGAGGGCCGCGCGCGGTGCCACAGGTCGGCGAGCGAGTGGTAGGGCCGGGCCGCGACGATCCGGTCGACCTCCGCCTCGCTGATCCCCTTCACCTCCGCGAGCGCGAGCCGGATGCCGTACCCGGCCGGCTCGCCGTCCCCGCCCTGCTCGGCCTGCCCGTCTGGGCCGGCGGGCCCGGCCCCGATCCGCTCCACCGTGTAGGCCCGGTCGCTGGCCTGCACGTCGAGGCCGAGGACGGTGATCCCGAGCTGGCGGGCGTCGTCGAGGATCAGCCGCTTGGGGTACATCCCCGGGTCGTGGGTCAGCACGCCGGCCAGGAAGTGCGCCGGCCAGTGCGCCTTGAGCCACGCCGACTGGAAGGTCGGCAGCGCGAACGCCGCCGCGTGCGCCTTGCAGAACCCGAACGACGCGAAGGACGCCAGCACCTCCCAGACCCGCTCCACCACCGCCAGCGGGTAGCCGCGGGCCAGGGCCCGCGGGAAGAACCACAGCCGGGTGTCGGCCATCCCCTCGGGGTCCCCCAGCGCCCGGCGCCGCTCGTCGGCCTCGGCGTAGCCGATCCCGGCGAAGAGCGCGATCATCTCGATGACCTGCTCGTGGAAGACCACCACGCCGCGGGTCTGTCCCAGGATCGGGCGCAGGTCGTCGTGCAGGTACGACGCCGCCCGCCAGCCCTGCTTGGCCTCGAGGTAGGGCCGGATCATGTCGCTCTTGACCGGCCCGGGCCGGAACAGCGAGATGTCGGTGATGACGTCCTCGAAGCACTCGATCCCGGACTTGCCGACCAGCTCGCGCTGGCCGGGCGACTCGATCTGGAAGACGCCGAGGGTCTTCGCCGAGCTGATCAGGTCGTAGGTGACCGGGTCGTCGAAGGGCACCTGCCGCTCGTCGTCGAGGTCGACCTCCCGGTCGTCCACCCGCTTGATCTCGGCCACCGCGTGGGCCATCGCGGACTGCATCCGGATGCCGAGCACGTCGAGCTTGAGCAGGCCGAGGTCCTCGACGTCGTCCTTGTCGAACTGGCTCATCGGGAAGCCGGCGAAGCTCGCCTCCACCGGCGTCCGGTCGAGCAGGGTCGCGTCCGAGAGCAGCACCCCGCACGGATGCACCGCGACGTGGCGCGGCAGCCCGTCGAGGCGCTCGACGAGGCCGAAGAGCAGGTCCAGGCGCTCCTGGCCCAGCCCGCTGGCGCGCAGCTCGGGCAGCTCGCGCAGCGCCGCCCGCGCGTCGCGGGCCCGGATGTGCGGGAACGCCTTGGCGATCGCGTCGGTCTCCGCCGGCGGCATGCCCAGGGCGGCCCCGACGTCGCGTACGGCGTGGCGCACGCGGTAGGTGTCCATCATCGACACGCACACGCAGCGCTCCCCGCCGTACCGCGCCAGGATCGCCTCGTAGACCTCGAGCCGGCGCGCGGACTCGACGTCGACGTCGATGTCGGGCAGCGCCCGGCGCAGCGGGGAGAGGAAGCGCTCCATCAGCAGGCCGTGCCGGATCGGGTCGACCCCGGAGATCCCGAGCAGGTAGTTGACCAGGCTGCCGGCGCCCGACCCGCGGGCGGCGCAGCGCACCCCCATCTCGCGGATCAGGTCGGTGACGTCGCCGACGGTCAGGAAGTACGACGCGTAGCCCAGCCGCCGGATCGTCTCGAGCTCGTCGTCGAGGCGCTTCCAGATCCGCTGGCGCGGCGCCGACCCGTAGCGGGCGCCGATCGCCGCCTCGCAGCGCGCGCGCAGCAGCCCGTCCGCGCTCGCCACGGCCGGGTCCAGGCCCGGTCCCGCGGACGCCAGCCGGAACTCCGGGAAGTGCACCTCGCCCAGCCCGAGGTCGGCGCGCGGGTCCAGGGCGCAGCGGTCGGCCACCGCGCGGGTGCGGGCCAGCAGCGCGCGGGCCTCGCGCACCGGGTCGCTGCCCAGCCCGGCCAGGCGGACCACCTCCTCGGCGACCTCGGCCATCTGCTTGCCGGACTTGAGGAACCCCTCGGCGTTGACCCGGTCGACGTGGCGGCGGTCCAGCGCGACCAGCCGTCGGGCGGCGTCGAGGACGTCGACGGTCGGGGCGTCGCGGCGATCGGCGTAGCGCACCGCGTTGGACAGCACCGTGGGCACGCCCGCCCGGCGCGCCACCCCGGCCATCCGGGCGGCGTGCGGGGAGCTGCCCGGCCCCCAGCCGGCCCGGCCGGCGGGCAGCCGGTGCGAGACCAGCTCGACGAGCAGGCTCTCGCGCGGCACCACCGCCTGCCACGCGGCCAGGGTCCTCAGCGCCAGGTCGTCGCGACGACTGGCGATCGCCCGGCCGACCTCGGAGCCCGGCCCGAGCAGCACCATCACCTCACCGGAGGCGAGGTGGGGGGCGAGCAGGTCGAGGGTCGCCACCGGCTTCCCCCGCTCGCCGGCCAGGTGGGTGGCCGAGACCAGCCGGCAGACCCGCGCCCACCCGGACCGGCCGACGGCCAGGAGCGTCACCCGCGGCAGCCGGGGGTCGCGGTGGGCGCCGCCGCGCACGGGGGTCCGCAGGGGCGTGGGCGGCGCCGCCTCCTCCCCCGGCCCCGCCCAGCGGGCGTCCAGCGGGGCGACGGCGAGATCCACCCCCAGGAGGGGGCGGATCCCGCCGGCCAGGCACGCCTTGGCGAACTTCACCGCGCCGTAGGTCCCGTCCCGGTCGGTCAGCGCGAGGGTGTCCATCCCGTGCTCGGCCGCCCGCTCGACGAGCGTGTGCGGGTGGGACGCGCCGTACTGCAGGGAGTAGCCGGAGGCCACGTGCAGGTGCGGGAACGGGTCGGGCATGGGGGGCCGCCTCCTGGACAGTCGGCTCGACCCCTGACTGACTCGAACGTCTGTTCGAACAGGTCAACGATAGCCCCGGCCCCGAGGGAGGCGTCAAGCGGGGGCTTCCGGACGCCGCCGGCGCGCCCGCTCAGCACCCGGGCGCGATCACCAGATGGCCTCGGCCCACTCCGGGTGGTCGATGAACGGGTTGCGGTTGCGCTGGTAGGTCTCGTAGATGACGTCGTTGCGGCGCCTCTCGAAGGCGTCCGGCGGGTCCTGGGCGTTCCACTGCAGCAGCACCGAGAGCTTGCCGTGCAGCGGCGCGGTGCCGTTGCCGACCACGTTGTTGACCTCGAGGTCGGGGAACCCGTCGCCACCCTCGTAGCGCACCGACATGAAGAAGATCATCCGCGCCACGTCACCCTTGACGGCGTTGCGGGGCTCCCAGGAGTCGGCGTCGGCGTAGTTGCCCGGCGCCTCGGAGTTCTGGGTGCCACCGGCGTCGAAGTCGAGGTTGCCGCGCGCGGAGTTGACGCTCACGTCCTCGGGGCGCAGGTGGTGCAGGTCGGTGCCCGGGCCGGTGGCGGTCCCGAAGTCGCCGTGGGACTTGGCCCAGACGTGCTCGCGGTTCCACTGGGTGACCCCGCCGCCGTTGTTGGACTTCGCCATCGAGAGCCCGCTGTAGAGGGTGCGGATGTTGGCCGAGTTCGACGGGTCCTGGTCGGTGACCTTGAGTGCGTTCCACACCGCGTCGTAGGAGAGCTTGGTGACGCCGCGGGAGATGATGGTGTGCAGCGCCGACTCCAGCGCCGCGCCGCTCTTGCCGAGCGCGGCGGCGTAGTAGGTGGCGTCGTAGTCCGTCGAGCCGCCGGTGGCCGGCGGAGGCGTCTGCCCACCGCCGGAGCCGCCGTCCCCACCGGTGCCGCCGGCGAAGGCGAACGCCGTCGCGCTGGTCAGGCCCGGGCGCGAGAAGTACGCCGCGAGCGCGCCGGTCACGTCGATCTGGCGCCCCAACAGGGCGGGGTTGGTCTTCAGGCCCCACCCGGAGCGCAGGGCGCTGGGGATCTGGACGTAGAGCATCTTGGTGGTGTCGGTGACACCGGCGGTGTCGGCGATCGCCAGCGCGTAGTCGCTGGGGAACCCGCTGCGCACCACCGTCGTGGAGGCGGTCGGCTGCCCGACGACGTAGCCCCGGACGGTGGCGACCGAGCCGTTCTGGGTGGCGCGGGCCGCGGCCACCGTGATCGGCGTGGCGGCCTGGGCGGTCTGCCCCGTCGAGTCGCCCTGGAGAGGGGCGGTGAGCGGGGTGGCGGGCGCGAGCGCCAGCAGGGGGATGAGGAGGAACAGGGAGAGCACCTGCGCCGCACGACGGCGACGCAACCCGAGACTGGGGGGCATGAGGCTCCGATCAGGAGAGGACGACGAAGTGCCCGGCGGGGCGCCGGGCCCCCGCAGCCTGACGCCCCGCGGGCTCGGCGTCCAGACCCGAAACCCCGTGTTCTCGCCTTCTTCTCACGGGCGCAACAACCGCCCCGCCTCAGAGGTTCAGGCGACCCCGGAGCGCCGGACCGGAGCCACCGCACGGGCGGGGAGCGGCACGTGCGGCATCAGGCCGAGCGCCGACTCCACGACCGCGAGGAACCGGTCGGCGTCGCGGACCAGGTCGTCGGCCTCACGCTCGGTCACCGCCCGCGTCGAGCCGGCCTCGGCGGCGGCGCGCTTGCCGGCGCCGGCCGCGAAGAAGGCGGCCCACTCCCGCAGCTCGGGAGCCACCTCGGCGAGCAGCACCCAGGCGTTCTTCTGCTGACGCCGCCGGCTCGCGACCGGCAGGGCCCGGGCGGCGAGCAGCGCGGCGGCGGCACGCAGCGCCGAGACGTGCGCGCAGGCGTAGCGGGTCGGCACGTCGGCGGCGGTGATCGCCTCCTGCAGCGACTCGGCCGAGCGGGCGAGGTAGGAGTGGGTGGTCGCGGGCAGGGAGTAGGGGCTGACCTCGAGCATCGCGGGCCGCCTCAGTCCACACAGCCGACAAGGCGCCAGCCGCCGTCGGCCCAGTCGAAGGCCAGGTCGAAGACGCCCCGGCCCGCTCCGCCGGTCGCCACGCCGCGACCGGCCTCCACCCGCCAGAGCTCCCGCTCGCGGAGCAGGTCGGGCGCCAGCAGCGCCCCGTCGGCCGGGACCCGGGACTCCTCGGAGCCGATCACCGCCCGCACCCCCGCGGACTGCCACCACGGGCCGGTCTCCACCCAGTGCGCGATGACGTCGCTGACCTTCCACAGCCGGCCGTGCCAGAGGAACTGCTCGGGCCCCTCGAGCGTCGAGCCCGGGCCTCCCACCGGCCCCTTGCGGACCTCCACCGGGTCGTCGTAACGCCGCATGCCTCGCTCCTTCGTCGCCACCCCGCACCGGTCTCGACCCCGGAGGGCCCGGAGGGGGCGGGGGTCGAGGTCGCCCCCACCGGGCCCGTTGTTCGAACGCGTGTTCGAACAACGCCACGGTACACCGCACCACCGACAGGACGTCAACCCCCCGGCGCGCCGCCGGGCGGGAGCGCAGAGCCGCTCGGCCTCAGGGGGCCTCGGGGTGCCACAGGCAGGGCAGCAGCGCGACGTACAGCGCGATCGAGAGCCAGGCGACCACGGCGAGCACCGTGGGCGGATCGGCCCGCAGCCCGATCACCGCCGCCACGATCCCGAAGCCCGCCAGCGAGGTCAGCGCGCTGCGCGACCACGTGGCCTGGTGACGCCAGAACGCCAGCAGGACCCCGATCAGCGGCGCCATCACCAGGAACAGCACGACCGCCACCGGCACGAAGGCCGGCACCTGCAGCGCGCTCTCCTCGATCGCCGGAACGCCACCGTCGGCGAGGATCTCGCGTGCCGTCGGGTTGCGCCCGGCCCAGACCTCCACCAGCTCCTCGCGCAGCGCCGCGGTGAGCGCCACCGCCACGCCGAGCAGGACGATCTGGGCGAGGAGCAGCGCCGTCCCGATCCGCACCGGCGCCAGCCGCCCGAGCCCCGGCAGTCGTCGCAGCATCTGCCCGGTGGGTCGTCGGCTCATCAGGCTCCCTCGTGTCGTTAGGGTCGAAGTATGCCGAGCGAGCACCCCGCGATCACCCGTTTTCGCGAAGAGCACCGGCGCCGCGGCGGGTCCGGCGAGATCGTCGTGCTCCCCGACGCGGTCCACACCGCCGCGCTGGCCGCCGAGGCGCTCGGGTGCGAGGTGGGAGCGATCGCCAACAGCCTGCTCTTCGACGCCGACGGCCGCCCGGTGCTGGTGCTCACCTCCGGCGCCCACCGCGTCGACACCACCCGCACCGCCGCGCGACTGGGTCACGACCGGCTGCGCCGCGCCTCCCCCGACTTCGTCCGCCGGCACACCGGCCAGGTGATCGGCGGGGTCTCGCCGTTCGCGCACCCGGCCCCGATCCCGACGGCCGTGGACTCCTGGTTGCGCAGGTACGACGTGGTGTGGGCGGCCGCCGGCCACCCCTCGGCCGTCTTCTCCACGACGTTCGAGGAGCTGGTCGCGATGACCGGTGCGGTCGAGATCGACGTCGACTAGCGTCACCGCACTCCGACATCGCCACCTGACAGGAAGGCCCGCATGGAGATCTGGATCAACCCCGCCTGCGCGAAGTGCCGCACGGCGCAGGCGACGCTCGATGAGGCCGGCGTCGACTACACCGTGCGCCGCTACCTCGACGATCCGCCCAGCGCCGACGAGCTGGCGGCCGTGCTCGACCGACTCGGGCTGGAGCCCTGGGACGTGGCCCGCTCCAAGGAGGCCCGCGAGGCCGGCATCGACCTGCCCCGCGACGCCGGGCACCGCGCGCAGTGGCTCGCCGCGCTGGCCGCGCACCCCCGGGCCCTGCAGCGCCCGATCCTGACCGCCTCCGACGGCACCACGGTGGTCGGCCGCGACCCCGAGTCGCTGAACGCCGTCATCGACGCGGAGATCGGGGGCCACTGACGTGGAGTCGCTGTCCCTGGCCTTCTCCAGCGGCTGGGCGAGCGGCGTCAACGCCTACCTCGTGGTCCTGGTCCTGGGCGTCGCCGACCGGGTCGGCGGACTGGAGCAGGTCCCCGACGTGCTCGCCCGCTGGGACGTCCTCGCGCTGGCCCTGGCGCTCTACTCCCTCGAGTTCGTGGCCGACAAGATCCCCTGGCTCGACTCCACCTGGGACGCCGTGTCCACGACCATCCGGCCCACCGTCGGCGCGGTGATCGGGGTGCTGCTCGCGGGCGACGCCGACTCCCTCGGCCAGGCCGTCTCCGGCACCGTCGGCGGCGCCACGGCGCTGGCCTCGCACGCGGTGAAGGCCGGCACCCGGCTGGCGGTGAACTCCTCGCCCGAGCCGGCCAGCAACATCGTGGTGAGCATCCTCGAGGACGTCGCGGTGCTGGCCGTGGTGTGGTTCGCGATCCAGCACCCGCGCGCGGCCGCCGCGGTCGCGGCCGTCCTGCTCGTCCTCGGCCTGGTGCTGACCTGGTTCCTGGCCAAGCTCGTGCGCCGGGGCTGGCAGCGCTGGAAGGCCCGGCGGGCCGCCAGGGCGCAGCTCGTCTAGGTCTAAGGTGCACGCCATGGCGCGTGCGGTGGTGGTCGGTGGCGGCTTCGGTGGGTTGGCCTCGGCGGCACGACTCGCCAAGCTCGGACACGAGGTCACCCTCGTCGAGCGGGGCCAGGCCCTCGGGGGCGCTCTGTCATCGGTCCACGAGCAGGGCTACACCTGGGACGCCGGCCCGACGTACACGCTGCTGCCGGCCGTGCTGCGCGACCTCTTCCGCAAGTCCGGACGCCCCCTCGAGCGCGAGCTGGAGCTCCTCGGGCGCGAGGTGGTCCGCGAGCACCGCTTCGAGGACGGCACCAGCGTGGCGCTGCACGGCGGCTCGCGCGCCGCGCAGCTGCACGCCTTCGACGCCCTCGCGCCCGGGCTCGGCGAGCAGTGGTGCACCTACGTCGCGTCGTACGCCGCGGTCTGGGACCTGCTGCGCCGCGACTACCTCGAGCGCCCCTTCGATGCCGCCCTGGCCAGCTCCGAGGCCCGAGCGCTGCTCGAGAGCCGCGAGATGATGCACCGGCGGCTGCGCCGCAGCCTGCGCGACGAGCGGCTGCGCCTGGTCGCCGGGCACGACCTGGTCGCGGACGGGCACGACCTGCGCAACACGCCGGCCTGGCTCGGCCTCACCTCCTACCTGCAGCAGCGCTTCGGCGCCTGGACGGTCCCCGGCGGGATGGCCCGCCTCTCGCAGGCGCTCACCGAGCGGCTGGCCACCCGGGGCGTCACCGTGCTGAGCGGGACCGAGGCCCGCGACGTCGTCGTGCGCGAGGGCCGGGCCGTCGCGGTGGCCACCTCCGCCGGCGACCTCGACGCCGACGTCGTGGTCTGCGCGATCGACCCGCGCCGGCTGCCCGCGCTCGCCGTCCACGTCCGGCGCACCATGCCCGCGATCCCCCCGGTGGTGTGCCACGTCGGGCTGCGCGGGGAGGTCCCCGACCTCGGCGCCGAGGTCGTGCTGCACGGCGATCCGACGCTGGTGGTGCGCACCGGCGGCCAGGCCCCCGAGGGGGGCTCCGCCTGGACCGTGCACGGGCGCGGCAGGCTGGCCGAGGACATCCTCGACGCGCTGGCCCGCCACGGCATCGACGTGCGCGAGCAGGTGGTGGTGCGCGTGGACCGCTCGCCGCGCGACCTCGTCGAGCGGTGGGGAGGCTCCCCGCTCGGGCTGCTGTGGCAGGGCCGGGGCACCGTCCGTGCCCGGCTCGGTCCGACGACGCCCGTGGCGGGGGTCTACGCCGCGGGCGCGCACGCCACCCCCGGCTCGGGCCTGCCCTTCGTCGGCCTCTCCGCGGCGCTGGTCGCCCAGCGGGTCGGGCCCGCCTGAGCGTGCCTGCGCACGCCGACGCGTGAGCCCGGCTAGACCGTGATCCGCAGCGCCTCGAAGATCTCCAACGTCGCCCGCGACCGATTCAGCGTGTAGAAGTGCAGCCCCGGGGCTCCCCCGGCGAGCAGCTGCTGGCACAGCTCGGTGGCGATCTGGACGCCGACGCGGCGGACCTCGGCGGGGTCCTGGGCCGCGGCCAGTCGCGACGTCACCTCGTCGGGCAGCGCGGCGCCCGAGAGCTCGGCCATCCGCTTGATCTGGCCCGCGTTCGTGATCGGCATGATGCCCGGCAGGATCGGGATGTCGACGCCCAGCGCCCGCACCCGCTCCACCAGCGAGAAGTAGTCCTCGGCGCGGAAGAAGAGCTGGGAGACCGCGAAGTCGGCGCCGGCGCGCGCCTTGTCGGCCAGCACCCGGGCGTCGTGCTCGAGCGACTCCGCCGACGGGTGGCCCTCGGGGAAGGCCGCCACTCCGACGCAGAAGTCGCCGAGCTCGTGGCACAGCTCGACCAGCTCGACGGCGTGCGTCAGCCCGCCCTCGGTCGGCGTCCACGGGGCGCTCGGCCCGTCCTGGGGGTCTCCGCGCAGCGCCAGGATGTTGCGCACGCCGGCGTCGGCGTAGGCCCGCACGATCTCGGCCAGGTCCGCTCGGGTGTGCCCCACGCAGGTCAGGTGCCCCATCGCCCGCAGCGACGTCTCGCGCGCGATCCGACCGGTGATCTGCACGGTGGTGTCGCGGGTGGTGCCGCCCGCGCCGTAGGTGACCGAGACGAAGGTCGGCTGATAGGGCTCGAGCTCGCGGATCGCGCGCCACAGCTGCTCGACGCCGGCCTCGTCCTTGGGAGGGAAGAACTCGAAGGAGATCGACCGCTCCCCCTCGCGGATCAGCTCGCCGATGCTGCGGACGCTCCCGCCCGCCGGGGCACCCGCTCGGCTCTTCTCGGGACCACCTGCAGCTGCATCGACCATGGCGCGATTGTAGGTTCGGCCCCCTCCCGTTCCCGGCACCGTCCACTGGCTAGTCTCATCAAGGTGACCTCGCCAGTGTCCGAGCCCGAGTCGGCTCAGCCCGCCCCCGCCGATGCTGTGCCTCCCACTTCTGTGCCGCCCACAACTGTGCCGCCCACCTGGGACGCGGCCGTGTTCAGCGCGCAGATCCAGGAGACGCTCGAGGAGTTCCTCGACGAGCAGGTCACCCGCCTGGCGCCGCTGGGTGACGACGCCGCCCGGCTGATCGCCGAGGCCCGCACCTGCGTGGCCGGCGGCAAGCGCCTGCGCGCGGCGTTCTGCTGGTGGGGTTACCGGGCGGTGCGCCCGGACGTCCCCGACGAGAAGGCCCTGCTGCGCGCCTGCGCGGCCCTGGAGCTGCTGCACGCCAGCGCCCTGGTCCACGACGACCTGATGGACGCCTCCGACACCCGCCGCGGGCGGCCCGCGACGCATCGCGCCTTCGAGAGCGAGCACCGCGCGCAGGGCTGGACCGGCAACCCCCTGCAGTACGGCGCCGCGGCCGCGATCCTGCTCGGCGACCTGCTGCTGACCTGGGCCGACGAGCTGCTGCGCCGCTGCGGGCTGCCGATCACCGACGTGGCGCCCGCCCTCGACGTCTTCGACCTGTGCCGCTCCGAGGTGGTCGCCGGGCAGTTCCTCGACGTGTCCGTGCAGGCGCGCGGACGCGCCGACGTGGACACCGCGATGACCGTGCTGCGCTACAAGTCGGCGAAGTACTCCATCGAGCGCCCGCTGCACATCGGCGCCGCCCTGGCCGGGGCCGACGAGGAGCAGCTCGCCGCCCTGGGCGCGTTCGGGCTGCCCCTGGGCGAGGCCTTCCAGCTGCGCGACGACCTGCTGGGCGTGTTCGGCGACCCCGAGACGACGGGCAAGCCCGCCGGCGACGACCTGGTGGAGGGCAAGCGCACGGTCCTGGTCGCACTCGCGCTGGACGAGGCACCCGCCGCCCGGGCACAGGTGCTCGACCGGGCCCTGGGCACCGCCCTCGACGCGGCGCAGGTGCAGGAGCTGCGCGAGATCATCGACGACGCCGGCGCGCGGACCCAGGTGGAGGCGGTGATCTCCGAGCTGGTGCGGATCTCGATCGCGGCGCTGGACCGGGCGAGCGCCGACGAGCAGGCGCGTACGGCGCTGCGCGCCCTGGCCGCCGCGGCGACCGACCGGGCCGTCTGAGACGCGACCGGTCCCGGCCGGCCCCTCAGCCGGGTCGGCCCTTCAGCCGGATCGGGGGCTCAGCCGGGTCGGCTCAGAGCGCCATCGCCTGCGCGCGCCGCTTGACCTCCGAGCCGCGGTTCTCGCGCAGCGCGTCAATCGGGCGCCCGGGCAGGTCGAGGTCGGTGAAGATCCACTCGATGCACTCGCGGTCGTCGAAGTGACCGTCGTGCAGCATGGTCAGCAGCCCCGGCAGCCCCTTGACGACGAGGCCGTCCTGGAGGAAGTCGGCCGGGATCTTCTGGCCCTCGCCCTCGACCGGGACGGCGGCGGCCAGCTCGTGCTCGCGGATCATCGTGCGGACCTTGCCGACGCTCACGCCGAGCTCGCGGGCGGCCTCGGCCCAGTCGATCCAGTCGGCGACCAGGGCGCCGAGGTCGGCTTCGTGAGATGCGGTCATGCGCACAGTGTCCCACCGGCGGCTGCGGCCCGGAAATCACACCCCGGCTCGATGATGCGCCTCGACGTACCGCGACATCGGCGAACCACACTGGCATCCCCAATCCCTTGCGTCACACCGTTACCGTCGAACCACGGCCCGGCGCGCCCCGGCCGGGGCCACTCGGGACCCCGCGCGCGCCTGACCGACGGAAGGGATCCGGTCACCATGACGACGCCCCGCACGTTTCCCCGCACGTTCCCCCGCTTGCTCTCCCGCCTCCCCCGCCCGCGTCTGCTCAGACCCGCGGTGGCTCCGCTGCTGGCCGGCGCGCTGCTCGCCGGCCCGCTGGCGGTGACCGCCGCCGCCCACGACCCGCTGCCGCCCGGGCGCCGCATCGTCGTCCACACCGTGCAGCCCGGCGACACCGCCACCGGTCTCGCGGTGCGCTACCACGCCTGGACCGCGGAGCTGGTGGACCTCAACCACCTGGGCTCCGAGGCGACCCTGCGGGTGGGCCAGCAGGTGCGGGTCCCGGTGGTGGTGGCCGCGGCCCGCAAGGACCGTTCCCAGAAGCGGTCCCACCAGCGCTCGACGCGCCCCGAGCCCGCCGCCCGCCAGACCCCGAGCGCCCGCGGCGGCGGAGCCGGGAAGGTGAGCCGGGAGCAGGTACGTCGCGCGATCACCGCCGAGGCCCGCCGGCTCGGCGTCGACCCCCACCTCGCGCTGGCCGTCTCCTGGCAGGAGTCGGGCTGGCAGATGGACCGCGTCTCGTCGGCGAACGCGATCGGCGCCATGCAGGTCCTGCCCGACACCGCGACCTGGATGGAGCTGTACGCCGGGCGCTCGCTGAACCCGCACCACCTCGACGACAACGTGACCGCGGGTGTGTGGCTGCTGCGGGTGCTCGACGGCCTCACCGACTCCCGCCGCCACCAGTTGGCCGCCTACTACCAGGGGCTCGGCGCGGTCCGCGAGCACGGGCTCTACCGCGAGACCCGCGGCTACGTGGCGAACGTGGCGGCGATCCACCGCCGGCTGAGCCAGGGCCTGCCGCCCGCCTGAGCGGGCGCCCACGCCACGCCGGAGAGGCCCGCCGAACCGGCTGTTCGCGCCAGTCGTCCGTACGATTGGCTGTCGGATCCTTCCCCATCCGGCAGACGGAGGACTCCCCGTGGACCACGGTGCCGCTCAGCGCATGCGCCCACCCCGCCCCGGCGGGGACGCCGGCGACCCGCTGACCGGGCGACTGCTGGACGGTCGCTACCGGATCGGCAGTCGCATCGCGCGCGGCGGCATGGCCAGCGTGTACGAGGCCACCGACACCCGCCTGGACCGCGTGGTGGCGGTCAAGGTGATGCACCCGGGGATGGGCGACGACCACGACTTCGTGGCCCGCTTCGTCCGCGAGGCGCGCGCCGCGGCACGGCTCTCGCACGTCAACGTGGTCGGGGTCTACGACCAGGGCGAGGACGCCGGGTCGGTCTACCTGGTGATGGAGCTCGTCGCCGGGCACACCCTGCGCGACGTCATCCGCAAGGAGGCGCCGATGCCTCCCGCGCGGGCGCTGGCGCTGCTGGAGCCGGTGCTCTCCGCGCTGGCCGCGGCGCACGGCTCGGGGCTGATCCACCGCGACATCAAGCCCGAGAACGTGCTGATCGCCGACGACGGCCGGATCAAGGTCGCCGACTTCGGCCTGGCCAAGGCGGTCAGCGCCGACACCCAGCACACCGCCACCGGTGGCGTTCTGATCGGCACCGTCTCCTACCTGGCCCCCGAGCTGGTCGTGGACGGGCGGGCCGACGCCCGCGCCGACGTCTACGCCGCCGGGGTGGTGCTCTACGAGCTGCTCACCGGCCGCAAGCCGCACGAGGGCGAGTCGCCGATCCAGGTCGCCTACAAGCACGTCCACGAGGACATCCCCGCGCCCTCCCTGCTGGTGCCCGGCCTGCCGGCGTACGTCGACGCGCTGGTCGCCCGCGCCACCGCCCGCGACCGCGACCAGCGGCCCACCGACGCCTCGGTGCTGCTGCACCAGGTCCGCCGGGTCGCCCAGGCCCTGGCCGACGGCGTCCTGGACGACGACGACCTGACCGCCGACCTGCGGCCCCGCCGGGTGCTGATCTCCCCCGACGACCAGGCGTTCCACGACACCGCCCCCGACGCGTTCGACCGTGCCGCGGTGCCGCTGCCCGAGCCGAGCAGGGCGCGGACCGCCCCGAGCCACCCCACCGCCGCCGCCGCGATGCTTCCCGCCCCCGACGACGACCGCGAGCACACCAGCGTGGTGGAGCTCGACCACCGTCCGCCCCGCCCCCGGCGCCGGCGCCGCCCCGTCATCCTGCTGCTGGTCGTACTGCTCGTCGCGACGGCCGGGGCGGGCGCCTGGTGGTACGCCGTGGCCCGCTACACCCCGGTCCCCGGGGTGATCGGGCTGAGCGAGGCCAAGGCCGTCCAGCGACTCGAGGCCGCCGGGCTCGAGGCGAGGGTGGGCGAGGGCGCCTACTCCGAGACGGTCCCCGCCGACCTGGTGCTCGCCGCGGACCCGGGCGCCGGCGACAAGGCGCTGGACGGCGACGTCGTCACCCTGACCCTCTCGCTGGGCAAGGAGCGCTACCAGGTGCCCAAGCTGCGTGGGATGACCGAGCGCCGCGCCGAGCAGGCGCTCGAGAAGACCAACCTCGACGTCGGCCGCAGGGTCGAGCGCTACCACGAGACGGTCCCCGCAGGGACGGTGCTGAGCAGCGACCCCAAGGCGGGCACCAGCCTCAAGCCCGGCATCGCGGTCAGCCTGGTCGTCAGCAAGGGCCAGCGCCCGATCAAGCTCCGCGACTGGACCGGCAAGGAGGCGGCCAAGGCGCTGGCCTGGTTCGAGGCCAAGAACCTCGAGGTCGAGCAGAGCAAGGAGAACTCCGACGACGTGGCCGAGGGCGACGTCATCTCGCAGTCCCCCGACTCCGGCACCCTCTACGGCGGCGACACCGTCACCCTGGTGGTCTCCGAGGGCCCCGAGATGGTCGAGGTCCCCGGCGGCCTGGTGGCCAGCGGGATCGAGGACGCCCGCGAGAAGCTGGAGGGGCTCGGCTTCGAGGTGGACGTCCGCGACCACACCGACTACCTCGGCCTGGGCTACGTCTTCCGGGTCTCGCCCGGCTCGGGCGACAAGGTCGCCAAGGGCAGCACGATCATCCTCTGGGTGATCTGAGGCGCTGGGTGATCTGAGGCTCTACCTGAGCTGAGGCAGGATGCGGGCACCGGGTCCGGGAGGCGAGGCCCCGACCTCGCTCGCCTACCCTTCTGCCATGTCCGTCGCACCCGTCCTGACCGTCCCCGACCTCACTGCGGGAGCTGCCGCCCCGGCACCCGATCTGGCCCGGCGCAACCCGGTCGGCACCCACGTCCAGGTCGGCAAGGGACTGGTCGCCGGGGCGCTCGCGTCGGCCGAGCAGATCGGCGCCGAGACCATCCAGGTCTTCGTCGGCAACCCCCGCGGCTGGGCGCTGTCGGCCGGCCGGGCCGAGGAGGACGAACGCTTCCGCGCCGCGTGTGCCGAGCGCGGCATCCGCGCCTTCGTCCACTCGCCGTACCTGGTGAACCTCGGCTCCCCCACGCCCGCGACCTACGAGAAGTCGGTGGCCGTCGTGGCCCACAACCTGCGCCGCGCCGCGCGGATGGGAGCCGAGGGCGTGGTGGTGCACACCGGGTCGTTCGTCGACCCCTCCGACGACGCCGACCAGAGCGCGGCACGCTACGCCGCCGCGATGCGCCAGGTCCGCGACGGCCTGCTGCCGCTGCTCGAGGAGCTCGACGCGGGCGATCCGGACTCCGCACCGTGGCTCCTGCTCGAGCCGACCGCGGGGCAGGGCCGCTCGCTGTGCGCCGGGGTCGAGGACCTCACGCCGTACCTCGCCGCGCTCGACGACCACCCGCGCGCCGGCATCTGCCTGGACACCTGCCACGTGTTCGCCGCCGGAGCGGCGCTCGACGAGCCGGGTGGCGCGAGCGCCGTCGTCGACCGGATCGTGGAGATCGGCGGGCCGGACCGGCTGCGGCTGATCCACGCCAACGACTCGATGGACGTGCGCGGCGCCTTCAAGGACCGCCACCAGAAGATCGGCCAGGGACACATCGGCGTCGACGCCTTCCGCGAGCTCTTCGCGCACCCGGCCACGGCCGGCGTCCCCTTCGTGCTGGAGACCCCCGGCTCGCGTGACGCCGACGACCCGGACATGGCGCTGCTGCGCCAGCTGCGCCTCGAGGCGGCGGGGTCGGCCGTCACCCACGAGTGAGCGCTCGCCGGACCTCGCTGCTCGCCACCTTCGCCCTGCTGGCGATCACGGCGTCGTGGGGCTCGACGTTCTTCCTGATCGAGGACCTGCTCGACCGGATCCCCACGCTGGACTTCCTCGCGGTGCGGTTCGCCATCGCGGCGCTCGCCATGCTGCTGGTCGCGCCGCGGGCGATCGCGCGGCTCTCCCCCGCGTCACGACGCGGCGCCTTGGTGCTCGGGCTGGTCTACGGCCTGGCCCAGATCCTGCAGACCGCCGGGCTCGCGCACACCTCGGCCAGCGTGTCGGGCTTCATCACCGGCATGTACGTCGTGTGCACCCCGCTGCTCGCCGCGCTCCTGCTGCGCACCCGGATCACGGGGCTGACCTGGGGCGCGGTGGCGCTGGCGGCGCTCGGTCTGGGCGTGCTCACCCTCGACGGCCTCGCGGTCGGCTACGGCGAGGCGATCACCCTGCTCTCGGCCGTCCTCTACGCCCTGCACATCGTCGGCCTGGGCGCCTGGTCGCGGCCCGGGGAGGCGCTGGGGATGTCGATCCTGCAGATCGTGGTGATCGCCGTGGTCTGTCTCGTCGCCACGGCGCCCGACGGCGTCGTACTGCCCGAGTCGCCGGGCGACTGGGCCTCCATCGTCTACATGGCCCTGGTCGCCGGTGCCCTCGCCCTGCTCGGGCAGACCTGGGCCCAGGGCCACCTCTCCCCCACCCGCGCCGCGATCATCATGAGCATGGAGCCGGTCTTCGCGGCCTTCTTCGCGATCGGGTTCGGCAACGACTCGCTGACCCTGCGGATGCTGCTCGGCGGGGCACTGGTGCTGACCGCGATGCTGGTGACCGAGCTGGTGCCGCGTCGACGCATCGAGGCCGAGGTCCCGCACATCGCCGTGTGAGCCTCACTCGTTGATCGCTTCGACGCCCTGGCGCTCGAGCTCCACGAGGCGCTCGCGCATCTGCCGGAGCACGGCGGGCGGGTGCGGCTCCCAGTCGAGGACCTCCCCGACGACGCGCAGCGGCTCACGCGTGCGGTAGGAACGGGTCGGGTTCCCCGGGAACTTCTTGTCCGTGAGGTTCGGATCGTCCTCGAAGGGCCCGGTCGGCTCCACCCGGTAGATCCGCCCAGGCCCGTCGCCGGCCGCCAGCTCGGCGCCCCAGGTGGCGGCGTCCAGGGTGGCCGTCAGGTAGATGAAGTTCGCCCGCTGACGCTGCCCGAAGTTGGAGTTGAACCCCGGCTCCAGCAGATCTCCGGGCCGCAGGTCGGCCTTCGTGCCGTGGAAGAACGGTCCCGGGTCCTCGGGACCGGACAGCGGCCGCGTGGCGTCGCCGTGTTCGCTCACCTCGCCATGATCACCGATCCCTGAGGTTTCTGCCCAGGGGCTGGACGGCATCACGCTGCGGGCACGGTCGTGAACCGGTGACCGTCTTCGTAGGCGCGCTCGGAGAGTGCAGGCGAGGCCAGCGGGCCCGGGCGCCAGGCGCGGAAATTTAGTTGTCCACAGATTTGGGCTCGGGTCGCGTCAGCGGCCAGGACTGTCGGTGGTCGCTGCTTGAGTGGGTGTCATGGAGATCACACTCGGCCCCGACGGCACCGGTGACGGTGCAGCTGGTGGCGCGGTCGCGGTGGTCTCCCGCGCCGAGGAGGCCCTAGCGGGGTTGGACTCGGTGCTGTGGGCAAGCCGGACCTCCGAGGAGCTGCTGGACGGCGTCGGTGCGCTGGAGGGGCTCCGCGCGCACCTGGCGGCGGTCGAAGCCGAGATGCTGGCCGAGATCCACGCCCGCGCCGCGGCCAAGACCGACCGTGCCTGGGCCTCCACCGGCGACTGGTTCACCCACCTGGGTGGGCTGCGCCGTGCGCAGGGCAAGCGGGCGGTCGATCACGCCGGGTTGCTGTGCGGCGACCGGCAGGCGACGTTGGCCGCGCTGCGCGCGGGCCGGGTCTCACCCGAGCAGGCCGGGGTGATCGTGGACGCGGTCGAGCAACTGCCCAGCAACCCGCGGCTGCGGGCGGAGGCCGAGGCGCTGTTGCTGGGCGAGGCCGAGCGCCTGGATGCCTCCGAGCTGAACAAGGCCGCGCGCCACCTGATCCACGTCGTCGACCCCGAACGCACCGAACGCGACCTGGAGAAGGCCCTGGACCGCGCCGAGCGGGCCGCGCACCTGGACCGGTTCCTGTCCCTGGTCGACGACGGCGCCGGCGGGATCCGCCTCAAGGGCCGCGGGTCGGTCGAGGACGCCGCGGTCCTCAAGGCCGCGCTGCTGCCGTTGACGAAGCCGCAGCCTGCGTTGAGCGACGACCCCGACGAGGGGTGTGCCGGGGAGGTCCTGGATCCGCGTGATCACGGCGCGCGGTTGTGGGATGCGCTGATCCAGACCGCCCAACACGCCCTGGACACCGACCAGGCACCGGAGTCGCACGGCGCCCGGCCGCGGGTCACCGTCACTATCGACTACACCGCCCTGACCGGGTGCCTGGACCGGCAGGCGCCTGCCAGCGGCGACGGTGGCATCGACTGGTCGCTGCTCGGTGCGGCGTTGCCTGATGACCTGGCCTCGGGGCTGGGGGTCACCGATGAGGGCCTCACCCTGTCCGCGGCCACCGCACGACGGCTGGCCTGCGACGCCGACCTGATCCCCGTCGCCCTCGGCGGACCAGGTGAACAACTCGACGTGGGCCGCGCCCATCGTCTGGTCACCCCGGCACTGTGGCGCGCGCTCGTCGTTCGCGACCGGCACTGTGCGTTCCCGGCCTGCACCCGACCCCCGGTGATGTGCCACGCCCACCACCTCACCCACTGGGCCGACGGCGGCGCCACGTCACTGGACAACCTGGTGCTGGTCTGCGGCCACCACCACCGCACGCTGCACCACAGCCCCTGGCAGGTCCGGCTCAACGCCCACGACCGACTACCCGAGTTCCAGCCACCCCCACCCCGCAGACGGCCCCACCACAGCCACGAGCACGACAGCCCACACACCGACTGCCCGGCCCCGGCGCCGCCCGACTGGACCCGCCACCGACCACGCCGGGAATAGCGCCACGGCGCCTGGAAAGCCCTCGGAGACCGCCGCCTGAGTCAGCGCCCCACCTCCGCAGCGTCCGCTGCCCCGCACAGCCTGGCGAGTGGTCCGACCACCGCGGCGTTGTGCTCAGGTGGACCGCCCGCGAGATCCGCACGCCCAACCGCAGCACCCCACCGAGCAGACCGCCACGAGCGGCTCAGGCGTCAGAGCCCTCCTGACGCTCAGCGTGCTCCTCCAGGCCCCTGCGCTCGCGCTCGTGGACCCACACGCCCCTCAGGTCGAGGATGCTCCAAGCCTCGCCTGGCGTTCTCCCGGATGGTGTCGACACGCAGCTGCGCGAACACGGCCACGGTCCCGAACAGCGCACGTCCCATCGGGGTGGCGGTGTCGATGTCGGGCTCGGTGAGGGACTTGATGTTCACGCTGCGCTCGTGGAGCTCGTTGATCGTCTCGATCGCCATCGTCGTGGTGCCGGCGAGTCGGTCCAGCGCGCGTACGACCAGGGTGTCCCCCGCCCGCATGTACCCCAGGCATACGACCCACTGCGGCCGGTCCGGTAGCCGCCTGGACTCGCCGTGGTCGACGAACACCCGAACGGCACCAGCTGCAGCTAGCTCGGGTGCCTGTGCCGCAGGATCCCGCTCGCGGGTCGAGACCCCCGCATACCCGACAGCGCCCACCACTCCCCCAACCTCGTTGATCGTCCCGAAAACGGTACTGCCGCGGTTCCGGCACAAATCAGTTTCGGTTGAGAGTTTCGGTTGACGCACCTGGGCGTGTCGAACCGGGTCGTCGACCGGGTCACCGAGGCCAACCGAAAACGATCGGTTGCGCGTCGTTGTAGGCATTCCACAGAACTTTCACCGCAGCCGTGTCTGTCTCCGGGGCCTGACCCTCGGATGCCTTGGCCGGCCGCCCTCGGGCCAAGGCAAGATGCAGACCGTGGCGAAGTTGAAGTACGTCTGGTTTTGGCCCAATGGCGGCCCCGTCGACGGGCAATGGGGCGACACCCCCGCGGAGGATGCGTTCGCGCGCACCTCACGACGGGTTACCGAGCGATACAGCGAGGCCCTAGCAACCTTCGGCATCGAGGCCCGACGATCAGCAGTGCAGATGTTCATAGTTCAGCCGGCGGAGCTCACCTCCAAGGTCGAGCTTCGCCTCGGCCTCCACCCAGCCGGTGACGAGACCATCGGCGTGCTCGTGCCTCCCAGCGTCGCTGACATGAGTCCAGCCGACCGGGCACGCCTCGTCCTCGAGGTCGTAGACACCGCCATGCAGCGGATCGGACAAGAGCGCGGATGGCCCCAAGACGCCCTCCGGCAGGCACGACAGCACACCCTCGATCACCACCTGTCCTTCGACATGGCCGGTCCATGGAAGACCAATCCCCAGCGCACGCGCCGGGCCCGCCCGGTAGCGCGGATCACCGACGAGGGGTGGGGCGAACTGTGCTTCGAGGTAGCCGACGCCAAGTCGGGACACGCCCTAGGATTCACCCGCGCGGTGAGGAGCCCCGCGAACTCTCTGCCAAAGTTCAATCGATCGTCCAAAGAGTCGAGGTGGGCGGACGAAACGACCATCGAGCGACCGGACGGCTGGCAGACCCGGCTGGTCAGCGACTGGGGCAAGGTGGACGCCTTCGATGCCGACGCCCTGCGCCCTTGGCCCCCGGTCACCTATCCCGCGGCTACACGCTCCCCACTGCCTATCGAAACAACAGAGCTCTGAGAACCACTGAGCACCTCACGTAACCAGCGCGCCCCCTACAGCCCGCGAGCACACTCATCTGTCGATGAGCGGGCGGGTCCTACAGGTCTTGGCTCTCCGCGCCTTCAGCCAGATCTGACCAGAACGGGACGTGGGCGCGATCCGGTGACGGGTGCAGGGGCGGGACCTTGAACTCGTGGGCCACGTAGTCAAGGAGGTCGTCGCCGTAGTAGATGACGTCGGCCTGGTGCACCGAGAAGACAGGGCTGGGTCGGTACTCAGGGTCGACCGTCAGGTACCGATGGGAGAAGATCGGCACCAATCGGGGAACACGAGCCAGATGGGCACGTGCGTGGCGCTCTTTCTCGGCGTGGTCGTCAGGACGTTCGCCCCACGATGAGGGCCAGAACGCGTTGTTGTGCACATCGAAGACCACGCCGTCGATCGGCCAGTTGAGTCGGCCCCGCAGGTTCTCCGGTGATCCGTTGCGCCAGTCGGGCCACGAGGGCTCACCTGCTGGCAGAGCCGACTGAAGCAACTGACGGTGTTCGGGGCCGAAGGTGAAGTTGAACTGGTCTTCGATCCGCGAGACTTCGGCGTCGGACAACCCTGGGTCAAGCCGCACACTGGCTGCCTGCAGGCGCTCAAGAGCCCGAGCAACAAGATCTTCCATGTCGGCGATCATGCCGGACAGAACGCACTCACATGCCGCTGGTCGAGCGGCCGTGCTCGCTGCCTGCGCGAAGACGCGCTAGGGAGCAATCCAGACCTCGGGCTCGCTTTCCGCGGCGCTCATCTGTCCAAAGGACAGTGTCTTCTTGAACCTGCTCCGCGTGTAGGGCAGCAGCACGACCAACGCCGCCCCTTCTTGATGCTCAAGTTCCACTCGAACCGCATCGGAACCGTTGGCCCGGACGTCTGCGACGAACGCCACTGCTCGAGCGGCATCAGCATTGGCCCTCGCTGCGCCATAGAGCAGCCCCAATACCTCATCAGAGGCGGGGTGCTCCCCCAGCCCCGGATCGGCAGCGGTCAGCGACGACTCACCCTTGCTCGATACAGAACCCCCGAACGGATAGAACTCACCGTTCTTTCCGAGCAACTCCTCCGCAAGTGGCAGTACGACGTTGAGTAGACCGTCGAGGTCGTCCTGGACCGATGGGGAGGCTGCGTCCCGCCAAGAAGTCATGGCATCGGATCCTGGCACGGTGAAGCGGACACCTCACACAAAACGCACTGTCTGGCGAAACCCGCGCGTCGACTCACTGGTCCGGACGTACTCGGCGAAGCACGCATTCACCCGTCAGACTTCGGTCATGCCAGGGAGCGATGAGCGTCGAGCCGCATCTCAGAGCATGCCTATGGCTCTGGCTCAAATCGTCCTGCTCGGCGCTCTTGTCTGGGCCTGGTCAGGTGACACCGAATCGGCCTCGGGGACGATTGACTGGGCATACGTAGCCCTCACCCTGGCCACGCCGACGCTGCTGGCTGGCTCGTTTCTGATGGCCAGACGTATCCGGCAGCGAACGGACCCTTCCACATCTCGCGCCGGCCGAGTGCTCGGATGGGCTGCTCATTACACGACCCTGACCATCCTGGTCCCGACCGCCGTGTTCGCGCTGCCGAGCACCCTGATCGCGATCTTCATCGACCCCGTCGGCTGACACTTCCGCTCGCTCATGCCGCGCCCCGAACGTCCGTAACGCCGCGAAGCAGCGGAGCCATCGAGCCCCGCGGCTCCTGGCGCGACGAGCACCATGGAGACTGGAAAGCACCCCAAGCGGCGAACCGAACACCGCCCCCAGCGAGCGAGGCATCCCACATATGAGTCGCCGGCGTCGAAACCCATCAGAAGGGCGCGCCATGCTCTTCGCGGTGAGCTTCCTAGCCGCTACAACTCTGGCTGGGACGGTGGTCGCAGTCATGGGCCACACCACTGCCGCAGCGGCGATCTGGATAACGGGCCCGTGCATCCCTGTAGCCATCATCTTCGTCAAGCCCTGGGTTGCCCTCTTCGCTCCTTCCGAGGGCAGCGACGGCGACGACACGCTCTGAGCACGTCCCTCATGCGCGCGGCGGGGCTCCGGCCTCGTGATGTCGGCGGCAGCTACGGAAGGCCTCGGGGACTCGCGACGTTCAGAACCGACCAATTGTGGTCGACCATTCACGAGCGGCGACTCCCACGAGAGACCTGCAGTCCGCCCGATGATGGGAAGGCCATCCCGGCCCGTCGACACCACCTCGGCCACCCGAGACGAACTCGTGGGCGTCGGTTCGCCTGCTGACGCATTCAGCGCTGCGGCTTAGTGCCCTTGAGTCCTTCCCGGAACCCCTGGGCGGCTGCTACCAGCGCCGGCAGCGCGTAGAAGGCCGACAGGAACACAACCACCGACCACAAGATCGCGGCCGGCATCTCCCAACCTAGGAGGCCCAGCAAGGCAACAACACTGACGAGCACGACGCCCACGATTAGATACCTGGGGCGCACCCGCCCAGCCCAGGCGGAGAACGCCACAAGCCCTCGACCAACGGATCTCATGCCCCGCATGGTGCCTCACCGACTGTCGATAGCCCACAAACGGAGATCTGCCTCCCGAAAGTCGCAACCGAAACCTCCCGGTGTTTCGGCTGACAGGAATCGGTGCCACGTTGTGAAGGGGGTTTTCGTTGGAGCCACCAGGTCCGCACCGAAAACGATCGATTTCGGGGGTTGTCCAAGCCCCGGGGTCGTGGACCCTCGAGAGGGTGATAGGCACACCAGGCGGCACCCGGGGCTTCCAGATGGTCGAGGTCGCCTCGATGGCCGAAGCCGAGGAGATCGCGCGCCGGCTGCGCTGAGCCGGGCTCAGCCGAGGCCGGGCTCAGCCGAGGCCGGGCTCAGACGAGCCGGGCGAGCACCGCGGCGGCACGCTCGGCGTCGGCCCGGCTGACGTCGAGGTGGGTGACCAGGCGCACCGTGGTCGGTCCCACCGTCGCCACCCGGACGCCCTCAGCCGCAGCGGCGGCCACCAGCGCGGCGGCCTCGGCGGCATCGCGGCGCTCCACGACCACGATGTTGGTGTCCACGCCGGCGGGGTCGACACCGCACGCCTCGGCCAGCAGCCGGGCGTGCGCGTGGTCGTCGGCAAGCCGCTCCAGCTGATGGTCCAGGGCGTGCAGGCCGGCGGCGGCGAGGATGCCGACCTGACGCATCCCGCCGCCCATCCGCTTGCGCCAGATCCGCGACTCGGCGATCGCCTCGGCGCTGCCGACGACCAGCGAGCCCACCGGCGCGCCCAGCCCCTTCGACAGGCACACGGCCATCACGTCGGCCACCGCGCCGTACTGCTCGAGCGGCGTCCCGGTGGCGACGTGGGCGTTCCAGATCCGGGCGCCGTCCATGTGGATGCGGGTGCCGACCTCGTCTGCCCAGGCGCGCAGGGCTCGCAGGTCCTCCAGGGGCAGCACCGCGCCCCCGGCGAAGTTGTGCGTGTTCTCCACCGAGACCGCGGCGGTGGGCACGAAGAACGGACCCATGTCGGGGGCGTAGAGCCGGCGCACCGCGGCCAGGTCGACCTGGCCGCGCTCGGCGGTCCAGGTCCGCATGGTCAGCCCGGTGTACGCCGCGTGGGCGCCGAGCTCGGCGCGGGCGATGTGGGCCGAGGACTCGCAGAGCACCTCCTGGCCCACCCCGACCACGGTGCGTACGGCGAGCACGTTGGCCATCGAGCCGGTCGGGGTGAACAGCGCCGCCTCGTGGCCCAGCAGGCCCGCGACCCGCTCCTCCAGCGCGCGCACGGTCGGGTCCTCGCCGTACACGTCGTCGCCGACCTCGGCGTGCGCCATCGCGCGGCGCATCTGCTCGGTGGGACGGGTGAGCGTGTCCGAGCGCAGGTCTACGACGTCAGCCATCGGTCGGTATCAGGCCGTGCGCGGCCCGGCCGCACGCAGCATCTCGGCGACCAGGAAGGCCAGCTCGAGCGACTGCACCCGGTTCAGGCGCGGGTCGCAGACCGACTCGTAGCGGTTGCCGAGGTCCATCTCGAGCAGGTCCTCGCCGCCGCCCACGCACTCGGTGACGTCGTCGCCGGTCAGCTCCACGTGGATGCCGCCGGGCCAGGTGCCGAGCGAGCGGTGCACGTCGAAGAAGCCCTGGACCTCCTCGATGACGTCCTCGAAGCGGCGGGTCTTGTAGCCCGAGCTGGCCTCGAAGGTGTTGCCGTGCATCGGGTCGCAGACCCAGGCCACGGCGATGCCGGCGGCGGTCACCTTCTCGATCAGCGGCGGGAGCCCGTCGCGGATCTTGCCGGCGCCGAAGCGGGTGATGAAGGTGAGTCGCCCGGGGATGTTGTCGGGGTTCAGCTTGGCGGCCAGCGCGATCGCGTCGTCGGCGGTGGTGGTGGGACCGAGCTTCACGCCGATCGGGTTCTTGATCCGGCTGAGCATCTCCACGTGCGCCCCGTCGAGCTGCCGGGTGCGCTCGCCGATCCAGACGAAGTGCCCCGACACGTCGTACGGCTCGTGGGTGCGCGAGTCGATGCGCGTCATCGCGTGTTCGTACTCCAGCAGCAGCGCCTCGTGGCTGGAGTGGAAGTCGACCCGGTGGAACTCGGCCGGGTCGGCGCCGATCGCCTGGATGAAGTTGAGCGCCCGCTCGATCTCGTTGGCGATCGCCTCGTAGCGCTGCCCGGCCGGCGACTCGCGCACGAAGTCGGTGTTCCAGGTGTGCACCTGGCGCAGGTCGGCGTAGCCGCCGGTGACGAAGGCGCGCACCAGGTTCAGCGTGGCCGCGGAGGCGTGGTAGACGTCCACCAGCCGCTGCGGGTCGGGGATCCGCGACTCCGGCGTGAACTCGAAGCCGTTCACCGCGTCGCCGCGGTAGGCGGGCAGCGTGACCCCGTTGCGGGTCTCGCTGTCGGAGGAGCGGGGCTTGGCGTACTGGCCGGCGAGCCGGCCGACCTTCACCACCGGCACCGAGGCGGCGTAGGTCAGCACCACCGCCATCTGCAGCAGCACCCGCAGCTTGTTGCGCACGTTGTCGGCCGTCACGCCGGCGAACGTCTCGGCGCAGTCGCCGCCCTGGAGCAGGAACGCCTCGCCGCGGGTGACCGCCGCGATCTTCTCGGTCAGCTCGTCGCACTCGCCGGCGAAGACCAGCGGCGGGAAGGTGCGCAGCTTGGCGACCGCGGCGTCGACGGCACCGGCGTCGGGGTAGCTGGGCTGCTGGGCCGGGCCGAAAGCGTGCAGGTCGGCGAGGTCGGGGAAGGTCACCCGGGAAGTTTACGCGGCCCCGGCCACGCCGCCCGAATCCGTCCGCGCCCGCACCGGCCCGCTCGCCGCTGTCGTCACTGCGAGAGGTGGTCGATGTCGCGGAAGCCCGTCTTCTTGGCGCGCACCCCCCGGTTGGTGAGCCAGGTGAGCAGCCACAGCGCCACGCCGATCCCGATCAGCACGGCCGCGATCTGGTACTCGATCGTGGCCCGGTCGACCCACGGCCCCAGCAGGAACAGGCACAGCAGGCCGGCCACCACCGGGGTGGGGCCGGGCGAGGTGAAGGTGCCCCGGGCATCCGGGTCGCGGCGGCGCAGCACCATGCAGGACACGTTGACGATCGTGAACACGCCCAGCAGCAGCAGCGAGGTGGTGCCGGCGAGGCTGCTCACCACCGTGCTGTCGGGGTCGGAGGAGACGTACCAGATCAGGCCGACGGCGAGCAGCGTGCTGAAGATGATCGCGACGTACGGCGCGCGGGAGCGGTGCGAGATCCGTCCCAGCGAGCGGGGCAGCACGTCCTGGCGGGCCATCCCGTAGAGCAGCCGGCTGGCCATCAGCATGTTGATCAGCGCGGTGTTGGCGACCGCGAACACCGCGAGGAACGGGAAGACCTTGTCGATCGGGAAGTCGGGGGCGCCCTTGCTGACGACCTCCAGCAGCGCCCGGCCCTCGGACTCGTTGATGGTGGCGAGCTCGGAGGGGGTGAGCACCGCCACCACCGCCACCGCGACCAGCATGTAGAAGATCACCGCGATGCCCAGGCCGGTGAACATCATCTTGGGGAAGATCCGCTCAGGATTCTGGGTCTCCTCGACCATGTTGACCGAGTCCTCGAAGCCCACCATCGCGAAGAACGCCACGGAGGTCGCCGCGGTCACCGCGAGGAACATCCCCTTGTCCTCGGGCGACTCGAACATCGTGATCCGGCTGAGGTCCCCGTCGCCCTGGGTCATCGCCCAGAACCCGACCCCGATGACGATGCCCAGCGCGGTCATCTCCACCAGGGTGAGCACCACGTTGAACTTCACCGACTCCCCCACCCCGCGCAGGTTGATCAGCGCGAGCAGGACCATGAAGGCCATCGCCACCAGCATGGCGCCGGTGCCCGTCGGGTCCAGCCCGGTCTCCCAGCCGGCGCCCTCGAGGCCGCCGATCAGGTTCTGCGCCAGCACGTTGGAGGACGTCGAGGCGCTGGTGATGCCTGAGCAGATCACCGCGAACGCGACCAGGAACGTCACGAAGTGCAGGCCGAAGGCCTTGTGGGCGTAGAGCGCAGCGCCCGCGGCCTGGGGGTACTTGGTGACCAGCTCCAGGTAGGACATCGCGGTGAGCGTGGCCACGATGAACGCGACCAGGAACGGCAGCCACACCACGCCGCCGACGATGCCGGCCATCTGCCCCGTCACGGCGTACACGCCGGCGCCCAGCACGTCACCGACGATGAAGAGCAGCAACAACTTGGGGCCGAGCGCTCGGGTGAGCTCCTCCGGTGCGCCGTCGTCGGATGCGGTGGGCTGCACCTGTGCTGTCGGGTCCATCTCGGCCTCCGGTTCCTAGGCCCGCCGGTCGAGGGCCCGTCTCCGCAGCGTTCCCAACTCTGGCGGACCTATACTGGCCAGAGTGCAGCAACTCCTGAGCGCCTCGCCCTCCGCCCTGCGGTTCGTCTACGAGGATCTCGTGATCTCCGCGGACCTCTCCCGCGTCGAGCTCCACTACCGGATCACCGACGGTGCCGAGTCAGCCGACTTCGTCGAGGTCGTCACCCTGCCCGGCCCGCCCAGCCCGGACGTCGATGAGGACGTCTTCCGCGCCCTGGCCCGCCGGCTGTGGCTGGTCGCCGGACTCAGCTACTACAAGACGGTCGTCCCGGAGCTCGTCGAGGTGCCCTCGGGGCTCACCGTCTCCGAGCGGGAGTTCCTGGCCGAGACGGTCCGCAAGGGCCTGGGCGAGTTCGCCTATCGCAACGACCTGCCCGCGGCCCTGACCCCGCGGATCGAGGCCCCGGAGCGGGCGGGCGCCGCCCCGCGCGCCGCCGGGCAGACCGTCTCGCCCGCGGAGCCGGCCAGCGCGCTGGTGGCCGTCGGCGGCGGCAAGGACTCGATCGTCACCATCGAGTCGTTGCGCTCGCTGCCCCTCTCGGTGCGGCTGTTCTCGGTCAACACCTACGACCCGATCACCCGGACCGCCGAGGCCGCGGGGTTGCCGCTGCTCACCGCGCTGCGGCGCCTGGACCCCCGGCTGCACGAGTGGAACGCCGCCGGCGCGCACAACGGGCACGTCCCGGTCACCGCGATGAACTCGGTGATCGCCTGCCTGACCGCGCTGCGCTCGGGTCTCGACGCGGTGGTGTTCTCCAACGAGGCGTCCTCCTCCTACGGGAACCTCACCTGGCAGGGGTTCGAGGTCAACCACCAGTGGTCCAAGGGCCTGGCCTTCGAGTCGCTGCTGCGCGAGGCGCTGGCCGAGCTGGGCACGCCGCTGGAGTACGTGTCGTTCCTGCGCCCGCTCTCGGAGCTGGCGATCATGCGCCGCTTCGCCACGCTCACCGACTACCACCCGGTGTTCACCAGCTGCAACCGCTCCTTCCACCTCGACGAGTCCAAGCGCCGGTCCTGGTGCGCCGACTGCGACAAGTGCCGCTTCGTGTTCCTCACCCTCGCGCCGTACCTGCCGCGGGAGAAGCTCCTGGCGATCTTCGGCGCCGACCTGCTCGCCGACCCCGCGCAGCTCTCCGGCTTCCTGGACCTGCTGGCGGTGGGCGAGGGCCACAAGCCGTTCGAGTGCGTCGGCGAGCCGCTGGAGTGCCGCGCCGCGCTGGCGCTGCTGCGCCGGCACCCCGACTGGGCCGAGCACCCCACGCTGGCGCTGCCGGTGCTGCGCGACGTGCAGGTCAGCGAGGAGGAGATGGCCGAGGTCTTCTCGTTCTCCGAGCGGCACTTCCTCTCCGGCGCGCTGGAGAAGGCCGCCCGTGCGGTTCTCTGACCTGATCGGGCGCCGGGTCGCGATCTGGGGCTACGGCACCGAGGGCCGGGCGGTCGAGCGCCACCTGGTCGCGCTCGGCATCGACGCCGTCATCGCGCTACCCGACAGCCGGCCCGAGAGCCACCTCGACGGCCGGCCCCCGGCCCCGGCGTACGACGCGCAGCCCGGCCTGCCGACGACGTACGGCGCCGAGGCCGCGGCGGCGCTCGAGGCCGCCGAGGTCGTGGTGAAGTCCCCCGGCATCCCGGCCACCTCCGAGCTCTACCGCACCCTGACCGAGCGCGGGGTGGCGCTGACGAGCATGCTGGACCTCTGGCTCAGCGACAACCGCGAGCGCACGATCGCGGTGACCGGCACCAAGGGCAAGAGCACCACCTCCAGCCTGGTGCACCACCTGCTCGCCCACCTCGGGGTGCCCAGCGCCCTGGTCGGCAACATCGGCGTCCCGGTCCTCGACGCGCCGCCGGCCCCGGCCTGGGCGGTGGTCGAGGTCTCCAGCTACCAGGCGCAGTCGCTGTCGGTGTCCCCGCACGCGGCGCTGGTGACCTCCCTGTTCCCCGAGCACCTCCCCTGGCACGGCTCGGTCGAGCGCTACTACGCCGACAAGCTGCACCTGCTCGACTTCGGCCCGGAGCTCGTGGTGAGCAACGGCGCCGACGCGCGGCTGTGCGCGCGGGTGGCCGAGCACACCGGCCCCGGGACCCGGGTCGCGCTGACCGGGCCCGAGACGCCGCACGTCTCGGCGGCCGGAGACGTGGTGTGGCCGGGCGTGGGCACCCTGGCGGCCGGGGACCTCCCGCTGCCCGGTCGCCACAACGCGCAGAACATCGCGATGGCCCTGCTCCTGGTCCGCGACCTGGGGCTGATCCCGCCCGGGTGCGAGCCCGAGGCGCTCGCCGCCGTCACCACCTTCCGGCCGCTGGCGCACCGCCTGGAGACGGTGCCCTCCAGCGACGGGCGGGTCTGGGTCGACGACGGGCTCGCCACCGCCCCCGAGGCGGTGGTGGCGGCGCTGGGCTCGTGGCCCGACACCCACGTCGCGCTGGTCTTCGGCGGCCAGGACCGCGGCCTGGACTTCTCGCCCCTGCTCGAGCACCTGGCCGAGCGCTCGGCCCCGGTCACGGTGCTGTGCATCGGCGCCGCCGGAGCCCGGCTGCTCCAGACCGCGCCGGCGGTGCTCGGCCAGCGCCCGGACGGGCCCACCCTGCTCGGGTTCGCCGGGCTCGAGGCGGCCGCCACCTGGGCCCGCTCGGAGCAGAACCCGGCGCGGGTGGTGCTGCTCTCCCCCGGCGCCACCAGCTTCGACGAGTTCAGCGACTACGCGGCGCGCTCGGCGCGGTTCCGCGAGATCGCCGACGCCTGACCTCGCACGACGACTGACGCCGTACCCCCTGCTCCCAGGCGGTACGGCGTCAGTCGCGCTTGTCCCTCAGGCGGTGCCGTCAGAGCGGCACCGCAGCCTCAGCCGAAGAAGACCTCGGCGGCGGCGTAGTCGTCGGGCTGGACGAGCTTGAGCTCGCCGGTGCCCACCGACAGGTCGACCCGGGCGATCTTGGTGCCGTGCAGCGCCATCATCTTGCCCCAGTCGCCCTCGGCCACGGCGTCGGCGGCCTCCAGGCCCAGGCGGGTGGCCAGCCAGCGGTCGAACGCGGTCGGCGTGCCGCCGCGCTGGACGTGACCGAGGACCACGGAGCGGGCCTCCTTGCCGGTGCGGCTCTCGATCTCCTGCGCGAGCCGCTCGCCGATGCCGCCGAGGCGCACGTGCCCGAAGGCGTCGAGCTCGCCGGTCTGCAGGGCCATCTCCCCGCCCTTGGGCGTGGCGCCCTCGGAGACCACGATGATCGGTGCGAACTCGTGCTCGAAACGGCTCTCGACGTGAGCGCACACGGACTCGATGTCGAAGGGTTGCTCGGGGATCAGCACGATCGCCGCGCCGCCGGCGATGCCGGAGTGCAGGGCGATCCAGCCGGCGTGGCGACCCATCACCTCGACGACGAGGGCCCGCTTGTGCGACTCCGCGGTGGTGTGCAGCCGGTCGATCGCCTCGGTGGCGATGTTCACCGCCGTGTCGAAGCCGAAGGTGAAGTCGGTGCCGGACAGGTCGTTGTCGATCGTCTTGGGCACGCCGACGACGTTGACGCCGAGGTCGGCGAGCTTGGTGGCCACCCCGAGGGTGTCCTCGCCACCGATCGCGACCAGCGCGTCGACACCGTCCGCGGCGAGGTTGTCCTTGATCCGCTCGACGCCGCCCTCGATCTTGAACGGGTTGGTCCGCGACGAGCCGAGGATCGTGCCGCCGCGCGGCAGGATCCCGTGTGTGGTCTCCACCGCCAGGGGCATGGTCAGCCCCTCCAGCGGTCCGGCCCACCCGTTGCGGTAGCCCACGAACTCGAAGCCGTGGACGGTCTCGCCCTTGCGGACGACTGCTCGGATCACCGCGTTGAGACCGGGGCAGTCCCCGCCTCCGGTCAGCACACCTACGCGCATCGTGTCTCCTCTTGCCTCGTCGATTCGGACTTCAAGACAACAGCCTGCCACGTCGCCGGTCGACACAGAGGGGACCAACGCACCGAGGTCGCATGACCAGAGTCACCAGCCTCGCGGTCGATGCGAGCCACTAGCCTGAGCGCCATGACGTTCTCGATCGTGGCCCGCTCCGCCGACGGTGAGTCCTGGGGGGTCGCCGTGGCCTCGAAGTTCCTGGCGGTCGGCAGCGCCGTGCCGGCCGCGGTCGCCGGGATCGGCGCGATCGCCACCCAGGCGCACGCCAACGTCGCCTACAAGGGCCTCGCCCTGGCGCACCTCGACGACGGCGCCACCGCACCGGTCGCGCTGCAGCGGCTGCTCGAGGAGGACGAGCTGCGCGAGGAGCGCCAGGTCGGCATCGTCGACCTCGACGGCGTGGCCGCCACGCACACCGGGGCCAACTGCTACGACTGGGCCGGCGGGATCGTCGGCGACGGGTACGCCATCCAGGGCAACATCCTCACCGGTCCCGAGGTGGTCGCCGCGATGCAGCAGGCCTTCGAGTCCAGCGACCCCGAGGCGCCGCTGGCCCGCAGGCTGATGGCAGCGCTGGTGGCCGGCGACGAGGCCGGCGGGGACCGGCGCGGGCGGCAGTCGGCGGCGCTGCTGGTGGTCCGCGAGGATGCCGGGTACGGCGGCCTCGACGACGTCGCGGTCGACCTGCGCGTCGACGACCATGTCGCGCCGTGCACCGAGCTGCAGCGCCTGCTCGACCTCAACGACCTCTTCCTGACCGCCTCGAGCGAGGAGGAGAAGGTCGCGGTCACCGAGGACCTGGCCGCCGAGATCCAGACGATGGTGCGCGCGCTGGGCCACGCGGACCTGCACGAGTGGGTGGGCACCGAGAACTTCGAGATGCGGGTGGCCCCCTCCGGGTCCTGGATCGATCGTCGGGTGCTGGGCCTCCTGCGCGAGCGGGCCGGGGCACAGGGCAGCCAGCAGGGTGGCCGGCAGGACGGGGCCCGCGGATGAGCGTGCTCGCCATCGACGCCGGCACCACCGGCGTCACCGCGCTCGTGGTCACCTCCTCCGGCACCATCGCGGCCCGCGGCTACCAGGAGTTCGCCCAGCACTTCCCGCGCCCGGGCTGGGTGGAGCACTCCCCCGAGGAGATCTGGCAGGCCACCCTCGAGGCCACCCGCAGCGTCCTCGCGGCGTACGACGGCGACGACCTGCGGGCGATCGGCATCACCAACCAGCGCGAGACCGTCGTGCTGTGGGACCGGGAGACGCTGTCGTCCCCGCGCCGCGCGATCGTCTGGCAGGACCGGCGCACCGCCGACATCTGCGTGCGGCTGCGCGACGCGGGCCACGAGGACCGGGTCCGCGAGCTGACCGGGCTGCGGCTCGACCCCTACTTCTCCGGCACCAAGCTGAGCTGGCTGGCCGAGCACGAGCCGCACACCTGGGCCCTGGTGGAGTCCGGGCGGTACGCGATCGGGACGGTCGACTCCTACCTGATCGCCCGGATGACCCGCGGCACCTGGCACGTCACCGACGTCTCCAACGCCTGCCGCACCCTGCTCTTCGACCTGACCACCGGCGACTGGTCCGACGAGCTGTGCCAGCTCTTCGGGGTGCCGCGCGACGCGCTGCCGGAGCTGGTGCCCAACTGGGGCGAGATCGCGACCAGCGACCCCCGGGTCTTCGCCGGCCTCAGCCTCCCGATCGCCGGCCTCGCCGGCGACCAGCAGGCGGCCCTGTTCGGGCAGACCTGCTTCGACGAGGGCGACTCCAAATGCACCTACGGCACCGGGTCGTTCATCCTCACCAACACCGGCGGCACCGCGGTGCGCAGCGACGCCGGGCTGCTGACCACCGCGGCCTGGCGCGCACCCGACGGCAAGCTCACCTACGCCCTCGAGGGCGCCATCTTCGTCACCGGCGCGGCCGTGCAGTGGCTGCGCGACGGGCTGCAGATCGTCGGCTCGGCCGCCGAGACCGCGGCGGTCGCGGCCACCGTGCCCGACAGCGGGGGCGTCGTGTTCGTGCCGGCCCTGACCGGGCTGGGCGCCCCGCACTGGGACCCGCAGGCGCGCGGCACGATCCTCGGCATCACCCGGGGCACCACCCGGGCGCACCTGGTCCGCGCGACCCTCGAGGCCATCGCCTTCGAGGTCCGCGACGTCCTGGACACGATGCCCGGGCTGGTCTCGCTGCGCGCCGACGGCGGTGCCAGCGCCAACGACCTGCTCTGCCAGATCCAGGCCGACCAGCTCGGCGTGCCCGTCGAGCGGCCCCGGATCGTCGACACCACGGCGCTGGGGGCGGCGTTCCTGGCCGGCCTCGGCACCGGCGTGTGGTCCTCCACCGACGACCTGCGCGAGACCTGGCAGCTCGACCGGAGCTTCGCGCCGAGCGGCGACCGGGCTGACGCGGACGCCGCCCACGCCCGGTGGCGCGAGGCCGTCGAGCGGTCCAAGGGGTGGGCCGAGCTGAGCTGAGCCGGGCTCAGCCCACCTCAGCTCAGCTCAGCGCGGCCCGCGCCGTCTCGACCGCCCGGGTCGCCTCGGCCACGGTCTGCTCGGCCTCGGTCCGGACGTCCTCGGCGTCGGCCAGCTCGTCCTCGACCTCCTCGGCCCGGGTCTCGAGCTCGGCGATGCGCCGACGCAGCTCCTCGAGCTCACCGTGCAGCTGCAGCCCGCGCGCCTCGAGCTCCTCGACCTCCACAGTCGCCGAAGACAGTGCCGCCTCGGCCTCGCCGAGTCGCTCCTGGGCGCCAGCCAGCCGCTCCTCGGCCGCCCGCCGCGCCTTCGCCTCCGCGTCCGGATCGGGTACGACGCGCAGCTCGGGGCGCGCCTCGCCGGCCTCCCCGGGGTGGGCGCGCTCCTGACGGGACGCCTCGAAGCCCAGCGCGTCCGGCAGCGCCACCGCGTCCGCGAGCTCCACCTCCCCGACCCCGGTGACCGCCAGCGCGCCGACCAGCAGCCCGCTGCGCACGGCGCGGGCGCAGTCGGCGTCGATCATCGCCGCGGTGAGCGTGGCCTCCACCTGCTCGGCTACGGCCTCGGTGACCTTGTGGCCCTCCTCGCGCGCCAGCCGCCGAGCGCGGGTGGTCACCGCCGCGGTCAGCATCCGCCGCTGCTTGGTGAGCTCGCGCAGCTGGCCGGCGTCCAGGTCGGCCTGGGCCTGGCGCAGCGCCTCGCCGACGGCGACCAGCTGGTCCACCTCGTCGGTCTCGCGGCGCACCAGCAGGTTGACCACCCAGGCGGCCACCGACGGCTTGCGCAGTGTCTTGACCCGGGCGGCCAGCTCCTTGTCGCCGGCCTTGAGCTCCTTGGCGCGGGCGTCGCGGGTAGCGGTGAACTCCGCCAGGGACAAGGCGTAGAGCGCGTCGGCCACGCTCAGCAGGGCGCTGGCCGGGGAGTCGGGCGCATCGGAGGGCACGCCGGTGAGCATAGGCCGCGCACGACGGCGTGACGCGGAGCACACGAGTCCCTATCCTGACAGCATGACTGTCATCGTGGATCGTCCCGAGGTGCCGACGAGCGTGCGCAACCGTGCCGAGGCGCTGCGCCGCCACGGTGAGCACGCCGCGGCGTACTTCGCCGGGATGTGGGACGGGGACCCGCTCGCCGACGCCTTCGTGGCGGACTTCGCCCGGATCGGACACGGCCGGGCGATGCGGATGCTGCGTCAGGCCTGCCGCGAGGGCATCGACGCGGTCGCGGACGCGCCGGACTCGCTGCGCGCGCTGTTCGCCCAGCTCGACCACGTGCCCTCCTGGGTCGACCTGGACCGCGTCGAGGCGGGCAACGCGCAGACCGCGCGCTACGCCCGTCAGGCCGGCATCGTGCTGGGCGCCGCGTCGCTGGTCTCCGGCTACGCCAACTCCGCGGCCTCGCGGCCGCTGGAGATGACCGGTCGCTACATCGAGAGCGCCGGGGTGCGCACCATCGAGGTGGGCTCCTGGCTGCTGGAGACCAACCGCGTCGGCGGCCTGCGCCGCGACGGGGCGGGCTTCGAGCTCACCGTCCGGGTGCGGATCATCCACGCGCTGGTGCGCCACCACCTGCGCGACGCGGCGCAGTGGGACGAGGCCGCGTGGGGCGTGCCGATCTGCCAGTCCTACCTCGCCTACACGCTGATCGAGTTCTGCCTGATCCCGGTGCGCGGGATGCGCGCCATCGGGGCTCCCTACCTGCCCCACGAGGTCGCCTCCTACTACGAGGGCTGGCGCTACGTGGGCTACCTGATGGGGGTCGACGAGGCGCTGCTCCCCCACGACCGGGCCGACCAGGAGCGGCTCGAGGAGCTCTACCTGCTGACCCGGCCCGAGGTCGACGACTACTGCCGCCGCCTGGTCGGCAGCATCAACACCGAGTTCCTGGTCCCCGAGATCGAGCAGCTGCTGCCCGGGCGCCCCGCCTGGCTGCGCCGGCTGGCCCCACCGGTGGTGCACGCCCTGGAGCGGGTGTTCATCGGCGACGACATCGCCGATGAGCTGGCCATCCCCGACACCCGGCTCAAGCACCTGGTGCGCGCGGCGGGGCCGGTGCTGGCCGGCGTCAACGCCACCCTGGACCGCAGCGCCCGGCTGCGTGCCCTGCGGACCCGGCGCGGCCTGCGGATGCGGGAGCACCAGGAGGCCCGGCTGCGCAGCCGCTACGGCGTGCAGCACGACCTCGTCGACGCCTCCCCCGACGGCGGCCGGCCGCACCCGGCCCGCGGCTGAGCCCTCACAGCTCGAGGTCGTACTCCATCTCGACGGGGTACGGCGGCCAGGGAGCCGGCCGGCGCTGGCCGGTGGGCCGCCACCCGAGGTGCTCATAGAGCCCGCGTGCGCGATGGTTCTCCACCAGGCACCACAGACTCGCGCGCCGCGCCGAGCCCTGCCGGATGGCCGCGGCCGCCCGCTCCACCCCGGCCCGGCCCAGTCCGCGGCCCCAGTCGTCGGGATGCACGGCCAGGATCCGCAGCGTGCTCTCGTCGTACGCCGTGACCGCGGCGAGCCGCTGCTCGCCCTCGACCACCTCCACCACGGCACCCGGCTCGGTGAGGATCAGCGTCCAGCGGGCGAGCACGTCGTCGAGCGGGTAGGGGTGCCGCTCGGGCGCGAAGACGTGGCCCAGCGAGGCCAGGTTGGCGCTGCGCTCGAGGTCCGTCAGCGCCCAGGCGTCGTCCGGGCCGGCACCGCGCCACCGGATCGGCGCCGCCCGCCCGCGCACCGGATCGCTCACGTCGCGTCGCCGTCGAGTCCCTGCGCGATGGCCCAGCGGGTCAGCTCGACGCGGTTGTGCATCTGCAGCTTGCGCAGCGTGTTCTGCACGTGGTTCTGCACGGTGCGGTGGGACAGCACGAGGCGCTCGGCGATCTGCTTGTAGCTCATCCCCTTGGCCACCATCTTGAGCACCTCGGTCTCGCGCTCGGTGAGCTGCGGCGCGTCCGGGTCGGGGGCCGCCGGCCCGTCGGCGAGGCGGCGGAACTCCCCCAGCACCAGGCCCGCCAGCCCCGGGGTGAACACGGTGTCGCCGGCAGCCACCCGCCGGACCGCGTCGAGCAGCTCCTCGCGGGAGGCGGACTTCACCAGGTAGCCCGTGGCACCGGCCTTCACCGCCGCCAGGACGTCGGCCTGCTCCCCGGAGGCGGACAGGATCAGCACCCGCGCGGACGGGTCGTGGCGCAGGATCTCCCCGGTCACCTCGACGCCGTTCGGGCCGGGGATCTGCAGGTCCAGGACCACCACCTGCGGCCGGGCGGCGGGGAAGCGGGCGATCGCCTCGTGGCCGTTGGCCGCCACCGCGACCACGTCCAGGCCCGCGGCCAGCAGGTCGCGCTCCACCGCGTCGCGCCACATCGGGTGGTCGTCGACGACCATCACCCGGATGACCTGACCTGCGCCGTCGATCGTGCTCATCTCACTCCCCCGTGATCGGGCGCTGGTAGCGCCCACGTCGGTGCACCAGCGGATCCGGCTCGTCGCCGATCGTGACCTGCTCGATCGCGCAGGTCACCAGCGTGGACCAGCCCACCTCGGTGGTCTCCTCCAGCCGCACCCCGGCCCAGGTGGTGACCGAGTCCAGCAGCGGACCCCACCGGGTCCCGGTGAACTCGGCCTGGGCGAACATCCCGCCGGGGGCGGGTGCCGTCCCGGCGAAGATGTCGGCCAGGTCGCGATGCGGCCACCTGAGCAGGCCGACCACGGCGCGGCCGGTGGACTCGAGCACGTCGAGCAGGTCGGAGTCGGGGTCGACCAGTGCCAGCACCACCCCCGGCTCGCCGCCGGCCACCATCAGCGAGGAGACCGTCAGCCCGGCCCGCCCGGACTCCTCGTCACCGGCGGTCCAGAGGCTGACGACCCCGCCCAGCCGCGCGCGCAGCCGCCGGGTCGGCTCGCGGTCGGGCTCGGGGTCCAGGAAGGGGTGCTCGGTGTGGATCGTCACGCGTCCTCCATCAGGGCTGGGGTGCGCGGCACGGTGAGCTCCCACTCGGTCCCGAAGGACCCTGTGCCGAGCTCGGCGGTGCCGCCGAGGTCGCCCATCCTGCCCAGGATCGATCCGCTGACGCCCAACCGGCCCTCGTCGACGGCTTGCTCGAGCCGGCCGGGGGCGATGCCGGGGCCCTCGTCGCGCACGGTCACCACCACCCGGTCGCCCAGGTCCTCGAGGAGCACCCAGGCCGGCGCGTCGTCGCCGACGTGCCGGGCGACGTTGTCCAGGCAGGCCGCGGCGACGGCCACGAGCTCCTCGACCACCGAGCGGGGCATCGGCACCGGCGTGCCCGGCCCCGAGACCACGGTACGAGGTGGGCGCCGGGTGCCGAGCCGCTCGAAGGCACCCACCAGGTCCGTGAGGGTCTCGCCCGCGGAGGTCTCCTGCGCCGCGTCGGGGACCGAGTCCTGCTGGCGGATCATCGCGCGCAGCGCGACCTCCTGCTCGCCGGCCAGGCGACCCAGCTCGGCACCGGCGCCGCCCAGCTCGGCGCCGCGGCGCTGCACCAGCGCCAGCACCTGCAGCACGCCGTCGTGCACGGCGCGCGCCAGCCGGGCGCGCTCCTCGGCGGCGGCCGCGGCCCTCTCGGCGCGGTCGCGCTCGACCGCCATCCGCTGCAGCGACCCGCACAGGTAGCCCACGATCGGCCCACCGATGAGCAGCAGGAACACGTGTCCGTAGTTGGTCTGGGTGATCTCGGCGCGGGCCGCCAGGTCGACGACCGACAGGCAGACCCCGGCGACCAGGCCGCCGAGCGCGCGCCAGTGCACGGCCCAGGCCATCAGTGCGCCCGCCACCCAGAAGCCGGGGACGGTGGCGCGGAAGTCCTCGCCCTTGAGCAACGGCGAGGCGGCCAGCGCGGCCATCGCCAGGGCCAGGTCCAGCACCAGCAGCGCGGTGACGCGCCGGCGCGGCGCGGCGTAGGCCCAGATCGCGAAGCCCGTCCACAGCCCCATCGCGACCACCACGGCGATCCCGGCCACCGGGTGCGTGAAGTTGCCGATCCGCCACAGGTTCAGGCCCACCGCGTTGGCCAGCACCACGACGCGCAGCACCGCCAGGGCCCGGAACATCCGGTCCTCGACGGCCACGGCACCCGCCGACTCGCGCCACATCGCGGCGGGGCGCGAGGGTCCGCGCGATCGGGTCAGGATGCCTTCTTCTCCGCCGTCGGGTCGCTGTGGCCGGGTCGCTGGGTCTTCGCGAGCTCCTTGGCCTTGGCGGCGTACATGTCGACGTACTCCTGCCCGGACAGGCGCATGATCTCGTACATGATCTCGTCGGTGATCGAGCGCAGCACGTAGCGGTCGTTCTGCAGACCCTCGTAGCGGGAGAAGTCCAGGGGCTTGCCGAAGCGCACGATCGGCCGGGTGATCCTGCCGAACTTGCGGCCCGGCGGGGCGATCAGGTCGGTGCCGACGACCGCCACCGGGATCACCGGCACCCCGGTCTCCAGGGCGAGGCGGGCGACGCCGACCTTGCCGCGGTAGAGCCGGCCGTCGTGGGAGCGGGTGCCCTCGGGGTAGATCCCGAAGAGCTCCCCCTCGGCGAGGACCTTCTTGGCCGACAGCAGGGCGCCCTCGGCGGCGCCGCCGCCCGAGCGGTCGATGGGCACCTGGCCGGACCCGCCGAAGAACGCCTTCTGCAGGCGGCCCTTGATGCCGGGGGCGGTGAAGTACTCCGCCTTGGCCACGAACGTCACCCGCCGGGTGAGCGTCAGCGGCATGAACAGCCAGTCGGCGTACGAGAGATGGTTGCTGGCGAGGATCGCCGGGCCGGTCGACGGCACGTTCTCCGTGCCTTCGGCGACCGGTCGGAAGACCAGTCGCAACAGCGGCCCGAGCGCCACCCACTTCAGGAACCAGTACAGCACCTTCGAACCTCCTCGCTGACGAGAGGTCGCAGCGACCACCGTCGGGGGCACTTTAGACCCTGCCCGCCCCAGCGCCCACCTGCTCGCCCAGCAGGCGGCCGCGCAGGAGTGCGTGTCGCGGGGTGCTGCCCGGGGCCGTGCGGCACAATGCCGCGCATGGCGATCGATCCCCTGGCGCTGCCGTTCTCCGCGCCCGCCCGTCCCGAGCTCACCGCAGGCCGCCGGATCGGCGTCCTGCTCAGCCACGGGTTCACCGGCTCCCCCGCCTCGATGCGGCCGTGGGGCGAGTCGTTGGCGTGCCGCGGCTACGCCGTCGAGGTTCCCCGCCTCCCCGGGCACGGCACCAGCTGGCGCGAGCTCAACCGCACCACCTGGGACGACTGGTACGGCGAGGTCTCGCGCGTCTTCGACCGGCTGTGCGCCCAGAGCGACGCGGTCGTGGTCGGCGGGCTCTCGATGGGTGGCGCGCTGGCGCTGCGATTGGCCGCGGACCGCGGCGGTGACGTCGCCGGGGTGATGGTGGTGAACGCGGCGGTGACCAGCACCAACCGCCAGCTGCTCGCGCTGCCGCTGCTCAAGCACGTGATCCCCTCGATGCCCGGCATCGGCAACGACATCAAGAAGCCGGGCATGGACGAGCACGGCTACGCCCGGACCCCGCTGCGGGCCCTGGACACGATGGTCCGGGCGTGGCGGCCGCTGCAGTCGGACCTCGCGAAGGTGACCGCACCGCTGTTGCTGTTCCGCTCCGTCGAGGACCACGTCGTGGACCCGTCGTCGGCCGGGATGATCGCGGCGAAGATCTCCTCGCGTGACGTCACCGAGCGGCTGCTGCACGACAGCTTCCACGTCGCCACGCTGGACAACGACGCGCCGGTGATCTTCGAGGAGTCGGCGGCGTTCGTCTCGCGCGTCGGGCGCTGAAACGCCCGGGCGGCCGCTGGGACACTGGCGTAAGGTCGAGGGGGTGAACCGGCAGAGCGAGGATGACGCCTGGCGCGCGATCGTGGAGAACTTCGGCGAGCGCGCGGATATCGACGCCGAGCCCCAGCCCGACTCTCAGTCCCAGCCCGCCCCCGAGCCCGCCGCACCGGTGGCGGCCGGCCCCGGGGACTTCCCCGCCGAGCACCCCGAGGACGCGGCCGAGGAGATGCTCGAGAGTGGCTACCGCGACGACGACGCCTTCGTCCCGCCGCCCCCGCCGCCGATCCCGCACGTGCCACTGCCACGGCTGGTGTCGTGGCTGGGGCTGCTGGGCAGTCCGACCCTGCTGCTGATCTGCCTGATCGCCGGCGTCTCGCTGCCGGCCTGGCTGGGCTACCTGCTGGTGGGGGCCTTCGTGGCCGGGTTCGCCTACCTCGTGGTCCACATGCCGCGCGACCGCCAGGACCCCTTCGACGATGGCGCGGTGCTCTGAGGGCCCCTCAGCGAGAGGGCGGCGACGCCGCGACGCCGTTCGCCACGTGGGCACGGCGGACCAGGTCCGCGGCCCCGACCAGGCCCGCCTGCGGGCCGAGCAGCGCTGCCTCGACGGAGGGCACGACGCGGTGTCCGTGTGCCACGAGCGAGCCGGCCAGCGCGGCGCGCGCCGGGGCCAGCAGCAGCTCGCCGGCCGCGGAGACGCCGCCGCCGACGACCACGCGGTCCGGGTCGAGCGCGGCGACCAGGTTGGCGAGTCCCACGCCCAGCCAGGCACCCACCGAGGCGAACCCCTGGAGCGCCACCGGGTCCCCCTGGGCCGCGGCCCGGGTGACCATCGGACCGGTCAGCAAGGAGGGATCTCCCGCGCAGCTCTCGCGCAGCGAGGTCGGCTCGTCGACCATCCGGGCGCGGACGAACCGGACCAGGGCGTTGCCGCTGGCGTACTGCTCCCAGCAGCCACGCCCCCCGCACTCGCACGCTCTGCCGTCGGGCACCAGCTGCATGTGGCCGAACTCGCCGGCCATCCCGTTGCGCCCCCGGTGCACCCGCCCGCCCAGGACCAGCGCTCCCCCGATCCCGGTGCCCAGGGTGACCAGCACGGTGTCGCCGTTCCCGCGGGCCGCGCCGTAGGTCCACTCCGCCCAGGCGGCCGCGTTGGCGTCGTTGTCCAGCAGCACCGGGACGTCCCACCGCCGAGCCAGCCGGGAGCGGACCTCCTCGCCCTGCCAGGGCAGGTGCGGGGCGAAGACGACCCGCTCGCCCTCGCGGTCGACGAACCCGGCCGCGGCGACACCGACCCCGGCGAGCGGCGCCCCCGCCGCCGCCTCGAGGACCGCCTCCACCAGGCTCTCCTCGACCAGCCCGACGGAGACGCGCCGCCCGGGCGTGGAGCGCCGGGCCGTGCGCAGCACCCGGCCGCTCTCGTCGACGACCCCGGCCAGCACCTTGGTGCCGCCGACGTCGACGCCGACCCAGACCGGCGCGGGTGGTGCGGGGCTCACGCGCGCCGAGACAGGTCGGCGGCGCCGATCAGGCCGGCGGTGTTGCCCAACGAGGCTCGCCGGATGTCGAGAACCGGACGGTGCCCGCCACCGGTGAGGTGGGCACGGAAGGCCTCCCGGGCGGGCTCCAGCAGCAGCTCGCCGGCCTCGGAGACACCGCCGCCGACCACCACCACCGACGGGTCGAGCACGGCCGCGAGCGTGGCCAGGCCCTCGCCGAGCCAGCGCCCGATCTCGCGCAGCTGCTCGATCGCGTACGGGTCCCCGGCGCGGGCCGCGGCGGTCACCAGCGGCCCGGTGATCTGCTCGACGCGGCCCGAGGCACGCTCCAGGAGCGGGGCGGCGGCGGGGTCTCCGCGCTCGGCGCCCTCCCGGGCGTTGCGCACCAGCGCACTGCCGCTGGCGTACTGCTCCCAGCAGCCGAGGTTGCCGCAGCCGCACGGCCGGCCTCCCGGCACCAGCCGGACGTGACCGATCTCAGCCGCCACGCCGAAGGCCCCGCGGACCAGGTTGCCGTCGATGACGATGCCGCCGCCCACGCCCGTGCCGACGGTGACCAGCGCCAGGTCGTCGACGTCGGCCGCGGCACCGAAGGCGAACTCGCCCCAGGCGGCCGCGTTGGCGTCGTTCTCGACCACGACCGGCAGGTCGAGCCGCTTCTCGAGGTCGAGGCGGAGGTTCTCGTCGCGCCAGGCGAGGTTCGGGGCGAACAGCACCGTCGAGCGGGTCCGGTCGATGAAGCCGGCCGCGCCCACGCCCACAGTCTGGACCGCGTGCTCGCGGCGCAGACGGCCCACGAGCACCTCGATGGCCTCCTCGATGGCCTGGGTGTCGGTCGCCGGCGATTCGACGCGGGCCTCGGCCAGCACCCGCCCCTGCTCGTCGACGACCCCGCCGGCGATCTTGGTGCCGCCGACGTCGATGCCGCATGCCAGTGCCATCAGCCGACCGGCCCTTCGTGCTCGGGAGCCCCGGTAGCGGGCTCGTCCTTCACTGATCCGCTGCCCGATCCGGAGCCGTCGGTCGACCAGTCGTCCTCGGGCCACTCGTCCTCGGACCAGTCGTCCTCGGGCCAGTCGTCCCCGGACCAGTCGTCCTGGAGGTCGATGCGCTCGACGTCGGGCTCCCGGCGTCCCTCGCGCGCGTCCGCCATCACCGTCGCCAGCACGCCCCCGGCCGCCTGCAGCAGCGCGGAGGCCGCCACCGAGAGGTGCTCGCAGACCTCCGGGCTGAGCGAGCGCAGCGCGTGCACCGTGCGGCAGACCGGGCACCAGCTGCACTCGCGCGCTCCGGTGGCGAGGTGCTCGTCGGCCTGCCGGGCCGCTGCGCCGGCGTGGCCGGCGAGGTCGCCCCATCCGTGTCCCAGTCCGTGTCCCAGGTCGCTGCCGTGCTCGCGCGCCCATCCGGCGAGCGCACCCATCAGCTTGGCCGCCTCCTCGGCGACGCCGCCGATCTGCTCGGCGCCGGGGTCGCCCGGGCGGCTCCGGTCGTCGGTACCGTTCGGGCCGGTCACCGCTCGGTCTCCTCGAAGCGCACCTGGAGCTCGCCGTCGACGACCCGGGCACCCGCGACGCGCAGCCGCGACAGGCTCGCGGGCAGCGACAGCAGGCGCCGGTAGGAGCCAACGGTCACCACCAGCTCGTCGCCGTTGCGGGCCAGGTCGACCTCGGGGCGGGTGACGAAGGGCAGACGCAGGCGCAGCAGGGCGCCGCTGCTCCCCCGGGCGATCCGGAACGGGCCCTCTCCCAAGGGAGCGGCGAACGGGTCGTCCTCGCCGTACACCTCAGCGGCCAGCCGGGTCAGCGCCGCGACGCCCACCGGCTCCTCGCTGCGGTAGACCGAGCGCCACACCGGCAGCCCCGCGAAGGACTCCTCGACCTGCTCCAGCACGGCGTCCTGGGCCTGGACCCAGCCCGTGCGCCAGGCGTCGGCCCCCTCGGCCGGGAAGATCCGGTTGGCCACGACGCCGTCCACGCGGTAGCCGAACAGCGACAGCGACGTGTAGGAGCGGCGGGCCTCGGCGAGCACCACGCTCTCGGGGGTCAGCACCAGCCGGACGCTGGCCTCGGGGCCGGACAGCAGCTCGTGGACCTCCAGCAGCTCGTCGTGCAGCCGCTCGACGGCGTCGAAAACGGTGTCGCCGGGCATCGGCACGCCCGCGGCCCGGTTGAGCACCGGGCGCAGCGCCTTGACCACCCGGCGCTCCATCGGCAGCACCCGCTCCATGTACCAGCCGAGCGCCTCGGGGAGAGCCAGCAGCCGCAGCGTCTCTGCGGTCGGCGCACAGTCGATGACGATCACGTCCCACTTCCCCGACCGGGCGTGCAGGCGCAGCTCGAGCAGCGCGAGCACCTCTTCGGCGCCCGGGATCACCGTCAGCTCCTCGGCGGCCACCCGGTCCACCCCGGCCACGTCGAGGACGGTCAGCAGATAGGTCTGGATCTCGGCCCACGACTGCTCGAAGCGCAGCTGCGCGTCGATCTGCTGCACGAAGAGGTTCTCGGCGACCTCGGTGGGCTCGGACCCGACACTGGCGCCGAAGGCGTCGGCCAGGGAGTGGGCGGCGTCGGTGGAGAGGACCAGGGTGCGACTGCCCTGGGCCGCGGCGAGCGCGGCGGTACCGGACGCCACGGTGGACTTGCCGACCCCACCCTTGCCGGTGAAGAGAAGTATGCGCACCCTGGCACCTGACCCGGGGGTCAGCCTCCCTGCTCGACGCGCTTCTTGAGCCCCTTGAGCGCCGTGTCGATGAGGATCTTCTCCCCCTTGCGCTTGAGCATGCCGATCAGCGGGATGGTGACGTCGAGGGAGAGCCGGTAGGTGACCTCGGTCGTGCCGTCACCGAGGTCGCGCAGCACGTACGCGCCGTCGAGGGCCTTGAGCATCTTGCCCTCGACCAGCGTCCAGGTGACCTGACGGTCGCCGTCCCAGACGTAGGAGAGCGTGTACTCGTCCTTGATCGGGGCCACGTCGAGGGCGAAGAAGACCTCCTCGGCGCGCTCGCCAGGGCTCTGCTTCACCACCTCGGCCTTCTGCACGCCCTTGGCCCAGGCGGGGTACGACTCGAAGTCCGCGATCACTGCCATCACCTCGCCGGGAGTGGCCTCGATGAGGAGAGTGGACGTGGTCTGCTCGGCCATCGTGAGACTCCCGGTGCTCAGCGGTGGGCCCGTCGGCCACCGCAGGTGATCAAGACCTGCGAGCGTACCGGATACCACCGGTATGACGAGCAGCGGTAGCCTGCGCAGCAGACCCTTCGGGCCGACGCTCATGACACTGCCGTCCGCCACCGCCCGTGGGCAACACCCGGTGACTTCCAGGAGGCAATTCGTGCGTGAGTTCTCCACGCCCCTGAACATCGAGATCCCCCAAACGGGGAATCTCACCGACGACGTCGTGGCCAACGCCCGCGAGGCGGCCGACGCCGTCGTCTTCAGCCGCAACACCGCTCAGGGATGGGTTGACGTCACCGCGGCCGAGTTCCTCGCCGACGTCAGCGCGGTCGCGAAGGGTCTGATCGCCGCCGGCATCGAGATCGGCGACCGGATCGCCCTGCTCTCCAAGACCCGCTACGAGTGGACGCTGCTGGACTACGCGATCTGGTTCGCCGGCGCGGTCACGGTGCCGATCTACGAGACCTCCTCGGCCGAGCAGGTCTCCTGGATCCTCTCGGACTCCGGCGCCCGCGGCATCGTCGCGGAGAACTCCGACCACGTCGCCCGGGTGGCGCAGGTGCGCGGCGGGCTGGACCAGCTCAACCACCTCTGGTCGCTGGAGGACAACGCCGTCGACGTGCTCAAGAGCCTCGGCGCCGACATCGACGACGCCGAGCTGGAGAGCCGTCGCACGCACGCGACCCCGCTCGACCTGGCCACCCTGATCTACACCTCCGGGACCACCGGGCGCCCCAAGGGCTGCATGCTGACCCACGGCAACTTCATGTTCGAGCTGGGCGTGGCGGTGCACGAGCTCGACGAGGTCTTCGAGGAGGGCGCCTCCACGCTGCTGTTCCTCCCGCTGGCGCACGTCTTCGCGCGCATCATCCAGATCGGCTGCGTCAAGGCACGGGTCAAGATGGGCCACAGCGCGGACATCGCCAACCTCGTCGACGACCTGGGCGAGTTCCACCCGACGTTCATCCTGGCCGTCCCGCGGGTCTTCGAGAAGGTCTTCAACTCCGCCTCCCAGAAGGCCGCCGCCGACGGCAAGGGCCGGATCTTCGACATGGCCGCGGCCACCGCGATCGCCTACTCGCGCGCCCTGGACCGCAAGCGCGGTCCCTCCCCGCTGCTGCGGGCACGCCACGCCCTCTTCAGCAGGCTCGTCTACGCCAAGCTGCGCGCGGCGCTCGGCGGACGCTGCAAGTACGCCGTCTCCGGCGGCGCCCCGCTCGGCGAGCGGCTGGGCCACTTCTACCGCGGCATCGGCCTGATCGTCTGCGAGGGCTACGGGCTCACCGAGACCACCGCCGCGCTGGCCGCGAACCTGCCGGTCCAGCAGAAGATCGGCACCGTGGGACGCCCCCTCCCCGGGACGTCGGTGCGGGTCGCCGAGGACGGTGAGCTGCTGTTCAAGGGCGGCCAGGTGATGGCCGGGTACTGGCGCAACGAGGAGGCCACCGCCGAGGCGATGGAGAGCGACGGCTGGTTCCACACCGGTGACGTGGGCGAGGTCGACGACGAGGGCTTCATCCGGATCACCGGGCGCAAGAAGGAGATCATCGTGACCGCCGGGGGCAAGAACGTCGCCCCGGCCGTCCTCGAGGACCGGATGCGCTCGCACCACCTGATCGACCAGGTGATGGTCGTCGGTGACGGCCAGCCCTTCATCGCCGCGCTCGTCACGATCGACCCCGACGTGTTCCCGATGTGGGCCGAGCACCACGGCAAGTCCGCCAAGATCGCCGACAACGTCGACGACCCCGACCTGCGCGCCGCGATCCAGCACTCGGTCGACGACGCCAACAAGGCGGTCTCCAAGGCCGAGGCGATCCGCAAGTTCCGGATCATCGCGCAGGACTGGACCGAGGAGGGCGGGCAGCTCACCGCCAGCATGAAGCTCAAGCGCAACGTGGTGATGCGCGAGTTCCGCGACGAGGTCGCCGCGCTCTACGTGCCCTGAGCCTCGCCGGTCGGCCGGGCAGGCGACTCAGTCGCCGACCCGGTCGGCCAGCGCGATCCGCTCCAGCACCGTGGGGTGGGTGCCGAACCAGAACTGCGACCAGGCCGGCGGCGTCGGATCGGACAGCGAGCGCAGCGCCAGCCGACGCTGCATCTCCACGAAGCTGGAGCGGTCGCCGGTGGCCTCCAGGGCCACCACGTCGGCGCGGGTCTCGATCTTCCGGCTGATCGTGCTCTCCACCGGGCTGGCCAGCAGCGTGCCCACCGCGACCAGCGCCAGCACCAGCGGCACCACCGCCGGGTCCGCGACCCGGCTGCCGCGCCGTGCGCCGGACCCCGGGTCGGACCGGGCGCCCGAGCCCAGCAGCGCCCCCAGCAGACCCACGGCGACGAGCACGCCCACAGCGCCCAGCGTCGAGCCCACCAGCACGTCGTGGTGCTCGGCGTGGGCGAGCTCGTGGGCGACGACCGCGAGAACCTCCTCCTGGGGCACGTCGTCCACCAGGTTGTCGTAGAGCACCACCCGCCGGGTGCTGCCCAGACCGGAGACGTAGGCGTTCAGCGTCGTGGTGCGCCGCGAGGCGTCGGCGACCAGCACCTCGTCGACGTCGACGCCCTCACGCTGGGCGACCTCGAGGACCGCGGTGCGCAGCTCCCCGTCGGGGAGCGGCGCGAAGTCGTTGCTCAGCGGCTCCACCAGCACCGGGTAGACGAACGAGCCCAGCATCACGAACGCCGCGAGCACGACGCCCGCGACGGCCGGCCAGGCACGGCGCCAGCGCCGGGCGCTGCCCACCAGCACGAGCAGCACCACCGAGGTGACCACCACGCTGACCGCCTCGTTGCGTGCCACGTCGACGGCGTACCCGGCCCAGCTCTGCGAGGAGAGCCCGTAGGAGCGCCGGCGCTCGAGCAGGGCGAGCCCGAACGGCAGCGTCACCAGCCGCCCGATCAGCAGCACCACCGCAGTGCCGAGCACCACCCGCAGCCACCAGGCTCCGGGGATCCGCGCCATCAGCGCACGGCCGAGCCGGGTGAAGCCCAGCACCGCCGAGACCAGCAGCGACACCGCGAGCGAGGACCAGCTCAGCAGCCGCGATCCGCGGGCGAACTCCTCCCCCCGCGCGATCTGGTCGGCGCTGAACGCCTCCTGCGCCGACACGGCGCCGCCTCCACCTGCGTCCCAGGGCACCAGCACGGCGGCCAGGGCCACGAACGCGACACCGCCGACGAGCAGCGTCGCCACGCCCACGCCACGCTCGCTGCGCGTCATCGGGCCAGGTCCGTGAGGCGCGCCTGCCACAGCCGGGTCAGCTCGCCCACCTCGAGACCGGTCTCCTGCCGCAGCACCCGGGCCAGCGGCTCGCCCTCGGAGACCCGCTGGTACAGGCTGACCAGCGCCGTCTCGCCGGCGACGTCGGCGACGACCTCGCAGGCCAGCCAGGCGCTCTCGTAGGAGGCGCCGAGGTGGGTGGCGCCGGTGTCGAACTCCTCGACCCCCGGCAGCGCCGCGGGCGGGCCGTCGCGGCGTACCTGCTCGGCGATCTGGGCGGCCGTCGTGGTCAGCGGCAGCCCGACGTCGCGCAGGGCGACGTGGTCGGCGAACCCCTCGAGCAGCCACAGCGGCAACGACGCGGAGGTGGCGGCGCCGGTGGCGACGTGCGCCGCCTCGTGGCTCATCACCACCTGGGCGCCGTGGCCGCGCAGCCTGCCGTAGACGTCGGGGTTCACGAACACGTGGGTGGGCGCCGTCGGGCTGAGCGACCCGTCCACGGTGGTGGTCACCGCCGCCACCGCGTCGTAGGCGCCCTCGGGGGCACCGACGCTGCGGTGCAGCGCGTCCGCGGAGCGGGGAACCTCGACCACCAGCCGCGGACGCCACCGGGGCAGCACCGCGCCGACCACGGCGACCGAGCGCACCGCGCGCCGCGCGTAGGCGTCGGCCCGATCCGGGGTCCCGGCCACCAGCACCAGCGTGGTGGGGCTGCGACGCACCTCGAGCTCCTCGGTCAGCCACAGCGGCGAGCGGCCCTGCTCACCGCCGATGCCGGTGACCTCGACGCCGGGGCCGTCGGCCCGGAAGTCCACCACGATCTCGGCCCGGGCCGGCGTCCGGTCGAAGCCACGGAAGCGCCAGGTCGCCGCGACCGCGGCCGACCAGGCCCCGTCGACGCCCGAGGTGTCGGTCTCGTCCACGTAGCGCAGCGAGAAGTCGGTGACGTCGAGGGCCTCGGCGTTGGCGACGACCGCCCGCAGCAGCGGCGCCGCGGCCGTGTCGTCGGCACCGGCCAGCGAGGCCGCCGCCTCCGGATCGCCCGCGCGCACGGCGTCGACCAGGTCGGCGAGCGCCTTCGCGGCGGCTCCGGCGCTCACCGTGGGGGCCGGGGAGGCACCGGGATCGGCGACGTACGCGTCGTCGCGCAGCAACGCGACGACCAGGGCGGCGAGCAGTGCCAGGGACAGCGAAAGGCCGACCATCCACCGAAGTGGACGGCCGGCCTTCGACGAGACGGGCTCAGCCAGGGCGAACCGCGCCGGAGAAGGGCATCGAGAAGACGCCCGCGACCGTCACACCCGAGCCCGGGTTGGCGGCGTGCACAATCTGGCCGTTGCCGATGTACATCCCGACGTGGCTGATCGGGCTGTAGTAGAACACCAGGTCACCGGGCTGCAGGTCGTCGGAGGAGACCCGCGTGCCCGAGCCGGACTGGCCGCTGGAGGAGTGCGGGAGACCGACCCCGGCCTGCGCCCAGGCCATCATCGTCAGTCCCGAGCAGTCGAACGCGTCGGGGCCGGCGGCACCGTAGACGTAGGCGTCGCCCACCTGCGCCATGGCGTACTGGATGGCCGCGCCCGCGCGACCGGAGGCCGCGGGAGCGTCCGCGGGCAGCCGGGTCTCGCTGCGCGAGGCCGTCCGCGTCAGCCGCTCGCGCTCCTCGGCCTCGAGCTCGTTGAGCAGCTTCTCCGCCTGCTCGACCTTGGCGTCGATCGCCGCCTTCTCCTTGCCGAGGCGCTTCTTGGTGGCGTCGATGTCCTCGACGCGCTCCTCGGTGGCCTCGCGGCGGATGTCGAGGGCCTCGAGCTCGGTGGAGTAGTCGTCGAAGAGGCCGGTCTGCATGTCGTTGAAGGTCGACATGGTCGAGAGCTGGGAGAGGAACGACTCGGGGTCCTCGGAGACGACGACCTGGCCCACGGTGGAGATCGACTCACCCTGGTACTGACGCACGACCGACTCCTGGACCTGCTCGCGCACGCCCGCGAGGTCCTTGGCCTGGCGCTTCTCGTCGGCCTTGAGCGAGTCGAGGTCCTTGGTCAGCTCGGCCAGCTCGATCTTGGCGTCGTTGTAGCGCTCCGAGGCCTGCTCGGCCTCGTGGTAGAGCCGGTCGACGCGCTCCTTGACGGTGTCGAGGTCCGGTTCGGCGTAGGAGGGGGTGGCGGGGACCAGCCCGACCGCGATGATGGCTGTGATGCCCGTGAGGGCACTGATGAGTCGCTTCCGGCCGTGAAGCACGAGCGGGCGTTCTCCCTTGCGTGTCGTACGCCTACCGGGTGAGCTGACGGATTCGGGCACGACTGCCCTACCACCGCTCCACGCGCACGTGCGCACGCCTTGCGATGGATTCACCCCAGGGGAAACGTGGTTCCCCGGCTCCGGAGCTTCTCAGCGTGAGCTGACCAGCCCCGAACTCGGCGCGGAGCCCGCGCAGATCGGTCTGATCTGCTTCCACGGGCACCAGCGGCTCACGTTAGTGCGCCGTCGCGGCAGCGGCAAACCGTCCACCACAACCCAAACGTGATTCCGCCCACTTGTCCGGTCCAGCTTGCCGGTCCACCCGGGCCACCCACCCGGTCAACGCGCCGCCTGACCGCCCGGGCGCGCCCGCCGCAGTGGCCGTCGCCACCTCGCCGGCTCGGGCCCACGCGTGTGGCGTCTCACGCGGACTCGACCTGGGGGCCGGTGGCCGGGCGCACCATCCGCAACGGCGGCACCAGTCCTCCCTGCGCGAGGATGCCGAGGGCACGCTGCTCGTCGTCGTCGAACTCCAGCTCCGGGGGCGGCCCGAGCAGCACCGTCACCACGCAGTCGTGACAGTGCAGCCCCCGCACCTGGCAGTCGTCGCAGTCGATTCGTGTCGTCATGTCGGGGACGCTCGCAGGGGCCACCGACAATGCGGCCCCCAGCCGCCTCCCCCGGCGTGTCGCGCCGGCGTACGAACGCCCCGCGGGCGCCCCGGGACCTCTACTGCTGTCGGGTCAGCAGCTGCACCAGGACCTCCGCGGGCACCGGCCGGGCGCCGTTGCGCGCGGCGTCGCGGGCCACCTCCCGGTCGCTGGAGACCACCACCACCACCCGGCCGCCCGGCTCCGCCGCCACCAGGTCGCGGATCACGTCGTCGGCGATCACCCCCACCGGGCTGAACAGCACCTTCACGCCCCGCGGCGCCGTGGCGGGCGGCCGCGTGGTCGAGGAGGCGGCGTCGAAGACGACCGTGGTCTCCGCGCCACCACGGGCGGCGACGGGGGCGAGAGCCTTCAGCAGCCGCGCTCGCTGCGCGTCCAGCGAGGAGTCGGGCCAGGCGCTCTTGCTCACGTTGTAGCCGTCGACGATGAGCCGGGCGCGGGGCATGGCCAACAGCTGCTCGAGCAGCGCCGGGGTCGGCGCCGGAGCCGCCGGGATCGGCGCCGCTCCCCGCTGCCCGTCCGCGGCGAGCTCCGCCTCCAGCCGCTCACCGGGAGAGCCCGAGGCGGTGGGCAGGCCCAGCTCGCGGCGCAGCCCGTGCGCGGAGTCCAGCAGGGTGTCCAGCAGCACCCGGGCCCGCAGGGTGGCGCTCTCCTGCGCGTCGCGGCCGGCGCGACGCGCGGCGGCCAGCGCGCCCTCGAGCTCCTCGATGCGCCGACGCAGTCGCCGGTTCTCGGCCTCCGCGGCCGAGACCACCGACTCCACCCGGGCCGAGGCGCCCGCGACCTCGTTGCTCGCCGCGGCCACGCTCTCGCGGGCCCTGCGCTCCGCAAGCCGGGACTCCCCCAGTTTGCGCCGCAACGACGCGTTCTCCGCCTTCAGCTCCTCGACCGTGCGCCGGTGCTCGGCGCGCAGCTCGCGGTTGAGCGCCTCGGCGTCCTCGAGGCTGCGCGCCAGCTGCGCCAGGGCCGCCGACTCCCGCTGCTCGGCGAGGGCCTCCGCGCGCTGCTCCAGACGTCCCACGACCTCCTCGAGCTCCTCGCACCACCCCGCCGGCCGCAGCAGCCAGATGAGCGCCCCGACCTCCACGTCGTCGCCGTCGTGGTCGTCGCCGTCGCGGTCGCCGCCGTCGTGGTCGCCGCCCTCGTGCGCCCCCGCCTGCCCGGTCCGCACCGCCGCGGCCAGCGGCGACACGGCGGCGAGCTGGGTGGCCACCGCGGTCCTGAAGGCGTCGTCGCCGAGCGCCCGCTCGATCGCCGTCGCTCCCAGCCGGGCCCGGCGCTGCGGGGCGAAGGCCGCGACCTTGCGCAGGGCGGGCGGCAGCGTGGTGACCTCGGGCAGCACCTGTGCCGCGAGCGCGACGACGCGGGCTCGCAGCACGCCGGGCAGATGCGGGGCCTGGGTCACACGGCCACCCTATGCGCGCGTCCTGACCCGCATTGTCGGTGGCCGCCTCTAGCGTCACCGCCATGAGCAGTGCCGTTCAGAGTGCGACCAGCCGCTGGGAGTCTCAACGCAGCTTCGATGAGCTGGGCCGACCGTTGCGCGACCTCACCTTCTGCGTGGTGGACCTCGAGACCACCGGCGGCTCCGCCGCCGGCGGCTCGATGATCACCGAGATCGGCGCGGTCAAGGTCCGGGGCGGCGAGGTCCTCGGCGAGTTCCAGACCCTGGTCAACCCGCACACCGCGATCCCCCCGTTCATCGCGGTGCTGACCGGCATCAGCAACTCGATGGTCGCCGACGCGCCCGCCATCGACTCCGCGCTGCCCGCCTTCCTCGAGTTCGCGGCCGGCTGCGTCCTGGTCGCCCACAACGCGCCGTTCGACGTCGGCTTCCTCAAGCACTTCGCGGCCGCCCAGGGGCGGGCCTGGCCGGCCTTCGAGGTGCTGGACACCGCCCGGCTGGCACGACGCGTGATCACCCGCGACGACGCGCCCAACTGCAAGCTGTCGTCCCTCGCGGTGCTGTTCGGGGCCTCGACGACCCCCAACCACCGCGCCCTGTCCGACGCTCGCGCCACCGTCGACGTGCTACACGGGCTGATGGAGCGGCTCGGCGGGCTCGGCGTGCACACCCTGGAGGAGCTGCAGACCTTCTCCTCGCGGGTCAGCACCGCCCAGCGCAAGAAGCGCCACCTGGCCGAGGCCCTGCCCCACGCCCCGGGCGTGTACCTCTTCCGTGACGAGCGCTCCCAGGTGCTCTACGTCGGGACCTCCCGCGACCTGCGGACCCGGGTCCGCTCCTACTTCACCGCCTCCGAGACGCGGTCGCGGATGGGCGAGATGGTCAACCTGGCCGCCACCGTCACCGGCCTCGAGTGCGCGACCCCGCTCGAGGCGGAGGTCCGCGAGCTGCGGCTGATCGCGGAGCACAAGCCGCGCTACAACCGCCGCTCGCGCTTCCCCGAGAAGGTGCACTTCCTGAAGCTGACCCGCGAGACGTGGCCGCGGCTGTCGTTGGTGCGCCGGGTGCTCGACGACGAGGCCGACTACCTGGGCCCGTTCTCCTCGCGCAAGACGGCCGAGAAGTGCCTCTCCGCGCTGCACGACACGTTCCCCGTGCGTCAGTGCGGTGGCCGGCTGCCGCGTCTGCCGTCCCGCTCGGCGTGCGTGCTGGCCGAGATGGGCAAGTGCCTGGCGCCGTGCGACGGCAGTGTCGACGAGCACGCGTACGGCGCCGTGGTCGGCCGGCTGCGCGACACCCTGCTGCGCCGACCCGACGAGGTGGTCGAGGCGATCAACGCCCGGATGAGCGCCCTGGCCCTCGACGAGCGCTTCGAGGAGGCGGGCGCCCACCGCGACCGGCTGGCGGCCTTCATCCGCGCCGCCGCCCGGACGCAGCGGCTCAGCGCCCTGACCCGCTGCGCCGAGGTGGTGGCCGCCCGCCGCGAGGACGACGGCCGGTGGGCGGTGCACGTCGTACGGCACGGCCGGCTGGGCGCCGCCGGGGTGATCCCCCCGGGCGCCGACGCCCACCAGTACGTCGCCGAGCTGCGCGCCAGCGCAGAGACGGTGCCCCCGGGCCTCGGCCCGGTGCCCGCCGCGACCGCCGAGGAGACCGAGCGGATCCTGCGCTGGCTGGAGTCGCCGGGCGTGCGCCTGGTCGAGGTCGACGGCGAGTGGAGCTGCCCGGTGCAGGGCGCCACGCGCCACCTGGCGCTGCACGACGCCGTGCACCAGTCCAAGCTCACCCTGGTCCCCTTCGAGGAGCGACGCGCGCTGGCCCCGGTGCACCAGCCCGTGCGCTGAGCGACGACGGGTGGTGGCGGCGCTAACGTGTCCCCATGATCACCGCCATCGTCTTCGTGAAGGCCGACGTCTCCCGCATCCCCGAGGTCGCCGAGGCGATCGCCGCCCTTGACGGCGTGAGCGAGGTCTACTCCGTCACCGGGCAGATCGACCTCATCGCGCTGGTCCGGGTGCGCAACCACGAGGACGTCGCCGCCGTGGTCGCCGATCGGCTGAACAAGGTCGACGGGGTGACCGCGACCGAGACCCACATCGCCTTCCGTGCCTACTCCAACCACGACCTCGAGGCAGCATTCGCATTGGGCCTCGACTGAGGGCCTCGCAGCAGTAGCCTGCAGCCGTGACCTGGCTCTGCGCGCACTGGTTGGACGTCCTCGGCTGGAGCGGCTCCGCCCTGCTGGTCCTGTCGCTGCTGCAGGCCCGGGTGCTCCGCTTCCGCATCCTCAACCTCGTCGCCTGCCTGACGCTGATCGTCTTCAACGGGCTGCTCGAGATCTGGCCGATGGTCGCCATGAACGTCGTGCTCAGCGTCATCAACGTCTGGTTCATCGCCCAACTGAGCCGCGAGCGGCACGACGAGACGGCCTACACGGTCCTCGAGGTCGCTCCCGAGGACGAGTACCTGCGCCACCTGCTGCGGGTGCACGGCGCCGACATCCTCAAGCACCAGCCGGACTTCGTCTGGGACCACTGCGCGCCCGACCGGCTCGCCTACCTCGTGCAGAAGGGCGACGAGACGGTGGGGGTGGTGCTGCTGCGCGGGGAGGGCGACCGCGCCCACGTGCTGCTCGACTACGTGACGCCGCGCTACCGGGACTTCTCCCCCGGGGAGTTCGTCTGGCGCCCCAGCGGCCAGCTCCGCGACCGCGGCTACCACCAGGTGGTCACCAACCCGCAGATGAGCGAGCCCTACTACGACCGGCTCGACGTCGGGTTCCGCGCGGACGGCGACGCCTACGTGCTCAACCTCTGAGCGAGGCGGGCGCCGGCGCCGGCGGGCCTCAGGCCGAGGAGGCTGCCACCCAGCGCTCCAGCACGTCGCCGGCCGCGCCGCTGTCCAGCGACTCCCGGGCCCGCTCGATCCCGGCACCGAGCACGTCGAGAGGGGCGCCCTCGGCGCCCTCGTGCACGGCCAGCGCCGCCCCGGCGTTGAGCACGACGGCCTCGCGCACCGGCCCCTGCTCACCGGCCAGCAGCCGCCGTACGACGTCGGCGTTGTGCTCGGTGTCCCCGCCCCGCAGGGCGTCGGCGTGCACCAGGGTGAAGCCGAGCTCGCGCGGGTCCAGCGTCGCCTCGCGCACCGCGCCGTCGCGGACCTGCCAGATCCGCGAGGTCGTGGTCGTGGTGAGCTCGTCGAGCCCGTCGTCGCCGCGCACCACCCACGCGTCGACGCCGCGGGCGGCGAACACGCCGGCCATCACCGGGGCCATCCGCTCATCCGCGCAGCCGATCGCCTGGGCGGCCGGGGCGGCGGGGTTGATCAGCGGGCCCAGGATGTTGAAGGTGGTGGCGATGCCCAGCTCGCGCCGCGGCACCGCCGCGTAGCGCAGGGCGGGGTGGAAGGCCGCGGCGAAGCAGAACGTGATGCCGGCCTCCTCGGCCACGGCCGCGACCCGCGCGGGCGGAAGGTCGAGCCGGATGCCGAGCGCCTCGAGGACGTCGGCGCTGCCGGACTTCGACGAGGCCGAGCGGCTGCCGTGCTTGACGACGCGGGCACCGGCGCCGGCGGCCACGATCGCGGCCATCGAGGAGATGTTCACCGAGAACGAGCGGTCGCCGCCGGTGCCCACCACGTCGAGCAGCCGGCCCGGCACCTCGATGCGCGTGGCCTGCGCCAACGTGGCCTCGACCAGCGCGGCCACCTCGTCGACCGTCTCGCCCTTGGCCCGCAGCGCCACCGCGAACCCGGCGATCTGGGCCGGGGACGCCTCCCCGGCGAGGATCTCCCCCATCGCCCAGACGGCCTGCTCGCGGGACAGGTCCTGCCCCGCGACCAGGGTGGTCAGGACGTCGGACCAGCCGAGTGGCCGGTGGCCGGACGCCATCAGGCGCGAGCGGGCACGCGGGAGCGCAGCAGCGAGACGACGGTCTGCGCCAGCTGGATCGGGTCGAGGGGATGCGGCACCGCCGCCTCCGCGCGCGACCAGGTGGCCAGCCAGGCGTCCTGCGGGCGACCGGTCAGCACCAGGATCGGGGGGCACTCGAAGATCTCGTCCTTCATCTGCTTGGCGATGCCCATCCCGCCGGCGGGCACGGCCTCGCCGTCGAGGATCGCGAGCGCGATGCCGCCGGCGTCCATCTGCTGCACGACGACCGGCTCCGTGGCCACCTCGACGTACTCCAGCTCGGGGAGGTCGGGGTGCGGGCGCCGGCCGAGGGCCAGGATGACCTGCTGGCGGGTGTTGACGTCGTCGCTGTAGACGAGGACCTTCAGCGGCGCGGACTTCGGCATGGTGTCACTCACACCCCGATGCTATCCCTCGCCTGCCGCCGCCGTTGCGCGCGCTCTCTCCTGGGCCTCCAACCGGTCCAGCCTGCGGTCCTCGCGGACCGCCTCCTTCGCCGAGGAGCGCACCCACTGGACGAACAGGACCCCGAAGAAGATCAGGCCGATCAGGTCGCCCGAGGCCCACAGGATCCCGCCCGCCACGTGCTGGTCGTCCGCCGCGTCCGGCAGCCATGAGCCCATCGGCCCCTCGCGCAGCGCGGCGTACCACTCCGCGCCGATCAGTGCCTCCTGCGCCATGATCGTGACGCCGAGGAAGGCGTGGAAGGGCAGCGTGAGGAACGTGAGCACCAGCCGGAACGGCTCCGAGACCCGACCGGGAACCGGGTCGATGCCCATCAGGGGCCAGAAGAACAGCGCGCCGACGAGCACCAGGTGGACGTGCATCATCTCGTGCACGTACGTCGAGCGCAGGCTCGCGTCGTACCACCCGGTGAAGTAGAGGGCCCAGGGCGAGGCGACGTAGAGGAAGAACGCCAGCGGCGCGAAGGACAGCACCTTCGCCACCCGCGAGTGCAGCACCGCCAGCAGCCAGCGACGCGGCCGCGACGGGAGGGTGCGCAGGGCGAGGGTGACCGGGGCGCCGAGCGCGAGGAACAGCGGCACCACCATCGAGAGCACCATGTGCTGGACCATGTGCACGCTGAGCAGGGTGGTGTCGTAGGCGCCGATCCCGGACTGGGTGGCGACGTAGAACGAGCCCATCCCGCCGACCACGAAGGCGAGCGTGCGTCCCAACGGCCACTTGTCCCCGCGGCGCCGCAGCACCGAGACCCCGACCAGGTAGAGGCCGGCCACCCACACGGTCGCCACGAAGAGGAAGGGATCGATCCCCCACTCGGTGAAGATCCGCCCTAGGGTGAACTCCGGCAGATTCGGACTCGCTTGCCACGCTGTGAACACCACGCTGTGAAGTTTATGACGCCTAAAGACAGGGGGGTGGGGTGCCCTTCGGTCCTAGTCAGGACATAATGCTCCGCGTGGCGACAGCAACAGCGATTCCGGCATCCCGGCTGCACGGGCACCTCGACCGACCGAGCATGGTCAGCGTCGGCACGATCATCTGGCTCGCGAGCGACCTGATGTTCTTCGCCGCGCTCTTCGCGGCGTACTTCACGATCCGCTCGGTCAGCCCGGAGCTCTGGCAGCAGAACACCGACGCGCTGAACATCCCGTTCGCCGCGGCCAACACCACGATCCTGGTCCTGTCCTCCGTGGCCTGCCAGCTCGGCGTCTTCGCGGCCGAGCGCGGTCAGGTCGGGCGCACCGGTGGTCTCCTCAACGTCAAGGGCTGGGGTCTGCGCGAGTGGTTCGCGCTGACCTTCATCATGGGCGCGATCTTCATCGCCGGCCAGGCGACGGAGTACGCCGAGCTCATCCACGAGGGCATCACGATCCAGGACTCGGCCTACGGCTCGATGTTCTACCTCACGACCGGCTTCCACGGCATCCACGTGACCGCCGGACTCTTCGCCTTCCTCCTGGTGCTCGGGCGGACCTACCTGGCCCGCAAGTTCACCCACGAGCAGGCCGTGAGCGCGATCGTCGTGTCGTACTACTGGCACTTCGTGGACGTGGTGTGGATCGGTCTGTTCGCGACCATCTACCTGATCAAGTAACAGCCCGACCCTGCTCAAGCTAGGACTCAATGTGCGTCTCTTGAACCGCTCAGTCGGACGAATCTCGCGGCATCGCCGCGGTCGTCTGGCGGGCCTGATCGTCATGCTGCTCGGACTGGTGCTCACCGGTGGGCTGTATACCGCGTTCTCCCCCGCTCAGGCGGAGAAGGCCGAGGCCGACCCGGCACTGGTCGAGGAGGGGCGCGAGCTCTTCCTGGTGGGCTGTGCCTACTGCCACGGCAAGAACGGCGAGGGCATCCTCACCCAGAACGGCAACCAGATCGGCCCGTCCCTGGTGGGCGTGGGCGCCGCCGCCGTCGACTTCCAGGTCGGCACCGGCCGGATGCCGCTGGTGCAGCCGGGCGTCCAGGCGCCTGCCAAGCCTGCCGTGTACAACGACGAGGAGCGCGAGGCCCTGTCCGCCTACGTCGCCTCCCTCGGCGTCGGACCGGACATCCCCGACGAGGCCGACTACAGCATCGAGGGCCTCACCGACGACGAGCGCGAAGCCGCGATCGTCAACGGCGGCCAGATCTTCCTGACCAACTGCACCGCCTGCCACAACTATGCCGGCGCCGGCGGGGCGATGCCCCGCGGCAAGTACGCGCCGAAGCTGTCCGGCGTGGACGAGAAGCACATCTACGAGGCCATGCTCACCGGGCCGACCCAGATGCCGGTCTTCTCCAACGGCAACCTCGCCCCCGAGGACAAGCGCGACGTCATCGCCTACCTCAAGTCCCTCGAGGCAGAGCCCAACTACGGCGGATTCACCCTGGGCTCGCTCGGTCCCGTGACCGAGGGCCTCTTCGGTTGGATCTTCGGTATCGGTGGCCTGGTCGCCTTCGCCGTCTGGATCGCTGCCCACACCACCCGCTCTAAGAAGGACAAGCTGGCATCGTGAGCACCCACGACGAAACCCTTCCGGCCGTCCCGGCCCCGGACCCGATCGCCGACCCCGGTCTACCGCCACACCAGTGGCGCCCGACCGACGTCGACCCCCGGGCCGAGAAGCGCGCCGAGCGCCAGGTGGCTGCACTGTTCGTCTTCTCGATGATCTGCGCCATCCTGTTCGTCGTCGCCTACTTCACCATCGACATCGGCGAGGACCCCACCACGTTCCTGGGGATGGGCGCCTCGACGCTCGCCCTGGGCCTGACCCTGGCCGGCGCCCTGCTGGGTATCGGCATCGGCATCATCCAGTGGGCCCGCAAGCTCATGGCCGACCACGAGATGGTCGAGATGCGTCACCCGGCCGCCTCCTCCGAGGAGGACCGCGCCGCCACGCTCCAGGCGCTCAGTGACGGGCTCGAGGAGTCCGGCATCGGCCGCCGCCCGCTGGTGCGCAACACCCTGCTGGGTGCGCTGGGCATGCTCGGCATCCCGGCCGTCGTCGCGCTTCGCGACCTCGGGCCGCTGCCCGGTGACAGCCTCTACCACACGATCTGGGACAAGGGGATGCGCGTCGCCCGCGACGTCCTCGGCACCCCGATCAAGGTCTCGGACATGGAGATCGGCGACCTGATCAACGGTCAGCCGATCGCGCTGTGGACCGAGCACATCGAAGGCGTCGAGCTGCAGGTCCACAAGGCCAAGGCGTCGATCGTCCTGGTGCGTATGGAGCCCGACGAGATCATCCCCGGCCCCGGCCGGGAGAACTGGTCGGTCGAGGGCATCCTGTGCTACTCGAAGATCTGCACCCACGTGGGCTGCCCGATCTCGCTCTACGAGCAGCAGACCCACCACCTGCTCTGCCCCTGTCACCAGTCCACGTTCGACCTCGCCGACTCCGCGAAGGTGGTCTTCGGACCTGCGGCGCGTCCGCTGCCGCAGCTGCCGCTCGCCGTCGACTCGGAGGGCTACCTCATCGCGCAGAGCGACTTCACCGAGCCCGTGGGCCCGAGCTTCTGGGAGCGTGGCTGATCATGTCCGTCGCAAAGACCAACGCCACTACGGCGGCAACCGTCAAGAAGCCCGGCAAGGGCGCCGCGGTCGCCAACTGGGCCGACGAGCGTCTCGGCCTGGCCGGGATGGCCAAGAAGAACCTCCGCAAGGTCTTCCCCGACCACTGGTCCTTCATGCTGGGCGAGATCGCCCTGTGGAGCTTCGTGGTCCTGCTCCTCACCGGCGTCTTCCTGACGCTGTGGTTCCGGCCCAGCATGGCCGAGGTCGAGTACATGGGCAGCTACGACCAGCTGCGCGGCCTGCACATGTCGGAGGCGTTCGCCTCCAGCCTGGACATCTCCTTCGACGTCCGCGGCGGCCTGCTGATGCGCCAGATGCACCACTGGGCGGCCACGATCTTCGTGGCGTCGATGATGATCCACCTGCTGCGCGTGTTCTTCACCGGCGCGCACCGCAAGCCCCGTGAGCTCAACTGGGTGATCGGCTGCCTGCTGCTGCTGCTCGGCACGCTCGAGGGCTTCACCGGCTACTCCCTGCCCGACGACCTGCTCTCCGGCACCGGCGTCCGGGCGGCCGACGGGTTCATGAAGTCCGCGCCCATCGTCGGCACCTACATGTCGTTCTTCCTGTTCGACGGCGAGTTCCCCGGTGACGCGATCATCCCGCGGCTCTACATCGTGCACGTGCTGCTGATCCCGGGCCTGCTGCTGGCCCTGATCGCCGCCCACATGCTGCTGCTCGTCTACCACAAGCACACCCAGTGGCCCGGCCCCGGCCGTACCGAGAAGAACGTGGTCGGCTTCCCGATGCTGCCCGTCTACATGGCGAAGGCCGGCGGCTTCTTCTTCATCGTCTTCGGTGTCATCGCCGTGATGGGCGCGACCACCACGATCAACGCGGTCTGGAAGTACGGCCCCTACGACCCGTCCAAGGTGACCGCGGGCTCCCAGCCCGACTGGTACATGGGCTGGCCCGACGGTGCGCTGCGGATCATCCCGGGCTGGGAGTCGGAGTTCCTGGGCGTGACGCTCAGCTGGAACGTCATGCTGCCGATCCTGATCCTCCCGGTCCTGATGCTGGTCATCCTGATCCTGCTGCCGTTCCTGGAGGCGTGGATCACCGGTGACAAGCGCGAGCACCACCTGCTCCAGCGCCCGCGCAACGCGCCGACCCGCACCGCGGTGATGGTCGCCCTGATGACCTTCTACGGTCTGCTCTGGGCCGCCGGCGGCAACGACATCATCGCGATCAAGATGGACCTGAGCATCAACCAGATCACCTACTTCATGCGGGTGATGGTCTTCCTGGGTCCGGTCATCGCGTTCTGGATCACCCGCCGCTGGTGCATCTCCCTGCAGCGCAAGGACGAGGAGGACCTGCTCCACGGCTACGAGACCGGCATCATCATGCGCTCGCCCGAGGGCAGCTACTCCGAGCGTCACGAGCCGCTCGACGTGGCGCGGACCTACACGATGACCGCCCGCGATCGCGAAGAGGTCTACGTGCCCGGTGCGACCACGGACGCCAACGGCGTGGCCGCTCCCCCGAAGCGCTTCGACAAGCTCCGGGGCCGGCTCTCCCGCCTGATGTACGCCGACAACGTGCAGAAGCCGACCCGGGCCGAGCTCGAGGCGGCGCACCACGAGGTCGACCACGAGCACGAGCTCGAGGCGCCCTACGAGGACCGCGTGGTCGACGGCCACCAGTTCGACGGCCACCACCCGGTGAAGGGCGAGGAGCTCCGCAAGCACTGATCCACCGCTCCACCACAGAAGGGCCCCGGACGCACCAGCGTCCGGGGCCCTTCTGCATCCCCACCCACCCCACCCCCCCTCCCCCACCGCGACCCGTCACTCCCTCGACCAGACACGCCGTACCTGCCGGCGTGAGTGACGGCTCGCGGGCCGTGAGCGGGGGTAAGCCGTCGGCAGCGGGGCCCATGAAGCCTGTCGAGCAGGCACGCCCGTTCTGTCCCCTATGGCGCGTCAGGCACTCTCGTCACCCTGGCGTTCTCACCACCGCCGGCGTACGGCGCGCCACGACGGACGCGCCTCGCCGACGTGGACCGCGCGACGCCCGCGCGCGCCGTACGTGGCGATGTGCACCACCGCCCGTGTGCGCATGGCCACGCACCCCGGGAGCACCCTGGCCGGCTGTGAGAGGATCCACGCCGCTCAGGTCCATGCACCAGTGCCCAGGCCCGCCGACCCGTCACTCGCTACGCCAACCCCGGCGTGTCTGGTCGAGGGAGTGACGGGTCGCGGGCCTTGGGGCCCACCTGGGGACTTGGGGGCCCTGCTGGGGCCTTGGGGCCCAGCTGGGGGCTTGGGGCCCAGCTGGGGGGCTGGGGTCCACCTGGGGGCTTGGGGACCAGCTGGGGACTTGGGGACCAACTGGGGGGTGGGTGGGGGGGGCTGGGGGTCAGCTGAGGGCGGAGCCCTTCTTGTACTCGCTGAAGGGGAGGTTCCAGTCGCCGTAGCCGTTCTCCAGAGTCATCTGGCGCTGGGTGCCGGTGACCTCGACGACGTCGCCCCGATTGGTCATCTCATAGACCCAGGCGGCGTCGGAGGTGCTCATCCCCACACAGCCGTGGCTGACGTTGGCGGCACCCTGGGAGCCGACCGACCAGGGTGCGGCGTGCAGGAACTCGCCGGAGTGGGTGACCCGCAGGGCGTACTCGACGTTCTCGATGTTGTAGTACTCCGGGTCGCTCTCGTCGATGCCGGTGGTGGCGGCGTCCATCCGCTTGGTGCGGTGCTTCTCCATGATCACCTTGGTCCCGGACCGGGTCTCGAAGCCAGGCTTGCCCCCGCTGATCGGGATCGTCCGGGCGACCTCACCGTTGATCAGCGTGCGCATCTGGTGGCCGGCCACGTCGATCTTGTGCACCACCGAGTCGCCGACGGTGAACGCGACGCTGCGGCTCTCCTGGCCGTAGACGCCGCCGCCCGCCGGGACGCTGTTGACGTCCACGTCGACGCTGACCTCGGTCCCGGGCTTCCAGTAGGCCCGCGGGCGCCAGTGCACCTCGGTGTCGCTGATCCAGTGCCACGCTCCGGCCTGGCGCGGCGAGCTGGTGACGCTCAGGTGACGCTCGATCGAGGCCTTGTCGCGCACCGCGACGTCGAAGGTGACGATCACCGGCATCCCCACGCCCACGGTCTCCCCCGCCAACGGCGCCACCGAGGGGTAGGTCTGCTGATCCAGCGTCAGGTCGACTGTGCGAAAGCGGGAGCGCGCGCGCTCGGTGCTGCCGTCCGTGCGCTCGGCCACCGTGCGGGCGACGTACGACGTGCCCGGCTCCAGGCGCTCGGTGGCCTTCCAGGACGCACCGTCCTTCGCCAGCTCGCCCGCGACCCGGTCGCCGCCACCGCGGACCACCACGGAACGCAGCGTGCCCCCCTCGGCGCGCACCGTCACCAGATGGTCGACCGGCACGGCGGTGCCCTTGCCGACGTCGGTGGTGACCTCCACCGGCGCCGCCTCGGGGCTGGCGGCAGGGCCGCCGTCCGGGGAGTCGCCGTCGGAGCCGGAGCTGCCTGAGCAGGCCGTCAGGACGACACAGAGCACCCCCGCCAGGACGGTCGCCGGCGCCCGAGTGTGGCGCGCAGAAGCAGAGGTGCCGCAAAGGGCTCGAGCTCGAATCATGTGGATTCCCCCGGGAGGAGCGAGCAGTGCCTCACCCAGGGTAGCGGCCGGACCCCCAACAGACACGGCCCCGACCGTCACCCCTGGGGGTGTCGATCGGGGCCGTGGCGGCGCCGGGAGGGCTCAGTGAGCGTGCTCCCCGCGGTAGTACTCGAAGACCCAGCCGGCCAGCGTGATCACGCCGAAGGCACTGCCGATGATCGCCAGCCACCATCCCACGACGACGCCGAGCGTCACCGTGGAGAAGGCCAGGGCGCACCACAACGGCCACCACGAGTACGGCGGGAAGAAGCCGAGCTCGCCGGCGCCCTCCGCGATGTCGCCGTCCTTGCGGTCCTCCGGACGGGCGTCCATCCGGGAGGCGTGGAAGCCCAGGTACAGGGTGATCATCGCCACCAGCAGGAAGGCCATGACCAGGGCCGAGGTCCCGGTCCAGTCGCCGCTGATGAACCAGTACGCGGGCGCGACCAGTGCGAAGAAGATCGTGGTGATCCCGAAGATCCAGGTTTCGGCCTTCATCAGTTCTTCTCCTCCGTGCCGCGCTCGTCGGTGTTGCCGGCGAGGCGCTCCTGCAGCATCTCCTCGCGACCGGACACCTCAGGGGAGTCCGACGGCGTGCTCGTGCCCTCTGCCGCGTTGGTCCGCAGCTCCATGACCGCGATCTCCGGGTGGTGGAGGTCGAAGGCCGGCGACTCCGAGCGGATCCGCGGGAGCGAGTGGAAGTTGTGCCGCGGCGGCGGCGAGCTGGTGGCCCACTCCAGGGAGCGGCCCCAGCCCCACGGGTCGTCCACGCCCACCAGCGGGGCGTTGCGCGACACGTAGACGTTGTAGAAGAACGGCAGCATCGAGAGGCTGAGCAGGAACGCGCCCACCGTGGAGATCTGGTTGAGCGTGGTGAAGCCGTCCTGGGGCAGGTAGTCGGCGTAGCGACGGGGCATGCCCTCGACGCCGAGCCAGTGCTGGACCAGGAAGGTCAGGTGGAAGCCGATGAACAGCAGCCAGAAGTGGATCTTGCCCAGCCGCTCGTCGAGCATCCGCCCGGTGAACTTCGGCCACCAGAAGTAGAAGCCGGCGAACATCGCGAACACCACGGTGCCGAAGACCACGTAGTGGAAGTGCGCCACCACGAAGTACGAGTCCGAGACGTGGAAGTCCAGCGGGGGCGAGGCCAGGATGACACCGGTCAGGCCACCGAAGAGGAACGTCGTCAGGAAGCCGATCGTCCACAGCATGGGCGTGTCGAGACTTACCGACCCGCCCCACATAGTGCCGATCCAGTTGAAGAACTTCACTCCTGTGGGCACCGCGATCAGGAATGTCATGCCCGAGAAGAAGGGCAGGTCCACCGCCCCGGTGACGAACATGTGGTGGGCCCACACGGCCACCGACAGGATCGCGATCGCCAGGGTGGCGCCGACCAGACCCACGTAGCCGAAGATCGGCTTGCGGCTGAAGACCGGCAGGATCTCACTGGCGATGCCGAAGAACGGCAGCGCGATGATGTACACCTCGGGGTGGCCGAAGAACCAGAACAGGTGTTGCCACAGGATCGGTCCACCGTGCACCGCGTCGAAGACGTGTGCCCCGAGCATCCGATCGGCCTCGAGCATCAGCAGCGCGCCACCGAGGATCGGGAACGCCATCAGCACGAGCATGCTGGTGATCAGCGTGTTCCAGGTGAAGATCGACATCCGGAACATGGTCATGCCGGGCGCACGCATGCAGATGATCGTGGTGATGAAGTTGACCGCACCGAGGATGGTGCCGACACCGGCCATGTACAGGCCCATCACCCACAGGTCGCCACCGATGCCGGGCGAGCGCACGGCGTCGGAGAGCGGCGTGTAGGCGAACCAGCCGAAGCTGGCCGCGCCCTGCGGGGTGAGGAACCCGGCGGCGGCGATCAGGCCGCCGAACAGGTAGAGCCAGTAGCTGAACATGTTCAGCCGCGGGAACGCCACGTCGGGCGCGCCGATCTGGATCGGCATGATCACGTTCGAGAAGCCGAAGAACAGCGGCGTCGCGAACAGCAGCAGCATGATCGTGCCGTGCATGGTGAACATCTGGTTGTACAGCTCTTCGTTCACGACCTGCTGGCCGGGGAACGCGAGCTCGGAGCGGATCACCAGAGCCATCAGGCCGCCCAGGAGGAACCAGACGACGGAGGTGACGAGGTACATCTTGCCGATCAGCTTGTGATCGGTCGTGGTCATCAGCGTGACCGCGTGCTGGCCCAGGGTCTTACGACGGACGGGCACGGCGGCGCTCTGAGGCACCGGTGCTGCTGTGGTGGTCACTCGTGACCTCCCTCTGCGTCAGATTCGGTGTCCAGGCCGTCCTGCGTCTTGAGCTCGGAGCCGCCCAGGAGCGGCTCGGAGTAGACCGGTCCGACCTCCTCGAGGTCAGCGAGGTAGTCCTCGTACTCGTCGGGCGACACGACCTTGACGTTGAAGAGCATCCGGGAGTGGTAGACGCCGCAGAGCTCGGCGCACTTCCCGACGTAGGTGCCCTCCTTGTTCGGAGTGACCTGGAAGTGGTTGATGCGTCCGGGGACGACGTCCAGCTTCATCAGGAAGCCGGGCACCCAGAAGGAGTGGATGACGTCCGGGGAGTGCAGGTTGAACTGGACGGTCTCGCCCTCGGGCAGGACCAGCGTGGGGATCTCGGAGCCGGTGCCGACGACCGCGACGTACTCGTCGTAGCGCGGCTCGTCGTCGGCGACGTCGAAGTCCGGCTCACCGAGCCCGTGGTTGAAGGTCCACGACCACTGCTGACCGACCACCTCGATGGTCCGGTCGGGCTCGGGGACCTCGTCGAGGACCTCGTTCTGGACCGTCACGGTCCAGTAGAAGAACACGATCACCATCAGGATCGGGGCGATGGTGTAGAAGATCTCCAGCGGCAGGTTGTAGCGCGTCTGCACGGGGATCTCGTCGGCGTGGCGACGCCGGTAGCGTCGGATCACCCAGAAGATCAGGCCCCAGACGATGATGCCGGTGATGATGGCGGCAAGCCACGCATAACGCCAGAGGTCGAAGATTGCCGGTGCCTGTTCGGTCACCGGCTCGGGCATGGCCAGACGACGGATCTGGTCCTCGTCCTCGGCCGAGCACGCGCCGACCAGTAGGAGACTTGTGCCCAGCGCAACGCTGAGCGCAAGCCGCTTCACCGACTTGGTCGCGCGCTTGGGGAGCTGCAGACCCACGAACGAGCCTCTCTCTCAAAGATCACGGATAGGCGAAACCCTATCCGAAGTGTGGGTCGGATGACTCGGTGGGGACCCGTAAGGGCCGGGTCTGTGACCTTCGCCCCTTGCCGTGGCCCGTTGGGGCTCACCGCTGCCGCGGGCACGCCGGGAAGCTCAGGGACGGAAGGTCTTCAGGTGCGGCTCGAAGTCCGCGACGGCGTCCGCGCCGTAGGTGTCGAGGCAGCGCTGGAGGAAGGCCGCGCGCGAGAGCGAGTACTCCTGGGTGCCGACCTGCTCGACGACGTAGACCGCCAGCAGGCAGCCGAGCTGCCCGGCTCGCTCAGGCCCGAGTCCCCAGGCCAGGGCGGCCAGGTAGCCGGCCCGGAAGGCGTCGCCGACCCCGGTCGGCTCGACCTTCGCGATCTCGGGGACGGCGGGCACGGTGATCGACGCCGCGCCCTCGCGGTCGATGCGCACCCCGGCGGCCCCGAGGGTGACCACCCAGGTGCCGACGCGGGAGAGCACGTCCTCGCGGCTCCAGCCGGTCTTCTGGGTGATCAGCGAGGCCTCGTACTCGTTGGAGAACAGGATCTCGGCGCCGTCGATCAGCGGCCGGATCATCGCGCCGTCCCCGAAGGCGAGCTGCTGGGAGGGGTCGGCCACGAACCGGTAGCCGCGCTGGCGGCACTCCTCGGTGTGGCGCAGCATGCCCTCGGGGTCGTTGGGCCCGATCAGCACGAAGTCCGGCTCCCCCACCCGGTCCACGATCGGCTTGAGCTCGATCTCGCGCGCCTCGCTCATCGCGCCGGCGTAGAACGACGCGATCTGGGCCATCGACGAGTCGTTGGTGCACACGAATCGCGCCGTGTGACGCGTCTCGGAGACGTGCACGCCCTTGCAGTCGACGTGGTGCCGCTCGAGCCAGGCCCGGTAGTCGACGAAGTCCTCCCCCACCGCGCCGACGAGCACCGGCTCGATGCCGAGGTTGCCCAGGCCGAAGCAGATGTTGGCCGCGCATCCCCCGCGCCGCACCTCGAGGTCCTCGACGAGGAACGACACCGACAGCTTGTCGAGCTGGTCCACGACCAGCGAGTCCGAGAAGCGTCCCGGGAAGGACATCAGGTGGTCGGTGGCGATCGATCCGGTGATGAGCAGCGACATGCCTGGCAACACTACCGGTCGGTACCGCTGTCGGTACCCGGGAGTAGCCCCTAATCTCAGGGTCATGATCTCCGCGACTCAAGCGCACGGCCGCTCCACCCGTCTCGCCTACGACGACTTCGAGTCCCCCGAGGAGCTGTACGGCGCCTGCCGCGCGGCCGGCGAGAACCTCCACGTCAGCCCCCGCCTGCAGCACGCGGCGCGGGCCGCGGTCGCCGGGGCGCCCAGCCTGCACTACGCGGACTTCCCCCGGGAGATCGCCAAGCGTGAGATCAAGGTGAGCGAGGCCGCCGCCCGGCTGGCCGGCGCGCTGCACCTGCATCTCGACTGACCCCCACCGCTTCCCGTCTCGGGAGCCACGAGGCCCCCTGCCAATACGCTTGGCAGGGGGCCTCGTGGGTTCCGGGTCACCCGCGAGCGGGGCCGGGCGAGCGGGGCGCCGGGCTCAGAGGCCCCGGCGCCGCGCGCTCAGTGGAACGAGTCGCCGCAGGCGCAGGAGCCGGTGGCGTTGGGGTTGTCGATGGTGAAGCCCTGCTTCTCGATGGTGTCGACGAAGTCGATCGTCGCGCCGTTGAGGTAGGGGACGCTCATCCGGTCCACCACGACGGTGACGCCGTCGAAGTCGGTGGTGACGTCGCCGTCGAGGGTGCGCTCGTCGAAGAAGAGCTGGTAGCGCAGACCCGAGCAGCCACCCGGCTGCACCGAGATGCGCAGGGCGAGATCGTCACGCCCCTCCTGCTCGAGGAGGCTCTTCACCTTGCTCGACGCGACCGAGCTCAGGTTGATCTGGTCGGTGCGGCGCTCTTCGGTGGTCTCGACCTGCTCGGTCATGTTCGCTCCCTGGAAGAAAGGCTAGAGATTCGGTCGTCCGGCGCTGGACGGCACCGGTCATATCCGTTCCCAATGGTCGCACACCGACGGTTATTCCCCACCGCTCGGCAGCCATTGGCTCGCCGGATCACCGAGGCGTGCGGGGCGACCACGACCTGGCCACGCGGGCGGCCAGGTCCGCCAGGGCGGCGCGGGGCCGACCCAGGGCCGCCTCCTCCCCGACCAGGTCCACCACGGAGTAGGCGGACTCCACCCCCAGCGCCCGCATCTCCCGCGAGCCGACCAGCACCCGGCCGGCCAGCGCGATGCAGGGCCGCAGCGCCTGCGCGGCGAGCTCCGCGACCCCGTAGGGCACCTTGCCCGAGCGGCTGGAGAAGTCGAAGGCACCCTCCCCCGTCACCACCAGGTCCGCCTCGCGTGCCCGGCGCTCCAGGCCCACCGCCTCGGCGACCAGGGCCACCCCCGGGGTGCGCCGCGCGCCCAGCGCCAGCAGCGCGAAGCCGAGCCCGCCGGCCGCGCCGGCCCCCTTCTCCAGCGAGAGCCTGCGGTCCACCACGACGGCGAACCGCTCCAGAAGCCCGTCCACCTCCGCGATCCGGTCCTCGCTCACGCCCTTCTGCGGGCCGAACGTCTTGGTCGCCCCGAACAGCCCGGTCAGCGGGCTGTCCACGTCGCTGGCCGCGACCACCTCGACGCCCGCGAGCCTGGCCCGGGCGGCGGACGCGTCGAGGCGCCCGATCCCCTCGAGGCCCAGCGCCCCCCGGTCGAGCGGGACGTCCGCCTCCGCGCCCAGCGCGGCGAGCAGGCCGGCTCCCCCGTCGTTGCTGCCGCTGCCGCCCAGGCCCACCACGACGCGGCGCGCGCCGGCGTCCACGGCGTGCCCGAGGAGCTCCCCCACGCCGTAGGTGGTGGCGCGCTCGGCCGCCCCCGGCCGGCTGCCGGTCAGCTGGATCCCGCACGCCTGGGCGCTCTCGACGTACGCCGTGTCGCCCACCAGCAGCACCGCCGCCGGCACCTGCTCAGCCAGCGGCCCGCGCACGGTGCGCGCCAGCAGCCGGCCGCCCAGCGCCACGTGCAGCACGTCGACGAAGCCCGGCCCGCCGTCGGCCATCGGGGCGAGGTCGAGCTCGTCGTCGGGCGCGTGGCGGTGCCAGCCCTCGGCGATGGCCTCGGCCGCCTCGACCGCGGTCAGGGTGCCGGCGAACTTGTCAGGGGCGATCAGGACGCGCATGGGCCCATCCTCGCCGCACGGCTCAGCCGGCGGCGCGGCGGTACTGCCTGACGGACAGCGGCACGAACACCACCAGGATCAGCACGACCCAGGCCAGCGTGTACAGCACCGGGTGCTGCATGGACCACACGTCGGGCACCGGCACGGTGGGGTTGGTGTTGCCGAACAGCTCGCGCACGGCCTGCGTCACCGCCGAGACCGGGTTCCACTCCACGAAGACCCGCAGCCCCGAGGGGAAGCTCTCCAGCGGCACGAACGCGTTCGAGACGAAGGTCAGCGGCATGATCACGATGAACGAGGCGTTGTTGATGACCTCGACGCTCGGCACCAGCAGCCCCACCAGCGCCATCACCCAGCTGAACGCGTAGGCGAACAGCAGCAGCAGCGCGAAGGCCGCGAGCGCGTCGAGGACCGAGCCACGCACCCGCCAGCCGACGAGCAGTCCGGTCAGGGCCATGATCACGATCGAGAGCAGGTTGTAGACGATGTCGGAGAAGGTCCGGCCGACCAGCACCGCGGCCCGCGACATCGGCAGCGAGCGGAACCGGTCGATGATCCCCTTCTGCATGTCCTCGGCCAGCCCGGCCCCGGTGAACGTCGAGCCGAAGACCACCGTCTGGGCGAAGATCCCGCCGATCAGGAACTCCCGGTAGTTCACCCCGCCGCCGGGGTCGATCGCCCCGCCGAAGACGTAGGCGAACAGCAGCACGAACATGATCGGCGAGATCAGCACGAACACCAGGACCTCGGGGACCCGCTTGATCTTGATCAGGTTGCGCTTGGAGATCACCCAGGAGTCGCTCGCCATCCGCGACATGGTGCTCATCGGGCGGCCTCCGTGCGCTCCGCGCCCGCGTCGTCCTGGCTGGCGTGGCCGGTCAGCGCCAGGAACACGTCGTCCAGCGTGGGCCGGCGCAGACCGACATCCATCACCGCCACTTGCTCGGCCTCGAGCAGAGCCAGCACCTCCCGCAGCGCCCTGGCTCCGCCCTCGACCGGCGTCGACAGCTCACGGCCGGTGTCGCCGACGCGGACCTCGGCCCCCGAGACGCTGGCCAACACCCGGCGCGCCACCTCGGCCTGGTCACGGTGGAGGACCGACAGCTCGATCTGCTCCCCGCCGATCTCGCGCTTGAGCTCGTCCGCGGTCCCGCGGGCGATCGCCCGGCCATGGTCGATCACGACGATGGAGTCGGCGAGGCGGTCGGCCTCCTCGAGGTACTGGGTGGTGAGCAGGAGCGTGCCCCCGTGGGAGACGAGCTCGCGGATGACGTCCCACATATGCATCCGGCTGCGCGGGTCCAGCCCGGACGTCGGCTCGTCCAGGACCAGCACGGCCGGCTCGGCGACCAGTGCGCCGGCCAGGTCGAGGCGCCGGCGCATGCCACCGGAGTAGGTCTTGGAGGGGCGGTCCGCCGCGTCGGCGAGGTCGAAGCGCTCGAGCAGCTCGCGGGCGCGGACGCGGGCGCGAACCCTCCCCAGCCCGTAGAGGCGGCCCACCATCTCCAGGTTCTCGTAGCCGGTCAGGTGCTCGTCGACGGCCGCGTACTGCCCCGACAGGCCGATCCGCGCCCGGACTCCCTGCGGGTCCTGCGCCACGTCGACGCCGGCCACCTGGGCGCTGCCGGCGTCGGGGCGCAGCAGCGTGGTCAGGATGCGCACCGCGGTCGTCTTGCCCGCCCCGTTCGGCCCCAGCAGACCGAGCACGGTGCCCTCGGGAACGCTCAGGTCGAGGCCGGCGAGCGCCACCACGTCGCCGTACCGCTTGACCAGGCCGTCCGCCCGGATCATCTCCCTCACCCTCGCTAGGGTCGCATGGTGAGCACCTGGATACGACCCCTTTTGCCGGCGGACGTGCCCGTCGTGGAGCGGCTCTCGGCGCAGGGGTTCCACGAGCTCGACAGCCGCACCCATCAGCGCGACTGGCCCGACCCGCAGCTGCGCCCGCCGGACCGGGCCGCGGCGTGGATCGCCCGCACCACCCACCTGGTGCGCACCGACCCGGCCGGCTGCTGGGTCGCCGAGCAGGAGGGCGAGATCGTCGGGTTCGCCGTCTCCTACGTGCGCGAGCTGATGTGGCTGCTCGCCTCGTACGCCGTGCGCCCGGGGTTGCAGGGGCGCGGGGTCGGCCGGGTGCTGCTCGAGGCCGCCCTGCAGCACGGGCGGGGGTGCCTGCGCGGCATGCTCTCCGCCTCCGCCGACCCGCGCGCGGCGCGCCGGTACCGGGCGGCCGGGTTCGCCCTGCACCCGCAGATGTTCCTCACCGGCGTCCTCGACCGCGCCGCGCTGCCGATCGTCGAGCGGGTCCGCGAGGGGACGGCCGCCGACTTCGAGCTGATGGACTCGGTGGACCGCCGCACCCGCGGGGCCGCGCACCTGGTCGACCACCCGGTGCTGGCGGGCACGTTCCGGCTGCTGGTGTGCGACCGCAGCACCGGCTCGGGCTACGCCTACGTGGACGCGGACGGCTCACCGCAGCTGGTCGCGGCGACCAACCGGCGCACCGCCACCGACCTGCTCTGGGAGGCCCTCGCCTCGGCCCCGCCCGAGGGCACCGTCAGCCTGCCTCACGTCACCGCGGCCAACCAATGGGCGATCGAGGTGGGGATGGCGGCCCGGCTCTCGCTGCACCAGCGGGGCTACCTGGCGCTGCGAGGCATGGCCCCGCCGGCGCCGTACCTGCACCACGGCTCGCTGCTCTGAGGGCGGGCTGCTCAGCGCGCCGGCGACGCGTCGGGCGTCACCGGCAGTCGCACCCGCACGGTCGTGCCACCGCCGGGGGTCTCGTCCAGCTCGATCGAGCCACCGTGCGCGCGCACCACCCGGCTGCAGGTGGCCAGACCGATCCCCGAGCCCGCCACCCGCTGGTCCAGACGCACGAACGGCTCCAGGACCCGGACGCGGTCCTCGGGCGGGATCCCGATCCCGTGGTCCCTGACCTCCAGCTGCCACCGGTCGGCGTCGCGGTGGGCGTCCACCTCGATCCGCGGCGGCTCGCCGGGGCGGGTGAACTTGACGGCGTTCGCGAGGAGGTTCTGCAGCAGCATCCGGAGCTGCACCCGGTCCCCGCGCACCCTCGGCAGGTCGCCGACCTCGAGGGTGGCCCCGCCCAGCGCCGGCGCCAGGTCGGCGCGGACCTCCTCGAGCAGGCCGGCCAGGTCCACCTCCGCCACCGCGAGGCCCGCGCCGAGGCGCGCGAAGTCGAGCAGCTCGTCGACCAGGGCCTGCATCCGCTCGGTTCCGCTGATCGCGCGCTGGGCCAGCCACAGCAGCTCCTCGCGGTCGCCGGCCCCCTGCTGGACCTCCTCGCGCAGCAGCTGCAGTGACATGCCCATCGCGGTCAGCGGATTGCGCAGGTCGTGGGCGACCTGCCCGGCGAACGAGGCGAGCTGCTCGTTGGAGCGCTCCAGCTCGGCCTGCGCCGCCCGGAGCTCCTCGACGGTGGCGGCGAGGTCGCGGGTGCGCCGCTCCAGCTCCAGCAGCTCGACCACCCGCTGCGCCAACGAGGCCAGCAGCTCGCGCTCGCGCGCGTCCAGCTCGCGGGGCACCACGTCGAAGGCGCACAGGGTGCCGATGACGACGCCCGCGGGGGTGAGCAGCGGGTGGGCGGCATAGAAGCGCACCCGGTCCAGGTCGCCGTTCACGAAGGGGTTGTCGCGCAGCCGTGGGTCGGCGCTGGCGTCGCTGATGACCACCGGCTCCGCGGTGCGCACCGTCACCGCGCAGAGCGTGTCCTCCTGAGGGAGGACCGCGGCGTCGAAGCCGTACGTCGCGACCTGGTGCTGCTCGGAGTCGGTGAGCAGGTTGATCGCTGCCATCGGCACCCCACACAGGTGGGCGGCCAGCTCCGCGATCGACTGGAGCTCGGGGCGAGGGCCCCCCTGCAGCACGCCGTAGTCCTCGATCGCGCGGGTCCGGCGCACCCCGTCGGCGGGCCGGTCGGCGGCCATCGTGCCTGCGCTGCTGCGATCGGCGGCGCTCACAGGCCCGGGGCCCCCCACAGGGCCAACCAGCGACCGAGGTCGGACTCCATCGCCAGCTCGCCCTTGAGGGCGTCGCGCACGCCGAGCTCGAGCAGGTTGTCTCGCTGCTCGCCGGCACGCGGCGCGAACGGGTAGAAGGTGCCCTGCTTGTAGAGGTAGACCAGACCCACCTTGTGCCCGGCGGTGTCGGCGAACGGCACCACCGAGCAGAGCAGGCCGGTGCCGAAGCCCTGTGCCTCGAGCGTGGTGTTGACGGCGTGCAGGTCGGTGCAGAGCCCGGCGGTGTCGCTGGGGTCGCGGTGCACCACCAGCCAGGTGAACCCGAACCGGTCGGTGCTGAGCTCGACGTCGGGCGCCTGGGGATCGCCGTTCAGCAGCGCGACCACGTCGGCCTGGGTCTGGGCGAACGCGGCACCGCCGGCCGCCCGGAAGCAGACCGACCCCAGCCCGGTGGGCCGCAGACCGGCCGCGCTCTCCAGGGTGAGCGCGGCGTTGGGCACCGCGAACAGCGCGTCGAGGTTCGCCCGCTTGGGGCGGCTGCGTCCGGTGATGACGTCCCAGAGACCCACCGCTCAGCCCTCGGGGCGGCTGAGCTCGGCCTGGATCCGGGCGAGCTGCTCGAGCCGCTGCTCCAGGGACGGGTGGGTCGAGGTCAGCGTCCGCAGCGAGACGCCGCTGACCGCGGGGGCGATGAAGAACGCGTTCATCGCCGCCGAGGAGCGCAGGTCGCGCTTGGGGATGGTGTTGATCTCGCCGGTGATCTTCTGCAGGGCCGAGGCGAGCGCGGCCGGCTTCATCGTCAGGTAGGCGCCCGCCCGGTCGGCGCTGAGCTCGCGGTAGCGCGAGAGCACCCGCAGCAGCACGAAGCTGACCGCGTAGACGACCAGGCTGATCAGCAGCGCGATGAGGAAGGCGGGCGCGCCTCCGTTGCCGTCCCGGTTGCTGCCGCGGGTCATCGCGAACCCGCCGTACTGGGCCCCGCGGGTCAGCATCCCGGCCACGATCCCCGCCGAGGACGCGACCGTCATCACCAGCACGTCGCGGTGGGCGACGTGCGAGAGCTCGTGGGCGAGGACCGCCTCGAGCTCCTCGGCGTCCAGCGTGTGCAGGATGCCGGTGGTCACGCACACCACCGAGCGGTTCGGGGACCGGCCGGTGGCGAAGGCGTTGGGCACGGCCAGGTTCGCGATCCCGACCCGCGGCTTGGGCATGTCGGCCAGCGCGCACAGCCGGTCGATCATGCCGTGCAGCTCGGGGGCCTCCGCAGGGGAGACCTCGCGGGCCCGCATCGCCCGCATCGCGACCTTGTCCGAGCTCCACCACTGGTAGAACGCGACGCCCAGCCCCAGCAGCCCGATCAGCGGCGCCGCGCTCGCCCCCACCGCATACATCAGCCCCACGACCAGCGCCACGAAGAGCGCGCCGAGCAGGAACATGACCAGGGTCATCCGGACGGTCAGTCCGGTGTCCTTGATGAAGCGTGAGCGAGCCACGACACTCAGCCTGGGATCAGACCGTCGCCGGTGAGCAGGGCGCGCACGTCGTCGATGCTCGCGTCGGCCGGCGGCAGGATCAGGTCGGACTCGTCGAGCGCATCCGCCGGGTGCGGGGTGCCCACGCGGCGCACACCGTCGAGCAGTGCGCCGAACACCTCGCTGAAACGGGCCAGGTCCCCGGACTCCACGGCCGCCTCGACCGCGGCGTCGAGCTCGTTGAGGTGCTCGACGCTGGTCTCGGGGACGTCGAACTGTCCCTCCCCCATGATCCGGACGATCACGCCTGGCCCTCCTGCTTGCGACCCTCGACGCCGAGGATGTCCTGCGACTCGAGGGCCTGCGGCGCGCTGCCGCCCTTGAGCCGGGCGAGCTCGGCCTCGACGTCGGCCTGGGAGCTCATCGACTCCAGCTCGCGGGCGATGTCGTCACCGGCCCCGACCGCGGTGACGTCGTCGAGGGCGCCGGAGGAGATCAGCTCGTCGATCGCGCCGGCACGCGCCTGCATCTGGGCCGTCTTGTCCTCGGCGCGCTGGATCGCCATCCCGACGTCGCCCATCTCCTCGCCGATCCCGGAGACCGCCTCGTTGATGCGGGTCTGGGCCTCGGCCGCGGTGTAGGTCGCCTTGATCGTCTCCTTGCGGGTCCGGAAGGACTCGACCTTGGCCTGCAGGCGCTGCTGGGCGAGGGTGAGCTTCTCCTCCTCACCCTGGAGCTGGGCGTGCTGCGCCTTGAGGTCGTTGATCTGGTTGGTCAGCCCCGACTTGCGGGTCAGCGCCTCACGAGCGAGGTCCTCGCGGCCCATCGCGATCGACTTCTCGGCCTGGTCCTGCAGCTTGGTGGACTGCTGGACGAGCTGGTTGACCTGGAGCTCGACGCGCTTGCGGCTGGTCGCGACGTCGGCCACGCCGCGCCGTACCTTGGTGAGCAGCTCGAGCTGGCGCTGGTAGCTGTAGTCCAGCGTCTCGCGCGGGTCCTCAGCGCGGTCGAGCGCGTTGTTGGCCTTGGATCGGAAGATCAGACTGATGCGCTTCATGAGACTCATGGGGATGCGGCCCCTCCTCGTACTGTCGGGCGTCGGTGCTGGTCAGCCCACCCTATAGTCTGGATCCCACACTCCTCGCTCACGAAGGCAGCATCGTTGTTCCGTCGCAGCAAGACCGAGAGCCCCATCGTCACTCCCACGACCCCGGACCTGGTCAAGCGGGACGGGAAGGGGCGGCCGACCCCCAGCCGACGGGAGGCGGAGGCGGCCGCGCGCGCCCGGGCCAAGACGCCCCGCTCGCGCAAGGAGCTGGCCCGCGCCCAGCGCAGCTCGCGCAGCGAGTCGAGCCAGAAGATGCGCGCGGCGATGAAGACCGGCGACGAGCGCTACCTGCCGCCGCGCGACAAGGGCCCGGTCAAGCGCTTCATCCGCGACTTCGTCGACACCCGCTTCTCGTTCACCGAGCTGGTGCTGCCGCTGCTGCTGCTGACGATGTTCCTGGGCTACTCCGGCAGCGCCCGGCTGGCCGGGATCGGCAACACCCTGATGTTCGGCGTCTTCGCGGTCGTGCTGATCGACGTCGTCGTCCTGCGTCTGCGGTTGCGCCGTGAGCTGCGCCGGCGCTTCCCGGAGGCGCCGCTGAAGGGCACCACCTATTACGCCCTGATCCGGGCCCTGCAGATGAGGTTCCTGCGCCTGCCCAAGCCGCAGGTGAGGATCGGCCAGGAGCTGCCCGAGCACTACCGGTGATCGTCGGCCTGGTCGCGGCGCTGGCCGCGGCCCTGCTCTTCGGCGCCAGCGCGGTCCTGCAGGCCCACGCGGTACGCCGGCTTCCCACCGGCGGCCAGGACCTGGTCGGCTTCGTCGCCTCGGCGCTGCGCAACCGCTGGCTGATGGTGGTGGTGGCGGCCTACCTGCTCGGGTTCGTGCTGCACGCCGTCTCGATCTGGTACCTGCCCCTCTACCTGGCCCAGGCGACGATATCGATGTCGATGCCGGTCACCGCCGTGCTCTCCGCGGCGCTGCTGCGCGAGCCGGTGGGGCGCCGACGCTGGCTCGCCATCGCCGCAGTCACCGCCGGCCTGGTCCTGCTCGCCGTCGGGAGCGGGGCTGTCGGGGAGGTGCGCTCCTCGGACGGCTTCGCCCTCGCCCTGTGGAGCGCGGTGGTCGCGATCGCCGTGCTCGGCTTCCTCGTACGCCGCAGCGCGGGCGCCTCCCTCGGCTGGCTGGCCGGCCTCGCCTACGCCGGCTCCGCGATCGCGGTGCGGGGCTTCGACGCCGCCCTCGATCCGGCCGACGTCGCGGCGGGCCTGGCCGTCCCGGCCTTCGGTCTGCTCGGCTTCTGGCTCTACTCGCTGGGTCTCGAGCGAGCCGCGGTCACCTCCTCGACGGCCCCGATGATCGTCGCGCAGACCTTCGTGCCGGCGCTGGCGGGCATCCTGCTCCTGGGTGACGGCGTCCGTGCGGGATGGTCCGCGGGCGTGGTGGCGGGGCTGCTGCTGGCGACCGTCGGCGCCATCTGGGTGAGCCGGGCGGGAGCACCGGGCGACGCCCCGTCCGGGCCGCCGGCCGGCGGTGTCAGGATGGCGCCATGAGCACTCCCCCTCCCAGCAGCCCGCCCAGCGGACCCAGCGCCGACGTCTCGGTGCGGGTCGCCTGGTCCGACGACGCCGACGCGGTGGCGGCGGTGCAGCTGCGGGCGTGGCGCGTGGCCTATCAGGGACTGCTGCCCGACGAGCTGCTGGCCAGCGACCCGGCCGCCCTCGCGGCCACCTGGCGCAGCGCGCTGGCCAAGCCGGGCGACGCCCGCAACCGGGTGCTGGTCGCCCTGGAGCGCAACCGGGTGGTGGGCTTCGCGATCACCGGACCGACCGGCGACCCCGACCGGGACCCGATCGCCGACGGCGAGCTCCGGGAGTTCACCGTGGACCCGGACGAGCGCGGCAAGGGACACGGATCGCGGCTGCTCCAGGCGGCCGCCGACACCATGGTCGCCGACCGCTTCCAGCGCGCGCTGACCTGGGTGCTCTCCACCGACGACACGCTGCGCGCGTTCGTCGAGGCCGCCGGCTGGTCCCCCGATGGGGCGCACCGCGAGCTCGACCTCGACGGCGCCGGTACCACCGTCGTGCGCGAGGTGCGCCTGCACACCTCCCTCGTCTAGACCTCTTTGCTTTCCGCCAGCCACGCGCCACCATGGTGTGACCGGCGCCTCACGGCGCCGGGCGGGCCCCAGCCTCGTGGGTCCGCACGCACCAAGGGAGGCACCCGTGCTCGGTCCACTGCCGCGCCTGTACCGCTTCGTTCTCGCCGTCGTCGCCGTCGTGGCCTTCCTGGGCGTCGGGGCCTGGCTCGCCCAGGTCACCGCGCTGCCGGTGATGGCCTCGGTGGGTGCCGGGGTCGGCGCCGCCGTCGGCCTGGTGGCCGCGTACCTGCTGGTCCACGATTTCTCCGCCCACGCGGCACACCGCAGCCCGGCCCGGCACAGCCCTCGACGGCACTGAGCCTCCCGTCCCGGCTACCGGGGGGCGGGCGCTCGGGTCGTCCGAGAGGCGCCGAGGTCTCGGCATGACCGACGAGATGACGCCCTCGCAGCGTCGCGGGATCATTCGCGACAGTCTCGCCGTGGCGCTGGCCACCGGCACGTACGGCGTCTCGTTCGGCGCCGTCGCGGTCGCCTCCGGCCTCTCCCCCGCTCAGGCGTGCGCGCTCTCGCTGCTGGTCTTCACCGGCGCCTCCCAGTTCGCCTTCGCCGGAGTCCTCGCGGCCGGCGGCACTCCCCTCTCCGGGGCGCTCACCGCTCTGCTGCTGGGCAGTCGCAACACGCTCTACGGCCTGCGACTGGCTCCGCTGCTCGACTGGAGGGGCTGGCGCCGCACCGCGGCCGCTCAGCTGGTCATCGACGAGTCGACGGCGATGGCCATCACCCGCGAGTCCACGAGCGCGGCCAGGCTGGGGTTCCTCACCACCGGCCTCGGCGTGTTCGGCCTGTGGAACATCGCCACGCTGGCCGGCGCGCTCGCCGGTGAGGCGCTGGGCGACCCTCGCACCTACGGCCTGGACGCGGCGGTCGGAGCGGCGTTCCTGGCGCTGCTCTGGCCGCGCCTGCGCGAGCGCCGCAACCAGCTGGTGGCGGCCCTCGCCGCCGGCGCGGCGCTGTGCCTGGTCCCGCTCACCGCGGCGGGGGTGCCGGTGCTCGCCGCCGGAGGGGTGGCCCTGCTCGCGGGGGTCGTGCTGCGCTCGACCCCGGCCACGACCCGAGGACCCCGATGATGTGGGCGGTCATCGTGGCGACCGGCGTGGGGTGCTGGCTGCTCAAGCTCGCCGGGCTGGCGGTGCCGCCCGCCGTGCTCGAGCGCCCGCTCGTGCAGCGGGTCGCCGACCTGCTCCCGGTCGCCCTGCTCGCGGCCCTGGTGGCGGTACAGGTCTTCGGCGACCCGGGCGCGCTGGCGCTCGACGCCCGCGCCGGTGGACTCGCCGCGGCCGTGGCACTGCTGGTGCTGCGCGCGCCGTTCCTGGTGGTGGTGCTCGGCGCCGCCGCCACCGCGGCCCTGCTCCGGCTCTGAGCCCGAGGCCCTCATCCGGGCACCCCCGTTTATCTGGGTTTCCGGCATAGAAATCGACCGACCATCTCTTGACGCCACATGATCGGGTCCATATAAAGGTAAACACAGATGTGAGGAGCCTCACAGCCTTCTTCTTGGAGGAACCATGGCCATCCCAGACGCAACTGCCAACAAGAAGCTCGAGGGAAGCGGAGTACGCGCCCGCGTCCAGCGCTTCGGCGGCTATCTCGCGGGGATGATCATGCCCAACATCGGGGCGTTCATCGCCTGGGGCCTGATCACCATGCTGTTCATCGAGGACGGGTGGACACCCAACGCCGACCTGGCCGAGCTCGTCGACCCGATCATCAAGTACCTGCTCCCGATCCTGATCGGCTACACCGGCGGACGGATGGTCCACGGCCAGCGCGGCGCCGTGGTGGGCGCCATCGCCACCATGGGTGTCATCGTCGGCTCCGACGTGCCGATGTTCCTCGGCGCGATGATCATCGGCCCGCTCGCGGCGTACTTCATGAAGCTCGTCGACAACGCCATCCAGGACCGGGTCCCCTCCGGCTTCGAGATGCTCATCGACAACTTCACCGCCGGCATCGTGGGCGGCGTCTTCGCCTGCCTGGGACGGCTCGCGATCGGCCCCGTCGTCTCCAACGTCGTGGAGTGGCTCGGCGACGGCGTCCAGACCCTCGTCGACAACAACCTGCTGCCGCTCGCGTCGGTCATCGTGGAGCCCGCCAAGATCCTGTTCCTCAACAACGCGATCAACCACGGGGTGCTCTCCCCGTTGGGGGCCAACGAGGCCAGCGAGACCGGCAAGTCGATCCTGTTCATGGTGGAGTCCAACCCCGGCCCAGGCCTGGGCATCCTGCTCGCGTTCATGTTCTTCGGCCCCAAGGTGATGCGTCCGACGGTGCCCGGCGCGATCATCATCCAGTTCCTCGGCGGCATCCACGAGATCTACTTCCCCTACGTGCTGATGAAGCCCCAGCTGGTGCTCGCCGCGATCGCCGGCGGCGCCGCGGGCATCCTCACCGGCACCATCCTCGACGCCGGGCTGGTCGCGCCCGCCTCACCGGGCAGCATCTTCGCCTACCTCGCGGTGACCCCCAAGGGCGGCTACTTCCCGGTGCTCGCCTCGATCATCGTGGCCGCGGCGGTGTCCTTCGCGGCGGCCTCGGTGCTGCTCGGCTTCGGCCGCGGGGAGCGCGAGCCCGACGAGGCTCGACTGCCCGAGGACGAGGTGGTGGTCGGCAGCTGAGGCGCTGCCCTGGACCCGCAGGCGCACGCACGACACCGCACGCACCAACCCCACAGGACAGGAGACTCGAGATGCCGAAGGTCAACGGATCGGACGTCAAGAAGGTGATCATCGCCTGCGACGCCGGGATGGGCAGCAGCGTCATGGTCGCCAGCACGATGAAGAAGAAGCTCAAGAAGTACGGCGTCGCCGTGGAGCACACCCCGGTGAACTCCATTCCCGCCGACGCCCAGGTGGTGCTCTGCCACGCCGGTCTGGCCCAGCGCGCCACCGGCATCAACCCCGACGCCGTCGTGGTGCCCTTCCAGGTGTTCATGGGCGACCCCGCCTTCGCCAAGGTCGAGAGCGCCATCAAGGACGGTGGAGTCCTTGAGTCCTGACGCCGCCCAGGTGCTCGCACCCGACGCCGTGCGGCTCGGGCTGCGGGCGGTCGACAAGGCGGATGCCCTGCGCCAGTGCGGCGAGGTCCTCGTCGAGATCGGCGCGGCGGACCCGTTGTACGCCGACGCGATCCTCGAGCGCGAGCGCTCGGTCTCCACCTACATGGGCGAGGGCATCGCGATCCCGCACGGCACCGACGAGAGTCGCGAGCACATCCACCGCGCCGCCCTGGCGTTCCTGCAGTTCCCCGACGGCGTGGATTGGAACGGAAAGACCTGCCACGTCTGCATCCCCATCGCCTCACGCAGCGACGAGCACATCTCGATCCTGCAGTCGCTCGCCCTGGTCCTCAGCGACCCGGACGCCGCGGCCCAACTGCGCACCACCCACGACATCGACGCGGTCCTGGCGCTGCTGGCGCCCCGGGCCGAGGAGGACAACTGATGAAGGCCGTTCGCTTCTACGCCCCCGGCGACGTACGCATCGAGGACGTCGAGGAGCCCACCTGTGGCCCCGACGAGGTCAAGCTGCGGGTCAGGAACTGCTCGACCTGCGGCACCGACGTGAAGATCCGCAACAACGGCCACCAGAACATCACCCCGCCGCGCACCATGGGACACGAGGTCGCCGGCGAGGTCGTCGAGGTCGGCGCCGAGGTCAGCGGGTGGGACATCGGCGACCGGGCCCAGATCATCGCCGCCGTCCCGTGCGGGCACTGCTACGAGTGCCGCAAGGGCTGGATGGCGGTGTGCCAGAACCAGACCTCGGTGGGCTACCAGTACGACGGCGGCTTCGCGGAGTATCTGATCGTCCCGCCCCAGGTGCTCGCCGTCGACGGGCTGAACCGGATCCCCGAGGGGGTCGGCTTCGACGAAGCCTCCGCGGCCGAGCCGTTCGCCTGCGCGATCAACGCCCAGGAGCTCATCCACGTCGGGGACGGCGACACCGTGGTGGTCTTCGGTGCCGGCCCGATCGGCTGCATCCACATCCGGCTGGCCCGCGCCAACGGCGCCGCGCGGGTGTTCCTGGTGGACGTGAACGCCGAGCGCCTGGAGATGTCCGCGAAGGCGGTCGGTCCCGACGAGGCCCTCAACGGGGCCGAGGTCGACGTCGTGCAGCGCGTGATGGAGCTGACCGAGGGCCGCGGCGCGGACGTGGTGATCACCGCCACCGCGGCCGGCATCGCCCAGGAGCAGGCCATCCGGATGGCGGCCCGGCGTGGGCGCATCTCGTTCTTCGGGGGTCTGCCCAAGGACAAGCCGATCATCGCCTGCGACTCCAACCTCGTGCACTACCGCGAGCTGATGATCATGGGCGCCAACGGCTCCGCGCCCTCGCACAACAAGCGGGCGCTGGAGTACATCGCCTCCGGCAAGGTCCCCGTCAAGGACCTGATCACCGCCCGGCTGCCCCTCGAGCGCGCGCTCGACGCCTTCGACATCGTGGCTCGGGGGGAGGCCATCAAGGTGACCGTGGAGCCGTGAGCGGGCCGGCGCGCCGCGGTGGCGCCGGGCTCACTCGAGGTCGAGGAACTCCTCCAAGCCGACGGTGAGCCCGGGGTGGGACCGGATGGCGCGCAGACCGGCCAGCACGCCCGGGGTGAACGACGCCCGGTCCAGCGAGTCGTGCCGGATGGTGAGGGTCTCCCCCACCCCGCCGAGGATCACCTCCTGGTGGGCGACGAGCCCGCGGATCCGCAGGCCGTGCACGCGCACCCCGTCCACGTCGGCGCCGCGGGCCCCGTCCAGCTCGGTGCTGGTCGCGTCCGGCTGGGCGCCGAGACCGGCCTCGCGGCGGGCGGCGGCGATCAGCTGCGCGGTGCGGCGCGCCGTCCCCGACGGCGCGTCTGCCTTGCCGGGGTGGTGCAGCTCGACCACCTCGACCGACTCGTAGAACGGGGCGGCGGCGGCAGCGAAGCGCATCATCAGGATCGCGCCGATGGAGAAGTTGGGGGCGATCAGCACGCCGACCTCGGGCGCCCGCTCCAGCCACCGGCCCAGGGTCGCCAGCCGCGACTCGTCGAAGCCGGTGGTGCCCACCACCGCGTGGATGCCGTGCTCGACGCAGAAGCGGAGGTTGTCCATCACCACGTCGGGGTGGGTGAAGTCGACGACCGCCTCGGCCCCCGCGGCGAGCAGCTCCTCCAGCGAGTCGTCGGCGTCGATCTGCGCGACCAGCTCGGTGTCGTCCGCGGCCTCCACGGCCGCGCAGACCTCGCTGCCGACCTTGCCGCGGGCCCCGAGGACCCCGACCCTCAGCCGGGCGCCCGGCGAGGCTCCTGGCGTGTCCTGGGCGTCTTCGCTGGACCGGGGCTGCGACGTCTCGCCTGATGCACTCACGCCCCCTAACCTATCCTCGCTGCGTCCCAGACGCGTCCCGGTGCCTGACTCTCGGACCGGGTAGTGGCAGGCTGTCTCCCATGGCACAGGCGATACCGGCGCGAATCAGATGGGCCGTCGACGTGATGGACGTCCGTCCCGATGACTCCGTTCTGGAGATCGGATGCGGACCCGGCGCGGGGGCGGAGCTGATCTGTGAGCGCCTCGAGACAGGCAAGCTCTTCGCGATCGACCGCTCCGAGTCCGGCGTCGACCGCACCAAGCGCCGCAACGCGAAGTACGTCCAGGCCGGGCGCCTGACCGTGCGTCAGATCGACCTCGCCACGCTGCGGGTGCCGGTCAAGCGGCTCGACAAGGTCTTCGCGTTCAACGTCAACCTGTTCTGGGTGCGCGAGTGCGCCGACGAGATCGCCCTGCTCCACGAGCGGCTGGTCCCGGGCGGAGCCATCTTCCTGTTCTACGAGGCGGTCAACCGCGAGCGGATCCCGCACATGATCGAGAAGGCCTCGAAGTCGCTCGTGGACGGGGGCTTCCGGGTGTCGCTGGTCGAGCAGAAGGCCCCGCCCGTGGTCGGCATCATCGGACGCCGCTAGGCCGGCTCCGCGCCCCCGGGCACCGGGCCGACGACGGCCAGCACCTCGGGCTGGGTGAAGATCTCGGCCGCGAGCGCGCGCACCTCCTCGAGCGTGACGGCGTCGATGCGGGCGATGACCTCGTCGAGGCTGAGCATCTCGTCGTAGACCAGCTCGGCCTTGCCCAGCCGCGACATCCGCGAGCCGGAGTCCTCCAGGCCCAGCACCAGCCCGCCGCGCAGCTGGCCCTTGCCGCGCTCCAGCTCCTCGGCGCTGATGCCCTCGGCGGCCACCAGCGCCAGCTGCTCGCGCACGGTGGCCAGGACGTCGTCGAGCTTGGCGGGCAGGCAGCCGACCGACACCCCGACCAGTCCGGCGTCGGCGTGGTGGGAGGCGAAGGAGTACACCGAGTACCCCAGTCCCCGCCGCTCGCGGACCTCCTGGAAGAGCCGTGAGGACGTCCCTCCCCCGAGTGCGGTGTTGAGCACGCCCAGGGCGAAGCGACGCTCGTCGTTGCGGGAGATCCCGTTCATGCCCAGCACGAGGTTGACCTGCTCCAGCGGCCGCACCGCGGTGACCGTCCCCGGCATCACCGGACGTACGTCGCCGGCCGGGGCGGGCCGGACGGGCTCCTCGGAGCCGCTCAGGAAGCCGTTGCGGGCGAAGGCGGTGCGCACCTGGTCCACCACGGCAGCGTGGTCGACGTTGCCGGCCACGGCCACCACCACGTTGGGCGCGGTGTAGTGGGTGCGGTAGAAGCCGGCGATCTGGTCGCGGGTGAGCGCGGCGATCGAGTCCTCGGTGCCGGCGATGTCGCGGCCCAGCGGGGAGTCGCCCCACGCCTGGTGCGCGAAGAGGTTGTGGACCACGTCGTCGGGATCGTCGTCGTGCATCGCGATCTCGTCGAGGATCACGTCGCGCTCCGCCTCGACGTCCTCGTCGAGCAGCGTCGAGTTGGTCACCATGTCGCCGAGCACGTCCACGGCCAGCGGCAGGTCGACGTCGAGCACGCGGGCGTGGAAGCAGGTGTACTCCTTGGCGGTGAACGCGTTGGACTCGCCGCCCACCGCGTCGAACTGCACCGAGATGTCCATCGCGGAGCGCTCGCGGGTTCCCTTGAAGAGCAGGTGCTCGAGGAAGTGCGAGCAGCCGTGCAGGCTGGGCGTCTCGTGACGCGAGCCGACGCCGACCCAGACGCCGATGCAGGCCGAGCGCACGCCGGCCATCTGCTCGGTGACCACCCGCAGGCCGCCGGGCAGGACGGTGCGCCGGATCTGGGAGGTCACCGCCCCGGAGTCGTCGGTGACGGTCTGCAGGGTGCGGGTGCTGCCGACGGGCTGAGAAACGGCCAACCGGCCAGCAGAAGTCTGCTGGCCGGCTGCCGTGTCTGGCCCCGTGAGGGGAGGGGTCATGCTCAGTCCTCGGCCGGAGCCTCGGCCTCGGCTGTCTCGTCGGCCGACTCCTCGACCACCGGGATCAGCGAGAGCTTGCCGCGGTCGTCGATCTCGGCGATCTGGACCTGGACCTTCTGGCCCACCGAGACGACGTCCTCGACGGCGTCCACGCGCTTGCCGCCGGCCAGCGAGCGCAGCTTGCTGATGTGCAGCAGGCCGTCCTTGCCGGGCATGAGCGAGACGAAGGCGCCGAAGTTGGTCGTCTTCACGACCGTGCCGAGGTAGCGCTCGCCGATCTCGGGCATGGTCGGGTTGGCGATCGCGTTGACCGCCTGGCGAGCCGCCTCCGCGGCCTCGCCGTTGGTCGCACCGATGTAGATGGTGCCGTCGTCCTCGATGGACAGCGACGCCCCGGTGTCGTCCTGGATCTGGTTGATCACCTTGCCCTTCGGGCCGATGACCTCGCCGATCTTGTCGACGGGGATGCGGACCGTGATGATGCGCGGCGCGTGCACCGACATCTCCTCGGGCGCGGCGATCTCCTCGTTCATCACCTCGAGGATCGCCAGGCGGGCGTCGCGGGCCTGGGTCAGCGCGCCGGCCAGCACGTCGGCGGGGATGCCGTCGAGCTTGGTGTCGAGCTGCAGCGCGGTGACGAACTCCTTGGTGCCGGCGACCTTGAAGTCCATGTCGCCGAACGCGTCCTCGGCGCCGAGGATGTCGGTCAGCGCGACGTACTGGGTCTCGCCGTCGACCTCACCGGTGATGAGGCCCATCGCGATGCCGGCGACGGGGGCGCGCAGCGGCACGCCGGCCTGCAGCAGCGACAGCGTCGAGGCGCAGACCGAGCCCATCGAGGTGGAGCCGTTGGAGCCCATCGCCTCGGAGAGCTGGCGGATCGCGTAGGGGAACTCCTCGCGGGTGGGCAGCACCGGCAGCAGCGCCCGGCGGGCGAGCGCCCCGTGGCCGACCTCGCGACGCTTGGGCGAGCCCACGCGGCCGGTCTCGCCAGTGGAGAACGGCGGGAAGACGTACTTGTGCATGTAGCGACGCGTCTTCTCCGGGGAGAGCGTGTCGAGCTTCTGCTCCAGGGTGAGCATGTTCAGCGTGGTGACACCCAGGATCTGGGTCTCGCCGCGCTCGAACAGCGCCGAGCCGTGCACCCGCGGGATCACGCCGACCTCGGCGTGCAGCGGCCGGATGTCGGCCAGCCCGCGGCCGTCGATGCGGACCTTGTCGCGCAGCACCCGCTCGCGGACCAGCTGCTTGTTCAGCGCGCGGAACGCCGCGCCGATCTCCTTCTCGCGACCGGCGAACTGCTCGCCGAGCTTCTCCAGCAGCGAGGCCTTGATCTCGTCGAGCCTGTCCTCGCGCTCCTGCTTGGGCCCGATGGTCATCGCGGCAGCGGTGTCGCTCTTGACCGCGGCCTCGACGGCGGCGTACACGTCGTCCTCGAAGTCGAGGAAGATCGGGAACTCCTGGACCGGCTTGGCGGCCTCCTTGGCCAGCTCGGCCTGGGCCTCGCAGAGCTGCTTGATGAACGGCTTCGCGGCGTCCAGACCGGAGGCGACGATCTCCTCGGTCGGCGCCTGCACGCCGCCCTGGACCAGGGTCCAGGTCTGCTCGGTGGCCTCGGCCTCGACCATCATGATCGCGACGTCGCCGGTGTCGGTGACGCGCCCGGCGACGACCATGTCGAAGACGGCGTTCTCGAGCTGGCTGTGGGTCGGGAACGCCACCCACTGACCCTCGATCAGGCCGACGCGGACGCCGCCCACGGGGCCGGAGAACGGCAGGCCGGAGAGCTGGGTCGACAGCGACGCGGCGTTGATGGCCAGCACGTCGTAGGGGTGGTCGGGGTCGAGCGCCATCACGGTGATGACGACCTGGACCTCGTTGCGCAGGCCCTTCTTGAACGTCGGGCGCAGCGGCCGGTCGATCAGCCGGCAGGTGAGGATGGCGTCCTCGCCGGGACGACCCTCGCTGCGGAAGAACGAGCCGGGGATCTGACCCACGGCGTACATCCGCTCCTCGACGTCGATCGTCAGGGGGAAGAAGTCGAAGTGGTCCTTGGGGTGCTTGCCGGCCGTGGTGGCCGAGAGCAGCATGGTGTCGTCGTCGAGGTAGGCCGTCACGGAGCCAGCGGCCTGCCGGGCCAGCAGCCCGGTCTCGAACTTGACGGTGCGGGTGCCGAACTTGCCGTTGTCGAGAACGGTCTCGACCGCGGAGATGACCGGTCCGGCCGGAGTGGAGTCTGTCAAGGGTTCATCCCTTTTCTCTTCGCGGAGCGATCCGCAGGTCCGCCTGTCGGCGGGGCATCGAAGGTGTCCCGCCTGGGTGTGCCCTCCCGTTCGAGGGAGGGGCCGGTCTTCGATCGAGGCTCGCGGAGCCCTGCTCCGAAAGCCACTACCGAGGACCGGGCCGGCGTCTGCGGGTCGCTCCTGGTGATGTGTTCAATGTGGAGTTGTGGGGTTCAGCGGTGAGGTCTGAGACCGACACTAACGAATCGGGCCCGCGAGCCGAAACCCGCCGGTGTCCTGGTCCGGGGCATCGCTACCGCGAAAGGCCCCGAGAGCGCGAGAAGCGGCCGCCACCAGGTGGCGACCGCTCCTCACAGAGACGTCAGGCAGATCAACGACGCAGGCCGAGGCGCTCGACGATCGAGCGGTAGCGAGCGATCTCCGTCTTCTGCAGGTAGTTCAGCAGGCGACGGCGCTGGCCGACCAGCAGCAGCAGACCACGACGGCTGTGGTGGTCGTGCTTGTGCTGCTTGAGGTGCTCGGTCAGGTGCGAGATGCGGTGGCTCAGCAGCGCGATCTGCACCTCGGGCGAACCGGTGTCGCCCTCGGCCGTGGCGTACTCGGCGATGATCTTCTTCTTGGTCTCCGCGTCGGTACCGATCGACATACGGGGGCTCCTTTCGATTCGCTGCGCGGCGCGCCGGGGCCTGTTCACCCGGGCACTCTGGATCCGCGGCCGTTCCTACGGCGGTGTACTGGTCGTCACCCTGTCGGATCCGGCGAGGCCGGGTCCGGGCAACCGCGCAAGATTATCAGCGTCGCGACCGCAGCGGCGAATCCTGCCGCCTCCTGACCCTCGCCAGGTGGCGCGAGCGCCCAACCGGATCGGTGCACGCCGGCGGTTCCCCGGGGGCCCGATCGGTGTGAGGATGCCCGGATGAGGCCAGGGGCCGCCACCGGCGAGCAGAAGCGTATCGGCGTGTGCAACCTGTGCGAGGCGATCTGCGGCCTCGAGCTGACCCTCACCGACGGCGTGGTCACCTCGGTGCGCGGCAACCCCGCCGACCCGCTCTCCCGCGGCCACGTCTGCCCCAAGGGCATCGCCCTGGCCGACGTGCACGCGGACCCGGAGCGGCTGCGCCGGCCGCTGCGCCGGGTGGGCACCGAGCCGGACGGCAGCCCGCACTGGCGCGAGGTCGAGTGGGACGAGGCGCTGGACGCGGCCGCCGACGGCCTGGCGCGCACGATCAACGAGCACGGCAAGGACGCGCTCGGCGTCTACCTCGGCAACCCCAACGCGCACAGCCTGGGGTCGCTGACCCACGGGACGACCCTGGTGAAGTCCCTGCGCACGCACAACAAGTTCAGCGCGACGTCGGTCGACCAGCTTCCCCACCAGCTGCTGGCGTACCTGATGTACGGCCACCAGCTGTTCCTGCCCATCCCGGACATCGACCGCACGTCGTACTTCCTGGTAGTGGGGGCCAACCCGATGGCCTCCAACGGCTCGCTGATGACGGTGCCGGACTTCCCCGCGCGCCTGCGCGAGCTGAAGGCGCGCGGCGGCCGGATGGTCGTCCTGGATCCCCGGCGCAGCGAGACCGCCCGGGTCGCCGACGAGCACCACTTCGTGCGTCCCGGCTCGGATGCGCACGTGCTGCTGGGGATGGTGCACGTGCTCCTCGCCGAGGGGCTCGCCACTCCCCCGCCGTACGTCGACGGGCTGGACGCCGTGAGCGAGGCGGTCACCGGCTTCACCCCGGAGCGCGCCGAGGCGCTCAGCGGCGTCCCCGCCGCGGAGATCCGCCGGATCGCCCGCGACTTCGCCGCGGCCCGGAGTGCGGTGGCCTACGGCCGGATCGGCGTGTCCACCCAGGCCTTCGGCACCGTGTGCCAGTGGGCCGTGCAGCTGCTGAACCTGCTGACCGGCAACCTCGACCGGGTCGGCGGCGCGATGCTGACCACCCCGGCGATCGACGCGGTGGGCACCGGCCTGATCGGGCGCGGCCACCACGACGCGTGGCGCAGCCGGGTCCGCGGCCTGCCGGAGTTCGGCGGCGAGCTGCCGGTGGCGGCGCTGCGCGAGGAGATCGAGACTCCCGGTGACGCCCAGATCCGCTCGATGCTGGTCCTGGCCGGCAACCCGGTGCTGTCCACCCCCGACGGCGCCCGGCTGGACCGGGCGCTGGCCGGCCTCGACTTCATGGCGTGCGTGGACATCTACCTCAACGAGACGACCCGGCACGCGGATGTGATCCTGCCGCCGACCACCGCCCTGGAGCGCGACCATTACGACCTGGTCTTCCACGTCCTCGCGGTCCGCAACACCGCGCGCTTCACCCCCGCGGTGCTGGCCAAGCCGAAGGACGCCCTGCACGACTGGCAGATCTACCGCGAGCTCGCGGTGCGCATCCAGCGCCGGCTGAACAGCCCGGCACCGCGCAAGGTGCGGCTGCGCCAGCGACTGCGGCTCTCGACCAGCCCCACCCTCCTGGTCGCCGCGCTGCTGCGCCGCGGCCGCTCCGGGGTCACCCTGCGCAGGCTGCGGGCGAACCCCGCCGGCATCGACCTGGGGCCGTTGCGTCCCGGGCAGCTGCCGGACCGGCTGCCGCACCGCAGCAAGCGGGTGGACGCGGCGCCCGGCCTGGTCCTGGCCGACCTCGACCGCCTGCACGCGGCAGCCGCGGCGGCCGCTGACGAGGCGTCGGGTGACGCGCTGGTCCTGATCGGCCGGCGTCACCAGCGCGACTGCAACTCCTGGCTGCACAACGTGGAGCGGCTGACCCGCGGCCGCGCCCGCCACCAGCTGCTGATGCACCCCGACGACCTCACCGCACGTGGCCTCGCCGAGGGCGCCGCGGTGTGCGTCACCTCGCGGGTGGGGTCCGTGGAGGTGGAGGTGCGGGCCAGCGACGAGATGATGCCGGGCGTGGTCAGCCTCCCGCACGGCTACGGCCACCAGCAGGCCCAGCACCAGGGCGCCCGGATGCAGCACGCCGGGCAGGTGCCCGGAGTGTCGATCAACGACCTGACCGACCCGGACCTGCTCGACGTGAGCGGCAACGCCGCGCTGAGCGGGGTCCCGGTCACCGTGACGGCGGCCGGGCGCTAGGCAGGCGGCACCAGGGCGCGGCGCGCGCCGCTCAGAGGCCGAGCGCGACGCGGGCGGCCGCGCGCCCCGCCAGCGGGCTGTCCGCGGCCAGCGCCGCCTCGGAGGCCTCCTCGCACGCGGTCGCGGTGACCAGGGACAGGCGCGCCCCCACCGGACGCACCGCGGCGGCGGCCATCGACAGCGAGGTGACCCCCATGCCCACCAGGGCGCAGGCCAGCAGCGGGTCGGCAGCGGCCTCGCCGCACACGCCGACCGGCTTGCCCGCCTGGCGACCCGCGGCGGCGGTGATCGCGATCAGCTGGAGGACCGCCGGCTGCCAGGCGTCGGTGAGGTGAGCCAGGTCGGTCTCCATCCGGTCCGCGGCCATCGTGTACTGCGTCAGGTCGTTGGTGCCGATGGAGAGGAAGTCGACCACCTCGAGCATCCGGTGCGCCAGCAGGGCCGCGCTGGGCACCTCGACCATGATCCCCGCCTTGAGATCGTGGCCGCGCACCATCGTGGCGAACTCGCGCGCCTCGGCCACGGTGGCCACCATCGGGGCCATCACCCAGGTCTCCACCCCGGTGCGCTCGGCGGCCAGCGCGATGCCCGCCAGCTGGCGCTCCAGGAGGCCGGGGTTGTCGAAGGCCAGTCGCAGCCCCCGCACCCCGAGCGCCGGGTTCTCCTCGCCCTCGTGGGTGGCGAAGGCGATCGGCTTGTCCGAACCCGCGTCGAGGGTGCGCACCACGACGTAGCGCCCCGCACCCGCGAACGGCGCCAGCACCTCGGCGTAGAGCTCGGCCTGCTCCTCGACCGAGGGCTCCTCGCGGCGTCCGAGGAAGCTCAGCTCGGTGCGGAACAGCCCGACCCCCTCCACCGGGGCCTGAGCCGCGAGACGGGCGGACTCCGCGTCGGCCACGTTCGCCAGCACCTTCACCGCGGAGCCGTCCCGGGTCTTCGCCGGCCCGGTCCACGCCTCCAGCGACGCCCGCAGCTCACGGTCGGCCGCCACCCGGCGCTGCGAGTCGGCCTCGTCGGGCTCGGCTTCGACGATCCCCGTGGTGCCGTCGACGAGCACGGGCGTGCCGCCGGGGATCTCCCGCACCCCGGAGCAGCCGACGACGCACGGGATGCCCAGCTGGCGGGCGATGATCGCGGTGTGGCTGGTGGAGCCCCCGCGCTCGGTGACCAGGGCCAGCACCCGGGCGGGGTCGAGCCCCGCGGTGTCGGAGGGGGCCAGGTCCGCGGCGAGGAGGACCGACGGCTCGTCGGGCGTGGGCACACCCGGCTCCGGGGCCCCCACGAGGTGGGCCACCACCCGGCGCTCGATGTCGTGCAGGTCGGTGACCCGCTCGGCCATCAGCCCACCCATGTCGGCGAACACGTTCGCGAACTGCTGCACCGCCGCGCCGACCGCGGCCAGGAGGTCGACCTCGCCCTGGCCCAGGTGCTTGCGCACCGCCGTGCGCAGCCCCTTGTCGCGGGCGAGTCCGGCGCTGGCGGCCAGCACCTCGGAGGCCGAGCCGGACGCCGACTCCGCCTTGCGCGCGTATCCCTGAGCCACCTCCTGCACCGCCGCGTCGTACGCCGCGAGCGCCTGCTCGGCGTCCTCGAAGCCGCCGGTGCCGAACGCCTCGACCAGACTCGGCTCCACGGTGCCGATCACGTGGACGGCAGGGCCGACGACGACCCCCGCGACGACAGGCGTGCCCTGCAGGTGCCGCGAGCCGCGGCTGGTGTCGGTCTGGCTGGTCATGCTTCCCATGAAACCCGCCGGACCCTTGACAGTCAACACAAACGGGGACTAAAACAACATAAACGCAGATCGTGGGGGACGGTCCAGGGATGGAGGCCGAATGTATGCCGAGGAACGCCAGCAGGCGATGGTCAAGCTGGTCACCCGTCAGGGTCGGGTGTCGGTCAGTGACCTGTCCCGTGAGTTCGACGTCACGACCGAGACCGTGCGCCGTGACCTGTCCGCCCTGGAGCGGCTGAACCTGCTGCGCCGCGTGCACGGGGGCGCCGTGCCGGCCGACACCTTCACGGTGATCGAGGTGGCCCTCAGCGACCGGGACGCGGCCAATCCCGAGGCCAAGGAGCGGATCGCGGCGGCCGCGATCGACCTGCTGCCCGGCGCCGCGTCGACCGTGCTCATCGACGCGGGAAGCACGACCGGACGGTTCGCAGCCCTGATCCCCCGTGAGCGTCCCCTCACCGTCTTCACCCATGCGGTCCCGATCGCCGCCAGGCTGGCCAGCCAACCCAACGTCGAGCTGCACCTGCTGCCCGGCCGGGTCCGCGCGACCACGCAGGCCGCGGTCGGCGCCGAGACCGTCGAGGCGCTCGGCCGGATCAGGGCCGACATCGCGATCCTGGGCACCAACGGCATCTCGGTCTCGCACGGGCTGTCCACTCCCGACGACGCCGAGGCCGCGGCCAAGCGGGCGATGGTCGCCGCCGCGCAGCGGGTCGTGGTGCTGGCCGACTCCGCGAAGATCGGCCAGGAGCGGACCCTGCGCTTCGCGGAGATCTCGGACGTCGACGTCCTGGTCACCGACGGCGCGATCACCACCTTCGACCGGGCCGCCCTCGAGGAAGCCGGCGTCGAGGTGGTGGTCGCATGATCGTCACCCTCACCCCCAACCCGAGCGTGGACCGCACCGTCAACCTCGACGGCCCCCTGGAGCGCGGCGGCGTGCTGCGCGTGGAGTCCGGCCTCTCGCAGTCCGGTGGCAAGGGCGTCAACATCTCCCGTGCGGCGGTGGCCGCGGGTATCCCCTCGATCGCGGTCCTGCCCGCCGACAGGGAAGACCCCTACGTGACCGAGCTGCTCGCCGTGGGTGTCGACTGCCGCCCCGAGGAGCCGACCGGCCCGATACGGGTCAACCTCACGATCACCGAGCCCGACGGCACCACCACCAAGCTCAACACCCGCGGGGCCGTGGCCACGCCCGAGTCGCTGGGCCGGTTGCGCGACGCGCTGCTGCGCCGCGCCGACAGCGCCGACTGGGTGGTCCTGGCCGGCTCGCTGCCGCCCGGGGCGCCGGTGACCTGGTACGCCGAGCTCGTGGCCGCCCTGGCCCACGGCTCCGCCAAGATCGCGGTCGACACCAGCGGGGAGCCCCTCTCCGCCGTGGTGGCCGGCCTGGACCGCGCCGCCCCCGATCTGATGAAGCCGAACGCCGAGGAGCTGGCCTCGCTGACCGGCTTCTCCGCGCAGTCGCTGGAGAGTGACCCGGCCGCGGCCGCCCAGGCAGCGCAGGGTCTCGTCGCGCGCGGGGTGGGGTCCGTGCTCGTCACCCTCGGCGGCGAGGGCGCCGTGCTCGTCCGGGCCGACGGCGTCTGGCAGGCCACTCCCCCACCGACCGTGCTGGCCAGCACGGTCGGGGCCGGCGACGCCAGCCTGTTCGGCTACATGCTCGGCGACATCACCGACAAGTCGCCGGCCGATCGCCTCGCCCTCGCCGTGGCCTACGGCAGCGCGGCGGCGAGCCTGCCGGGGACGGGTGTCCCTGACCCGTCCCTGGTCCACCCCGAGCTGGTGCACGTCCGCTCGCTCGCTCTCCCCTCGATACCTGGAGGCCACCCGTGACCGCCCTCCTCACCGCCGATCTGGTCCGGCTCGACGCCGACCTCGGCACCGACAAGCACGACGTCATCCGTGCCCTGGCCGACGTCGTCCACGACGCCGGACGCGCCACCGACACCGCTCAGCTCGTGACGGACGCGCTGGCCCGCGAGGCCACCTCCGCCACCGGCCTGCCCGGCGGCATCGCCATCCCGCACTGCCGCACCGCGGGAGTCGAGACCCCCACCCTCGCCTTCGCGCGGCTGAGCCCACCGGTCGACTTCGGCGCCAAGGACGGACCCGCCGACATCGCCTTCCTGATCGCCGCGCCCGCGGGCGGGGACACCACCCACATGCAGCTGCTCACCCAGCTGGCCCGGGCCCTGGTGAAGCCCGACTTCACCAGCGCCCTGCGCTCGGCGGCGAGCGCCGAGGAGGTCGTCGCGATCGTGTCCGGGATCTTCCCCGACGCCGCCCCGGCAGCCGGCACGGGCACCCCCGGTGGGGCGCACGCGGCGGACACGCCCGCGCCGGCCACCGGCGCCAGCCCCACAACGCCGGCTCACGCTGCGGGCGACGCCGGGGCCGAGCGGCCCAGCCTGGTCGCGGTCACCTCGTGCCCGACCGGCATCGCCCACACCTACATGGCCGCCGAGGCCCTCGAGGCCGCCGCCCAGCGCGCCGGAGTGGAGATCGCGGTGGAGACCCAGGGCTCGGCCGGCGCCTCGCCGCTGCCCGCCGACGTGATCGCCCGGGCCGGGGCGGCCATCTTCGCCGTGGACGTCGGGGTGCGCGACCGCGGCCGGTTCGCGGGGCTGCCCGTGGTCCGCTCCGGAGTGAAGCGCCCGATCGACGAGGCCGACCAGATGATCGCCGAGGCGCTGCGGGCCGCCGACGACCCCTCGGCGCCGCGCGTCGAGGGCAGCGCCGAGGAGGCCAGCACCGCCGGGGCCGGCGAGTCCTGGGGGGCGCGGATCCGCCGGGTGCTGATGACCGGCGTCTCCTACATGATCCCGTTCGTGGCCGCCGGCGGCCTGCTGATCGCGCTCGGCTTCCTGTTCGGTGGCTACGCGATCAACTTCGCCGGCACCTTCAACGGGGAGGAGGTCAACGTCGCCAAGCACATCGTCACCAACTCCACGATCTTCGACCTGCCCGACCCCTCGGCGTACGACCTCGACCAGTCCGAGCTGGCCCGCGGACCGCTGCTGACCTACATCGGGGCGCTCCTGCTGGTGCTCGGGCAGGCGGCCTTCACCTTCCTCGTCCCCGCCCTGGCCGGCTACATCGCCTACGCGATGGCCGACCGGCCGGGCATCGCGCCGGGCTTCGTGATGGGCTGGATCGCCACCGACACCCTCAACTCCGGATTCCTGGGCGGCCTGGTCGGCGGTGTGCTCGCCGGCTTCGTCGCCTACTGGATCTCCTCGTGGAAGGTCCCGGTCTGGGCGCGCGGCCTGATGCCGGTCCTGGTGATCCCGCTGGGCGCCACGCTGATCTCCGGCGTGATCATGCTGGCGGTCCTCGGCAAGCCGCTCACCGCACTGACCAAGGCGCTCTCCGACGGCCTCAACTCGATGAGCGGCGGCTCCGCGATCATCCTCGGCGTCGTGCTCGGACTGATGATGGCCTTCGACATGGGTGGGCCGTTGAACAAGACGGCCTACGGCTTCGCCACCGCCGGGCTGGGCGCCGCGGCCACCGCCACCGACGCTCCCGAGCTGAAGATCATGGCCTCGGTGATGCTCGCCGGCATGGTCCCGCCGCTGGCCCTGGCGCTGGCCACCGTGCTGCGTCCCAAGCTCTTCACCCCGGCCGAGCGGGAGAACGGCAAGGCGGCCTGGCTGATGGGCGCCTCCTTCATCACCGAGGGCGCCATTCCGTTCGCCGCGGCCGACCCGCTGCGGGTGATCCCGGCGATCATGCTCGGCAGCGGCGTCACCGGTGGACTGTCCCAGGCGTTCGACGTGGCGCTGCGGGCTCCGCACGGCGGTGTGTTCGTGCTCTTCGCCGTCGACAACGTGCTGGGCTACCTGATCTCGCTGGCCGCCGGCGTGCTGGTCGCCGCCCTCGCCGTGATCGTGCTGAAGAGCTTCGGCCGCACCCCGGCCGACGAGTACGCCGACACGAAGGCCGCGACTCCCGTTGCCCTCTGAGCAGCCCAGCCAACCACCCCACCCCCTCGAAGGAGCTCACATGCCCAGCAAGACCGTCATCGTCGGATCCGCCGTCGGCCTGCACGCCCGTCCCGCCTCGCTCATCTCCGAGGCGGCCGGGGAGCTCGGCAGCGACGTGTTCATCTCGATGCCCGGCGGGGACCCCGTGGACGCGAGCTCGGCGCTGATGATCATGACCCTGGGCGCCGGGAACGGGGCCGAGGTCGAGGTCTCCGGCGACGACCAGACGGCGGTCGACAAGATCGCCGCGATGGTCGAGCAGGACCTCGACGCCTGAGCCCCGCCACCGGCTCTCACCACCCACCGCAGCGGGCGGCGCCCTACAGCGTCTGCCCGCTGTGCGCGCGCAGCGCCCGGTAGACCGCCCGCACTCCGACGGCGCGCTCCATCTCGCGCAGCACGCCGGAGAAGAACTGGGCGCGGTAGGTCTCGTCGGTGAGCGCCGAGACCGTGAAGTACAGCCCGGAGAAGGCGGACAGGAAGGTGGCCACCTTCAGCAGCGGGAGCGAGGTGTTCGGCAGGCCCGGGAGGTGCCCGACGTCGCCGGCGGCCTCGTCGGCCCAGACGAGCACCACGTCGTTGGTCATCGCCAGCGAGCCGAACGCCATCAGGAACGCGAACACCGAGAGCACCAGCAGCAGCACCTGCACGGCCTGGACGATCATCAGCACCAGGATCAGGTTCCAGCGCTCGTAGCCGGTCACGGTCGCGTACGACGCGGGGTCGCTGTCGGGATCGGCGACCAGGTCACGCGCGGCGGCCTCCAGCGGGGTGCCGGTGCACGCCGTGAGCAGCAGGCGGTCGTCGACGGAGTCGTCGGTGCGGTCCACCTCCTCGGGCAGCCGACCGAGCAGGAAGCCGGCGCCCATCAGGCAGAAGAGCAGCACGGTCAGCCACAGCACGCCGCCGGTCCAGCTGGCGGCGACCTCCCAGACCTCCGCGTTGATGAACAGGAAGGTCACGAACAGCAGCAGCAGCGGCAGCGCCCGGACCACCATCGGCATCAGCATCCGCAGGCTGGACATGGTGCGGCCCAGCGCCCAGCCCAGCAGCGGTCGCGCCCGCAGCGCGGTGACGCCGTAGAACCCGGCCGCCGCCACCCCGATCGAGAACAGCGTGGCGGGGGCGAAGGCGAGATCCTCCGAGACCCAGGCCAGGGCCCACCCGGCCCCCGCCGCCACCAGGCCGACCAGCAGCACCAGCGGCAGCGTCTTGCGCGGATGCAGGGCCGCACGCGCGGCCTCGCGCTCGGCGGGCACGAAGTAGGGCAGCCCGTTGCGCAGGAACCAGGCCTCGGTCGAGCGCAGGGTGTCGGCCTCGTGGATCCGCGAGGTCACGACCCGAGCAGCTCTCGGGCCCGGGCGACGTCGTCGCCCATCCGCTCGACGAGGGCCTCGACGTCGGCGAAGCGGACCATCCCCCGCAGCCGGGCGACGAAGGAGACCTCGACCTCGACGCCGTACAGCTCCAGGTCGGTACGGTCGAGCACGTAGGACTCCACCCGCCGCTCCCGCTCTCCGTCGAAGGTGGGGTTGGTGCCCACGCTGATCGCCGCCGGCAGCACCTCACCGGTGTCGAGGCGGCGCATCCAGCCGGCGTAGACACCGTCGGCGGGGGCTGCTGCCATCCCGCTGGTCGGCACGTTGGCCGTGGGGTAGCCCAGCCCGCGTCCGCGCTGGTCGCCGCGGATCACGGCTCCGCGCACCGAGAAGTTACGCCCCAGCGCCTCGGCCGCGCCCTCGACGTCACCGGCGGCCAGGCAGTTGCGCACATAGGTCGAGGACCACACCTGCGGTCCGCCGTCCAGGGCGATCCCCTCCGCGACGAAGTCGCTGTCGGCGCCGACCCGCTGGAGCAGCGCCACGTCGCCGGCGGCCCGCTTGCCGTAGCGGAAGTTGGCTCCGACGACCACGGCGCGCGCGTGCAGCGCCTCGACCACGATCCGCTGGATGAACTCCTCGGGCGCCCAGCTGGCGATGTCGCGGTCGAACGGCACGACCAGGGCGTCGTCGACACCGGCTCGGGCGAGCAGGTCGAGCCGAGTGTCGATCGTGGTGAGTGTGGGGGGCGCGTGCTCGGGACGCAGCACCGCGATCGGGTGCGGGTCGAAGGTCACCGCCACCACGCCCTCGACGCCGAGGGCGTCGGCGACCTCGCGCGAGCGGCGTACGACGTGCTGGTGACCGAGGTGGACACCGTCGAAGTTGCCGATGGTGACCACGGTGCGACCGAGATCGGCCGGTACCTGGTCGAGGGAGCGCCACACGCGCATCGGCCCACCGGCCTTCCTGTGCTGCTGGATCATCGCGGGTCAGCCTTTCACAGCGGCTGCGCTGGCGGGCATGGAGTGCGCCTTCAGACGAAGACGGCGACGGCACGTGCCTGCGCGCCGCGCTGCTCGTAGAGGGCCAGGAACTCCCCGGAGGGGTCGAACAGCGCCGTCGGCCGGTCGGGCAGCTCCAGCTCCAGGGCCCGGCCGACGCGCACGTCGGCCGCCTGCTCCTCCCCCAGGTCGTACGACGTGAAGCTGGCGCGCGCGGCCTGGGCGATCGGGATCATCGTGAACTCCTCGGCCAGCTGCTCGAGGCTGCTGGCCACGTCGAGGGAGAACCCGCCGACCGCCGTGCGGCGCAGCGCGGTGAGGTGCCCGCCGACGCCCAGGGCCGAGCCGAGGTCGCGGGCCAGTGCCCGGACGTAGGTGCCGCTGGAGCAGCGCAGCTCGACGTCCACGTCGACGACGCCGTCCCCGCGGCGCGGGACGCCGGCGGTGAGCTCGTGGACCGTCACCGGGCGGGCCTTGAGCTGGACCTGCTCGCCCTCGCGCACCCGCTGGTAGGCACGCTTGCCGTCGACCTTGATCGCCGAGACCGCGGTCGGGACCTGCTCGATGTCGCCGACGAAGCGCTGCAGGGCCTGCGCGATCTCGTCGTCGCCGAGGTGCTCGGCTGCGGACCGCGCGAGGACGTCGCCCTCGGCGTCGTCGGTGACGGTGCTGACCCCGAGCCGGATCGTGGCGGCGTACGCCTTCTCGGTGAGCATCAGGTGGCCCAGCAGCCGCGTGGCGCGGTTGACGCCGAGGACGAGCACCCCGGTGGCCATCGGGTCGAGCGTGCCCGCGTGACCGACCTTGCGGGTGCCCGCCAGGCGGCGCACCCGGGCGACCACGTCGTGGGAGGTGAGGGCGCCGGGCTTGTCGACGACGACGAGGCCCGAGGGCGAAGGGGCGTTCACGCCCCGCGGGTGCCCTCGGCGGCGTCCTCGGGCGAGGGGTCCGGCTCGTCCTCGAGCTGGTCCTCCTCGTGCGGCTTGCGGTAGGGGTCCGCCTCGCCGGCCGGCTGGGCGCCCTCGCGGGCGGCGGCCACGGCCGCGTCCGACTCACGCACCTTGGCCAGCAGGTCCTCGATCTGACGCGCGTTCTCGGGCAGCGCGTCGTGGACGAAGGTGAGCGTGGGCACGGTGCGCATGCCGAGCTGCTTGCCGACCTCGGCGCGCAGGACGCCCTTGGCCGACTCCAGGGCGGCCGCGCTCGCGGTGACGTCGTCCTCGTCGCCGAGCACGGTGTAGTAGACGGTCGCGTGCTGGCTGTCACCTGTCAGCCGGACGTCGGTGATGGTGACGAACCCGAGCCGCGGGTCCTTGATCCGCCGCTCGAGCATCTCCGCGACGATCACCTGGATCCGGTCCGCGATCTTGCGGACACGTGGGCTGGCCATGACTTCTCCCTGGTTCGAACGTGGGGCGGGGCGCGTGGTCACGCCCCCGCCATTATGCGCAGAACGGCCGGGCGCCCCCGAAGGGGGACGCCCGGCCGCGTTGCCTGGATCAGCTGCGCGGGATCTCGCGCATCTCGAAGGACTCCACAACATCCCCGATCTGGATGTTCTGGTAGTTCTTCAGCACCAGACCGCACTCGAAGCCCTCGCGGACCTCCGACGCGTCGTCCTTCTCCCGCTTGAGCGAGGCGAGGTCGAGGTTGTCGGCCACCACGGCGCCGTCGCGGAGCACACGCGCCTTGGCGTTGCGCCGGATCGTGCCCGAGGTGACCATGCAGCCGGCGATGTTGCCGATCTTGCTGGAGCGGAAGATGTTGCGGATCTCGGCCTGGCCGAGCACCGCCTCTTCGTACTCCGGCTTGAGCATGCCCTTGAGCGCCGCCTCGATCTCCTCGATCGCCTGGTAGATGACCGAGTAGTAGCGGATCTCGACACCTTCCTTGTCGGCCATCTGGCTCGCCTTGCCCTGGGGCCGGACGTTGAAGCCGATGATGATGGCGTCGGAGGCGGCGGCGAGGTCGACGTTGGTCTCGGTGATCGCACCGACACCGCGGTCGATGACCCGCAGGCTGACCTCGTCGCCGACGTCGATCTGGGCCAGCGAGTCCTCGAGGGCCTCGACCGAGCCGGACACGTCGCCCTTCAGGATCAGGTTGAGCTCCTGCGTCTCGCCCTTCTCCATGGAGGCCATGAAGTCCTCGAGCGTACGACGCACGCGGCGCTTGGCCTGCATGGCCGCCCGCTCACGCGACTCGCGCTTCTCGGCGATCTGGCGTGCCATCCGGTCGTCGTCGACGACGATGAAGTTCTGGCCCGCACCCGGAACCGCGGTGAGACCCAGGACCATCGCCGGGCGCGACGGGTCGGCCTCGGTGATGTTGTCGCCGTGCTCGTCGAGCATCGCCCGGACCCGGCCGTAGGCAGGACCCGCGACGATGGACTGACCGACGCGCAGCGTGCCGCGCTGGACCAGGATCGTGGCGACCGGGCCGCGACCGCGGTCCAGGTGCGCCTCGATGACCAGACCCTGAGCGTCCTGGTTGGGGTTGGCCCGCAGGTCCAGGGACGCGTCGGCGGTGAGCACGATCGCCTCGAGCAGCTTGTCGAGGTTGAGCTCGGACTTCGCGGAGACGTCGACGAACATCGTGTCGCCGCCGTACTCCTCGGGGACCAGGCCGTACTCGGTGAGCTGGCCACGGACCTTGGTCGGGTCCGCGTCGGGCTTGTCGATCTTGTTGACCGCGACCACGATCGGCACGCCGGCGGCCTTGGCGTGGTTGAGCGCCTCGATCGTCTGCGGCATGACGCCGTCGTCGGCCGCGACCACCAGGACCGCGATGTCGGTGGCCTGCGCACCACGGGCACGCATCGAGGTGAAGGCCTCGTGACCCGGGGTGTCGATGAACGTGATCAGACGCTCGTCGCCGTCGACCTCGGTGGCGACCTGGTAGGCACCGATGTGCTGGGTGATGCCACCGGCCTCCTTCGCCGCCACGTTGGCGCTGCGCAGGGCGTCGAGGAGCTTGGTCTTTCCGTGGTCGACGTGACCCATGACCGTGACGACCGGCGGACGCGCCGACAGGTCGGACTCGTCGCCCTCGTCCTCACCGAACTCGAGGTCGAAGGACTCCAGGAGCTCGCGGTCCTCGTCCTCGGGAGAGATCACCACGACGTCGTAGTTGAGCTCCTCGCCGAGCAGCTCGAACGTCTCGTCGTTGACCGACTCGGTCGCGGTGACCATCTCGCCCAGGCTGAACAGCATCTGGACCAGCGCTGCCGCGTCCACGCCGATCTTCTCGGCGAAGTCGGTCAGCGAGGAGCCGCGGGCCAGACGCACGGTCTCGCCGTTGCCCTTGCGGACGCGCACACCACCGATGGTGGGCGCCTGCATGGCCTCGAACTCCTGACGACGCGCGCGCTTCGACTTGCGACCACGACGCGAGGGGCCACCGGGACGCCCGAAGGCACCCTGCGTGGTACCGCGCTGACCGGGACGACCGCCGCCGGGACGGCCACCGCCGCCGGGGCGACCGGCGAAGCCGCCGGGACCACCGGGGGCACCGCCGGGGCCACCGCGACCGGGCGCGCCGGGACGACCGGCACCACCGCGGGCGGGGGCGCCGGGACGACCCGGACCGCTGGCGCGGCCGCCGGGGCCAGCACCGAAGGCGGCCGGGGACTTCGGCATCATCGCCGGGTTGGGGCGCGGCATGCCGGGACGCCCGGGGGCGCCACCGTCGCGTGCCGACGGCGGACGCGGCGGACGCTGGTCGCCACCGGAGGCGCCGGGAGCGCCTGCGGGAGCACCTGCGCCGGCGCCGGGCGCGCCACCGTCACGCGGAGCGGACGGTCGACGTCCCATGCCCTGGCTGGGCGAGAAGGGGTTGTTGCCCGGGCGCGGCGAGCCGGGACGGCCCACCGGTCGGGGTGCCGGCGACTTGGGCGCGGGCGCCTTCGGCGTCGGGCCACCGGCTCGAGCGGCCGGAGCCGCCGGAGCTGCCGGAGCCTCGGGTGCCGCCTGCGGCTCGGGAGCCGCCTGCGGCTCGGGAGCCGAGGGCGTGCGGGGACCGGGCTTGGGACCGGGGCGCGGCGCACCGGCCGGGGGCTGAGCCGCGCGAGCGGCGGGCGCCTCCGGTGCGGGGGCTGCGGCCGGAGCCTGGGCAGCAGGCGCGGGGGCCGGCGCTGCCGGAGCCTGGGGCGCTGCCGGGACCTCGACGGCTGCCGGGACCTCGACGGCTGCCGGTGCCGCGGCCCGCTTGGGGCCGGGACGCGGGCCGGGAGTACCCGGCGCCTTGGGGGCGCTCGTGCTGGGTGCTGTGGGGGCGGCCTGGTCGGCTGCCTGTGCCGGCGCAGCAGTCTTCAACTGCTCGCCGAACTGCTTCTTGAAACGCATCTCGACCGGGGGCTCGACCGTCGACGATGCCGACTTGACGAACTCCCCCATCTCCTTGAGCTTCTCGAGAACGAACTTGCTCTCGACGCCGAACTCTTTTGCGAGTTCGTGGACTCGGGTCTTAGCCACGCTGCTCCTTCTGGCCCGAGCCCCGTCTCAAGGGGTGCTGCGGACCGTTAGTGGTTGTGCATGCTCATCGGGAAGTACTCATCGAGTGCTCATGAGCTGCTGCTCCAGTTCCTGTAGGTCACACGTCGGTCATGTCAGCGACTCTGCGAGTCAACGCATGGTCTTCGTCACGCTGGCTTATCAACACGCGGAGCGAGTCGAGGTAGGCCCTCACCGGCTCGGCACTGAGCGCTCCCTGGACCCGAAGGGCCCGAGGGAATGCCTTGCGCCGCACCGCGAGGTCGAAGCACTCGGCGCGGGGATGCAGATGCGCCCCTCGGCCGCGTGCAGTGGCCCCGGGATCGGGCACCAGGGCTGGTGAGCCCCAGGCGTCCGAGCCAGCGACCACTCGCAACAACTCGCTCTTCGTGGCCCGCTCCCGACACCCGACGCACGTCCTGACCGGTCCCCCGCCACCAGCGGGCGAGGAGCCAGCGGGCGTACGGCGGTGATCGGGGCGTGCGGGAGGGGTGAGTTCGCGTGCCACTGGCAACAACACTACTCCTTCAGGCGTCGTTCACCGAACCGGGCGGCCCGATGTGGCCGCAGCGCACTCAGCGCGGCGCCGGCGCCTCGTCGGAGCGGATGTCGATGCGCCAGCCAGTCAGCCGCGCCGCCAGGCGGGCGTTCTGGCCCTCCTTGCCGATCGCCAGCGACAGCTGGAAGTCCGGCACCACGACGCGCGCGGAGCGGGCCGCCAGGTCCACGATCTCGACCGAGCGCACCTGGGCGGGCGACAGCGCGTGGGCCACCATCTGGGCGGGGTCCTGCGACCAGTCGACGATGTCGATCTTCTCGCCGTGCAGCTCGGCCATCACGTTGCGGACCCGCTGGCCCATCGGGCCGATGCAGGCACCCTTGGCGTTCACGCCGGGGATCGTGGAGCGCACCGCGATCTTGGTGCGGTGTCCCGCCTCACGAGCGATGGCGGTGATCTCGACGGTGCCGTCGGCGATCTCGGGCACCTCGAGGGCGAACAGCTTCTTGACCAGGTTGGGGTGCGAGCGCGAGAGCGTGACCTGGGGGCCGCGCATCCCCTTGCGCACCGAGACCACCAGGCACTTGATCCGGCTGCCGTGCTCGTACTTCTCGCCGGGGACCCGCTCGCCGACGGGCAGCAGCGCCTCGAGCCGGCCCAGGTCGACCAGCACGTCGTCGGGGTTGCGGCCCTGCTGGATCACGCCGGACATCACGTCGCCCTCGCGTCCGGAGAACTCGCCGAACTTGAGCTCGTCCTCGGCGTCGCGCAGGCGCTGGAGCATGATCTGCTTGGCCGTCGTCGCCGCGATCCGGCCGAAGCCGGCCGGGGTGTCCTCGAACTCGCCGATCTCGTTGCCGTCGTCGTCGACCTCGGTGGCCATCACCGTGACGTGGCCCGACTTGCGGTCGAGCTCGACCCGCGCCCGGGCTCGGGCTCCCGGGGACTTGTGGTAGGCCGTGAGGAGGGCCTGCTCGATCGCCTCGACGAGCACGTCGAAGGAGATCTCCTTCTCGCGCTCGAGCATGCGCAGGATGCTCAGGTCGATGTCCATCAGGCGTCGTCGTCCTTTCGGGCCTTGCGGTTGAACTCGACCTGGACGAGGGCCTTGGCGATGTCGCGGTAGGCGATCTCGTGGCTCTCCCCGTCGATGTCGAGGGTGACGGAGGTCTCGTCGCTGGTGGTGATGCGACCGGTGAGCTCACCTTCCTCGAGGAGGGTGACCTTGACCAGCCGGTCGGCGTTGCGGCGCCAGTGGCGCGGCAGGGTGAGGGGGCGGTCGACGCCGCGCGAGGTGACCTCGAGCGTGTAGGGCATCTCCCCCATCACGTCGGATTCGTCCAGCACCTCGGAGATGGCACGGGTCGCGTCCGCGACGTCGTCGAGGGTCACGCCCCCATCGGTGTCCACGGCGACGCGCAGCACGCGGCGCTTGCCGGCGGGCGTGATCTCGACGGCCTCGACATCGAGACCCAGCGCACTGAGGGGTCCGGAGAGCTCGGACTCGATGCGGTCCCGGGTGGCGTCCTGACGGGCGGTACTCACGGGGATAGCTACCTCCTTGTGCTGTTGTAGAGCCTCCACCTTAGCCGTTGCGAAGGCCTTCCCGACCATCGCCGTTTGCGCGTCCCGGCGGCGTCGTCGGCGCCGTCCCGGCGCGCGGCGATAGGGTCGTCGGCGTGTCCAGCACCGACCCTGCCCGCCCGGCGCACGACCTGGTCCCGTGGGGACGGCGCGAGACGACCCGCCGGGCGGCGCTGCGCGGCGGCGTACTCGCGGTCGGCGTCACGGCACTCACGGCCTGCGACACGCCGGGTGCCAGCCCCGACCCCTCCGGCTCACCGTCCCCCGACAACTCCCCCTCCGACGAGGCCGTCCTCGACGAGAGCTTGGCCGCCCAGGCGCTCGAGCGCATCGACGCCGCCCTCGCCCTCGTCGTGGCGGTTGCCGCGCGCCACCGCTCAGCCGCGGGCCTGCTCGACCCCCTGGCCCAGGCCCAGCAGGCCCACCGCGACCTGCTCAGCGAGGCGGTCCCCGACCCCGCGCCGCCTGCCAGCGCCACCAGCCCGGCCGACCCCGCCCGGGCCTGGGCCGGCCTACGGCGCCGCGAGCAGGCGCTGCAGAGCGACCTCGGCTCGCTCGCCGAGCAGGCCGACAGCGGCACCTTCGCCCGGCTGCTCGCGGTGATGGCGGCATCGGTGGCCCAGCACCTGGCGGCTCTTCCCGTCGCGCTGCCGGTGACGCCGGGATCGGCGGAGACCTCGTGAGCACGCCGGAGGCCCTGCAGCGCACGCTGGCCGCGGAGCACGCCGCCGCGTGGCTCTACGCGGTGCTGGGCGCACGGACGTCGGCCTCGGCGGAGGCGGAGCTGAACGCGGAGCTGACGCGGGGCTACGCCCTGCACCGCTCCCGGCGCGACGAGCTCTCCCGGGCGCTGCGCGACCTGGGCCAGGAGCCGGTCGCGGCCGCCTCGGCCTACGAGATCCCCGCCCCGCTGCGCACCTCCCAGCAGCGCCGCGAGGCGGCCATCGAGATCGAGGACGGCTGCGCCGCGACGTACGCCGCACTGGTCGCGAACAGCGTCGGCGCGCAGCGGGCCTGGGCCGTCTCGGCGCTGGTGGACGCCGCCGTGCGCCGGGTCCGCCTGGGCGGGGCGCCCCAGGACTTCCCCGGCGAGTGAGCTCGCCCGGCCGGTGACTGCGCTCCGCGGAACGGGGTATCGGGTCCCGGCACAGACCCGCACAGTGACAGGAGACGTTCCATGAAAGCCGTCAGCAGTCTGCTCAGCGCCCTGATCGTGGTCTGGCTGGTGATCGGCGCCCTGGCCGCCTACCAGCGGGACTACTTCTCCGACGATCGCAAGGTGAACTGCAAGACCACCAGTGACACCGTCCTCACCATCGTGGCCGGGCCGCTGAACTACCTCGGGGTGAACCCCAAGGTCGACTGCACCGTCCCCGAGCCCTCGAAGTAGTCCGGGCGCCGGCGGAGCTGGACTCGGATCGCCGAGGGGCGAGCGCGAGGGGGCGTCCTCAGAATCAACTCGAATGAGTTCTCCACAGTCCGCGTGTCGTGGCGGTTTCTGGGGGCAGGACTGTCGGTGGCGCCTGCTTGAGTGGATCCATGACCCGGACCGCGACTCCTGACACCGCCCGTGCGGTGCTGGACGCCGCGCGAGTACGGCGCACCACCGCGGACCGCGCGGAGGCCGAGCAGCTGCAGCTGGCGGTGGACTGGGCCGCGATGCACTCGGTGGAGTCCCTTGAAGCGGCCGCGGTCATCCACGGGCCGTACGGCGACCACGGGATCCCCGTCGCCGGACCCGGGGCGCCCCTGGTGGCGGAGTTCGCGGTCACCGAGTTCGCCCTCGCCATCGGAATGTCCACCGACGCCGGGCGGCGGTATGTCGGGCAGGCCCTGGAGCTGCGCCACTGCCTCCCCAAGGTCTGGGCGCAGGTCGTCAGCGGTGATCTCGTGGCGTGGAAAGCCCGGCGCATCGCGGACGCCACGATGAGCCTGGTGCCAGCGGGTGCGGGGTTCGTGGACACCCACGTCGCCGCAGTCGCACACAAGATCGGTCTCGCCGCCCTGGACCGGCTCATCGAAGAGGCGCGGGTCCGGTTCCAGCCCGAGGAGGCCGAGGCTCGGCGCCGCGCGGCTGCGGATGGGCGGTGTTTCGACATCGACACCGACCAGGTCTCCTACGACGGCACCATGACCGTGCGCGGTGAGCTCGACCTCGCCGACGCTCTCGACCTCGACGCGGCCGTCGCGGCCGGTGCGGCGCAGCAGCAGGCGCTGGGGTCGGTGGACCCGCTCGGGGTGCGGCGGGCGAAGGCCGCCGGGGAGCTCGCCCGACGCCAGCTCGCCCTCGACCTGGGCGCCGGCGAGGGGCCGGGCGCAGGTCAGTGCGGTGGATCCGAGGCACCAGGTGCTCCCGATCAACCGCACAACCCGCATGACGCGGGTACTGCCGCCCACCGGTCGCGTGCAGCGGCCCGACGACCGCGGCAGGTCGTGCTCTACGTCCACCTCTCCCACGACGCGCTACGCGCCCGAGGCCTCGACGACGCTGGCGCCCACCCCGACTGCAGCACCGACACCGACGCCGCCAGCGCCGTACACCTGGCGCGCGTGGAGAACACCGCCTCCTTCGTCTCGCTCGACCAGGTCCGCGACTGGTGCGCCACCCCCGACACCCAGATCACCATCAAGCCGGTCATCGACCTCCAGGACCACGTCCACGTCAACGCCTACGAGACCCCCGACCGCCTCGTCGAACGCCTGACCCTCATCGACCACACCTGC